>NZ_JBVHQF010000002.1:725219-826685 GCF_055567555.1 Streptomyces sp. NPDC026522
AACTCGTGGGGACCCCAGGGGGTACCCCCCCCGGCAAGACACCCACCCCCCCCCTTCCCCTTCGGGGGGGGGCGCGCCCCCCGCGGTCGTATACGGGCCACCGGCCCGCGGTGCGCCCCCCGTACACCGAGGACGGCCCCGCCCGGAGGGGGTGGGGACGGCCTCGGTCTCTGTGCGGGCAGAGGGGGAGCGGGGCGGATCAGGCGGTGGCGCCGCCGAGGTGGTGGACGCGGACCATGTTGGTCGTGCCCGGGACGCCGGGGGGAGAACCGGCCGTGATGACCATGGTGTCGCCGGGGTTGTAGCGGCCGAGCTTGAGCAGCTCGCCGTCGACCAGGTCGACCATCGCGTCCGTGGTGTCCACGTGCGGGACGATGTAGGACTCGACGCCCCAGCTCAGCGTGAGCTGGTTGCGGGTGTTCCGGTCCGTGGTGAAGGCCAGGATCGGCTGCTGCACGCGGTAGCGGGAGAGCCGCCGGGCCGTGTCACCGGACTGCGTGAAGGCGATCAGCGCCTTGCCGCCGAGGAAGTCGGCGATCTCGCAGGCCGCGCGGGCGACGGAGCCGCCCTGGGTGCGGGGCTTCTTGCCCGGGACCAGCGGCTGGAGGCCCTTGGAGAGCAGCTCCTCCTCGGCCGCCGTGACGATCTTCGACATCGTCTTGACGGTCTCGATCGGGTAGGCGCCCACCGAGGACTCCGCCGACAGCATGACCGCGTCCGCGCCGTCCAGGATCGCGTTGGCGACGTCGGACGCCTCCGCGCGGGTGGGGCGGGAGTTCGTGATCATCGACTCCATCATCTGGGTCGCGACGATCACCGGCTTGGCGTTGCGGCGGCACATCTCGATGAGCCGCTTCTGCACCATCGGGACCTTTTCGAGCGGGTACTCGACGGCCAGGTCGCCACGGGCCACCATGACCGCGTCGAAGGCGTCCACCACGGCTGCCATGTTCTCCACGGCCTGCGGCTTCTCCACCTTGGCGATGACGGGGACCCGCCGGCCGACCTCGTCCATCACCTTGTGGACGTCCTTGACGTCGTTGGCGTCGCGCACGAAGGACAGGGCGACCATGTCGCAGCCCATCCGCAGGGCGAAGCGCAGGTCGTCGATGTCCTTCTCCGACAGGGCCGGCACGTTCACGGCCGCGCCGGGCAGGTTGATGCCCTTGTGGTCGGAGATGACACCGCCCTCGATGACGATGGTCTTGACGCGCACGGCGTCGACCTCGGTCACCCGGAGCTCGACGTTGCCATCGTTGATCAGGATCGGGTCGCCCTTGGCCACGTCGCCCGGCAGGCCCTTGTAGGTCGTGCCGCAGATGGACTTGTCACCGGGGACGTCCTCGACGGTGATGGTGAACTCGTCACCGCGCACCAGCTCGACGGGACCCTCGGCGAAGGTCTCCAGCCGGATCTTCGGGCCCTGGAGGTCGGCGAGGACGCCGACCGCGCGCCCGGTGTCCTCGGAGACCTTCCGGACGCGGTCGTACCGCTCCTGGTGTTCTGCCTGGGATCCGTGGCTGAAGTTGAATCGGGCCACGTTCATGCCTGCCTCGATGAGCGCTTTCAGCTGCTCATACGAGTCGACGGCGGGGCCCAGCGTGCAGACGATTTTGGAACGGCGCATGGAGCGGATCCTATCGGTTTGTTTCGTAGCGGAATATTCCGTCTGGTGGAAAGTCCAAAGTGACTACCGGGTAACCAGCGCGTAGGCCTGAGTGGCGATCTCCAGTTCCTCGTCCGTCGGTACCACGGCCACGGCCACCCGGGCGTCCTGCGCCGAGACCAGCCGCGGCCGCGACGAGCGCACCGCGTTGGCCTGCGGGTCGAGCGCCAGGCCCAGTCCGGCCAGCCCCTCCACCGCAGCTTCCCGGACCTGGTGGGCGTTCTCGCCGACCCCGGCCGTGAACGTCACCGCGTCCACCCGCCCGAGCACCGCCGAGTACGCACCGATGTACTTCTTCAGCCGGTGGACGTACGCGGCGAACGCCGTCGCCGCCGCCTCGTCCCCCTCGCCCGCGCGCCGCAGCACCTCGCGCATGTCGTTGTCCCCGCACATGCCCAGCAGACCGCTCTTCTTGTTCAGGAGCGAATCGATCTCATCCACCGAGAGGCCGCCTACCCGCGCCAGGTGGAAGATCACGGCCGGATCGAGGTCGCCCGACCGGGTTCCCATGACCAGCCCCTCCAGCGGGGTCAGACCCATCGACGTCTCCACGCAGACCCCGCCGCGGACGGCGGAGGCCGAAGCGCCGTTGCCCAGGTGCAGCACGATCACGTTGACGTCCGCCACCGGCTTGCCCAGCAGCTCGGCCGTCGCCCGCGAGACATAGGCGTGGGACGTGCCGTGGAACCCGTACCGCCGGATGTCGTACTTCCGCGCCGTCTCGGCGTCTATCGCGTACCGGGCCGCGTACTCCGGGATCGTCGAGTGGAAGGCCGTGTCGAAGACGGCGACCTGCGGGAGATCGGCGCGCATGGAGCGGGCCACCTCGATGCCGGTCACGTTGGCCGGGTTGTGCAGCGGGGCCAGCGGGATCAGGCTGCGGATCTCCGCCAGCACCTCGTCGTCGATCACCGTCGGCCGGGTGAACCGGACTCCGCCGTGCACCACCCGGTGTCCCACGGCGGCCAGTTCGGGGGAGTCCAGGCCCAGCCCGTCGGCGGCCAGCTCCGCCGCGACCGCCTTCAGCGCGGCCTCGTGGTCGGCGATCGGGCCGGCCTGCTCCCGCTTGCCGCCCGCGGCGCCGGGTCCGGTCAGCGGCTCGTGCACGAGCCGGGACGTCCGCTCGCCGATGCGCTCGACCAGGCCGACGGCGAGCCGGGAGGAGTCCGCCATGTCGAGCAGCTGGTACTTGAGCGAGGAGGAGCCGGAGTTGAGGACGAGGATGCGTGATGCGGTCACAGGTGTGGATGCCTTCTTCACTGGGGGCGGAGGGGGAGGTACGGGTCAGCCGGCCGACGGCTGCGGCCGGGCGGGCGACTGGGCCTGGATCGCGGTGATCGCCACCGTCGTGACGATGTCCTGGACCAGGGCGCCGCGCGACAGGTCGTTGACCGGCTTGCGCAGCCCCTGGAGCACCGGACCGACCGCGACGGCGCCCGCCGAGCGCTGGACGGCCTTGTACGTGTTGTTGCCGGTGTTGAGGTCCGGGAAGATCAGCACGCTCGCCCGCCCGGCCACCTCCGACCCGGGCAGTTTCGTCGCGGCGACGGAGGGCTCGACGGCGGCGTCGTACTGGATCGGCCCCTCGACCAGCAGGTCGGGCCGCTGCGCGCGGACGAGCTCGGTGGCCTTGCGGACCTTCTCCACGTCCGCGCCGGTGCCGGACGTGCCGGTCGAGTACGAGAGCATCGCGATCCGCGGCTCGACGCCGAAGGCGGCGGCGGTGGCAGCGGACTGGACGGCGATGTCGGCGAGCTGCTCGGCGCCAGGGTCCGGGTTGACCGCGCAGTCCCCGTAGACCAGGACCTGGTCGGCCAGGCACATGAAGAAGACGGAGGAGACGATGGACCCCTCCGTCTTGGTCTTGATGATCTCGAAGGCGGGGCGGATGGTCGCGGCGGTGGAGTGCACGGCGCCGGAGACCATGCCGTCGGCCAGGCCTTCCTGGACCATCAGGGTGCCGAAGTAGTTGACGTCGGTGACCACGTCGTTGGCCAGCTCGACGGTCATGCCCTTGTGGGCCCGGGCCGCGGCGTAGTACTCGGCGAACCGTTCCCGCAGCGGGGAGGTCGCCGGGTCGATCAGCTGGGCGCCCGAGATGTCGATGCCCAGGTCGGCGGCCTTCTTGAGGATCACCGGCTGCTCGCCGAGCAGGGTCAGGTCGCAGACCCCGCGCCGCAGCACCACGTCCGCGGCGCGCAGCACCCGCTCCTCGGTGCCCTCGGGCAGCACCACCCGGCGGCGCTCGGCGCGGGCGCGCTCCAGCAGCTCGTTCTCGAACATCATCGGCGTGACGCGCTCGGAGCGGGCCACCGACAGCAGGTCCCGCAGCTCGGCGGTGTCCACGTGCCGCTCGAACAGGCCCAGCGCGGTCTCCAGCTTGCGCGGAGTGGCGGAGTTCAAACGGCTCTGGAGCGAGAAGAGTTCCGTGGCGGTGGGGAAGCTGTTACCTGCCACCGACACCACGGGCGTGCCGGGCGCCAGCTTCGAGGCCAGCGTCAGGATGTCCCGGCCGGGGCGCTCGTTCAGCGTCAGCAGGATCCCGGCGATCGGCGGGGTACCGGAGGTGTGCGCGGCCAGCGCGCCGATGACCAGGTCGGAGCGGTCCCCGGGGGTGACGACCAGGCAGCCGGGGGTCAGCGCGCCCAGGAAGTTCGGCAGCATCGCGCCGCCGAAGACGAAGTCGAGGGCGTCCCGGGCCAGCCCGGCGTCGTCCCCCAGCAGCACCTCGCCGCCGAGCGCCCGGGTGATCTCGGCGACGGTCGGGGCGGAGAGGGACTTGTCGTCCGGCAGTACGTAGCAGGGCACCGGGAGGCGGGCGGCCAGCCACTCGGCTATGACGTCCCGGTCCTCGGCGGCGACCCGGTTGACCGCCATGGCCACCACGTGGCAGCCGAGGCCCTCGTACGCCCGGTAGGCGTTGCGGGCCTCGGCCCGGACGGCCTCGGCGGAGTGCTTCGTACCGCCCACCACGGGCACGACCACGGCCCCCAGCTCGTTGGCGATCCGGGCGTTCAGCGCGAGCTCGTCCGGCAGGTTCGTGTCGGCGTAGTCGGTGCCGAGCACCAGCATGACCTCGTAGTCGCGGGCCACCCGGTGGTAGCGGTCGACCAGCCGCGAGACCAGCTCGTCGGTGCCCTTCTCGGCGAGGACGGCCGACGCCTCCTGGTACTCCATGCCGTACGCGGACGCCGCGTCCTGGTCTATCCGGTAGCGGGCCTTCAAGAGGTCGAAGAGCCGGTCGGGACTGTCGTGCAGCAGCGGACGGTAGACCCCCACCCGGCCCGTCTGCCGGGCCAGCAGCTCCATGATCCCCAGCTCGACGACCTGCCGGCCGTCCCCCCGCTCGATACCGGTCACGTACACGCTGCGCGTCACGCGTGCTCTCCGTCCATGTTTCGCCCCCGGAGCGGCTCAGGCGCCACCCGGCGGATCTCCGAGTCGGTTGTCCCAGTTAGTGTGGGCTTGACCTCTTGACAATACCTCTGCGTATAGGTACGACGCCCGCCGGGAAAAGGCCCGGTCGGGAGGGCCGCAAGGCCCTGCGGGGCCCGGGCGCGGAGAGCGCCGCACCCCGGCCCCGTGGAAGAATCGGACAAGGCTTCAGTAATACGCCCTTCACATGTACGGCCGCCCGCCCGCACGCGTACGGCCAGGTGCGACCAGGAGCAGGAGACACAGCACGATGCGTATCGGAGTTCTCACCGCAGGCGGCGACTGCCCCGGACTGAACGCCGTCATCCGGTCGGTCGTACACCGTGCGCTGGTCGGACACGGAGACGAAGTCATCGGCTTCGAGGACGGCTTCAAGGGCCTGCTCGACGGCCACTACCGCCCCCTGGACATCAACGCGGTCAGCGGCATCCTGGCCCGCGGCGGGACCATCCTCGGCTCGGCGCGCATGGAGCGCGCCCGGCTGCACGAAGCCGCCGAGCACGCGCAGGAATTGTCGACGCGGTACGGCCTCGACGCGCTGATCCCGATCGGCGGCGAGGGCACGCTGACCGCCGCCCGGATGCTGGCGGACGCCGGGATGCCGGTCGTCGGGGTACCGAAGACCATCGACAACGACATCTCCTCCACCGACCGCACCTTCGGGTTCGACACCGCCGTGATGGTCGCCACCGAGGCCATCGACCGCCTCAAGACCACCGCCGAGTCCCACCAGCGGGTCATGGTCGTCGAGGTCATGGGCCGGCACGCCGGCTGGATCGCCCTGGAGTCCGGCATGGCCGGCGGCGCCCACGGGATCTGCCTGCCGGAGCGCCCGTTCGAGGTGGACGCCCTGGTGAAGATGGTGGAGGAACGCTTCTCCCGGGGCAAGAAGTTCGCGGTCGTCTGCGTGGCCGAGGGCGCGCACCCGGCCGAGGGCTCCATGCCGTACGAGAAGGGCGCGATCGACGCGTACGGGCACGAGCGCTTCGCCGGCATCGGCAACCGCCTGGCCGTCGAGCTGGAGCACCGGCTGGGCAAGGAGGCCCGCCCGGTCATCCTCGGCCACGTCCAGCGCGGCGGCACGCCGACGGCGTACGACCGCGTCCTCGCGACCCGGTTCGGCTGGCACGCCGTCGAGGCGGTGCACCGCGGAGACTTCGGCAACATGACCGCCTTGCGCGGCACCGACATCGTCATGGCCCCCCTGGCCTCGGCCGTCACGGAGCTCAAGCGGGTCCCGGACCACCGGATGTACGAGGCCGAGTCGGTCTTCTGACCGGACCCGGGCGGCGCGGTGCCCTACATCGCGCCGCCGGCCACCGCCCAGAAGCGGTCCACGATCTGCGCGAGGTACTCCCGGCCGGCGTCGCCCGTCGCCGCCGCGCCTCCACCGCCGCCCCAGCTCAAGGTGGCCACCATCCGCGACTGGTACTCGCCGTGCAGCTTCTCCAGCGCCCGGTCCAGGTTCGCCCGGGGCACCGGCAGCAGCTTGCCGAGCGGCTTGCCGTACGCCTGCCAGCGCGTGGTGACCGCGCTGCGCAGCAGCTCGGCCAGCTCCTGCTCCTTGCCGGTCGCCGTCACGAACTGGGCCAGGGTCAGCCCGAGCGTCGAGGCGAGGGCGGCCGACTGCCGTTCGTTGCCCTTCCAGCGGCCGGAGTCCTCCATCTTCTGGTACGCGTTCGTGTCCAGCCCGATGCGCCGGGCCAGTTCGTCGGGGCCCAGGCCGCGGGCGATCCGGTGCTCCCGCAAGGTAACGGGCTCGGCGAGCAGTTCACCGGGAGCGCACCACAGGACGCCGGCCAGCGCCGTGAGTTCGGCGGAGGTCGGCGAAATCTCGCCGCGCTCCCACGCCATCACGGTTTCGGGGGCGACCGTCAGGCCGTACTGGGCACGCAGGCCGTAGGCGACGTGACCGGGGGCCATGCCCAGGGCCGCGCGGAGACGACGCGCGGCGGGGGCATTGAAAGGGGGGCTGGAATGCACAGGGCACACGGTAGGAGTCACCAAGGGGTGGCGACTACAGACCATTCAAACAAGCCCATAACTCGTAGGAATCTCCTACGGAGTTTGGCGCTTTGGGCGGGTTTCCCGGCGACTGTCCGGTAATCGGATGGAGCGAAGATCCAATTTCAGCGTACGGATTTGGCCACTCCATTTCAGCGGTATCGGAACAACCGTCGGGTGATCCCCGTCACAGGCCCTGAACCGGCCATCCGCCACCTGCGTGTCCCATACCGGGGGCCCTCGCATACGGGGGTGGCGAGGGCCCCGACCCCCTGCCGCCGCACACCCCCGGAACTCCCTTTGCCTTGACGTCGGCGTCAAGGCTTACGGTCTCGGCATGCGAATCGGTGAACTGGCGGAGCGCGCCGGAACCAGCACGCGGACCCTGCGCTACTACGAGGCGCGCGGCCTGCTCCCGGCGCGGCGCGGCAGCAACGGCTACCGCACCTACGACGAGGACGACCTGCGCCTGCTGCGCCAGATCCGGGTGCTCCAGGACTTCGGTTTCGAGCTGGAGGAGACCCGGCCCTTCGTCGACTGCCTGCGCGCCGGCCACCCCGCCGGGGACTCCTGCCCCGCGTCCCTCGCCGTCTACCGGCGCAAGCTCGCCGAGCTGGACGAGCTGATCGGCCGGCTGGCCGACGTGCGCGAGCAGGTCGCGCGGCAGCTGGCCGGAGCGGAGGCGGCGGCAGGGGGAGCCGGCCGGCCCGCATGCGAGATGAACCCGTGAGCCGTGTCCGTACGAAAGGGAGACCGAAGAGATGATCCACGCCAAGGGCGTCGCCGAAGTGACCGACCTGGACTTCGATGCCGAGGTGCTCGGCGAGCGCGGCCGGCCCGTGCTCGTCGAGTTCACCGCCGACTGGTGCGGGCCGTGCCGTCAGCTCGCGCCCGTCCTCTCCGCCGTCGCCGCCGAGGAGGCGGACCGGCTCAAGGTCGTGCAGATCGACGCGGACAGCAACCCCGCCGTCGTCGCCCGGTACGGGGTGCTGTCCATGCCGACCATGCTCGTCTTCCGCGACGGCGAACCCGTCCAGCAGCTGGTGGGCGCCCGCGCCAAGCGCAAGCTCCGCCAGGAACTGGAACCCCAGCTCGCGAGCCGGACCGTCACCGCCTGAGCCGGACCGCTACCGCCTGAGCCGGACCGTCACGGCCGCAGCCAGATCGTCGCCATCGGCGGCAGCGTGAGGCGCAGGCTCACCGGGCGCCCCTGGGCCGGCACCGGCTCGGGGCGCATCGGCTGGAGGTGGCGCACCCCGCTGCCGCCGTACGCCTCGGAGTCGGTGTTGAGCACCTCGTGCCACTGCGCCACCTGCTCCGGCACCCCGATCCGGTAGCCGTGCCGCACCACCGGGCAGAAGTTCGACACTGCCAGCAGCGGCGAGCCGTCCTCGGCGTACCGCAGGAACGCGAAGACGTTGTCGTCCGTCGCGTCCGCCTCCACCCAGGAGAACCCTTCCGGCACGGAGTCCCGCTCCCACAGCGCGGGCGTCGCCGTGTAGGTGTGGTTCAGGTCGCGCACGAGGTCGCGCACTCCCCGGTGGTCACCGGCCGCCGAGTACCCGGGGTCGACCAGCCACCAGTCCGGCCCGTGCTCCTCCGACCACTCCGCACCCTGGGCGAACTCCTGTCCCATGAACAGCAGTTGCTTGCCCGGGTGGGCCCACATGAAGCCCAGGTAGGCCCGGTGCGAGGCCCGCTGCTGCCACCAGTCGCCGGGCATCTTCGACACCAGCGACCGCTTGCCGTGCACCACCTCGTCGTGCGAGATCGGCAGCACGTAGTTCTCGCTGTACGCGTAGATCATCCCGAAGGTCATGTCGTGGTGGTGGTACTTGCGGTGCACCGGCTCCTTCGACATGTAGCGCAGCGTGTCGTGCATCCAGCCCATGTTCCACTTGAGGCCGAACCCCAGCCCGCCCGCGTCCGTGGGCCGGGTCACCCCCTCCCAGGCCGTGGACTCCTCGGCGATCGTCACCACCCCGGGGCAGCGCCGGTACACGGTCGCGTTCATCTCCTGGAGCAGCTTCACCGCGTCCCAGTTCTCCCGGCCGCCGTGCTCGTTCGGCAGCCACTGCCCCTCCTCGCGGGAGTAGTCGAGGTAGAGCATGGAAGCCACCGCGTCCACCCGCAGCCCGTCGATGTGGAACTCCTGGCACCAGTACACGGCGTTGGCGACGAGGAAGTTGCGCACTTCCTTGCGGCCGTAGTCGAACTCCAGCGTCCCCCAGTCCGGGTGGGCGGCCCGCCGCGGGTCGTGGTGCTCGTACAGCGGCCGGCCGTCGAACTCCGCCAGCGCCCACTCGTCGCGCGGGAAGTGCGCCGGGACCCAGTCGACGATCACGCCGACCCCGGCCCGGTGCAGCGAGTCCACCAGGAACCGGAAGTCGTCCGGGGTGCCCATCCGAGAGGTCGGCGCGTAGTAGCCGGTGACCTGGTAGCCCCAGGAGCCGCCGAACGGGTGCTCGGCGACGGGCATCAGCTCCACGTGCGTGAAACCGAGCTCCCGCACGTACGCCGGGAGCTGCTCGGCGAGCTCGCGGTAGGAGAGCCCCGGCCGCCACGACCCCAGGTGCACCTCGTAGACCGACATCGGCGCGCGGTGCGCCGGCCGGGCGCCGCGCGCGGCCATCCACTCGGCGTCCCGCCACGCGTAGTGCGAGTCGGTGACGACGGAGGCGGTCGCCGGCGGGACCTCGGCGCGCCGCGCCATGGGGTCGGCGCGCACCGTGTGGCCGCCGTCGGGGCGGGTGATGTCGTACTTGTACAGGGTGCCCTCGCCGATCCCCGGCAGGAACAGCTCCCACACCCCGGTCGAACCGAGCGAGCGCATCGGGTACGCGCCCGCGTCCCAGTACGAGAAGTCGCCGGTCACCCGCACGCCCTGGGCGTTCGGCGCCCACACCGTGAAGCGGGTGCCGCGGACGCCCTGGTGTTCCATGACGCGGGAGCCGAGGGCCGTCCACAGTTCCTCGTGCCGGCCCTCGCCGATCAGGTGCAGGTCGAGCTCGCCCAGGGCCGGCAGGAACCGGTAGGGGTCGTGGACCTCGGTCTCGTCGCCGTCGTAGCGGACCAGCAGGCGGTAGTCCGGCACCTCGGCCAGCGGCAGCAGTCCGGAGAACAGCCCGTCGCCGTCGTCGTGCAACTCGGCGCGCAGCCCCTCGGCGACCACGGTGACGGACTTCGCGTACGGGCGCAGCGCGCGGAAGGTGACCCCGCCCAGCTCGGGCCGGGACCCCAGCACGGCGTGCGGGTCGTGGTGGCGGCCCTCCAGCAGCCGGGCCCGCTCCCCGGCGTCGAGGGCCGGGGCCGGGGCGATGCCTTGGGGCGCGGCGGCCCGCCGGGCCCGTGGCGTACGAGCCTTCGTCGCGGGCTCGGGGGCGGTGGCCGCTTTGTCGCGGACGGTCGGTGACGGCTGTCGTGCGGCGCTCACGCGAGCGGCCTCCTCGGGGGCTTCGGACGGGGCTGGGGGTGGGCGGCGGTGCCCGGGGCGGGCGGCAGCCGGTGGGCCGGCCGCTGGGGCTCCGAGAGCCGCCGGATCGCCGCCATCGGGACGTGCAGCCAGTCGGGACGGTGCCGGGACTCGTAGCGGGCCTCGTACACCGCCTTGTCGGTCTCGTACGCGCGCAGCAGGACGGGGTCCTCGCGCGGGTCGCGGCCGGTGGTGCGGGCGTAGCCCTCGCAGAACGCCGCCCGGCACTCGTCGGCCCACGCGGGGGCGAACGGCCGGTGCGAGCGGGCGGCGTAGTCGAAGGAGCGCAGTATCCCGGCGATGTCGCGCACCGCCGGTTCGGGACGGCGGCGGTCGGCCAGCGGCCGGGCCGGTTCGCCCTCGAAGTCGATCAGCGCCCAGCTGCCGTCGGGGGCCCGCAGGGTCTGCCCCAGGTGCAGGTCCCCGTGGATCCGCTGGGCGGCGACCCCGGCGCCCCGGGAGGCGGCCAGCGCGTCGAACGCCCCGCGCAGCCCGGCCTCGTACGGCAGCAGGGCGGGCACCTCCCGGGCGGTGGCGGCCAGCCGGGCCGTCATCCCGGCGGCGAGCCGGGCGGTCTGCTCCGGGTCCAGCGCCAGGGTGGGCAGGGCGTCGGCGAGCGCGCTGTGCACCTCGGCGGTGGCCCGGCCCAGCGCGTGCGCCTCGGCGGTGAAGTCGGCCCCGGCGCCGAGCCGGCGCAGCGCGAGCTGCCATCCGTCGTCGGAGCCGCGCAGGTACGGCTGGAGCACGCCCAGGGTCAGCGGTTCGGAGCCGGGCAGTTCGGCCTCGTACCAGGCGACGGGCGCGGGCACCCGCGCACAGCCGACGGCGGCCAGCGCCCGGGGCAGCTCCAGATCCGGGTTGACCCCCGGCCCGACCCGGCGGAACACCTTGAGGATGTGTGAATCCCCGTAGATGAGCGAGGAGTTGGTCTGCTCGCCGGAGAGCGGCCGGGGCGTGGGCGCCGCCGGGATCAGCGCGTGCGGATCCCGCTCGAAGCGCAGCGGGCCGAGCGAGCCGGGGGAGCGCAATCGTTCCAGCAGCAGCGCCGCGAGCCGCGGATCGCCGAGGCCCTCGTACACGGCGTGGCCGGCGTACGGGCCCTGCTCGGCGTACCCGATCAGCGCGGGCGCGAGTGCCGGAGGGAGGTTGGGGCGTACCCCGAGGAGCAGTTGGTAGCAGTCCGAACTGCCTTCGGCATCCACCCCGATGAGCAGGTGGAGCAGCCCGGGGGAGGCCCCGGGCGGCAGCAGTTCGACGGCAGAGACCAGCCGGAGCCGGGTGATGGGGCGTCCCTTGCCGGCGAACCAGCGTTGTCTCGGCAGCCAGGCCCGCAGCATGGGCTCCAGCGGTCCGAGCGGGACTCCGGCCAGGCTTCCCTGGCGGCTCCGGGCGGATGCAGCCTCCGACATGGCGTCGCGTCCTTTCCCCGGGCCGTCACAGAATGCGCAGAGTGTCCCGGATGGCGATGGTTGCTGTCCGGCGGTGAGCGAGTGTCGGGTCAGGATGATCCGTACAGGGGCGGGCGATTGACCCATTCGCGCGCCCGCCCCGTACCGCCGTTACCCGCTTTTCGGTGCCGGACTACTCACTGCGCAGGCGGAACCACAGAAAGCCGTGTCCCGCGAGGGTGAGCAGGTACGGCCATTCGCCGATCGGCGGGAACCGCACATCGCCCGTGAGTTCGACGGGCACCCGCCCGTTGAACGACCGCAGGTCCAGCTCGGTGGGCTGTGCGAAGCGCGAGAAGTTGTGCACGCACAGCACCAGGTCGTCCCCGTACTCGCGCAGGAACGCGAGCACCGCCGGGTTGGTCGAGGGCAGTTCGGTGTACGACCCCAGCCCGAAGGCGGGGTTCGCCTTGCGTACTTCGATGAGCCGGCGCGTCCAGTGCAGGAGCGAGGAGGGCGATGCCATCGCCGCCTCGACACTGGTGACCTGGTACCCGTAGACGGGGTCCATGATGACCGGCAGGTTCAGCCTGCCCGGATCGCAGGAGGAGAAACCGGCGTTGCGGTCCGGGGTCCACTGCATGGGCGTGCGCACGCCGTCGCGGTCGCCGAGCCAGATGTTGTCGCCCATGCCGATCTCGTCGCCGTAGTACAGCACCGGCGAGCCGGGCAGCGACAGGAGCAGGGCGGTGAACAGCTCCATCTGGTTGCGGTCGTTGTCGAGGAGCGGGGCGAGCCGGCGCCGGATGCCGATGTTGGCCCGCATCCGCGGGTCCTTGGCGTACTCGGAGTACATGTAGTCGCGCTCTTCGTCCGTGACCATTTCGAGGGTGAGCTCGTCGTGGTTGCGCAGGAAGATGCCCCATTGGCAGTTCGCCGGGATCGCCGGGGTCTTGGCCAGGATTTCGGAGACGGGGTAGCGGGACTCTCTTCGCACCGCCATGAAGATGCGCGGCATGACGGGGAAGTGGAACGCCATGTGGCACTCGTCCCCGCCCTTGGCGAAGTCACCGAAGTAGTCGACCACGTCCTCGGGCCACTGGTTGGCCTCGGCGAGCAGGACGGTGTCGGGGTAGTGCGCGTCGATCTCGGCCCGGACCCGCTTGAGCAGGGCGTGGGTGCGCGGCAGGTTCTCGCAGTTGGTGCCCTCCTCGGCGTACAGGTAGGGCACGGCGTCGAGGCGGAAGCCGTCGATGCCGAGGTCCAGCCAGAAGCGCAGCGCCGAGATGATCTCCTCGACGACGGCCGGGTTCTCGTAGTTCAGGTCCGGCTGGTGCGAGAAGAAGCGGTGCCAGTAGTACTGCTTGCGCAGCGGGTCGTACGTCCAGTTCGAGGTCTCGGTGTCGACGAAGATGATGCGGGCGTCCTGGTACTGCTTGTCGTTGTCGGCCCACATGTAGTAGTCGCCGTACGGTCCGTCCGGATCCTTGCGCGACTGCTGGAACCACTCGTGCTGGTCGCTCGTGTGGTTCATGACGAAGTCGATGATCACCCGCATGCCGCGCTGGTGCGCGGCGTCCACGAACTCCACGAAGTCGGCGAGGTCGCCGAACTCCGGCAGCACGGAGGTGTAGTCGGAGACGTCGTAGCCCCCGTCGCGCAGCGGTGACGCGAAGAACGGCGGAAGCCAGAGGCAGTCCACACCCAGCCACTGGAGGTAGTCGAGTTTGGCGGTGAGGCCCTGCAGGTCGCCGACGCCGTCGCCGTTGCTGTCCTGGAACGAGCGGACGAGGACCTCGTAGAACACCGCCCGCTTGAACCAGTCGGGGTCGCGGTCCTTGGCGGGGGTGTCCTCGAACGTGTCGTGGACGGGATCGTTGATCATCATGTGATGGGTGACCCTCCGGTGGGCGGGGACGGTCGCAGAGCGGCCAGCACGTGCGCGGGCGTCCGGCCCGGCTCTAGGCGCACGTAGTTCGCCCTGCCCCAGTGATAGGTCTCGCCGGTGAGCTCGTCGCGCACCGCGAGGGACCCGTGCCAGTCGAGGCCGAGTACCGGCATGTCCAACGAGACGGTCGCCTCCTGGGTGTGGTGCGGATCGAGGTTGACGACCACCAGTACGGAATTGGCTCCGGCGTGCTTCGAATAGGCGATCACCTGTTCGTTGTCGGTCGAGTGGAAATGGAGGTCGCGCAGCTGCTGGAGGGCGGGGTTGCGGCGGCGGACCCGGTTCAGGGTGGTGATCAGCGGGGCGATGGTGCGCCCCTCGCGGTCGGCGGCGGCCCAGTCGCGTGGCCGGAACTCGTATTTCTCGGAGTTCAGGTACTCCTCGCTGCCCGGCTTGACCGGCTCGTTCTCGCAGAGCTCGTATCCGGCGTAGATCCCCCAGGTGGGGGAGAGGGTGGCGGCGAGCACCGCCCGCACCTCGAAGGCGGGACGTCCGCCGTGCTGAAGGTACTCGTGCAGGATGTCCGGCGTGTTGACGAAGAAATTCGGCCGCATGACGGCCGCGGAACGGTCGCCGGTGAGCTCGGTCAGGTACTCGGTCAGCTCCGCCTTGCTGTTGCGCCAGGTGAAGTACGTGTAGGACTGCTGGAAGCCCACGGCGGCGAGGGTGCGCATCATCGCGGGGCGGGTGAAGGCCTCCGCCAGGAAGATCACGTCGGGGTCGGTCTTGTTGATCTCCGCGATCACCTTCTGCCAGAAGACGACGGGCTTGGTGTGCGGATTGTCGACGCGGAAGATCCGGACGCCGTGGTCCATCCAGTGCCGCAGGATCCGGACCGTTTCCTCGACGATCCCGGCCATGTCGGTGTCGAAGTGGATCGGGTAGATGTCCTGGTACTTCTTCGGCGGGTTCTCGGCGTACGCGATCGTCCCGTCCGCGCGGTGGCGGAACCACTCCGGCCGCTTCTCCACCCACGGGTGGTCCGGCGAGCACTGGAGGGCGAAGTCGAGGGCGATCTCCATGCCGAGCTCGCGGGCCCGCGCCACGAAGGCGTCGAAGTCCTCGATGGTGCCCAGCTCGGGGTGGACGGCGTCGTGACCCCCCTCGGTCGACCCGATGGCCCACGGCACGCCCGGGTCCCAACTACCCGCCGAGAGCGTGTTGTTCGGCCCCTTGCGGTAGGTGCTGCCGATGGGGTGGATGGGCGGCAGGTACACGACGTCGAAGCCCATGGCGGCGATCGCGGGCAGTCGCTCGGCGGCGGTCCGGAAGGTCCCGCTCACCGGGACCGAGCCGGGCTCCACCACCGCTCCCTCGGAGCGGGGGAACATCTCGTACCAGGAGCCGAACAGGGCCCGCTTGCGCTCCACGAGCAGCGGCAGCGGCTTCGCGGCGCTGACCAGCTCCCGGTACGGGCGCCGCGCGAGGGCCTCGGTCACCGGCTCGGCGAGGGCGGCCGCGTACCGTACGGAGACCTCCCGGTCCTCGTCGCGCATCGCCTCGGCGGCGGCCAGCACGTGCGCCCGCCCGTCCTTCTTGGGGATCTTCGAGCCGGCCCGCGCGTACAGCTCCGCGCCTTCGAGCAGCATCAGCCCGGTGTCGATCCCGGCCGGGATCTTGATGGCGGCGTGCGCCCGCCAGGTGGCGATCGGGTCGCTCCACGCCTCGACGGTGTACGTCCACCTGCCCTCGGTGTCGGCGCACACCCTGGCCCCCCACCGGTCGGTACCGGGGGCGAGTTCGCGCATCGGCACGGGCGGCCGCAGCCGGCCGCTCGGATCTCGGAGTACGACGTGGGCGGAGACGGCGTCGTGGCCCTCGCGGAACACGGTGGCCGAGATCCGGAAGACTTCGTCCACGACCGCCTTGGCGGGTCTGGCGCCGCAGTCGACGGCAGGGCGGACGTCCAGCACGGGAATGCGACCGATCATGATGGGATCACCTGGGGGCAGTTCGCGGGGCTCGGTGGCAACGGTCCGGCTGACGGGGCAGCCGGCAGTGCACGCTCTGTTCGCTCTGTTTCTAGCCGCTCAGAAGTCGGCTGGGCTGCGGGCATGGCCGCTCCTGTCCGCGTTCACTCGGGTGGCGGGAGAGGTGGTGGGCGGTGTGCGCCGTGCGTGTACCCGGGGAGCCCTTCCCACTCTCGTCCCGCCCAATCCGCGTGCTTGGTTAACTACTCGTACGTAGTGGCACGCCGATAACCAAGCCCCGGCTCGACATCCGCCGAGGCTCCGTCAAGTCGGTTGAGGACTCCCGGACCTACACCGGTATACCGCCTCCGCGGCCCGTGCGCGCGTCGGCGCCGTGGCCGCACCGCGCGGTCGCGGGCTAGCCTCGTGGCTCCGGAAGTGATCCAAAGTGGACGGATGCGCGGGTGCACAGCGTGGTGCGGCCGCTCCGATCCGCGATCCCCTGCGAAGGTGGAACACGTGAAGGCTATCCGTCGATTCACCGTGCGCCCCGTCCTCCCCGAGCCGCTGCTGCCACTCGCCGACCTCGCGCGCAACCTGCGCTGGTCTTGGCACGCGGAAACCCGCGAACTCTTCCACTCCGTCGACCCCGAGGGCTGGCAAGCCGCTGCCGGCGATCCCGTGCGACTGCTCGGCGCCGTGTCCGCCGGTCGCCTGGAGGAGCTCGCCGGCGACCGGCGGTTCCTGCGCCGGCTCGCCGTGGCCGCCGCCGACCTCGATGACTACGTCCACGGCGCCAGGTGGTACCAGACCCACGAGAACGGTGGGGACCTGCCCGCCGCCATCGCCTACTTCTCCCCCGAGTTCGGTATCACCGCGGCCCTGCCGCAGTACTCCGGCGGTCTCGGCATCCTCGCCGGCGACCACCTCAAGGCCGCCAGCGACCTCGGAGCCCCGCTCATCGGCGTCGGGCTGCTCTACCGGCACGGCTACTTCCGCCAGTCGCTCTCCCGCGACGGCTGGCAGCAGGAGCACTATCCCGTCCTCGACCCCAACGAGCTCCCCCTCGCCCTCGTGCGCGAGACCGACGGCACGCCCGCCCGGGTGGCCCTCAGCCTCCCCGGCGGGCGGTCGTTGCACGCGCACATTTGGCAAGCCCGCGTCGGGCGGGTCCCGCTGCTGCTGCTGGACTCCGACGTCGAGGACAACGACACCGCCGCCCGCGAGGTGACCGACCGCCTCTACGGCGGCGGCAGCGACCACCGGCTGCTCCAGGAGATGCTGCTCGGCATCGGCGGCGTCCGCGCCGTGCGGACGTACTGCCGGCTGACCGGTCATGCCGACCCCGAGGTGTTCCACACCAACGAGGGACACGCCGGCTTCCTCGGTCTCGAACGCATAAGGGAACTCGAAGGTGAGCAGGGGCTCGGCTTCGACGCCGCCGTCGAGGCGGTTCGCGCCGGCACCGTGTTCACCACCCACACCCCCGTCCCCGCCGGCATCGACCGGTTCGACCGCGCCCTGGTAGCCCGGCACTTCGGCGAGGGCGGCGAGCTGCCCGGCGTACCCGTCGAGCGGATCCTGGAACTGGGCGCGGAGTCCTATCCCGGCGGCGATCCCGGGGTGTTCAACATGGCCGTCATGGGCCTGCGGCTCGCCCAGCGCGCCAACGGCGTCTCCACCTTGCACGGCGCGGTCAGCCGGGGCATGTTCGCCGGGCTGTGGCCCGGCTTCGACCCGGTCGACGTGCCGATCACCTCGATCACCAACGGGGTGCACGCGCCGACCTGGGTGGCGCCCGAAGTGGTCCGGCTCGGCGCCCGCCAGATCGGGGCGGGCCGGACCGAGGACGCGCTGTCCGTCGGCGGCTCCCCGCGCTGGGACGCCGTGGCGGGCATCGCCGACCAGGAGGTCTGGGACCTGCGCCGGGTGCTGCGGGAGCAGCTGGTCCAGGAGGTGCGCGACCGGCTGCGGGCCTCCTGGAAGCAGCGCGGGGCCGCGGACGCCGAACTGGGCTGGGTGGACTACGTACTCGACCCCGACGTGCTGACCATCGGCTTCGCCCGCCGCGTCCCCTCCTACAAGCGGCTCACGCTGATGCTGCGCGACCCGGAGCGGCTGCGCCGGCTGCTGCTGGACCCCGACCGGCCGGTGCAGATCGTGGTCGCGGGCAAGGCGCACCCCGCCGACGACGGCGGCAAGCGCCTCGTGCAGGAGCTGGTGCGGTTCTCCGACGACCCCCGGGTGCGGCACCGGATCGTCTTCCTGCCCGACTACGGCATGGCCATGGCGCAGAAGCTCTACCCGGGCTGCGACATCTGGCTGAACAATCCGCTGCGCCCGCTGGAGGCCTGCGGCACGAGCGGGATGAAGGCCGCGCTCAACGGCTGCCTCAACCTCTCCGTGCTGGACGGCTGGTGGGACGAGTGGTTCGAGCCCGACTTCGGCTGGGCCATCCCCACCGCGGACGGGGCCGGGACGGACGTGGAACGGCGCGACGACCTGGAGGCCAACGCCCTCTACGAGCTGATCGAGAGCCGGGTCGCCCCGCGCTTCTACGACCGGGCCGGGCGCAGCGGACTGCCCGAGCGGTGGATCGAGATGGTCCGGCGCACCCTGGTCTCCCTGGGACCGAAGGTGCTCGCGGGGCGGATGGTGCGGGAGTACGTGGAGCGGCTCTACGCCCCCGCAGCGCTCGCGCACCGCGCGCTCGACCCGGAGGCGGCGCGGGACCTCGCCTGGTGGAAGGGCCGGGTCCGCGCGGCCTGGCCGCGGGTCGCCGTCGAGCACGTGGAGGCGCTCGCCGCCGCCCCCGTCGGCGGGACCGCCGAGCTGGGGGCCACCCTCACCCTGCGGGTCCGGGTGGCGCTCGACGCGCTCGCCCCGGAGGACGTCGAGGTGCAGGCCGTCGCGGGCCGGGTGGACGCGCAGGACGTGATCCAGGGCGCCCGGACCTTCCCGCTGAAACCGGCCTCCGGACCGGACCTGGAGGGCCGCTGGGTCTACGAGGGCCCGCTCGCCCTCGACCGTACGGGGCCCTTCGGCTACACCGTGCGGATCCTGCCCGCGCACCCGCTGCTGGCCAGCCCGGCCGAACTGGGCCTGGTCGCGGGCCCCCTGGACACCAGCGCCGACACCGACGCGGGGGGCGGGGTCCTGCTGAGGTGAGCCCCGAGGGGGACGGGCGGCGGGCCGACCCCGGGCCTCACGGGTCGATCAGCCGCCCGTCCTCCACCAGCATCCCGGCCCGCTTGATGTTGCGCAGGGTCGGGATCACCTCGACCCGCTCGATGCCCGGCACGGTCCCGATCCGCTCCGTCAGGTACGTGTACAGCGCCTCCGTGTCCCGGCAGACCACGACCGCCAGCAGGTTCGCCGCCCCGGTCACCGCGGCCGCGAAGGGCACCTCCTCGTGCCGGGCGACCGCCGCGCCCGCCTCCGCCAGCCGGGCGGGCGCCGCGGTCAGCATCAAGGTCGCCTCCGCCTCGTAGCCGAGCCGGGAGGGCACGAGCTCCACGTCCAGGTACAGCGCCCCGAGCTCCCGCAGCCGCTCCAGACGGCGGCGCGCGGTGGATTCCGACAGGCCCGAGGCGCGGGCCAGTTCGGGGTAGCCGGCCCGCCCGTCCCGGCCCAGTACCGACAGCAGCGCCTGCTCGGCCTCGTCCAGGACGTGGCGCTCGCGCACCGGCCCGGCCGGCGGCCGCTCCAGCGCCGCGACCTGCTCGGGCCGCAGCACGTCCAGCCCGCACCACCGCTCCGGGCCGCCGATGAAGACCCGCAGCAGCGTGTGGGCGCTGACCCCGGTCACCCGGCGGGTGCGCGGGAGCTTGTCCAGCAGCAGGCCGTCGCGGTCCGCGCGGGTGCGCGCCTTGGTCAGGCAGTGGATCTCGGTCCCGCCCGAGCCGAGCTTCACCCAGGAGATGTCCGGCCGCCGGGCCAGCGCCCCGGCCACCACCAGCGCCGCGTCGGGCGCGCACTGCACGCGCAGCCAGGACTCGAACAGCCCGACGCTGCGGCCGTGGGGCAGCCCGACCACCCGGACCAGACCGCCGGAGCGCATCCGGCGGTAGCGGCGCACCACCGTCTGGTCCGAGACCTCCAGTACTTCGGCGAGCCGGCTGAAGGAGGCCCGGCCGTCGATCATCAACGCCTGGATCAGGGATCGGTCGAGGAGGTCGAGCTCCTCGTCCGGTGCGGTGCGGTTCATGTTTTCCATCATTCCAGGCCCGTCGATGACCGGAATCCGGCGGCAGCCGGGTGCCGGGTGTGGGGGGCGGGGTACGGGGTGCGACCTTGGGGCCACCGAACCGATGACTCGATCCACTCCACAAGAGGAGAGTTCCATGCGCAAGTGGCTGCCGTTGACGGCGGTCTGTCTGGGGGCCTTCATGCTCCTGGTCGACGTCACGATCGTGACCGTCGCCCTGCCGGACATGGCCGCCGACATGCACACCGGGTTCTCCGCCCTCCAGTGGGTGATGGACATATACGCCCTGGCGCTGGCCGCCCTGCTGCTCGGCGCGGGCTCCCTCGCCGACCGGATCGGCCGGCGCCGCGTCTACCTCGGCGGGCTCGTGGTCTTCGCCGCCGCCTCGCTCGCCTGCGGCCTGGCCACCGGCCCCGCCGCCCTGATCGCCTTCCGCGCCGTACAGGGCCTCGGCGGCGCGGCGATGTTCGCCACCACCATGGCCCTGCTCAGCGCCGCCTACCAGGGGCGCGACCGCGGGATCGCCTTCGGCGTCTGGGGCGCGGTCAACGGCGCCGCCGCCGCGGCCGGGCCGATCATCGGCGGACTGCTGACCGAGCACTTCGGCTGGCGCTGGATCTTCTACATCAACCTGCCGGTCTGCGCCCTGGCGGTGTACGTCACCCTCAAGGCGGTCGCCGACTCCCGAAACCCGCACGCCAAGGGCCTCGACCTGCCCGGCATGACCGCCTTCACGGCCGGCGCCGGGGCCGTCACGTACGCGCTGATCCGGGCCGGCGAGACCGGCTGGACCTCCGGCGCCACCCTCGGCCTCCTCGGCCTGGGCGCGGCCGCCTTCGCGGTCTTCGTCCTCGTCGAGCTGCGCACCGACCGCCCCATGCTGGACCTCTCGCTGTTCCGCAGCAGGACCTTCGTCGGTGTCATGACCGCCGCGCTGCTGCTGTCCGGGGCGGCGTTCTCCTACCTGATGTACGTCTCCCTCTGGCTCCAGTCCGTCGAGGGGCTGAGCCCGGTCGGCGCGGGCCTGGTCGTGGTGCCGCTGAGCGCGGCCTCGTTCCTCGTCTCGGCCCTGGCCGGGCGGCTCCTGCACGGGGCCCCGGCGCGGCTGACCATCGGCGGCGGGCTGCTCCTGATCGGGGCGGGCGCGCTGCTCCAGGCCTGGATGCTGGACGCCGGTGACGGCTGGCCGGCGCTGGTCCCGGGCCTGCTGGTGACGGGGGCCGGGGTGGGCGCGGCGATCCCGTCGCTGGCCGCCACCGTGATGGGTGCGGTCGCACCGGCCCGGGCCGGCATGGCCGGGGGCGCGCTGAACACGGCCCGGCAGCTGGGCATGGCCTTCGGCATCGCGGTGCTCGGCTCCCTGTTCCACGCCGGGCTGGCGGACGGCCTCGCCGGCTCCGGCCGGGCGCGCGGCACCGCCGAGGCGCTGGCGTCGGGCGGGGCGGGGCAGTTGCTGGCGGCGGCCCCGACGGCGAAGGCCTGGGTGGAGGCGGCCTTCGTGAGCGGGCTGCGGGAGACCTTCGTGGCCTCGGGGGTGATGGGTCTGCTCGGCGCCCTCGCCGTGGTCCTGCTGATCCGCTCCACGGGGCGGACCGGGGCCGCGGCGCCGACCGCGCCCCGGCCCGCGGCGGCGGTCGCGGCGGCGGACCGGGTCTAGGGGTGTCGGCCGACGCGGCCGCGGGGGCTGCCGGATGGGCCCCGTCGGCCGATCCAGGAGGGTGAACCTTCGAACGCGCTGGGCATGCTGAATCGTTTCGTCTGAATCGTCCGCTCCTACGCTGCCCGCTGGATGCCACCGGACCGGCATTCCAGCCGACCAGAGAACGGACTTTCCATGCGTGCTCGTACCACCGCCGCCGCACTCCTCGGTGCCCTCGCTCTCGTTCTGCCCACCGCCGGCACCTCGCTGGCGGCCGACCACGATGATGACGACGGCCACCGCTCGCTGGGCCGTCTGGAGTACCTCGTCGACGACGACGAGGCCGGCGGCGACGAGCACCGCCAGATCCGTCCGGCGGACAACGACACCTGCTACCGGCTGACGGGCACCTCGTGGGAGGACCCGGCGACCTCCGTGCACAACGAGACGGAGTCGCTGGCGGTGCTGTTCCGGGACCGCGACTGCGGCGAGCGTGCGGAACGGGCGCTTGAGCCGGGGGAGCGGGTGCACGGCGTCCAGGTCCGTTCGGTGCTGTTCAAGCCGGTGGACGACAACGAAGGCCGCCACGAGGGCCGCCACGACGGGCGCGGCGACGGGCGCGGCGACGGGCGTGACGACGACGAGTTCGGCGACGGCGACGGCGACCGGGGCCGCCACGACGCCCGGCCGGGCCTGCCGGGCGCCAGGCCGGCCGTGCAGGAGATGGCACAGCCGCGCATGGACGAGCCGGGCGCGCAGCCGGCCGACGAGCCGGCCCGCGACGAGCAGGCCGGGCAGGAGCCGGCCCGCGACGAGCAGGCCCGCCAGGAGCAGGCGCAGCGCGACGAGCAGGCCGGGCAGGAGCAGGCGCGCGAGGAGCAGGGCCGGCAGGAGCAGGCCCAGCGGGACGAGCAGGCCCGCAAGGAGCAGATCCAGCGCGAGGACCAGGCGCGCCAGGAGGAGCAGGCCCGGCAGGACCAGGCCCGGATGGACGAGCAGGGCCGCCAGGAGCAGCAGGCCCGCGAGGAGCGGGAGCAGCGCGAGGAGGAGCAGGGGCGCCCCGGCGAGCAGGGTCCCGACATGTTCGACCGGATCTTCGGCGGCATCGGCTGACCCGCCACCGCGCAACGGGAGAGCCCGGCACCCCCGTGGTGCCGGGCTCTCCCGCGTCATGGAACAGGGCCGCCCGGGGAGGTCGTCTCCCGGGCGGCCCCGCGATCAATCGGTCGAGCCGTGGAGCGGCTCGGCCCCCGTCACCCCGGTAGGGGTCAGAAGGTGAGCTTCCAGCTGTTGATGTAGCCGGTGTCCGCGGAGGCGAGGTCAGCCACCCGCAGCTTCCAGACACCCTGGGCGACCTCGGAGGAGGCGTTCACGGTGAAGCTCTGGACGATGTTGTCCGCGCTGCCGCCGGTGCGGTTGCGCAGGTTGTAGACGGAGCCGTCGGGGGCGACCAGGTCGACCTTCAGGTCACCGACGTAGGTGTGGACGATGTTGACGTCCACCTTGAGGGTGCTCGGGGCGTTGCCCGTGCGGGTCACCGTGATCGGGGACTCGACGGTCGAGTTGTCCGCGATCTGGTAGTCGTTCGTGTTCTCGAACACGTTCTGCTGGGACGTGCCGACGGTCCAGGTGAAGGACGCCGTGCCCGTCTTGCCCGCGGAGTCGGTCACCGTGACGGTCACGTTGGACGTGCCCGCGGTGGTGGCGGTACCCGAGATCAGACCCGTGGAGGAGTTGATCGACAGGCCGGCCGGCAGACCGGTCGCCGCGTAGCTCAGCGCACCCGCGTTGGTGCTGGTCGCCTGGACCTGGAGGCTGACGGCGGTGTTGACCTGCGTGGTCTGGTTGGCGATCGGGGTGACCGAGACGCCGGAGGTGATGCGCGCCCCGACGTTGATGCCGGCCCAGGCGTTGGCCACGTTGTTGTACGTGGTCGAGCCCTGGCCGTACAGGTCGGCGGCGGCCTGGAGGGTCGCCGTGCGGGCGGCCGCGTAGTTGGTGTTCGACTTGAAGTAGCCGACGGTCAGCGCGCGGAACCAGATCTTGGAGGCGGCGTCGCGGCCGACCCCGGTGACGGGCAGGCCGTCGGACGTGGGCGAGTTGTAGCTCACGCCGTTGATGACCTTGGCGCCGGAGCCCTCGGAGGCCAGGTAGAACCAGTGGTTGGCCGGACCCGAGGAGTAGTGCACGTCGAGGTTGCCGACGCCGCTGTACCAGGCGTCCGCGGACGAGCCGTCCTTGCTCGGCTTGTCCTGGTAGCGCAGCGGCGAGCCGTCGCCGTTGATGTCGATCTTCTCGCCGATGAGGTAGTCGCCGACGTCGGTCGGGTTGTTGGCGTAGAACTCGACCGAGGAGCCCATGATGTCCGAGGTGGCCTCGTTCAGACCGCCGGGCTCACCGCTGTAGGTCATGTTGCCGGTGACCGAGGTCAGGCCGTGGGACATCTCGTGCGCGGCCACGTCGATGGACGTCAGCGGGTGGTTGTTGCTGGTGCCGTCGCCGTACGTCATGCAGAAGCAGCCGTCGTCCCAGAACGCGTTGACGTACGCGTTGCCGTAGTGGACCCGGCTGTAGGGGGCCACGCCGTCGTTGCGCAGACCGTTGCGGCCCATCACGTTCTTGTAGAAGTCCCACGTCACCTGGGCGCCGTACTGGGCGTCGGCGCCGGCGGTCTCTCGGTTCGAGGGGGAGCCGTTGCCCCAGACGTCCGTGGTGTTGGTGAAGAGCGTGCCGGTGCCGGAGCTGCCGCCCTTGAGGTCGTAGGTCTTGTGACCGCCGCGTCCGGCGTCGGTCAGCGTGTAGTTGCTGCCCGACTGCGAGGTGCCGAGGGTGACCTGGCCGCTGTACTCGGTGTTGCCGGTGCCGCGCTCGATGGCCTGCCACTCGGTGATCTTCGCGCCGGTCTTGGCGTCGGTGACCACGTGCAGCTCGCTCGGCGTGCCGTCGTCCTGGAGGCCGCTGACCACGGTCTCGAAGGCGAGGACGGGCGCGCCTTCGGCCGCCCAGATCACCTTGCGGGCGTTCTTGGAGGGCTTGGCCTGCTTGGCGCCCGCGGCGTTGGCCGCGGACACGGCCTGGCTCTCGGCGGCCGAGGGGGCGACGGAGGGGCTGGTGTCCGCCACCTTGATCTCGTGGTTCGTGGCCTTGGTGACGCTCTTGGTGACGCCGCCCTTGGCGTGGACCGTCAGGTCGCCGCCGAGCACGGGTATGCCGTCGTAGGTGCGCTCGTACGTGGTGTGGGTGGTGCCGTCGGCGTCCTGGACCACATCGCGGACCACCAGGCGCTCCTGGCCGCCGAGGCCGAGGGCCTTGGCCGCCTGCACGGTGGTCGAGTTGGCGTCGGCGAGGAGCGTCGCACGCTCCGAGGCGCTGAGCAGGCGACCGGCCGCGCCCGGGTTGGGCTGAGCCGCCTTGGCGGACTGCGACGACGCGGTGGCGTCGGCGGTGGCGGTTCCGGCCTGAATGCCTACGGCGAGCAGGGCTGCGGCGGCGACGAGTGCGCCGGCCGCGGTGGCACGCCGCTGGGGGGTGAGACTCAACGCGAACTCCTTCTGCGAGGGGGGTTCCGGACGGCTGGGTGGGCCTCCGGGCAGATCAGGGCTGTGCGATGAACGGTCGAAGAGTGTCACCTGCGGGCGTCGATGTCAGGGCCACATCAAAATGTTGGCCGGAAACAGTCCGTTGTCCGAAGAGACGTATCCGGTATCCGAACCATTCACTTGTGTATGAGAAGGGAAGGGCGAGCCATCCGGAACAGCAGATG
Source organism: Streptomyces sp. NPDC026522 (assembly GCF_055567555.1). Classification (NCBI taxonomy): domain Bacteria; kingdom Bacillati; phylum Actinomycetota; class Actinomycetes; order Kitasatosporales; family Streptomycetaceae; genus Streptomyces; species Streptomyces sp. NPDC026522. The sequence continues at coordinate 750,652 of NZ_JBVHQF010000002.1, forward strand.
CCAGTTGCTAACACTTGGACAACGAGAAGCTCCGTTAACGCGAACGGCATTAAACGTACGGGTGTTTGTCGTACTGTTTCCCGGTGCGTCAGATGCCCGTCGCCAGGGGAAGCCGCGGGCACACGCCACTGTCATAGACCACGTGCCAGGGGGGCCCATGAGGCATGTCCATTTTCCTGCGCAAAGAGTGGCCGGGACGGCCGTTGATCCGACCGCGTCGATGTCCGCGCCTCCGCGCCGGCTCGGCGACAAGGCTCGCTGGTACCTTCCCGCAGCGGTATCGGCCGACTTCCTGGGCGCGGCGGTTCCCGTCGGGCTCGTCTTCGACGCGGCGCAGCAGGCCCGGCCCGTCTACTGCGCCGTCGGCGCGGCCCTCGGGTGGACCGCGGTTCAGACGCTGCGCCGACGGTACGCGGCCCGGGTGCTCGGTGAGTCCCGCGGTGTGCTGCCCGTTCTCCACGACTGGCTGATTCTGATCGGTGTCCTCGCCGTCGCCCGGGTGCTGACCGGGGAGAGCACCCCGCGACTGGCGGCGCTGGGGGCGCTGTTGCCCGCCCTGCTCATCACCGTCGCCTGTCACAAGCTGACCTACCGCCACCTCTCCGCCGCCCGCCGGGAGGCCCAGGCGGTCAGCCGGGTCCTGGTCGTCGGCGAACCCGAGGCGGCCGAAGGCGTGATCGCGCACCTCGCCTCGCGCACCGACCACCCTTACGTCGTCGTCGGTGTCGTCCCGGTCGGTGAAGGACGACTCGACAGCGGAGTACCCGTCGCGACCCGGCTGGACGCGACCCCGCACGGCCCCGGCGCCGACGCCGCCGCCGTGCTCGGCGCCGTCCGCAGCCACCACGCCGACCTGGTGCTCGTCGCCCCGGGCGTGCGGATCGCCGGGGAGCGGCTGCGCCGGGTCGCCTGGGCGCTGCACGACGCCGGGCTGGAACTGGCCGTCTTCCCCGGTCTGGTGGAGATATCCGTCAAACGCCTGGAGACCCTCTCCGCGGGCGGCCTCGCCGTGCTGCGGATCGCGCCGCCCGTGCGCAGGGGAGTGCAGCCGCTGCTGAAGTCGGCGCTGGACCGGGCGGGCGCCGCCGTCGGCCTGCTGCTGCTGTCGCCGGTCTTCCTCGCGCTCGTCCTGGCGATACGTTTCAGCTCGCGCGGACCGGCCTTCTACAGCCAGCACCGGATCGGCCGCGACGGGGTCCCGTTCGTCATGTGGAAGTTCCGCACGATGGTCGTGGACGCCGACCGGCTGAAGGCCGAGCTGGCGGGGGCCAACGAGAACGACGGCCTGATGTTCAAGATGCGCCGGGACCCCCGGGTGACCCGGGTGGGCCGGCTGCTGCGCCGGACCTCGATGGACGAACTGCCGCAGCTGTTCAACGTACTGACGGGCAGCATGTCGCTGGTCGGCCCGCGTCCGCCGCTGCCGGAGGAGGTGGCCCGGTACGACGAGACCGAGCTGCGCCGGCTGAACGTGCGCCCCGGCATGACGGGCCTGTGGCAGATCAGCGGACGGTCGGACCTGTCCTGGGACGAAACGATTCAGCTCGATTTGCAGTACGTCGACAACTGGTCCTTCACCAGCGACGTCGACGTCATGGGCCGTACGCTCCGCGCCGTCGTAGACGGTCGCGGGGCGTACTGAGGGGCCGGCCTTGCGATCAGCCCCGCGTCCGGCGTCGCGGCCGGCCTTGCGATCAGGGCGAGGTCTGCGAGTCGAGCCACCAGCGGTAGGTGGACGCGATGCCGTCGCGCAGCGCGATGCCCGGCTTCCAGCCCAGCGAGGTCAGGCGGGTGACGTCCAGCAGCTTGCGGGGCGTCCCGTCGGGCTTGGCGGTGTCCCAGGCGAGCCGGCCCTCGAAGCCGGTCACTTCGGCGACCGTCTCGGCCAGTGCCTTGATGGTGAGGTCCTCACCGCAGCCGATGTTGACCGGCTCGTCGCCGTCGTAACGCTCCAGCAGCACGGCGCAGGCGGCCGCGAGGTCGTCGACGTGCAGGAACTCGCGGCGCGGGGTGCCCGACCCCCACAGGGTCACCTCCTCGCGCCCCTCGGCCGCGGCCTCGTGGAAACGCCGGATCAGCGCGGGCAGGACGTGCGAGGACTCCAGGTCGAAGTTGTCCCCCGGGCCGTACAGGTTCGTGGGCATGGCCGAGATGTACGAGGCGCCGTACTGCTTGCGGTACGACTGGACCTGCACGATCCCGGCGATCTTGGCGAGGGCGTAGGCCTCGTTCGTCGGCTCCAGCGGGCCGGTCAGCAGGGCGTCCTCGCTGATGGGCTGCGGGGCCAGCTTCGGGTAGATGCAGGAGGAGCCGAGGAACAGCAGCCGGTCCACCCCGGCGGCGTGCGACCCGGCGATGACGCTGAGCTGGATCCGGAGGTTGTCCTCCAGGAACTGCACCGGGTAGGTGCTGTTGGCCATGATCCCGCCGACCTTGGCGGCGGCCAGCACCACGGCGTCCGGGCGGACGTCCCGCAGGTACGCCTCGGTCGCGGCGGCGTCGCGCAGGTCGAGCTCGGCGCGGCTGCGGGTGAACACCTCGTGGCCGTCGGCGGTCAGCCGCCGTGCGACCGCGGACCCCACGAGGCCGCGGTGGCCGGCGACGAAGACGCGGGCGTGCGGGGGCAGGAGCGGCAGCGAACTTGTCATACCGCCGATGATGCCAGTCCGCCGCCGCGGGTTTACGGGGGAGGGGCCGCCCCCGCCCGCGGGCCGCGGTTCCGAGGGGGCGGGGCGTACCGGGGCGGGTGCCGCCCGGACCGGGGCGGTAAGGGGCGGATGTGGGGAGGCGGTTCCGGAACGGGCGTGTACGGTACCCATCCGGCCCCCCGGGGCCGGGTCGGCGGCCTCGGGCGCGCCGCGGCCGCGGGCCCTCCGGCTCCGCACTCCGGGCCGCCGCCCTCCACGGCGCGGCGGGCCCGCCGCACACCATGAGGCGCAGCCTCGACAGGGCCGGTGGAAGACCGCCGGCCGGCACGACAGACCGCAACGACAACCAGGGGGACCCCACATGGGCAAGACCGCACTGATCACCGGCGTCACCGGGCAGGACGGCTCGTACCTCGCCGAGCTCCTGCTCGCCAAGGGCTACACGGTGCACGGGCTCGTGCGGCGGTCCTCCAGCTTCAACACGGAGCGGATCGACCACATTTACCAGGACCCGCAGACCGAGAACCGCTCCCTCGTGCTGCACCACGCCGACCTGTCCGACGGCGTCGCCCTGGTGAACCTGCTCCGCGACATACGCCCCGACGAGGTCTACAACCTGGGCGCCCAGTCGCACGTCCGCGTCTCCTTCGACGCGCCCCTCTACACCGGTGACGTCACCGGCCTCGGCGCGCTGCGCCTGCTGGAGGCCATCCGGGCGAGCGGCGTGGACACCCGGATCTACCAGGCCTCGTCCTCGGAGATGTTCGGCTCCACCCCGCCGCCGCAGAACGAGCTGACCCCGTTCCACCCGCGCAGCCCGTACGGGGCCGCCAAGGTCTTCGCGTACTGGACCACGGTGAACTACCGCGAGGCCTACGACATGTTCGCGGTGAACGGGATCCTCTTCAACCACGAGTCCCCGCGCCGCGGCGAGACCTTCGTGACCCGCAAGATCACCCGCGCGGTCGCCCGGATCAAGGCCGGCCTCCAGGACCACCTCTACCTCGGCAACCTCGACGCCGTCCGCGACTGGGGCTACGCGCCGGAGTACGTCGACGCCATGTGGCGGATGCTCCAGCAGGACGAGCCCACCGACTACGTGGTCGCCACCGGCGTCGCCGCGACCGTCCGCGAGTTCGTCGAGTCCTCCTTCGGCCACGCCGGCCTCGACTGGACCGAGCACGTGCGCTACGACCCCAAGTACGAGCGTCCCAGCGAGGTCGACGCACTCATCGGCGACGCCTCCAAGGCGCAGGAGATCCTCGGCTGGAAGCCGACGGTCCTGGTGGCGGAACTCGCCCGGATCATGGTCGACGCCGACGTCCGCCAGGTCGAGGACCAACTGGCGGGCGTGACCGTCCGCATCGACCGCTAGAGGCCTTATATTTCGCCTACGCTTTGCCGTGTCCCGGTCATACCGTGCAGGTCCCTGCCGGGTGACCGGGGCACACCCGCCGTATGTCCGCCGTGCGCCCTCCGTGCCGAACCCGTTGATTCCAAGTTGGTATGCAATGGGTCAAGTGAGGTGACCGGGCCCTCGCGTGAGCCCTAGTCTGCGCCAGTACATATGGCTGATCGGATAGTTCCAGCCATCAAACCGGGCGATTGCCCTGGGGGGCCCATGCGTAGATCCAGAGGGCTGACTGCTGCCCTCGTCCTGTCACTGGCCGGTGCCGGCACCGGTATAGGCCTGGTGTTGATGCCCGAGGCGTCCGCCATCACGCCTCCCGTGGCATTCACCGCCGACGAGCTGCCCACCTGGCAGCCCAACGGCATCGTCTGGGCGATGGCCCAGGCGGGCGGCACGGTCTTCGCCGGCGGCACCTTCTCGGCGGTCCGCCCGCCGGACGGCAGCGGCAGCGGCACCGAGCAGGAAGCGGTGAACTTCGTGGCGCTCGACGCCGCGACGGGCGCCCCGACCTCCTGCAAGCTCGCCTTCACCGTCGGCGACGGCAGCGCGACCGTCCGCACGCTGGCCGTCTCGAAGGACAAGAAGACCCTCTACGCGGGCGGCTACTTCGGCGCCGTCAACGGCACGCCGGTCTCCAGCGCCGCCGCGATCGACATCGAGACCTGCACCCCCAAGGCCTCCTTCCACCCCGGCTTCCCCGCCACCGTGCGCGCGTTCGCCGTCAGCGACGACACGCTGTACGCGGCCGGCGACTTCTCCACCGTCGAGGGCCAGACCCGCGAGCGGTTCGCCGCGGTCGACGCCACCTCCGGTGCGCTCAAGCCCTTCACCGCCAACGCCGACGAGCCCGGCCGGGCGGTCGCGGTCACCCCCGACGGCAAGAACGTCCTCCTGGGCGGCGACTTCTTCACCGTCAACGGCCAGAACACGCACGCCCTGGCGGTCGTGAACGCCACCACCGGCGCCGTCGCCAAGACGTACAGCACCATCCCGTCCAACTCCGTCGTCAAGTCGATCGCCACCGACGCCACCGGGTTCTACACGGGCAACGAGGGTTCCGGCGGCGGTGTCTTCGACGGCCGCATCGGCCTCAACCTCAGCGACTTCAGCGAGAAGTGGCGGGACCGCTGCCTCGGCGCGACCCAGTTCGTCCTGCCGTACGACGGAGTGCTCTACAGCTCCTCGCACGCCCACGACTGCTCCCTCAACGGCGAGTACCCCGACGGCCGCCGGCACCACCTGCTGGCGCAGCCCACCGACTACCAGGGCACGCCCCCCGCTCCGGTGGACGGTTTCGTTGCCTCCCCGCGCAAGCTCGGCTGGTTCCCCGACACCAACGACGGCCTCGGCGAGGGCATCGGCCCGCGCGTGATGGCCGTCGCGGAAAAGGGCGACACCAAGTACATGTGGGTCGGCGGCGAGTTCACCACCGTCAACGGGGTCGCGCAGCAGGGCCTGACCCGCTTCGCCTCCACCGGTGACGTCGGCGCACCGACCACCCCGGTCGCCAGCGCCGCGAGCGTCAAGCCCGGCGAGGTCCAGGTCCGCTGGCGCACCAGCTACGACGAGGACGACAGCAAGCTGACGTACCGGATCTACCGCAACGGCTCGTCCACCCCCGCGCACACCATGACCGCCGACTCCCTGGAGTTCGAGCGGCAGCAGGCCTCCTGGACCGACACCACCGTCAAGGCCGGCCAGTCCTACACCTACCGGGTGACCGCGACCGACGCCGCCGGCAACACCAGCGCGCTGTCGGCCACCGCCTCGGTGACGGTGCCCGCCTCGGTCCAGTCGTACCCGAACCAGGTCCGCGCGGACGGCGCCAACCTGTACTGGCGCTACGACGACACCGTCAGCCCCTACGTCGCCGACTCCTCGGTGGACGGCAACACCAGCGGCATCCAGCTGAACGCCCCGGCCCTGCGCCAGACGCCCGGAGCCGTCTCCGGCGCCAGCACCGCGATGGGCTTCAACGGCACCAGCCAGCAGGTGTACAGCGACCACCGCCAGACGGTCGGCAGCAGCTACACCATCGAGACCTGGTTCAAGACGAACACCACCCGCGGCGGCAAGCTGATCGGCTTCGGCAACAACACCGACCGCAGCAGCGGCTCGTACGACAAGCAGCTGTACATGACCAACACGGGCCGGCTGGTCTTCGGCGTGTACAACGGCTCGGCCCGGACCATCTCCACCGGGCTGTTCGACACGTACAACGACAACAAGTGGCACCACGTCGTCGGTACGCAGGGTCCGGGCGGCATGACGCTGTACGTCGACGGCCAGCGGAAGGACTCCAACAGCGTCTCCAACTCCGTCTCCTACGCCGGTTTCTGGCACGTGGGCGGCGACAACCTCAGCAGCTGGCCGAACCGTCCGACGAGCAACTTCTTCGCCGGGCAGCTCGACGAGACGGCCGTCTACCCGACGGCGCTGACCCAGGCCCAGGTCAAGAACCACTACGACCTCGCCAAGGCCCCCACCGACACGGTCTCCAAGGTCGTCACGACCGAGGACACCTACATCAACCAGGGCGCCCCCGGCCAGGCCTACGGCACGTCCACCTCGCTCGCGGTGCGCGGCACCTCGGCGTACGAGACGTACCTGCGGTTCAACCTGCCGGCCGCTCCGGCCGGGACGGTCCTCAAGGCGGCCTCGCTCCAGGTCAAGACCACGACGCAGACCGGTGCCGGTACCGCCGACACCGTGTCCGTGGTGCCGGTCACCGGTACCTGGAGCGCCGCGGGCACGACGTTCAACACCAAGCCGACCCTCGGTACCACCCCGCTCGGATCCATCGCGGGCGTGCCGGACGGCTCGGCGGTCCAGAACGTCGAACTGGACACCGCCGCGGTCTCCGCGGTGCTGGGCACCAACGGCTACAGCATGGCCCTGACGAGCACGGGCACCGACCCGCTGTGGCTCTGGTCCGCGGAGGCGACGGCCGCGGACGCCGCGCCGCAGCTGGTCCTCACCTTCGGCCCCAAGTAACGGCCGAGGCACCACCCGCCTGACGGAGTACGGGGCCTGCCCGGGCGGCAGGCCCCGTACTCCTTTCTCCACCACCGGCAAGTACGGGAGCCCCCTGATGTACCGACGTTCCGCAGCGGCGGCTGTTCTGCTGGCCGCCGCCCTGACCCTGACCGCCTGCAGTTCGGACGGCGGCGGGAAGGCCGACGCCGCGGCCGGCAAGCCGAAGCCGCCCGCCGCCTCCTCGGCGCCGGACCCGGCCGACAGCCCGGCGGCGCCCGCCACCGCCGGCGCCAAGCCGTCCGGTCCGGTGCTCCCCGACGCGAAACTCACCCCGAAGACGGGCACCTTCACCGAGACGGAGAGGAAGTACCTCAGCGGCCGGGTCCCGGAGAAGATGGATCCCGCGGCCGTCCTCCAGACGGGCCAGGAGTCCTGCCAGCGGGTGGAGCGCACGGCGAAGCACGACAAGGACGCGGCCACCGGGGCCATCGTCGCCGGGGAGATCCCGGGGGCGAAGGACGCCATCCCGTTCCTGTGCCCGGAGCAGAAGCCGCTGCTGGACGCCGCCGAGAAGGGTTTCGGCGACGGCGTTCGGCAGTCGCCCGCCCCGGGCACCTACCGGGCGCTGACCCAGAGCACCACCTGCTCCTGGGAGGCCAAGGGCAAGGACGGCGCGGTCCTCGCCTCGGGCCCCGCGACCCCGCCCAAGGCCGGCGACAAGATCACGGCGACCATCCCGGCGGGCACCGCCGAGTTCAACTCGACGGCCTGCTACGCCTGGATCCCCGCATAGGCCACGGCCGTACCGGACGAGTACGAGAACGCCCCCGCGGGCAGTGCCACCGCCGCGGGGGCGTTTCCACGTCCGGGTCCGGGGTACTCGCGCCGTCACAAGACCACGAACGTGGAGGCGAGTTGACATGCGAGGCATCGGCGGCTGCATAGCCCTGATCGTGGTGGGGGCCATCCTCACTTTCGCGAGCGACTGGCGGATGGAGGGCGTCAACCTCCCTCTCGTCGGCCTGATCATGATGGCGGCGGGGGCGATCGGCCTGGCCGTGTACTCCAGCGTGCTGCGCCGCCGCCGCGCCGCCGGGGTGCTCCCGGTCGTCGAGGAACGCGGCCGCGACATCATCTGACGCGCCGCGCGGGGGAGCTGTCACGCCCCCGCGCCGCGAGCCGCCCCGTACACCGGCAGGAGGGTGTCCACTACCGAGTCCATCGAGAACGACTCCGCGGCCAGCCTCCGGGCGGCGACGGAGGCCGAGCGGTTCGCGTCCGGGTCCAGCAGGGCGAGGACCGCCTCCGCGACCCCCGCCGGACCGGGTTCCACCGCCCGCCCGGCGCCCGCCGCGGCGATGTCCCGCGCCAGACCGTTGGAGTGGGTCACCACCGCGGGCACGCCCACCGCCAGCGCCTCCAGCACCGACATGGGGAACGGCTCCTCCACCGACGGCAGCACGTACACGTGGGCCCGGCGCAGCTCCGCCAGCACCTCGGCGCCGGACAGCGCCCCGGGGACCGTGAAGCGGTCCGACAGCCCCAGCGCGGCGATCCGCGCCCGGACCGCCGCCAGTTCGCCCTCGTCCGGCCCCGCCACCACGAACTCCGCGTCCGGATGCGCCGCCAGCACCGCCGGGGCCGCGTCCACGAAGTCGACCGGCCGCTTGCGGGCCTGTAGGCGCGCCGAGTACAGGATGCGCGGCGCCCCGGCCGGGGCCGGGCGCTCCTCCTGCGCCGGGGTGCCGTTGACCAGCCGTACCGCCGAGGCCAGCGCGGGCGGCCCCACCACCGCGTCCAGCCCCGCCCGCTCGTGCGGGGTCAGGTACAGCACCGCGTCCGCCCCGCGCAGCACCCGGCGTACCGCCACCGCGTCCAGCACCTTGGCCAGGAGCTTCCCGCTCGGGTCCACCATCCCGTGGGTCTGGAGCACCAGCGGCTTGCGGGCCCGCAGCGCGGCCAGCGCCACCGGCAGCGTCACCAGGTCGCGGGCCAGGTGGACGTGGACCACGTCCGCGTCGCGCACCAGCCGCCCCGCGGAGGCGAGCAGCGCCGGCGAGGTCATCCCGCTGAAGCCCAGCGGAAGCAGCCTGCGCGCCGGGAACAGCTTCGCCGGCACGCCCTCCACGTCGGTCGGCCACGGATCGGGGAACCCCTCGCCGAGGGCCAGCAGCCGGGCCTCGTGGCCGCGCGCCCGCAGCCCCTTGGCCAGGTTCAGCGCGACCCGGACGGGCCCGCCGAAGGCGTGCGAGGGGGAGTGCAGGGTCACGGCGTGCAGGACTCTGAGCGCGGCACTCACTTGGGCTCCTCCACCGGGCGGCGCCGCCCGTCCTGGGTCTGCAAGGTCAGCTCGGGCAGGTCCCGGTGGACCACCGCGCCGGCGCCCGCCACGGCGCACCGCCCGATCGTCACGCCCGCCAGCACGGTGGCCCGTACCGCCACCCACGCCCCGTCCTCCACGACGATGGGCGCGTTGCGGTAACGGAAGTCGGCGGCCCGGTGGTCGTGCGAACCGGTGCACAACATCGCCTCCTGGGAGACGCACACGTTCGCACCGATGGTCACCGGCTCCAGGTTCAGCAGCCAGGCGCCCTCACCGATCCACGCGTGGTCCCCGACCGTCAGCTTCCACGGCCACAGCACCCGCACCTTGTGCCGGATCAGCACGCCCTCGCCGATCCGGGCGCCGAACGCGCGCAGCAGCGCGACGCGCAGCCGGGCCGGACAGAACCACGCCATGAAGAGCGTGTTCATCACGGCGAACCAGAGCGCCTGCGTCAGCAGTCCGCGCCCCTTGTCGTACCCGGCCAGCGTGAAGGAAGGAAGATCACGCAACAGTCGCCCCCATCGTCCGCCCCCGACAGCCACCCCGCCGCGCCTCCCCGGGCGCAGCCCGCTCAGACTAGACTGCGCGCGGACCAGGCACATGGGGTGGGGGCGGCAGTGGCAACGGACATACGCAGGCCCCCTGTCGCGGTACCGGCACCGGCACCGGCGCCGCGGGACGAGGCGCAGTGGGGCCGGGTCACCGCCCCGCGCACCCTGCTCTCGCGTGCGCTGTCCGTCCCGCTGATCCTCGGGTTCACCGTCTTCCTGCCGCTCTTCGTCGCGATCCAGCCCGGCGACGGTCCGCACGACGCCGCGTTCTGGCTCCAGTTGCTGCTCACCATGTACGCGGGCGCCCGGCTGTCCGCGATGGTCCTGACCAGTCGGCGCAAGCTGCTCCAGGGCTCGTTCTGGCTCTTCGTCTACATGGCGATGGGCGTGGCCCCGCTCGCCCAGGCCGTCCTCGGCCGGGTCCCGACCCCCGTCGTCGGCCCCCGCTACGACCTCACCACCGCGATCGGTCTGGTCCTGCTGGGCTGTACCGCGTTCGACGTCGGCGTGCTGCTGGCCCGGCACCGGCCGACGGGCCGCGCGGGCGGTGGCGCCCAGAAGGAGAAGCGGCCGGTCATGGCCCACCGGCGGCGCCTGCAACTGCTCACCGGGCTCGCCTTCCTGTGCAGCGCGGCGTTCATCATGAAGCTGGGCGGCCCGGCGGTCTTCTTCTCCAGTCGGCAGGAGATCATCGCGGGCATCGAGGAAGCGGGCGTCTCCAACGGCGACGGCCAGGCGGGCCAGGCCCTGCTGCGCGGCTTCGGCACGGTACCGGCGCTGCTGGCGCTGCTGCTGTACACGCGCTGGCTGATCACTTCGAAGTACGCCCGCCGCAAGGTGTCGATCATCGTGACGTGGGGGGCGCTCGCGCTGCTGAACGTGGTGGTCAACAACCCGATCTCCAACCCGCGCTACTGGTTCCTGACGGTCATGTTCGCGCTGCTGTTCACGGTCTTCCCGGTGAGCGCGGCGATGTACCGGGTGGCGCTGTCGATGGCCGTGGTGGTCGCGCTGCTGGTCTTCCCGTTCGCGGACCGCTTCCGGTACGACGAGAAGAACTACAAGCCGGTCGAGACGACGTCCTTCCTGGAGCCGATGGCCCTGAAGGACTACGACCAGATCGGCATGTTCGCGAACACCATCACCTACTCGAACTCGGGCCCGGGCCATCTGTACGGGCGCCAGCTCGCGGGGTCGGTGTTCTTCGCGGTGCCGAGGTCGGTGTGGCCGGGCAAGCCGAAGGACACGGGCGTGATGATCGGGGAGTGGATGGGGACGGTCAACACCAACCTCTCGTCCCCGGTCTGGGCGGAGCTGTGGGTCGACTTCGGGCCGCTGGGGATGGGTGCGGGGCTGTTGGGGATGGGCTACGCCGCGGCCCGGGTGGACCGCCGGTACGCGAAGCGGGCCACCAGGCGGTCGCCGCCGGGGAGCCTGATCTCGGTGGTGGTCCCGCTGGTGGCGGGCTACTCCTTCATCCTGCTGCGGGGTCCGCTGCTCCAGGCGTCGGGACGGGTGGCGATAGCGGGCCTCTGCCTGGCGCTGGTCGCGACGTTCCGCGAGGACAAGTCGGCCCGCCTCCGCTGACGGCCCGCGCCGCAAACGCCGGCGGGGCCGGCAAGTCCAGCCCCGCCGGCGTGCCGCGGAATCCTGACCCGGTGCGGCGCCGTTGCGCCGGCGGGGTGGGCAACTCCAGCCCCGCCGGCGGTTGAGGCGTGGGGGTCCCCGCGGACGGAGTCTGGGGGAGGGTGCGGGGCGGAGCCCCGCAAGGCCCGGCGGAGCCGGGGGCGCTTGCGCAGCGGCGCCGCAGCCGGGTCGGCCCCGGGCGGTCAGGCCGGTTCCGCGGACGGGACGGGTTGCGCCGGGCGGTCAGGCCGGTTCCGCGGACGCCGTCGGCCCCGGGCGGTCAGGCCGGTTCCGCGGACGGGACGGGTTGCCCCGGGCGGTCAGGCCGGTTCCGCGGACACCGTCGGCGCCGGGCCCGGGACCGCGGGGTCCGGGAGGCGGGAGACCCGGGTCCAGGCCGCCGCCGCCTTCGCCGCCGAGCCCGCCGCCAGGCCCCACGCGGCGCCCGCCACCCCCCACACCGCGTACCCTCCCAACAGCAGCGCCACCGACAGCAACGAGAACACCACCTGCAACGACAGCGTCGCCCTCGGCTCCAGCACCCGCAGGGTCAGCAGCGCACACGTCCCCAGCCCCATCACGGCGTACTGCGCCCCCGTCGCCGGCAGCAGCGCCGCCGCCGCCCCCCACGTGTCGCCCAGCAGCTGACGCCCCGCCGCCCCGGGCAGCGCGTACAGCACCGCGCCCCACCCCGCGCCGAGCGCCGCCAGCACCCCGCCCATCAGCAGCGTCAGCCGGACCACCCCCCGCTTGCCCGACGCCCGCCCCACCACCGGCGGCCCGAACGCGTTCGCCGAGTTGAACAGCACGTTCAGCGGCCCGAACAGCGTCGTCGCACCGCGCAGCGCACCGACCGCCAGCGGCGTCGCGAACACCCCGAGTCCGAGCACCGCGAGCTGGCTGGAGCCGTTGCCCACCGCGAACTCCACCACGAACCGCTGCCCCAGGTGCCCGCGCCGCAGGTACGGCCGCAGGTCCACCCGCGCCCCGCGCACGTACGGCCGCAGCAGCCACAGCCCGAGCGCCAGCGCCGGCAGCGCCGAGATCCCCCACACCAGCACCAGCCGCCCCGCCGAAGCCCCTTCGGGCTGCAGCAGGAGCGCTGCGACCACGCCCACCAGCCGCGCCGCATCGGCGGCCAGCGCCCGCTCCGGCACGCGCAGCGCGGAGAAGCAGTACCGCAGCCCGTCCTGTACGAGCACCAGCGGCAGTACGAGCCCCAGCGCGAGGAACGCCCACCCCGCGGCCCCCGGCAGCACCAGGCCCACCAGGGCCAGCACCGTCCCGGCCACGGCCGAGGCGGCCGCGGTGAAGGCGAGGCCCGAACGGCACACCGCGCCCAGGCGTTCCCCGGCCTTCTCCAGCACCACCGTCTGGCCGACGTACGCCATGTTCAGCCCGAGCAGCACCGTGAAGGTCACGTACACCATCGAGAAGTCGGCGAAACCCGACGCCGACGACAGCCGGGCGGCCAGCACCAGCACCAGGATGTTGGTGGCGCTGGAAGCCGCCTGGTCCAGCACCGAGGCGACGGCGGCGAGCCCTCCGCGCCTCACCGCCGGCCCGTGCGGACCGTGCGCAGCGCCACGGTGTCGGTGCCGTCACCGGGGATGTGCTGCTCCTGCTGGGCGACCTCGTACGGGATCGGCTGCGGCGCCGGCTCGCGGGCCGCAGCCGGGGCCGCCGGAGCGGCCGGGGCGCCGCCCTTGCCCTTCGCCTTGCCGCGGCCGCCGCGCTTCTCGCCGGGCAGCGGCGTGTGCAGCACCGCGCCGAGCACGGTCCCGCCGGCGCCGCTGATCAGCTCGCGGATGCGGGACAGGTCGCTGCGGTGCACCGCCCGCGGGTCGCAGACCACGAGGACGCCGTCGACCCGGTCGACGAGCGCGAGGGCGTCCGCGTACGAGAGGACCGGCGGGGCGAGCACCACGACGGTGGAGTTGGGGGAGTCGGCCTCGGAGATCAGCCGGGTGGCGCGCGGCGACGTCAGCGCGCGGGCGACGTTGCGCACCGGCTCGCCGGGGATCAGGTCGAAGGCGCCCGACTCCCCGGCGTCCACGACGAGCTGGCGCCCGTCGGGCCAGTCGGAGTCGCCCTGCTGCCCCGGCTGACCGCCCGGGCCCGGGCCGCCCGGCATCTGGCTCCAGCGCGGGCGGCCGCCCGCGTCGGTCGGCAGCTGGCTGGCCAGTACCGGAGTGCGCAGGTCGGCCTCGATCAGCAGGACGTCCTTGCCGGTCTCGGCGAAGGAGGCGGCGAGGTTCACGGCGACCGCGGCGGCGGTCTCGCTGCTGCCGCGCGGTGCGACCACCAGCAGCCGGCGCCGGTCGGCGAAGCGGGAGTCGTAGGCGAGCCGGAAGGCCACCGACCGGAACTCCTCCGCGAGGCGCGGGTCTTCCTCACCGGCCGCCAGCAGCGGCCCGCCCCCGGTCTTGTCCCGCGGCAGGGAGCCCAGTACGGGTGCGCGCAGGGCCCGCGCCACATCGCCGTCGGAGCGCGGCGCCGGGTCGAAGACGAGCCGGACCCAGGCGGCGAGCAGGCCGAGCGCCGTACCCACGGCCGCGCCGAGCGCGAGGGACATCGGGATGCCCGGCCCGTCGGAGTCGCCGGGCGGGGTCGCGGGGCTGGTGACCCGGCCGGGCGCCATGTCGAGCGCCTGGAGCTTGGCGATGTTGCTGTTGAGGGTGTTGACCTTGCTCTGGAGGTCGGTCTTGGAGGAGTACGCCGCGTCGCGCCCCGGGCCCGAGGGCAGGGTGTTGATCTGCTTGACGAGCTCGTCGAGCTGCTTGGCGACCGGGTCGCGCTGGTCCTGGTAGCCCTTGACCATCTTGTCGCGGGTGACGTCGAGGGCCTCTTGCCGCTTGAGCAGGTACGCCGCGGTCATCGCGTTGGCGCGCTTCGCGGCCTCCCCGGGGGAGGCCGCGGTGTAGGTGAAGCGGAGCACCATCGTCTGCGGCGGGTTGGTGACCTGGAGGCCGCTGCGCAGGGCGGTGACCCCGGACTCCGGCACGCCGAGCTTCTTCGCCGCCTCGTCGGCGGTGGAGGAGCTGAGCGCGACCTGGCGCTCCGAGCCGATGTTGATCGCCTTGTCGGGCGCCAGGCTCGGGTTGAAGGGGTCGTCGGTGGGTGCGCGGAGCACGATGTCGGCGGTCGCGACGTAGGTGTCCGCCGTGGAGACGCCGAGGTAGACGCCGCCCAGCAGTCCGATGCCGATCCCCGCGCCGAGGAGCCGGCGGTAGCGCAGGAGCTGGCGGAACTGGTCCCTCAGGAGGTCCGGTTCGTCCTCGGCGGGGGCCGCTGCCGGCCGGTTCGTCTCGATCACGGCCGGGATCCCCCAAGTGCTTCGTCCATCAGTGCGTCGATGCGGGCCAGTCCCGCTTCGCGGCTCAGGTGGGCCGCCACGTGGACGGGCCCGGCGGCGCCGAGGGCGTCCGCGGCCGCCGGGTCCTCGGCCAGCGCCCGTACGGCCTTGAGCAGGGCGTGCGGGTCCTCCGGCGGTACGAGCACCCCCGCGCCGGAACGTTCCACCTCCTGGGCGGTCCCGCCCTGTGCCGCGACGGACGCGACGACGGGCCGGCCGGCCTGGAAGTACGAGGTCAGCTTTGAGGGCACGCTCATGTCGAGCACCGCCGCGTGCTGGGTGACCGCGAGCACGTCCGCCGCCGCGAGGATATCGGGGAACTCGCCGTCGGCGGCAGGGGGGATGATGTCGAGGTTCGGTACGTCCGCCGCGAGGCCGGCGAGGGCCGCGCGCTGGCTGCCGTCCCCCATCAGGACGAAGCGGACCTCCGGGTCGAGCCGGGCGGCGCCGACCAGGACTTCCAGTCCCTGCTTGAGACCCATGTTCCCGGAGTGCAGGACCACCGTCTGGCCCGGCGCCCAGCCGAGGTGGCGGCGGGTCTCGCCGCGCGGCTTGGTCGGCACGGCCACGTGCGACCAGTTGGGCACCAGCCGGATCTTCTCCTCGGGCACGCCCATCCCGACGACCCGGTCCACGAAGGTCTCGTGGATGACACCGACCAGGGTGGCGCGCCGCAGCGCGTAGGCCTCGGCCCGCCCGGCCAGCGCGGCCGCCTTGTCGCCGCCGCTGATCCCGCTCTGCGCGGCGGCGGCGCCCATCAGGTCCTGGACGACCGGGACGTAGGGGACCTGCCACTTGGCGGCGAGCCGGGCGGCGAGCACCCCGCCGGCCAGGCTGGGCATCTGGGCGAGGATCGCGTCCGGCTTCGGCATCCGGGGCGGGGCCACGGCGCCGTGCAGCAGGATCGATCCTTCGAACAGGGCCCGTCGCACGGCGGTCTGGCGCGGCGGCACGGTGTGCGCACGCCGGTGCACGGTGACCCCCGCGCGCCGTTCCGTGCGCCGGAGCGCCCCCCGGTATTCCGGCTCCAACGACCAGGACGGATAGTGCGGCATGCCCGCCAATACGTGCGTCTCGTGGCCGAGATCCGCCCAGTGCTCCGCGATCTGGGTGGCGTACGGCCCGATCCCCGCGTGCTCGGGAGCGTAGTTGGTGGATACCAGCAGCAGTCGCCGGTGACCGGATCTGGACACTGGGCGTCCCCTTCCCCCCTGGATGATGCGCACGTCACCCTATTCGTTCACCCGCGTGGTGCGGAACGTGCACGCTATTGTCTGCTAATCCGCCACACCGGGGGGTGTGGCTTCTGGGGGGTAAGAGATGACGGAGCAGGACATGTCCGACCTTGGTGTGCCCGCGCGCAGGCCGTACCGGGTCGGCTACGCACCGGGCGCCTACGACCTGTTCCACATCGGACACCTCAACATCCTCCGGCACGCCCGCAGTCAGTGCGACTACCTGGTGGCGGGGGTGGTCTCCGACGAGATGGCCGAACTCGCCAAGGGCCGGAGGCCGATGATCCCGCTCGTCGAACGACTGGAAATCGTCCGCAGCGTCAAGTACGTCGACGCGGCCTTCGTCGAGACGGTTCCCGACAAGGTGGAGACCTGGAAGCAGGTCCGCTTCGACGTCATCTTCAAGGGCGACGACTGGCGCGGCACCCCCAAGGGCGACCGGCTGGAGCAGGACTTCGCCGCGCACGGCGTCGACGTCGTCTACTTCCCCTACACGGTCCACACCTCCAGCACCCAGCTGCGCCGGGCGCTCGACGCGCTGGCGCAGCCGCTGCCGGAGCCGCTCACCGCGGAACTGCGCTGAGTTCCCGGAACCACTTCGCGAGGAACGCGAGCAGGAACAGCACCGCGACCGCGCCCAGACCGGCGTACGCCCAGCGGAACAGCCCGCCGCCGCCGAGCAGCAGGAACACCAGGCAGAACACCCCGTAGTCCACGGGCAGCAGCGCCACCGCCCGCAGCGTCGACGGGGTGGCGGCCGGGCTCCCCGGCGCCGGCCCGGGCTTGAGCTTCTCGGTGAGCAGGCCGCCGAAGAAGGTGACGACGGCGGCGAACTGGAAGCCCAGCGGCACCAGCAGCCAGCCGCCGGACGCCGTCCCGCCCCCGCCGGTGCCGTACGCGTCGGGGAACCGGTAGAAGGCGATCAGCACACAGGTGTGCAGCGCGGTCAGCTTGGCGCAGTCCACGACGTGGTCGAGCCACTCGCCCGCGGCGCTGCCGCCCCCGCGCAGCCGGGCGAGCTGTCCGTCCGCCGAGTCGAAGGCGAAGCCGGCCGCGAGCGCCGCCCACACCGCGACCCCCAGTTCCCACGAAGGCGCGGCCAGCGCGACCGCCGCCGCGGCGGCGAAGCTGAAGACCGCGCTGATCAGCGTCACCTGGTTCGGGCTGAGCCCGAGCGCATACGAACCGGCGGCCAGGTACCGCCCGGCGGGCCGGTTGACGAACCGAGAGTAGAACGACACCCCCTTAGCCGACTTCTGCGCCCCGCGCAGCTCCCGCAGCGCGGTCCCGACTCTCGGCATCGACGCAAGCCCCCTTCGCAACGGATGTGTGTACGACGTGTGTACGTACGAAGGGCACATCATCGCAGGGCGTCCACGGCTTTCGGCTCCGGATGCGCCCATACGTCCTGAACCAGCGGTAGGCGCGTTCAGCCCGCCACCCGCAGCAGCAGCACCGCCCGCGCCGGGACCGTCAGGGGCTCGCCACCCCGGTGCCGGGTACCGGGCGCCGCCGACTGGTCCTCCCGCGAGGTGTCGAGCACGAGCTCGTACGCCGCCGCCCAGGGCGGCCCCGGCAGCATCCACTCCACCGGCCGGTCCCCGGCGTGCAGCAACGCCAGGAAGCTGTCGTCGACGACCTGCCGCCCCCGCTCGTCCCGCCCCGGGATGTCCCGCCCCGACAGGTACAGGCCCAGCGCGGCGGCGGGCGCGTACCAGTCCCGCTCGGTCATCTCCGTCCCCGCCGGGGTGAACCAGGCCAGGTCGCGCAGGCCGTCCGCGTCCTGGGCCCGCCCGGAGAAGAACGCCCGCCTGCGCAGCACCGGGTGCTCCCGGCGCAGCGCCGTCAGACGGGTGGTCAGCGCGAACAGCTCCCGCCAGGCCGGGTCCTCCCGGAGCGACCAGTCCAGCCAGCTCGTCCCGTTGTCCTGGCAGTACGCGTTGTTGTTGCCGCCCTGCGTCCGGCCGAACTCGTCGCCCGCCACCAGCATCGGCACCCCGGTCGACAGCAGCAGCGTGGTGAGCAGGTTGCGCAGCTGCCGCCGGCGCAGCGCCCCGATCCGGGGGTCGTCCGTCTCGCCCTCCGCCCCGCAGTTCCACGACCGGTTGTCGTTGGTGCCGTCCCGGCCGTCCTCCCCGTTCGGCTCGTTGTGCTTGCGCTCGTACGACACCAGGTCCCGCAGGGTGAAGCCGTCGTGCGCGGTCACGAAGTTCACCGAGGCGTACGGGCGCCGCCCGCCCCACGCGTAGAGGTCGCTCGAACCCGACAACCGGTACCCCAGATCGCGTACGTCGGGCAGCGCGCCCCGCCAGAAGTCCCGGACGGCGTCCCGGTAGCGGTCGTTCCACTCCGTCCACAGCGGCGGGAACGCGCCCACCTGGTAGCCGCCCGAGCCCACGTCCCACGGCTCGGCGATCAGCTTGACCCGCCGCAGCACCGGGTCCTGGGCGATCACCGCCAGGAACGGCGAGAGCATGTCCACGTCGTGCATGGAGCGGGCCAGGGCCGCCGCCAGGTCGAAGCGGAAGCCGTCGACCCCCATCTCCGTCACCCAGTACCGCAGCGAATCGGTGATCAGACGCAGTACGTTCGGCCGCCCCGCGTGCAGGGTGTTCCCGCAGCCCGTGTAGTCCGCGTACCGGCGCTGGTCGCTCTGGAGCCGGTAGTAGCCGCGGTTGTCGATCCCGCGCAGCGACAGCGTCGGCCCCAGCTCGCCCGCTTCCGCCGTGTGGTTGTAGACCACGTCGAGGATCACCTCGATCCCCGCCGCGTGCAGCGCCCGCACCATCCGCTTGAACTCGCCGACCTGCTGACCGGCCGTGCCGCTCGACGAATACCCGGCGTGCGGGGCGAAGTAGCCGATCGAGTTGTACCCCCAGTAGTTGCGCATCCCGCGGCGCAGCAGGTGGTCCTCGTGCGCGAACTGGTGCACCGGCAGCAGCTCCACCGCCGTCACCCCCAGCCGGGTCAGGTGCTCGACCGCCGCGGGGTGGGCGAGCCCCGCGTAGGTCCCGCGCAGCCCCTCGGGCACACCCGGGTGGCGCATGGTGAACCCGCGCACGTGCAGCTCGTAGATCACCGAATCGGCCCAGGGGGTCTTCGGCCGGACGTCGTCCGCCCAGTCGTCGTCATCGTGCACCACGACGCCCTTGGGCACGTACGGGGCCGAGTCCCGGTCGTCGCGCACGGTGTCCGCGATGTACTGCTGCGGCCAGTCCCGCACGTGGCCGTACACCTCGGGCGGCAGCGCGCCGTAGTCGTTGCCCGGCCGTGCGTCCACGGCCCGGGCGTACGGGTCCAGGAGCAGCTTCGCCGGGTTGTGCCTGGCCCCCGTCCAGGGGTCCCAGCGGCCGTGCACCCGGAACCCGTACCGCTGCCCCGGCCGCACGCCCGGGACGAAGCCGTGCCAGATCTCGTGGGTGAGCTCCGTCAGGGCGCAGCGGGTCTCGGCGCCGCGCCCGTCGAACAGGCAGAGCTCCACCGTCTCCGCGCCCGGCGCCCACAGGGCGAAGTTGGTGCCGGCGACCCCGTCCGGGCCCGGCCGGTAGCGGGCGCCCAGCGGGTGCGAGGACCCGGGCCACACCGGCGGTCCAGGGGGCGCCGGCACCCGTACGGTCCGGGCTTTGGCCAGGCCGTTGAGCTGCCCGTTGGCATGGCCGTTGACGTGGCCGTTGACGTGGCCGTCGACCTGGCCGTCGGCCCGGCCGGCCGGGCCGCCCCGCGGCTGCCCGTCCGGCTGTCCGTCGACGGGCGGCGCGGGCGCGCTCCCGTTGACCCGTACCTCTCCGGCGACGGTTTCCACCGCCTCTTCCTCGGCTGCGCTCGACACTGCCCGCCTCCACGGCTCTCGGTACCTGCGGGGGCAGGGGAGTGCGGCCCCGGCGTCCCGGCCCGGGCCCGCCCCCGTCTGGTCCTTCCCACTGTTCTGCCCGCACTGCCCCGCCCGGAACGTCGGCCGCGGCCACGTTTCCCTCCGAGGGGCCCGGTCGTTGGACACGGCGTGACTCTTCTGACGAGGCGGGCAGGGGCGGGCTTGGCGGCCGTCGCGGTATGGGCGGCCCTGCTGGGCGGCCTGAGCGGCTGCACCGGGGACGGCCGCTCACCGGTCGAGATCCAGCTGCCCGGCAAACCCCGGTCGCCGGACGAGGCCATCCGGATCACCCCCGAGGACAACGCCAAGGGGGTGCCCGCCGACGGCCCCTTGACGGTCAAGGTCGCCGAGGGGCGGCTGGAGCGGGTGGTGGTCACGAAGGTCGAGGACGCCCAGGAGGAGCGGGTCCCGGGCGCGATCGCCGCCGACGGGCTCAGCTGGAGGCCCGACCCGGCGGCCGGCCGGCTCGCCCTCGCGGCCAAGTACACCGTCGACGCGGTCGCCCTCGACGGGCACGACCGCCGGCAGGCCCGGCACACCACTTTCACCACCTACGTGCCCGAGGAGCGGTTCATCGGCTACTTCCGGCCCGAGAACCGCTCGACCGTGGGCACCGGGATGATCGTCTCCTTCCGGTTCAACCGCTCCATCAAGCAGCGCGCCGCCGTGGAACGGGCCATCAACGTCAGCTCCGTTCCCCCCGTCAAGGCCGTCGGCCACTGGTTCGGCGACGACCGGCTCGACTTCCGGCCCAAGGAGTACTGGAAGCCCGGGACCGAGGTCACGATCCGGATGGACCTCCGCGACGTCGAGGGCTCGCCCGGCGTGTACGGCATCCAGGACAAGACGGTCACCTTCAGGGTCGGCCGCTCGCAGATCTCCACCGTGGACGCCGCCGCGCACACCATGGAGGTCCGCCGCGAGGGCCGGTTGCTGTCCACCCTGCCCATCACCGCCGGGGCGCCCAAGAACACCACGTACAACGGCAAGATGGTGGTGATGGAGATGTTCGACGTCACCCGCATGAACGGCCAGACCGTCGGTTTCGGCGGCGAGTACGACATCCCCGACGTCCCGCACGCCATGCGGCTCACCACCTCGGGCACCTTCCTGCACGGCAACTACTGGGCCAGCCCCGACACCTTCGGCTCCCTCAACACCAGCCACGGCTGTGTCGGCCTGCGCGACGACAAGGGCGGCGGCTCGGACACCCCGGCCGGCTGGTTCTTCGACCGCTCGCTCGTCGGCGACGTGGTCGAGGTGGTCAACTCCCAGGACAAGACGGTCGCGGGGGACAACGGCCTGGGCGGCTGGAACCTCTCCTGGGCCGACTGGGTCGTCGGCTCCGCGACCGGCTGACGGCCGGGCCCCGGCCCGGGGCCCGGTTCGCACACCAGTTGGGACGGAACGGTGACAAGACCGTGCCTTCACGTGATCTCCCCATGTGATTTCCTGGCGGGAAGCGCGCGACTGTCCGCGCGGGGGACATGGGGAGAACAAGAGTGAACCTGCAGCCGATCCGCGGCCGCGTCCGCACCGGCCTGCCGGCCCTTCTGCTGGGAGCGGCGCTGCTCTTCACCAGCGCCTGCAGCGGCGGCGCAGACAACGGGGGCGGCGCCGGGGGCGACGCCGGCGGCAAGGGTGGCGGCAAGACCGGCACCGAGGCGTCCAAGGCCGTGGTCAACGTCAAGCCGGACGACGGTGCGAAGGAAGTCGCCACGAACGGCGTCCTGAAGATATCCAGCACCGGCGGCAAGCTCACCACGGTGACGGTCGCCGACACCAAGGGCAACGCGGTGGACGGCAAGATGGGCGCCGACGGGGCCAGCTGGGAGCCGTCGCGCAATCTCGCCGCGGCCACCGAGTACAAGGTGCACGTGGTCGCCAAGGACGAGGCCGGCCGCGAGTCCGCGAAGGACACCACCTTCACCACCCTCACGCCGACGAACACCTTCGTCGGCCACTACACCCCCGAGGACGGCGAGACCGTCGGCGTGGGCATGCCCGTGTCGATCAACTTCACCCGGGGCATCACCAACACCGAGGCCGTCGAGAAGGCCATCACCGTCACGGCGGAGCCGAACGTGCCGGTGGAGGGCCACTGGTTCGGCAACGACCGGCTCGACTTCCGCCCCGAGAAGTACTGGGCCGCGGGCACCAAGGTCACGGTGAAGATCGCCCTCGACGGGGTCGAAGGCCGCCCGGGCGTCTACGGCAAGCAGACCCGGACCGTCCACTTCACCATCGGCCGTTCCCAGGTCTCCACCGTCGACGCGAGCGCGCACACGATGGAGGTCGTCCGCGACGGCCAGGTGCTCAAGAACCTGCCGATCACCGCGGGCGCCCCGTCGACCACCACGTACAACGGCCAGATGGTCATCAGCGAGAAGTACAAGGTGACCCGGATGAACGGCGCGACCGTCGGCTTCGGCGGCGAGTACGACATCTCCGACGTCCCGCACGCCATGCGCCTGTCGAACTCCGGCACCTTCGTGCACGGCAACTACTGGGCCTCCAGCAGCACGTTCGGCTCGGAGAACGTCAGCCACGGCTGCGTCGGCCTCAAGGACGCGCGCGGCGCGGGCGACGACGACCAGCCCGCCGCCTGGTTCTTCAACGAGTCCCTGATCGGCGACGTGGTCGTGGTGAAGAACTCCAAGGACAAGCAGATCGCCCCGGACAACGGCCTCAACGGCTGGAACATGGACTGGTCGGAGTGGATCAAGTAACCCCCTCCCGCGCCTGATCCGGTGGCCCGGTGCTGTGACCCACAGCACCGGGCCACTCCGCGTTAACCGCCGCTAACCTTCCCCCATGACCCTCTCTCTCGAAGTCTCCGAAGGCGTCGGCACCCTCCGCCTGGACCGGCCGCCCATGAACGCCCTGGACATCGCCACCCAGGACCGGCTGCGCGAGCTCGCGGTGGAGGCCACCGACCGCGCCGACGTCCGCGCGGTGATCCTCTACGGCGGCGAGAAGGTGTTCGCGGCCGGCGCGGACATCAAGGAGATGCAGACGATGGACCACGCGGCCATGGTGGCCCGCTCCCGCGGGCTCCAGGACGCCTTCACCGCCGTCGCGCGGATCCCCAAGCCGGTCGTCGCGGCCGTCACCGGCTACGCCCTGGGCGGCGGTTGCGAGCTCGCACTGTGCGCCGACTACCGGATCGCCGCGGACAACGCCAAGCTCGGCCAGCCGGAGATCCTGCTCGGCCTGATCCCGGGCGCCGGCGGCACCCAGCGGCTGTCCCGGCTGATCGGCCCTTCCAAGGCCAAGGACCTGATCTTCACCGGCCGCATGGTCAAGGCGGACGAGGCGCTCGCGCTCGGCCTGGTGGACCGGGTGGTCCCGGCCGCCGAGGTGTACGGGCAGGCGCACGCCTGGGCGGCGAAGCTCGCACAGGGCCCGGCCCTCGCGCTGCGCGCCGCCAAGGAATGCGTGGACGCCGGGCTGGAGGCGGACATCGACACCGGACTGACCATCGAACGCAACTGGTTCGCCGGGCTGTTCGCCACCGAGGACCGCGAGCGCGGCATGCGCAGCTTCGTCGAGGAGGGCCCGGGCAAGGCCAAGTTCCTCTAGGCCCGGTCCGTTCGCCGCCCGGGCCGGGTCGCCGTCCGGTTCGTCCCCCGGTTCCTTCCTCGGGGTGGATTAGCCAGGCCTTAAGGCAGCCTTAAGCCCGCATGGTGATCCACTCACCGTGATCACCGGTGCGCATCGCGTCACACCAGGTCAGACCGGTGGCGCGGCCCCCTGATTGCCCTGCGCATATGCCGGATCACCCCCTGGGAATCGACGGACCCCGGGGGGTGTTTTCCCGCGGAACGGCCCGGAGCGGCGGTGCGGCCGTCCATGATGGGTGCATGGCGGGCCTGGAGGGTGTGGAGCAGCCGCGGCAGCGCGGCAGCGCTTCGGCGGTACGGATCGCGGCGGCTCTTGAGGAGGAACAGGGTCTCAGGGCCCTGGAGTTGTACGGGAACCCCGCCGAGGCGGAGGTCACCCTGCCGTCCATGCCCGAATCCGCCGGCACGGCGCGCCGGCTGACCCAGTCCGTGGTGATCCGGCTGTGGGGCCTGTCGGCGCAGACCGCCGAGCACACCGTCCTGCTGGTCTCGGAACTCGTCGGCAACGCAGTGCGGCACACCGGTGCGCGGTCGTTCGGCCTGCGGCTGGTGCGCCGTCGCGGATGGATCCGGGCCGAGGTGCGCGATCCCTCGCGCGGGCTGCCCTGTCTGATGCCGGTCCACGAGCTGGACACCACGGGCCGGGGCCTCTTCCTCGTGGACAAGCTGTCCGACCGCTGGGGCGCCGACCTGCTGCCGCGCGGCAAGATCACCTGGTTCGAGATGCGGGTGGCCGACCGCTGAAACGCCAGAAACCCCCTGTCGCCGTGTGGTGGGGCGCCGCGGGGGTTTCATGGGTGCGCCGAGGATCGAAGGGGGTGTGATCCTCGGCGAGGACTTCGCTCGGGTCAAAGGGAAGCCGTGATTCCGACTATGGCAGACGAGCGACCAAATGCCAAAACCCCAAACTCGGACATAAGTGTGTATAACCTAAGAGTTCACAGTTAAATCCTAGGTGAGGTGGCCCACTCGCCTCGTAATCAATGAATAAGTATCGACCGCTCTGTGTAAATCGTTGATCACATAGCGGACTAACCCGCTGGCGGGGCCCGCTTCGGGCGGGCGCCGAACTGGGTCAATCAGCCGTTACCGGGACATCCGGACCTTAAATGGGCAGGTGCCCTGCTACCCGGACCGTCGATCCGCCCTCCTCGCCGGTGCCGCGGTCGCCGCCGGTGCCCTCACCGCCGCCTGTGGAACCAAGGTGGCGCCCCGGGCGCCCGCCCCCGCCGCCCCGACCCCGGCCGGACCCGCCCCTGCGGCGGCCGCCCCGGGCCCGCGCCGGTTCGCCGGCCAGCCCGTCGAGATCGGCCACGGCTCCCGCGACCGCCCGCGCGTCGCCCTCACCTTCCACGGCAACGGCGACCCCGCGACCGGGCGCGCCGTCCTCGCCGAGGCGGAGCGGGCGGGCGCGCGCGTCACCGTACTCGCGATCGGCACCTGGCTCGACGAGCACCCCGACATGGCCCGCCGCGTCCTCGACGGCGGCCACGAGCTCGGCAACCACACCCAGCGCCACCTCGCGATCAACTCCATGCCGGAGGACGAGGCCTACGCGGAGATCACCGGCTGCGCCCAACGCCTCAAGCGCCTCACCGGCTCGATCGGCACCTGGTTCCGCCCCTCGCAGACCCAGTACGCGACCCCGCTCGTCCAGAAGCTCGCCCAGCGGGCCGGCTACCCGCACGTCCTCTCGTACGACGTGGACTCCCTCGACTTCACCTCGCCCGGCGCCGCGGCCGTCATCCGCAACGTCACCGGGACGATCCACGCCGGATCGGTGGTGAGCCTGCACTTCGGCTACGCGGACACGGTCGACGCGATGCCGCCCCTCCTCGAAGAACTCGCGCGTCGCCAACTGCGCGCGGTGACCACCACGGAGCTGCTGACCCCATGACGACGAATCGCCTTCCCCGGAAGGCCACCGTGCTGCTTGCCGGACTGGTTCTCGCGGCCCTGGCCGGGTGCGGAGCCGGGGGAAAGGGCGCGACCGAGGCGCTCGGCTCCAAGGGGCCCGCCCGGCCGGCCAAAGCGGAGCCCGCGGCGCCGCCCGGACTGGCCGGAATGCCACCGGTACTCGACCCCCACGACGTCTACGCGGCCGACCGGCCGAACCAGCTGTCCCCGGTCGTCAAGAACTTCCCGTCCCGCGTCTACGTACCGAACACCGGCTCCAACACCGTGTCCGTGATCGACCCGAAGACCTACAAGGTCATCGACACCATCCCGGTCGGCATCCAGCCCCAGCACGTGGTGCCGTCCTGGGACATGAAGACCCTGTGGGTCAACAACAACCGCGGCCACACGCTCACCCCCATCAACCCGGCCACCGGGGAGGCGGGTGACCCCGTCGAGGTGCACGACCCGTACAACCTGTACTTCACCCCCAACGGCAAGTACGCGGTCGTGATGGCCTCGATGGACCGCGAGCTGGTCTTCCGCGACCCGCACACCATGAACCGGGTGAAGACCGTCCCGGTGACCTGTTACGGCGTCAACCACGCGGACTTCTCCCTCGACGGCCGCTACTTCATCGTGAGCTGCGAGTTCTCCGGCGAACTGCTCAAGGTCGACACCGAGAAGATGGAGATCGTCGGCCAGCAGAAGCTGCCCTTCGAAGGCGCCATGCCGCAGGACGTCAAGGTCTCGCCCGACGGCAAGACCTTCTACGTCGCCGACATGATGGCGCACGGCATGTGGGTGCTCAGCGGCGACAAGTTCGGCACGCCGAAGCTGCTCCCCACCGGAAAGGGCTGCCACGGTCTGTACGTCAGCCGCGACTCCAAGGAGATGTACATCTCCAACCGGGGCGAGGGCAGCATCTCCGTCTTCGACTTCAAGGCGAACAAGCTCACCAAGAAGTGGGAGCTCCCGGACGGCGGCAGCCCCGACATGGGCGGCGTCTCCGCCGACGGCAAGGTGCTGTGGCTCTCGGGCCGCTACAACTCGGAGGTGTACGCGATCGACACGGCCACCGGCGAGGAACTGGCCAAGATCCCGGTCGGCTCCGGCCCCCACGGCCTCGCCGTCTACCCCCAGCCCGGCCGCTACTCGCTCGGCCACACCGGCATCTTCCGGTAGGGGCGGCGACGGCGCGGCGGTGTCCCGGGAGCTCGCACAGCTCCCGGGACACCGCCGGTTCCCGTCCGCCTACGCCGCAGGCGTCACCAGGCGACCGGAAGCCGTTCGGGCAGCCGCTTGATGAAGCCCGTACGCCAGACGAGGTTCTCGGCCGGCACCGCGAGCCGCAGCTCCGGCAGCCGCTCCACCAGCACCTCCAGGGCGATCTCCGCGTGCACCCGGCCCAGCGCGGACGCCGGGCAGAAGTGCCGCCCGGCGCCGAAGGCCAGATGGGCGTTGGTGCTCTGCCGCTCCAGGTTCAGCTCCTGCGGGTCCTCGAAGGCCTCCGGGTCGAAGTTGGCCCCCTCCAGCAGGACGAGGACCAGCTCGCCCTCCTTCACCAGTACGTCCCCCACCTGCACGTCGGCCAGGGCGATGCGCGGCAGGCCGTCCCCGACGGACAGGTTCCAGCGCAGCAGCTCGTCCACCGCCGCGCCCATCCGGTCCGGGTGCGCGCGCAGGTACCCGATCAGTTCCGGACGCTGGAGCAGCGCGAGGACCGCGAGCACCAGGAACGCGGACGTGGACACCGCCCCCGCCCCGAACAGCGAGACGGCGACCGTCGCGAACATCTCGTCGGTCAGGTGCGCCGACTCCGGGTCGGCCTCCTTCAGGCCGGCGAAGGTGCCGAGGAGCCCCGTACGCTCCTCGGCCGGCAGCGCCAGCTGGACGTTCAGCTGCCCGACGAAGTAGCCGACGTCCTTGTACCAGTTCAGTGCCGAGTCGGCGAACGGCTCGCGTGCGGTCATGAACGCGACGTCCAGCCCGGACATCAGCCGGCGGTGGTCCTCGAAGGGAACGCCCAGCACCTGACAGTGCAGCGCCGCCGAGAAGGGGTCGGCGAACCCCGCCCGGAGGTCCGCCGGACCGCCCTCTGCCACGATCCGGTCGATCAGCTCGCCCGCCTTGGCGCGCAGCCGGTCCCGCAGGCCCGGCTGGCGCGGGTTGAGCGCCTTCATCACCGCGTTGCGCAGTCCGGCGCTGTTGATGTTGCCCATGTTGTTGACGACCTCGGGCGGGATCGTCAGCGCGTACTGGCGCGGGACACCGGGGTTCGCGGTGTCCTTCAGGCTGAACCGCTCGTCCTCCAGCACCTGCTTGGCCAGCGCGTAACTGCTCACCAGCCAGGCCGGGTCCCCGGTCAGGGTGCGGACCTTGGCGACCGGCGCCTTCTCCCGCAGCCAGGTGCACTCCTCGGGGAGCACGTCACCGCGCCGCGACAGCGGGAAGTCGAGGAGGGCCTCACCGTTCCCGACGCCCGGCCGGCTCTCCCGGCCCTCAAGCTGCTCGGCGCTCATCGGCGGTCCCTTCGGTCGGTGCGTGGTGCGCGGCTCTCGCGTGGCGCTCGGTGCTCGCGTCGTTCTCGGCCGCCGGGTGCGGGGCGGCCTCCGCGGCCTCCGGACGTACGACGGCGTACGCCTGGTTGCGGGTCGCGCGCAGGCCCCCACCGCGCGCGAAGAGGACATCCGTCATCGGCATCTTGACGTGATAGGCCGCCACCGAGGACGGCACGTCGAGAATGCTCGGGGTGTCCACGAAGAACGGCAGCTCCGCCGCCATGTAGTCGAAACAGACCTGCAACTGGCCGTCGGTGATGGATTCACCTTCCGGCAACTTTGAGCCGACAAAGTGTAGGGCCATTTCCTCGCAGCCCTTACGGAACTCGTCATCGGTTTCCAGGAAATGCAGAACCCGCCGGTGCAGTAGTTGGTACACGGGGTTCGACTCGAACTCCGAAAGTGCCCTCACTCGTATCTCGGCGTGCGTGGATCCGGACTCCTCGACACCTTTGAGAATCCTTCGCCGCACTGCCTTGATCTCCTTCGCGGCGCGCTTCTCCGCGTGTTCCCGGGTGTAGCCGAAGGCGGCGAACATCCGGTCCACGTGGCGGTCCGCGTAGACGAAGTCGACCTGCGCGAAGCGGGTCGTCGCCCATCGGGCAAGACTGCTGATGCGCTCGGAGCTGAAGTAGCTGTTGCCGGGACTCACTCCGATGAGCACATGGTCGCCGTCTTCCCAGATATGGCGGCAGGTGCGGGTGAAGGGCAGAACTTCGAATGATGCGTCAGCTGTGATCGTCACCTGTGATCGCCCTTTATGCCGCTTGTCCCTGGGAGCCCTGCGCTCCTGGTGTGGCGGCAATGCCGGTACGTTATGCCGTGATCCCGGAGCGTGACAAGTGGGGGCCGGATCTGTTGGCTGGAATTATCACTTCCGGCTGCCGGAGGAGGAATTGAATTTATATCTGCCGGCCGAACGGGACCCGGCGTCGGCCGGGCCCGCCGGGGGCGCTACCCTGAGCCGTCAACAAGCACCGAGAAGGGGTGGACCCAGTGGCGGACATCGAGAGCGCGCGGGCGACGTTCGGCAAGTTCGACGCGGACGGCGACGGCTTCGTCACGGCCGACGAGTACAGCGCGGCCATGAAGGCCATGGGTGACGCGTACGTCACCGGCGCCGTCGCGGACGCCGTCATCGCCGCCAAGGACGCGAACGGCGACGGCCTGCTGAGCTTCGACGAGTTCTGGAACGCCCTGAACAAGTAGCGCACGCCGGGCGGGGCCGCGTCACGCGGGCGGCCCCGTCATGTCCTCGACCTCGGCCAGCGCCTCCTCCAGCCAGCGCAGCCAGAACGTCTCCAGGCCGATCCCGCCGCGCAGCACGAGCCGGCGCAGCCGGTCCTCGTCGGAGTCCCGCCCCGGCGGGAAGTCCTTCGCCTCGATGGCCTCGTACTCCGCCAGCTGCCCCCGGTGCAGTTCCAGATGCCGCCGCAGCTCCCCGGCCAGCCCCTGCGGGCCGACGACGCCGGCCGCCCGCATCCGCAGCAGCAGGGGATCCCGGATCGCCTTCGGGTCCTGGCTCCCGCCGACCCACCGCGCCAGCTCCGCGCTGCCGGCGGGCAGCACCTCGTACTCCTTCTTCTGGCCGCGTACGGGCACCTCGCTGGGCAGCGCCCGGATCAGCCCGGCCTCTTCCAGCCGCCCGAGCTCGCGGTAGATCTGCTGGTGCGTCGCGGACCAGAAGTACCCGATCGACTTGTCGAACCGCCGGGTCAGCTCCAGCCCCGACGAGGGCTTTTCGAGCAGGGCGGTGAGGATGGCGTGCGGGAGCGACATGAGCTCATCCTAGGTTCGCGGCGCCGGCCGCCGACGGTGCCGAGCCAGGTCAGGCCGGGGCGGGCCGGGCCGGGTCAGGACGGCGCCTGGGCCCAGGCGGCCAGCGCCTCCGGGGTCCTTGGGCCCGGCGCGTCCCCCGCCAGCAGGTCCCGCGCCCGCAGGAAGGCCGCCACCGCCGGGGACCACGCCTGGCGCAGCCCCGCCGACGCCAGCAGCTCCGGGTCCGCCAGCAGGGCCGCCGCCGGGCCGACGCGGATGCCCGCCGGGGTGAGGACGGCCGCGTCGTCGGCCCAGCGCACCGCGAGGTCCACGTCGTGCGTGGCCATCACCACCGTCGTACCGTTCGCGCGCAGGCCCGCCAGCACGTCCAGCAGCCGCTCCTGCCCGTCCGGATCCAGTCCGGCCGTCGGCTCGTCCAGGATCAGCACCCGCGGCGCCATCGCCACCGCGCCCGCGATCGCCGCCCGCTTGCGCTGCCCGTACGAGAGCAGGTGCGTCGGCCGGTCCCGCAGGGCGGTGATATCCAGCGCGGTGAGCGCCGAGTCGACCCGGGCGCGTACCTCGGCCGGGCCCAGGCCCATGTTCATCGGGCCGAAGGACACGTCCTGTTCGACCGACGCCGCGAACAGCTGGTCGTCCGGGTCCTGGACGACCAGCTGCACGCAGCCGCGCAGCCGGGTCAGCCCCGCCCGGTCGTAGGTCACCGGCGCGCCGTCCAGCCGCAGTTCGCCCGGACCCGGCCGAAGGCTCCCGCTCAGCAGCCGCATCAGCGTGGTCTTGCCGCTGCCGTTGCGGCCCAGCAGGACCAGCGCCCGGCCCTCCGCGATCGCGAAGTCCGCGCCGGACAGCACCGCCGGCCCGTCCTCGTACGCGTAGCCCGCGCCCACCAGTTCCACCAACGGGTTCACAGGTACAGCCCCTTCAAGGTGAGAGTGACGGCAACCAGCGCGCCCAGCAGGGCCGCCGACGCCGCCAGGAACCGCCACGACAGCGCCGCCCCGGGCACCAGCACCCGCAGCGCCCCGTCGTAGCCGCGCCCGGCCAGCCCCTCCTGGAGCCGCGCCGCGCGGTCGAAGGCCCGTACGAACGAGGTCGCGGCGAGCCCGGCCAGCGAACGCCACAGCGCCGCCCGGCCGGTGTGCCCGAGCCGGGCCGCCTGCGCCCGGTGCACCTGGGCCACCGAGTCGAGCAGCAGGAACCCGATCCGGTACATGACCAGGGCCACGTCCACCACCGGGGCCGGGACGCCCGCCCGCACCAGCCGGGGCAGTACGTCCGACACCGGGGTGGTGAAGGCGAACAGCAGCACCCCGAGCGAAGCCGCCGACGTGCGCAGCAGCAGCTCCGCCGCGTGCCGGGGGCCGTCCGGGGCCAGGGAGACCGGCCCCGCCGGGCCGCCGACCGCGAACAGCAGCGGCAGCGCCCCGGTGAAGCAGAAGCCCAGCGGGATCCGGAAGGCCCGCCACAGCTGCCGTCCGGCCACCCCGGCCGGACCGAGCAGCACGGCCAGCGTCGCCGCCGCGACCAGCGGCCCGCCGGGCCAGGGCGGCAGGCCGACGGCGGTGACGGTGAGCCCGAGCCCCAGCAGCGCCTTCTCCAGCGGGTGGCGGTGGCGCCAGCGGCTGCCGTGCGCCGCCACGTCGATGGGCAGCACCGGCTAGGACTCCGTCGGGGGCGCCGGCGGATCCTGTGGGCCGCGCGCCTGGGCGAGGCCCTGGCGGCGGCCCTTGCGCAGGCCGAAGTAGTAGGCGAGCACGCCCGCACCGAGGGCCGCCTGGAGGGCGAACAGCGCCGACTCGATCTCCGCGGACGGGGGTTCGTACAGCGGCGAGAACCACGGCTTGTAGTCCGGCCGGATCTCGGTGATCGCCGACTCGGCCTGGTTGTCGGCCCCGGCGAACGGCTCTTCCTTGCCCTCGCCCATGCCCAGCGCGACCGGCAGCACGGCGAGCGCGGCCACCAGGAGCAGCAGCAGCGCGTTGATCTTCGTGTTCTTGCTCGCGCCGCTCATCGGGCCGCCGCCTCCTGCTCGGTGCGGGTGGTGCGGGCCGTCAGCCCGGCGACACCCAGCCGGACCAGGTCCGACTTGCTGGACTGCATCAGCAGCCGCATGACGAGTACGGTCAGCAGCCCCTCGCTGACGGCCAGCGGGATCTGCGTGACCGCGAAGATCCCGCCGAACTTGGCGAGCGCGCCGAGGAAGCCGCTCGCCGGGTCGGGAAAGGCCAGGGCCAGCTGCACACTGGTCACGCAGTAGGTGACGAGGTCGGCGAAGAACGCGCCGAAGAAGACGGTCACCATCAGCGGTACGCCGAACCGCTTGAGCAGCCGGTAGACGCCGTAGCCCGCCCACGGCCCGGCGATCGCCATCGAGAAGGCGTTCGCGCCGAGCGTGGTCAGCCCGCCGTGGGCCAGCAGCAGGGCCTGGAACAGCAGGGTGATGGTCCCGAGCACCGTCATCACCGGCGGCCGGAACAGGATCGCGCCGAGCCCCGTTCCGGTGGGGTGGGAACAACTGCCGGTGACCGAAGGTATCTTGAGCGCCGACAGGACGAAGGTGAACGCCCCCGACGCACCGAGCAGCAGCGTGCTCTCCGGGTTGGCCTTCACCTCCCGGGTCAGGGCGCGGACACCGTGGACGACGAAGGGGGCGGCCGCGACGCCCCAGGCGGCCGCGTGCAACGGGGGCAGGAAGCCCTCGGCGATATGCATGAGTGGGGAGACCTCTCCAGCACCTCGTGGATGGACAACGCGCCCCGGCCGGTCTCCTGGCTCACGGGTACTGATGCCCTGGCTCCGCCTTCCCGGGCCGAGCGGTCTCCCGCGCGGGCCCAGTGGCGTCCCGCGGTGGGGGCACCTCCCGGACGGAGTCTGGGGGAGAATGGAGCCGGACTTCCCGATCACAGTGGCGAGGGCCGCACCGGTTTTCCACCGGTTTCCCGAACACCAAGGCCCCATGACCCTAGTCGGCCGCCCGGACGGGTCACAACCCGGCCCTTCCGGGCGCGCCCGCTGGCGGCCGCGTCCGCCGGGACGCAGGGTGGCGGGGTGGCCGACGACTCCCGTTCCGCGCAGACCCCCCACTACGGCGACCTGAGCGCCCTCTACGTGAACTGCACGCTCAAACGGTCCCCCGAGACCAGCAACACCGAGGGCCTGATCTCCCGGAGCCGCGCGGTGATGGAGGCCGCCGGGGCCCGGACCGCGCTCGTCCGCGCCGTCGACCACGACATCGCCACCGGTGTCTGGCCCGACATGACCGAGCACGGCTGGGAGAGCGACGAGTGGCCCGTCCTGTACAGCCGGATCATGGACGCCGACATCCTGGTGCTGTGCGGCCCGATCTGGCTCGGGGACAACAGCTCCGTGATGAAGCAGGTCATCGAGCGGCTCTACGCCTGCTCCTCGCTGCTGAACGAGCGGGGCCAGTACGCCTATTACGGCCGGGTCGGCGGGGCGCTCATCACCGGCAACGAGGACGGCGTCAAGCACTGCGCCATGAACGTCCTCTACAGCCTCCAGCACCTCGGGTACGCGATCCCGCCGCAGGCCGACGCCGGGTGGATCGGCGAGGCCGGGCCGGGTCCCTCGTACCTGGACCCCGGCTCGGGCGGCCCCGAGAACGACTTCACCAACCGGAACACGACCTTCATGAGCTGGAACCTCATGCACCTGGCCGCCCTCCTGAAACGGGCGGGCGGCATTCCGGCGCACGGCAACCAGCGCTCGGAGTGGGACGCCGGGTGCCGCTTCGACTTCCCGAACCCCGAGCACCGGTAGCGCGGGGCGGTCAGCAGGTGGCCGGGTGCGGGAAGTCCAGGACGAACCGCTCCGGGGCGTGCAGCACGCCGGTGTTGTAGGCGGGCGGGGTGTCGAAGGCGGCGCCGAAGGTGACGTACCCCTCGAAGTCGCCGGTCAGGGCCATGCCCTTGAGCTTGCTGAGGGCGATCTGCTGGAGCTTGGGCCCCACGTAGACGTTCTTGCCGGTGTCGTCGTGCCCGGCGGCGGGGTGCAGCCTGATCTCCAGGAAGTACTTCCCCGGCAGCGGGACGGGCTTGCCCGACCCGTCGTAGACCAGCTGGGAGACGGGCGTGACGGTGACCGGCGGGGCGGCTCCCTGGAGGTCGATGACGAGCCGGTCGTAGGTGCAGTGCCCGCCCCAGCGGGCGTTGGTGACCAGCGTGGTGGTGGCGGCGGAGGCCGGCGCGGCGAGCGCGACCCCGGCGGTGAGCAGGGCGCCGGCGAGCAGCGCGGTGATCTGGCGGCGACGTACGCGATGCATGACGTCCCCCCGATTCTGAGAGACGGGGACAGGGCTGACACTCCTGAGGACACCCGGAGCGCCACCGCGGTTGCACGGATCCCCGGTGCCGCGGCGCCGTTCCTGGCAGGGTGACGGCGTGGACATGGACCGTGCGACAGGGGAGCACCGGATGCGCCGTCTCAGCCGTCACACCCGTCACACCCGCCGGCACCGCCTCCGGCCTCGTGCCGTGGTCGCCGCGGCCCTCGTCCTCGCGGCCACCGCGTGCGGGGGCGGCGGCGACCAGGAGGTCTCCCAGGAGGGCAAGGGCGGCTACCCGTGGGTCGCCACCGACGAGATATGCAACGCGCTGCCGTACGGCAAGCTGGCCGACCCGCTCGGGGCCCGCGAGGACGTGGCCGACCGCACGCGCAGGACCACCGGGGGCTACCCGGGGGCGAAGTGCGTCCAGCAGCTCGTCGACACCGGCCCGGCGGCCTACCGGGGCGCCAAGGTAGAGCTCGACTTCGCCTACGTGCCGGGCGTCGACGAGGCGAAGGCGGTCTTCGGCAAGGTGCGGGACGACGCGGGCAAGGACTCGGGGGGCGGCGCCGCGACCGACGTCAAGGGCGTGGGCAAGGAGGCGTACCGCCTCCTCTACACCAAGCCGGACGACCCGCACCAGGTCCGCCAGCTGCGGGTGCGGGACAGCAACCTCATGCTGGAGGTCACGGTCACCGGCGAGGCGCGCCAGGCCCCCACGCCGGAGAGCCTCAAGGCGCTGGACGACTCGGTGAACGACTTCGCCAAGGGCTGCCTGACCGCCATCCGCAGGAAGTAGCGCGAGCAGGCGGGAGGGCCGGCCGCGCACGCGCGGCCGGCCCTCCCGCCTGCTCCCTCCGGCTGCCGTCAGCGGCGCCGGAGCCGGCTCAGCACTCGATGACGTTGACCGCGAGGCCGCCGCGGGCGGTCTCCTTGTACTTGACCTTCATGTCGGCGCCGGTCTCCTTCATGGTCTTGATGACCTTGTCCAGGGAGACCTTGTGCGAGCCGTCGCCGCGCATCGCCATCCGGGCCGCGGTGACGGCCTTGACCGCCGCCATGCCGTTGCGCTCGATGCAGGGGATCTGGACCAGGCCGCCGACCGGGTCACAGGTGAGGCCGAGGTTGTGTTCCATGCCGATCTCGGCGGCGTTCTCGACCTGCTCCGGGGAGCCGCCCAGGACCTCGGCGAGGGCGCCGGCCGCCATCGAACAGGCCGAGCCGACCTCGCCCTGGCAGCCGACCTCGGCGCCGGAGATCGAGGCGTTCTCCTTGAACAGCATGCCGATCGCGCTCGCCGCGAGGAGGAACCGCACCACGCCGTCCTCGTCGGCGCCCGGCACGAAGTTCATGTAGTAGTGCAGTACCGCCGGGATGATTCCCGCCGCGCCGTTCGTCGGGGCCGTGACCACCCGGCCGCCCGCCGCGTTCTCCTCGTTCACGGCCATCGCGTAGAGCGTGATCCACTCCATCGAGAGCGCCTGCGGGTCGCCCTCGGAGCGCAGCTTGCGGGCGGTGGTCGCCGCGCGGCGCTTGACGCGCAGGCCGCCCGGGAGGATGCCCTCGCGGGACATGCCGCGCGCCACGCAGGCCTGCATCACGCGCCAGATCTCCAGGAGGCCCGCGCGGATCTCCTCCTCGGTGCGCCAGGCCTTCTCGTTCTCCAGCATCAGCGCGGAGATCGACAGGCCCGTCTCGCGGGTGAGGCGCAGCATCTCGTCGCCGCTGCGGAACGGGTACTTCAAGACCGTGTCGTCGAGCTTGATCCGGTCCTCGCCGACCGCGTCCTCGTCCACGACGAAACCGCCGCCGACCGAGTAGTACGTCTTCTCCAGCAGCGGGGCGCCGGCGGCGTCGTACGCGAACAGCGTCATGCCGTTCGCGTGGTAGGGCAGCGACCGGCGGCGGTGCAGGATGAGCTGGCTCGGCTCGTCGAAGGCGATCTCGTGGGCCTCGCCTATCTCGGCGCCCATCAGGCGCAGCCGGCCGCTCCGGCGGATGCGCTCGACCTCGGCGTCGGCGTTCTCCACGTCGACCGTGCGGGGCGAGTGGCCCTCCAGGCCGAGCAGGACCGCCTTGGGGGTGCCGTGGCCGTGGCCGGTGGCGCCGAGCGAGCCGAAGAGCTCCGCGCGGACGGAAGCCGTCTGGGCGAGGACGCCGTCCTTCTTCAGGCGGGTCACGAACATGCGCGCCGCCCGCATCGGGCCGACCGTGTGGGAGGAGGAGGGACCGATGCCGATGGAGAAGAGGTCGAAGACGGAGATGGCCACGGTGGCGAGACTCCCTTGTCTGCTCGTGGGTGGGAGAGGGGCACAGGAGAGCGGGTTGATCAGCCGGAGGTGATCAGGGAGGTTTGTTCGGATTTTGTCCGACAGCCGAGCTTAACGCGACGAGGTGAACGACCCCCCTGCCCGGAAGGGCCACAAGGGGAAGCCGGGGTGTGCGTCGGCTCACATCCGGGTCCGCACCGCGCGGAGCGATCAGGCGTGCAAAGGGGCCCGGGCCTGTGGGTACAGGCACCGGGCCCCGCCCGGCCGCGTCAGAGCGTCGGGTACAGCGGGAACTTCGCCGCGAGCGCGGAGACGCGCGCCTTGAGGGCCGCGCTGTCGTACTCCGGCTTGAGCGCCTGCGCGATGATCTCGGCGACCTCGGTGAAGGCCTCGGCGTCGAAACCGCGGGTCGCCAGGGCCGGCGTGCCGATCCGCAGACCCGAGGTGACCATCGGTGGCCGCGGGTCGTTCGGGATGGCGTTGCGGTTGACCGTGATGCCGACCTCGTGGAGGCGGTCCTCGGCCTGCTGGCCGTCCAGCTCCGAGTTGCGCAGGTCGACCAGGACCAGGTGCACGTCGGTGCCGCCGGTCAGGACGTCCACGCCCACGGCCTTGACGTCGTCCTGGACCAGCCGCGCGGCGAGGATCTTCGCACCCTCCAGGGTGCGCTCCTGGCGCTCCTTGAACTCGGGCGACGCGGCGACCTTGAACGAGACGGCCTTGGCCGCGATCACGTGCTCCAGCGGGCCGCCCTGCTGACCGGGGAAGACCGCGGAGTTGATCTTCTTCGCCAGCTCCTGCGTCGACAGGATGACACCGCCGCGCGGACCGCCGAGGGTCTTGTGCGTGGTGGTGGTGACGACGTGGGCGTGCGGGACCGGGTTCGGGTGCAGACCCGCGGCGACCAGGCCGGCGAAGTGCGCCATGTCGACCATCAGGTACGCGCCGACCTCGTCCGCGATGCGGCGGAAGGCGGCGAAGTCCAGCTGGCGCGGGTAGGCGGACCAGCCGGCGACGATCAGCTGCGGCTTGGACTCCTTGGCGAGGCGCTCGACCTCGGCCATGTCGACCTGGCCGGTCTCGTCCACGTGGTACGGGACCACGTTGTAGAGCTTGCCGGAGAAGTTGATCTTCATGCCGTGGGTCAGGTGACCGCCGTGGGCCAGGTTCAGACCCATGATGGTGTCGCCCGGCTTGAGCAGCGCGAACATGGCGGCCGCGTTCGCCTGGGCACCGGAGTGCGGCTGCACGTTCGCGGCCTCGGCGCCGAAGAGCGCCTTGATCCGGTCGATGGCGATCTGCTCGACCACGTCGACGTGCTCGCAGCCGCCGTAGTAGCGGCGGCCGGGGTAGCCCTCGGCGTACTTGTTGGTCAGGACCGAGCCCTGGGCCTCCATGACGGCGACCGGAGCGAAGTTCTCCGACGCGATCATTTCCAGGGTCGACTGCTGGCGCACGAGCTCGGCGTCGACGGCGGCGGCGACGTCGGGGTCGAGTTCGTGGAGAGGGGTGTTCAGTACGGACATCAGGAGTCCCCGGGGGTCAGTTGTCGGAGTGGGTGAACGCGGCGTAGTCGTCGGCGGAGAGCAGGTCGGCCGGCTCCTCCGTGACGCGCACCTTGAACAGCCAGCCGTCGGTGAACGGGGCCGAGTTCACCAGCGCCGGGTCTTCCACGACGTCCTGATTGGCCTCGACGACCTCACCGGAGACGGGGGAGTACAGGTCGCTGACCGACTTGGTCGACTCCAGCTCACCACAGGTCTCGCCCGCGGTCACCGTGTCGCCGACGGCGGGGAGCTGGGCGTAGACGACGTCACCGAGCGCGTTGGCCGCGAACTCCGTGATGCCGACCGTCGAGACGCCGTCCTCGGCGCTCGACAGCCACTCGTGCTCCTTGCTGAAACGCAGCTGCTGGGGGTTGCTCATGACCTGATTCTCCTGGATGCGGGGGAGTGGATACGAACGGTGGTCTCGGGTACTGGGACAGCGCGGTACGGCCGCCGTACGGGGCTCCGTGCGGCGGTGACGCGGTACGCGGCCGGAGCGGGACTACTTCTGCCGCTTGTAGAACGGCAGCGCCACGACCTCGTACGGCTCATGCGTACCGCGAATGTCCACGCCGACGCCGGAGGTGCCGGGCGCGGCGTACGCCGCGTCCACGTACGCCATCGCGATCGGCTTGCCCAGCGTCGGCGACGGGGCACCGGAGGTGACCTCGCCGATCACCTTGCCGTCGGCGACGACCGGGAAACCGGCGCGCGGGACCCGGCGGCCCTCGGCGATCAGGCCGACCAGCTTGCGCGGCGGATTGGTGGCGGCGCGCTCGGCGGCGGCCTCCAGGGCGGCGCGGCCGACGAAGTCGCCCTCCTTCTCGAACTTCACGACCCGGCCCAGACCCGCGTCGAACGGGGTCAGGGAGGTGGTCAGCTCGTGCCCGTACAGGGGCATGCCCGCCTCCAGGCGCAGCGTGTCCCGGCAGGAGAGCCCGGCCGGGACCAGGCCGGCGCCCTCGCCGGCCTTCGTCAGCGCCTGCCACAGCTCCACGGCGTGCTCGGGGGCGACGAACAGCTCGAAGCCGTCCTCGCCGGTGTAGCCCGTACGCGCGATCAGCGCGGGGACGCCGGCGACCGTGCCGGGCAGGCCGGCGTAGTACTTGAGCCCGTCCAGGTCGGCGTCGGTGAGGGAGGCCAGGATGCCGGGGGATTCCGGACCCTGGACGGCGATCAGCGCGTACGCGTCACGGTCGTCGCGGACCTGGGTGTCGAAGCCGGCGGCGCGCTCGGTCAGGGCATCCAGGACGACCTGCGCGTTGGAGGCGTTCGCGACGACCATGAACTCGCTCTCGCCGAGGCGGTAGACGATCAGGTCGTCGATGATCCCGCCGTCCTCCTGGCAGATGTGCGTGTAGCGGGCGCGGCCGACGCCGACGGTGGAGATGTTGCCGACCAGCGCGTGGTCCAGGGCCTTGACGGCCTCGGGGCCGGTCAGGGTGATCTCGCCCATGTGGGACAGGTCGAAGAGACCGGCCTTCGTGCGCACGGCGTTGTGCTCGTCGCGCTCACTGGCGTAGCGCAGCGGCATGTCCCAGCCCGCGAAGTCGGTCATGGTCGCACCGAGCGAGCGGTGCAGCGCGTCGAGCGCGGTCAGGCGGGGGGCAGTGCTCATGGGTGTGGCTCCCGGGTCCCAGGGCATGACATGACGAGGACGGTCCTCCCCATCTGTCATCGGAACCTGAGAGGTTCGCCGAGAGTTCCCGCACCGGGCGGGCGCGTCATCGGCTTGCACCTTGGGTGGAGCTGTCGAGCAGCCCGCTTTTCAGATCTGCCTCATCCACGCGGTACGGGGCCTGAGAGATTCAAGGGAGGAACTTGCTCCTTCGGCGCCCGGGCACGGCCTTGCGGCCTGCCGGGACTCTCCCGCGCGGATTCAAGCGGCCGGTATGCAGTTGGTGTCCAGATGGCGCACATCATTGCACGAGGCGGGCGGGTGTGGGCGGGGCGGGCCCGAAAGTCCGTGCGGAACCGAGCGGGGCTCC
The DNA here is from genome assembly GCF_055567555.1 of Streptomyces sp. NPDC026522. NCBI lineage: Bacteria > Bacillati > Actinomycetota > Actinomycetes > Kitasatosporales > Streptomycetaceae > Streptomyces > Streptomyces sp. NPDC026522. The sequence continues at coordinate 790,600 of NZ_JBVHQF010000002.1, forward strand.
AGCGGGCGGGGCGGAACCGGGTGGACCGGATTACCGTCTCTTTACATTCAGTGGGCACGGTCCCGGGGCCCCGGGCCCGGGCCCAGGGTCCGGTTCGGGGGAGGCGATCACTGTGCGGAGGTTCGGAATGCCGGCGTTCACGGGGACCCTTGAGGGCGTTCCGGCGCAGCGGCGGGCGGCCGCGCCGGTGGAGCCGGGGCGGGTGCGGGACCTGCGGGGGGCGGGGGCCCGGGGGCCGAGGTGGCTCGGCTTCGGCGAGGGGGACATCGTGGTGGTGTCCGGTCTGCCCGGGGGCGGCAAGAGCACGCTGATCAAGCGGGCGGCGGGGGTCGGGGCGATCGACTCGCAGGACACGCGGGAGCGGTGGGAGCGGCGGTTGCCGGGGGCGCTGCCGTACGCCGCGTACCGGCCGGTGGTGCGGGCGGCGCACTACTGGGGGCTGTGGCGGGTGGTGCGGTCGGGGGCGTCGGTGGTGGTGCACGACTGCGGGAGCCAGGCGTGGGTGCGGTGGCTCCTGGCGGGGGCGGCGCGGCGGCGCGGCCGGGCGCTGCACCTGGTGCTGCTGGACACCACCGCGGAGGAGGCGCTGGCCGGGCAGGCGGAGCGGGGGCGGCGGGTGTCGGCGTACGCGTTCACCCGCCACCGGGCGGCGGTTGCCCGCCTGCTCCGCGCGGCGGAAGCGGGCCGGCCGCCGGCGGGGTGCGCGTCGGTCACCCTCCTCGACCGCCCCGCCGCTGCCGCGGTCACCCACATCCACTTCCCCTGACGGGGGCGCCGGCGTTTGCGGCGCGGGTCAAACCCAGCCTCGCCGGCGTTTGCGGCGCGGGTCCGGCACAACCCGGCCTCGCCGGCGTTTGCGGCGCGGGTCCGGCACATCCAGCCTCGCCGGCGTTTGAGGCGCGGGGTCTGGGGCGGAGCCCCAGGAAACCCGGCTCCGCCGGGCACCGGGCTCCCCCCCGGACCCTCTCCCAGACTCCGTCCGGGGGGACCCCCACTCAAACGCCGGCGAGGCCGGATGTGCCGGGCCGGACCGAACCCGCCCGGGGCGACCCCGGGTGTGGGGGGACGGAGGGACGGAATAGGGTCGGCACAGGAGCGCGGAGCGAGTGGTGGAGGCGGCAGATGCACGGCGGCGGGTGGCCCGACAACGAGCTGGAGCACGTGCTCGGCGCAGCCCTGGGGCAGGCCGACGCCGGCGCCCGGATCCTGGAGGTGCTCGGCCGCAGCCACGTCTGGGTGCCGCTGCCCGCCGGCGGCAGCCCCGCGCACACCGCCCTCAACCTCCCGACCATGCTCATCGGCGGCGACGCCTACGTCCCCGTCTACAGCTCCGAGGCCCAGTTCCGCGTCTGCGCCGGCCCCGCCATGGACTTCGCCGTCGCCCCCGCCGTCGAGTTCGCCCGCGGCCTGCCCCCGCAGCTCGGCATCGCGCTCAACCCCGAGGGCGCGGTCGGCGTACCGCTCCCCCCGCCCGCCGTCGCGGAACTCTGCCGCACCGGCCGCACCCCCCTCGACGGCCCCGCCACCGGCGGCCGGGTCCGCCTCTTCGAGCCCGACTGGCAGGACGACCCGGTCGACTTCCTCGCCGCCGCCGCCGAGGAGTTCCGCGCCATCGGCGTGGTCGCCGCCGCGCACCGCTGCCTCGCCAGCGTCGAGGGCGGGGCACCCCAGCTGTACATCGGTGTCCGGCTGCTGGGATGGGATCCCGAGGCGCGGAACGCCCCGCTGGAGGCCCTCGGCCGGGCCCTGACCCGCGTACCACCGCCCTGGCCCGTGCAGTTGATCCTCCTCGATGCCGCCCAGGACCCGGTCGTCGACCACATCCGTGAGCGCGTACGCCCCTTCTACCTCCCCTAGGGCCGCTTAAGCTGGGGCCGATACGCGTGGATGACGGGCGGACGAAGAGGGGTACCGGGTGAGTGCGTCAGGCACGGCCGCGGCCGGGCAGGTCGAGCACATGCTGCGCCAGGTGACTCCCGGGCGCTATGAGAGCTACGAGTCGCTCCTGCACGCCCTCGCCGAGGGCCGCCTGTGGATGCTGCTCTGGCAGGGGCAGCCGGGATCCCCGGACGCCCAGTACGGCGGCATGGAGGTCGACGGCCTGGGCTACGCGCCCTGCGTGACCTCCCCGCAGGAGCTGGCCGCCAGCGGCTGGAACCGCGGCTACGAGGTGGTCACCGGCCGGGACATCGCCCGCGCCCTGTACCCGGACCGCTGGGGCCTGTGGCTCAACCCGCACGCCCAGGGCGGCGGCCTCGGCCTCCCCTGGGCCGACCTGCGCCGGATCGCGACCGGCCTCGACCGGATGCCGGCCGGTCCGCTGCGGCTGTCCGAGCCGGCCCTGGAGCTCCCGCAGTTCTACGGGCTGCTGACCCAGCACGCGCACCGTACGCCCGCCGTCCGCTCGCTCCGCCGCGCCTGGGTGCAGCCCTCGCTGGGGTCGGCGTACCTCGCGGTGGGGCTGGACCTGTACGACGCCTCCGCGCCCGCGCTGGAATCCGTACGCGAGATGATGCGGCAGTCGGTCGGGGCGGTCCCCGAGGGCGTACCGGTCTGCACCGTCGCGCTCGCGGACGAGCACGATCCGGTGGCGATGTGGCTGCGTTCGCAGACCCGTCCGTTCTACGACCGCGAGGGCCAGGCCCCCTCCTACTAGGCCCGGCCCGGGCTCCGCCGCACCGGAAGGGGCCCCTCCGCCACCTGCCCGTGTTTTGAGACAGCGATAACGAGCCATTTCGAGGCCGCCGGAACCCAGCGTTCCCGGCGGCCTTCGCCTTGTCCGGATTCCGCCGCTCTTGTGACCCGGAAAAGCGCACCCCTCTTGCGAGTTGGGGTACATGTCCGTTTGCGTACCGAACGGACGGTCTTGCTCCGCTCAGGTGTGAGTGAAGTCCGGATAACGGGAATCGGGGCGTCAGATCACGGTTGCGCATCCATTCAACTGCGGGTCTGGCGGCTGGTCGAGCGCCCGATGAAGACTCCCCACCCAAGAGCCGCTCAGTCCTCCCGAACCCGGCTCGGCACGTGTTCCGACCCGTGGTCCCGTACCGCGGTTTCCGCAGCACTTCCCGCACTTCCTGCACCTCAACACGCGTTCAGCGTGTCCCACGCACTCCGAGCGCCACTCCGCACCAACGCCGCCACAGCGGCGGGCATGGGCCGGCACACCCGTCGGCCGAGAGGGGTCCCCACCACGATGACGGCACCACTGCACGACACGAGCGCGGAGACGCCCGCACCCGTGTCCGTAGCCGACGTCCCTGCCAAGGCCATCGAAGGCCGCTCGCCCGGCCGCATCGCCTGGATGCGGCTCAAGCGCGACAAGGTCGCGCTGACCGGCGGCGTGGTCGTGATCTTCCTGATCCTGGTGGCGGTCTTCGCACCGCAGATCGTGAGCCTGCTGGGCCACCCGCCCAACGAGTTCCACGAGGACCTGATCGATCCCGACCTCGGCACGCCGATCGGTTCCTTCGGCGGCGCGAGTTCCGACTTCCTGCTGGGCGTCGAACCCACCAACGGCCGCGACGTGTTCAGCCGGATCGTCTACGGCGCCCGCATCTCCCTGATCGTCGCCTTCCTGGCGGCCTTCGTCTCGGTCGTCATCGGCAGCCTGCTGGGCGCGCTCGCCGGCTTCCTCGGCGGCTGGGTCGACAGCCTGATCAGCCGCCTGATGGACCTGCTGCTGGCCTTCCCGCAGCTGCTGTTCACCATCGCGCTCGTCTCCGTCGTGCCCAACAGCCTGCTGGGGCTGGAGGGTTCGAGCGTCCGCATGGCGGTCCTGATCCTCGTGATCGGCTTCTTCGGGTGGCCCTACATCGGCCGCATCGTCCGCGGCCAGACGATGTCCCTGCGGGAGCGCGAGTACGTGGAGGCGGCCCGCAGCCTCGGCGCGGGCCGCGGGTACATCCTGATCAAGGAACTGCTGCCGAACCTGGTCGCGCCGATCCTCGTCTACTCGACGCTGATCATCCCGACCAACATCCTGACGGAAGCGGCCCTCAGCTTCCTCGGCGCCGGCGTCAAACCGCCCACCGCCTCCTGGGGAAAGATGCTGTCCGACGCCATCCCCATCTACCAGGACGACCCCATGTACATGGTGGTCCCCGGTATCACGATCTTCATCACCGTCCTGGCGTTCAACCTCTTCGGGGACGGGCTGCGCGACGCACTCGACCCCAAGGGCAGCTGAACCGCTCTTTCGATTCACCCACCTATGGAGGTTGGACAACCGTGATCCGCAGAAAGCAGGCACTCGCGATCACCGCCGTGATCGCCGCCCTGTCGCTGACCGCCGCGTGCGGTGGCGACGACACCAAGAAGTCGGAGGGCGACAAGGGCGACAAGGGGTACAGCGGTGCTGCCACCGGTGTCGTGAACGCCTCCGACACCAAGGGCGGCGAGCTCAAGCTCTGGTCCCCCCAGGACGTCGACTTCCTCGACCCGGCGCGTGCCTACTACGGCTTCGTGTGGAACATGCAGCGCCTCTTCATACGCCAGCTCTACGCGTACGACAGCAAGCCGGGCGCCGCGGGCACCAAGCTGGTCCCGGACCTCGCCGACGGCGAGCCGGTCCTGAGCAACGACGGCAAGACGTACACCGTCAAGATCAAGGACGGCGTGAAGTTCGAGGACGGCGCGCCGATCACCTCGAAGGACTTCAAGTACGGCATCGAGCGCGTCTTCGCGCAGGACGTGCTGGCCGGCGGTCCGACGTACCTGATCGACCAGCTCGACCAGGGCCAGAAGTACGAGGGTCCCTACAAGGACACCGACCCCGACAAGATGGGCCTGAAGTCCGTCCAGACGCCGGACGACCACACCATCGTCTTCAACCTGGCGAGTGCGAACTCCGACTTCAAGTACCTGCTCGCCATGCCGTCCTCCTCGCCCGTTCCGGCGGGCAAGGACACGGGTGCCACGTACACCAACAAGCCCGTCTCCACCGGCCCGTACAAGGTCGAGAGCTTCGCCTCCGGCAAGGGCGCGACCTTCGTCCGCAACGAGAACTGGGACCCGAAGACCGACACGGTCCGCAAGGGCCTGCCGGACAAGGTCACCTTCACGGTCACCACCAACCCGGACGACATGGACCAGCGCCTGCTCTCCGGCGACATCGACCTCGCCGTCGACGGCACCGGTGTCCAACAGGCCGCGAAGAACAAGATCCTCAAGGACCCGAACCTCAAGAAGAACGCGGACAACCCGTTCACGGGCTACATCCGCTACTTCGCCTTCCCGCAGACGGTCGCGCCGTTCGACAACGTCGAGTGCCGCAAGGCCGTCATCTACGCGGCCGACCCGAAGTCGCTGCAGAACGCCCGCGGCGGCCCGACCAGCGGTGACCTCGGCGCGAACATGCTGCCGCCCGGTGTCCCCGGCGCCGACAAGTCCTACGACCCGTGGAACCTGACCGCGGGCAAGCCGCAGGAGGACAAGGCGAAGGCCGCCCTCAAGGCGTGCGGCAAGCCCGACGGGTTCGAGACCACCATCGCGGTCCGCAACAACAAGGCCCCCGAGGTCAAGTCCGCCGAGTCGCTCCAGGCCGCGCTCGCCAAGGTCGGCATCAAGGCGACGATCGACCAGTACGACGGCAAGCTCTCCTCCTCCACCATCGGTTCGCCCGAGAACGTGAAGAAGAAGAACTACGGAATCATCGTCATGGGCTGGGGCGCCGACTACAACTCCGGCGCGGGCTTCCTCCAGCCGCTGGTCGACGGTTCGTTCATCGCCCAGACCGGCAACAACAACTACACGATGCTCGACGACCCCGAGGTCAACGGGCTGTTCGACAAGGCCGCCGCGGCGTCCACGCCGGAGGCCGCCGCGCCGTTCTACACCGACATCAACAAGAAGGTCATGGAGAAGGCGCTCTACCTGCCGATCAACTTCGACAAGGCGCTGGTCTACCACAACCCGCGGCTGACGAACGTCTACTTCAACGACTCCATGGGCAAGATCGACCTCGCGGTCGTCGGCGTCGCCAAGTAGCCGTCAGGACACCAGCAGGTCAGCAAGTACGTAAGTAAGTGCCTTCACCGCACGTGCGCTAGTCCGAAGGGCAGGTGAAGGCCGCAGGCGGCGGTCGTCGTCCCCACGAGGGGCGGCGACCGCCCGCCCCGGGCGGCCGACTGCAGTGCTCGTCTACCTCATACGGCGGCTGTTCAACGTCGCCGCCACGCTGCTGGTGGTCTCCGTGGTCACCTTCGGCATCTTCTTCGCGGTCCCGAAACTGACCGGCAGCGATCCCGCGCTCATGTACGCCGGCCGCGAGACCAACCCGACCGCCCTGGCGGGCATCCGCGTGAAGATGGGCTTCGACAAACCCATCTCCGAGCAGTACTGGGTGTTCCTCAAGGGCATCTTCGTCGGCCGCGACTACGACGCCGGCACCGAGGTCACGCACTGTGCGGCGCCGTGCTTCGGCTACTCCTTCAAGAGCGAGGCCCCCGTCTGGGAGACCATGCTTGACCGCATGCCGGTCACCCTCTCGCTCGCCCTCGGCGCGGCCGTGATCTGGGTGATCGCCGGTGTGGCCACCGGAGTGGTCTCCGCGCTCAAACGCAGGACCGCCATCGACCGGACCGTGATGATCGGAGCGCTCGCCGGCGTCTCCCTGCCGATCTTCTTCACCGGCATGGTGGCCCCCGCGATCTTCGTCTACGGCCTCGGCTGGCTGGACGTGTCCAACTACAAACCCCTGACCGAGGATCCACTGGCCTGGCTCAACAGCCTGATCCTGCCCTGGGTCACCCTGGCCTTCCTGTTCGCCGCCACCTACGCCCGCATCACCCGCGCCACCATGCTGGAGGTCCTCGGCGAGGACTACATCCGCACGGCCCGCGCGAAGGGCCTCAAGGAGGGCGTGGTCATCCGCAAGCACGCCCTGCGCTCCACGCTCACCCCGGTCGTCACGATGTTCGGCCTCGACCTCGGCGGTCTCCTCGGCGGCGCCGTGCTCACCGAGACGACCTTCAACTTCCAGGGGCTGGGGACGGCGGCCGTCGCCGCCATCAGCCAGGGCGACCTGCCCGTCATCATGGGCGTGACCCTGCTCGCCGCGCTGTTCGTGGTCCTGGCCAACCTGATCGTGGACCTGCTGTACGCCGTCATCGACCCGCGCGTGAGGCTGACGTGACCGACAACCCCTCCGGCTCCGGCGGACCCGTGTTCGTACCCGAGCAGGCGAAGCCAGAATCCCGCGCCGCGGCGTCGTCCTTCCTTTCCGTGCGCGACCTCCAGGTCCACTTCCCGACCGACGACGGGCTGGTCAAGTCCGTCGACGGACTCTCCTTCGACCTCGAACGCGGCAAGACGCTCGGCATCGTCGGCGAGTCCGGCTCGGGCAAGTCCGTCACCTCGCTGGCCATCATGGGCCTGCACCGCACCGGCCAGGCCCGCAGCCGCCCGCACATCTCCGGCGAGGTCGTGCTCGACGGCGAGGACCTGGTCCGGGCCGACGCCGACCACGTGCGCAAGCTCCGCGGCCGGAAGATGGCGATGGTCTTCCAGGACCCGCTGTCCGCGATGCACCCGTACTACTCGGTCGGCAAGCAGATCGTCGAGGCGTACCGGACCCACAACGACGTCGACAAGAAGGCGGCCCGCACCCGCGCCGTCGAGATGCTCGACCGCGTGGGCATCCCGGAACCCCACCGGCGGGTCGACGCCTACCCGCACGAGTTCTCCGGCGGCATGCGCCAGCGCGCGATGATCGCGATGGCGCTGGTCAACAACCCCGAACTGCTCATCGCGGACGAGCCCACGACCGCCCTGGACGTCACCGTCCAGGCGCAGATCCTGGACCTGATCCGGGACCTGCAGAAGGAGTTCGGCTCCGCCGTCATCATGATCACCCACGACCTCGGCGTGGTCGCCGAGATGGCCGACGACATCCTCGTGATGTACGGCGGCCGGTGCGTCGAGCGCGGCACCGCCGAGAAGGTCTTCTACCAGCCCCGCCACCCCTACACCTGGGGCCTGCTCGGCTCCATGCCGCGCATCGACCGCGACCAGACCGAGCGCCTGATCCCGGTCAAGGGCTCCCCGCCCAGCCTCATCAACATCCCGAGCGGCTGCGCCTTCAACCCCCGGTGCCCCTACGCCGACGTACCCAAGGGCGGCATCACCCGCACCCAGCGCCCGGAGCTGACCCAGGACGACGGCCGGCACTGGTCCGCCTGCCACATGTCGCAGGAGGAGCGGACCCGGATCTGGACCGAAGAGATTGCGCCGAAGCTGTGAGCGAGATGAACGAGACGGGCGCCCAGGCCGGTGCGCAGGCAGCCGCGCAGCCGGTTGCGCCGCTGGCCACCGGCGCCGAGGAGCCGCTCCTCAAGGTGACCGGGCTGGTCAAGCACTTCCCCATCAACAAGGGGCTGCTGCGCCGCCAGGCCGGAGCGGTCAAGGCCGTCGACGGCATCGACTTCGACGTCCGTCGGGGCGAGACCCTCGGCGTCGTCGGCGAGTCCGGCTGCGGCAAGTCCACGATGGGCCGGCTGATCACCCGGCTGCTCGAACCGAGCGGCGGCAAGGTGGAGTTCGAGGGCCGGGACATCACCCACCTCGGGGTGGGCGGGATGCGGCCGCTGCGCCGTGACGTCCAGATGATCTTCCAGGACCCGTACGGCTCGCTGAACCCCCGCCACACGGTCGGCACGATCGTCGGAGCCCCGTTCAAGCTCCAGAAGGTCACCCCCGAGGGCGGCGTCAAGGCGGAGGTCCAGCGGCTGCTGTCGCTGGTGGGCCTCAACCCGGAGCACTACAACCGCTACCCGCACGAGTTCTCCGGCGGCCAGCGCCAGCGCATCGGCATCGCCCGCGCGCTGGCCCTCAAGCCGAAGCTGGTCGTCGCGGACGAGCCGGTGTCGGCGCTGGACGTGTCCATCCAGGCCCAGGTGGTGAACCTGCTGGACGACCTCCAGGAGGAGCTCGGCCTGACCTACGTGATCATCGCGCACGACCTGTCGGTCATCCGGCACGTCTCCGACCGGATCGCGGTGATGTACCTCGGCAAGATCGTGGAGCTGGCGGACCGCAAGTCGCTGTACGAGGCGCCGATGCACCCGTACACGACCGCGCTGATGTCGGCCGTGCCGGTGCCGGACCCGAGGCGGCGCGGCGCGAAGAGCGGCCGCATCCTGCTCAAGGGCGACGTGCCCTCGCCCATCTCACCGCCCGGCGGCTGCCGGTTCCACACCCGCTGCTGGAAGGCGACGGAGCTCTGCACGACGCAGGAGCCGCCGCTGGTCGCCCTCAAGACCGGGCACCAGGTCGCCTGCCACCACCCGGAGAACGCCCCCGACCAGGCGCCGGGCGACAAGGCCCTGCCGGGCGCGGCGGAAGCGGTGGAGACGCCCACCGTCTAGCCGGAGGTGTGTCACCCCCGGTGCCGGCGGCCGGGGGCGGACGCGGTGCCGGGGTCCCGGGGTGGCCACGCCCGGGGGCCCCGCCACGGCGGGTGGCCGTTACGGCGGTCCGGGCCGGGGCCGGGGCTTTTGTCGGGGCCGCCGCCCGCAGCCCGCACAATGGGGGCGTGTCCCACGATCTCTTCCCGCCCGAGGTCCAGCACGCCCTGGACCTCGCGGGCATTTTTGTCTTCGCCACCGCCGGCGCGCTGCTCGCCGTCCGCAAGAACTTCGACGTCTTCGGCATCTGCGTGCTCGCGCTCGTCACCGCGCTCGGCGGTGGACTGCTGCGCGACCTGGTGATCGGCGCCGTCCCGCCGGCCGCGTTCGGAGAGCTCAGCTTCTTCCTGACCCCGCTGGTGGCCGCCGCGATCGTCTTCTTCCTGCACCCCGAGGTGCAGCGGATCAACCGCGCCATCAACGTCTTCGACGCCGCCGGGCTCGGCCTGTTCTGCGTCTCGGGCACCACGAAGGCCTACGAGTACGGGCTGGGGCTCACCGCGTCGGCCGCGCTCGGGCTGGCCACGGCGGTCGGCGGCGGCGTCATGCGCGACGTGCTCGCCAACGAAGTGCCGTCGCTGCTGCGCGACCGGGAGATGTACGCGGTGCCGGCCGTGGTCGGAGCCTCGATGGTGGCCCTGTTCATCGGCTTCGACGTGCTCAACGGGGTCACCACGGGCATCGCCATCATCACCGCCTTCGTGCTCCGGCTGCTCGCGATCCGCTACCACTGGCGCGCGCCGCTGGCCTGGAACCGCCGCTCCGGCGTGACCGAAGAGTCGTAACACCGCCGTAGCAGAACAAAGCTACCGCTTAGTAGCTTGCCGGTGTACCGTCGCCCCATGTCACACACAGCGGCCCAGGCGGCCATCGGAGACAGCGAGTTCGACCGCGACACCGCCATCGCCCCCCGCGCGGGCGAGCCCGGCGTGTACGACACGGAACTCTCGGCGGGCTGGACGATCATCAGCGCCGTCAACGGCGGCTACCTGCTGGCCCTGGTCGGCCGGGCACTGGCGGCGGCGCTGCCGCACCCGGACCCCTTCACCGTCTCCGCCCACTACCTGACCTCCTCCGTGCCCGGCCCCGCGGTGATCCGCACCCAGGTCGTCCGGACCGGCCGCACCCTCTCCACCGGGCAGGCCTCGCTCTTCCAGTACGACGAGAGCGGCGCGGAGATCGAGCGCATCCGGGTCCTCGCCTCCTACGGCGACCTCGACTCGCTCCCCGGCTCCGTCCACACCACGGCGCGGCCCCCGGCCATCCCGGCGTACGAGGACTGCCTCGGCACGGAAGCCGGTCCGGCGCCGATCCCGGGCAGCTCCGAGATCGTCGACCGGCTGCGGCTGCGGCTGGACCCCGCGACGGCCGGCTGGGCCGTCGGCGCGCCGTCCGGCAAGGGCGAGATGCGGGCCTGGTTCGAACTGGCCGACGGCCGGGACGCGGACCCGCTCTCCCTGCTGCTGGCGGTGGACGCGCTGCCGCCGACCGCCTTCGACCTCGGCCTGATGGGCTGGACCCCGACCGTCGAACTCACCACGCACATCCGCCACCGTCCGGCCCCGGGACCGCTGCGGGTCGCCATCACCACGCGCAACCTGGCCGGCGGCTTCCTGGAGGAAGACGCCGAGGTCTGGGACTCCACGGACCGCCTGGTGGCCCAGTCCCGCCAGCTGGCCCGCGCCCCGCGCGGCGCTTCTTGACGCGGCTCTCGCGCCCGCTCGGCCCTGGAGGGCCTCCCGGGCTTCGGGCCGCTGCACCGGACTCCGTCCGGCGGTGGCCGTAGCCGAGGTGTACCGGTCGCTTGACACCGGGCACAGCCGGCCCCGCGAGGAGGCCCGCCAGGAGGGGGCGGGGGAGTCCGGGGCACGGGGGCCCGGGCGGAGCACACCTGGCGGCGCGGCGGCCCGGCGGCCCGCGGAACGGTGGAAGCGCGGGCCGCGGGGTGGCTCGGGGCCCGGAGGGGGTGGGGGTGGTGGGGGGCTCGTAGAATCGGGGGATCATGGCCTACCTCGATCACGCCGCAACCACGCCGATGCTGCCGGAGGCGGCTGCGGCGATGACCGCGCAGTTCGCCGCCACGGGTAACGCGTCCTCCCTGCACGCCGCCGGCCGCCGCGCCCGCCGCACCGTCGAGGAGGCGCGCGAGGCACTCGCCGAAGCCCTCGGCGCGCGCCCGAGCGAGGTGGTCTTCACCGCCGGCGGCACCGAGGCCGACAACCTCGCCGTCAAGGGCCTCTACTGGGCCCGCCGCGACCAGGACCCCGCCCGCACCCGCGTCCTCACCAGCCCCGTCGAGCACCACGCCGTCCTCGACGCCGTCCACTGGCTCGCCGAGCACGAGGGCGCCCGCGTCGAGTACCTGCCCGTGGACCGGTACGGGCGGGTACACCCCGAGGCCTTCCGGGAAGCGGTGGAACGCAACCCCGACGACGTCGCCCTCGCCACCGTTATGTGGGCGAACAACGAGATCGGCACCGTCCTGCCGGTCCGCGAACTCGCCGCGATCGCGGGCGAGTCCGGCATCCCCCTGCACTCCGACGCGGTCCAGGCCTTCGGACAGCTCGACGTCCGCTTCGGCGACAGCGGCCTCGCCGCCATGACGGTCAGCGGGCACAAGGTCGGCGGCCCCTACGGCATCGGCGCGCTGCTGCTCGGCCGCGACCAGAGCCCCGTACCCGTCCTGCACGGCGGCGGCCAGGAGCGGCACGTCCGCTCCGGCACCCTCGACGTGCCCGCCATCGCCGCTTTCGCCGTCGCCGCAGTGCTCGCCGCCGAGCGGCGCGAGGACTTCGCCACCCGGATCGGCGCCCTGCGCGACGAGCTGATCGCCGCCGTACTGCGGGAAGTGCCCGACGCCGTCCTCGGTGGAGACCCCGCCGAGCGGCTGCCCGCCAACGCCCACTTCAGCTTCCCCGGCTGCGAGGGCGACTCGCTGCTGCTGCTCCTCGACGCCCAGGGCATCGAATGCTCCACCGGCTCGGCCTGCACCGCCGGCGTGGCCCAGCCCAGCCACGTCCTGCTCGCCACCGGAACCGATCCCGAGCTGGCCCGCGGCACCCTGCGGTTCTCCCTCGGCCACACCTCCACCAAGGAGGACATCACCGCCGTGGCCGCCGCCATCGGCCCCGCCGTGGCCCGCGCCCGCACGGCGGGCCTCAGCTAGGCCTGGCCGTGTCCTCCCGCAGGGCCTCGCCGACCATGCGCAGGTACCGGTCCCAGTCCCACAGGGGGCCGGGATCGGTGTGGTCGGTACCCGGGACCTCGGAGTGACCCAGGATGTGCTTGCGGTCGACGGGTATGCCGTACCGGCGGCAGACGTCCGCCGCCAGCCGGGCCGACGCCGCGTACATCGCGTCCGTGAAGTCCTGCGGCCGGTCTATGAAGCCCTCGTGCTCGATGCCGATGCTGCGCTCGTTCATCGAGCGGTTCCCGGCGTGGAAGGCCACGTCCAGCTCGCGGACCATCTGCTCCACATGCCCGTCCTGGCGGACTATGTAGTGCGCCGACGCCTTGTGCCAGGGGTTCTTGAAGGCATCCACCGAGGTTTCGAAACTGCCCTGTGTGACATGGACGACTATCCGGTCCACCCGGTAGTCGTCCGGCCGGTCCGCCCTCCGCCAGTTCGCCGGCGAGGCCGCCGTCCAGCTCGCGCCCGCGTGGTCCAGCTCCCCCTCCTTGCGCGGCGCGGACACCCCCGGAAGCATCCACCAGGCACGCCCGAGCTCCTCCCGCCCGGCGACCGCCGCCACCGCGAAGATCCCGAGCCCCCCGAACAGCACGGCCCTGCGGGTCCTGCCCCTGCTCCCCATGTGATCCCCCCCCGCTCCTGACAACGCGCTGTGACCCCGGGCGGTTCCCCCGTACCCTGGACGGTGCTATGACTGAGAACCTGCCGCGCACCCCCCGCCCCCTCCGCGTACTGGCCGCCATGTCCGGCGGCGTGGACTCCGCCGTCGCCGCCGCCCGCGCGGTCGAAGCCGGGCACGAGGTGACCGGCGTCCACCTCGCGCTCTCCGCGAACCCGCAGTCCTTCCGGACCGGCGCCCGCGGCTGCTGCACCATCGAGGACTCCCGCGACGCCCGGCGCGCCGCCGACGTCATCGGCATCCCCTTCTACGTCTGGGACCTCGCCGAGCGCTTCCGCGAGGACGTCGTGGAGGACTTCATCGCCGAGTACGAGGCCGGGCGCACCCCCAACCCGTGCCTGCGCTGCAACGAGAAGATCAAGTTCGCGGCGCTGCTCGACAAGGCCCTCGCCCTCGGCTTCGACGCCGTGTGCACCGGCCACTACGCCACCGTCGTACTGAACGAGGACGGGACGCGCGAGCTGCACCGCGCCTCCGACATGGCCAAGGACCAGTCGTACGTGCTCGGCGTCCTCGACGAGAAGCAGCTGGCCCACGCCCTCTTCCCGCTCGGCGACACGCTCACGACCAAGGACGAGATCCGCGCCGAGGCCGAGCGCCGCGGCCTGGCCGTGGCGAAGAAGCCCGACAGCCACGACATCTGCTTCATCGCCGACGGCGACACCCAGGGCTTCCTCGCGAGCCGGCTGGGCAAGGCCGAGGGCGCCATCGTGGACGGCGCGACCGGCGAGAAGATCGGCAGCCACGACGGCGCCTTCGGCTTCACCATCGGCCAGCGCAAGGGCCTGCGCATCGGGCACCCGGCCGCCGACGGCAAGCCGCGCTACGTCCTGGACATCTCGCCGGTGAACAACACCGTCACCGTCGGCCCCGTCGAGGCACTCGACGTCAGCGCCCTCACCGCCATCCGCCCCCGCTGGTGCGGCTCCACCCCGGCCGCCCCGGGCACGTACACCGCACAGCTGCGCGCCCACGGCGGCGAGACCGAGGTGTTCGCCGAGGTCGTGGACGACGAGCTGCGGGTCTCCTTCACGGAGCCGGTGCGCGGCGTGGCCCCCGGCCAGGCGATCGTGCTCTACGACGGCACGCGCGTGGTCGGCTCCGCCACCATCGCCACCACCGCCCGGGCCGCCGCGAGCGTCTGAGCCGGCCCGGTCCGCCGGGCCCACCCGGCCGGCCGCTCAGGCCACCGTCAGGACGATCTTGCCGGTGGTCCGGCCCTGCTCGCCGATCTCGTGGGCCTTCGCCGCCTGCTCCAGCGGCAGCACCGTGTCGATGACCACGCGGAGCTTGCCCGCGTCGGCCAGCGCGGCGATCTCCAGCAGGCCGCGGAGGTCCGGCTCCACGAGCATCCAGGCGGCGTGCACGCCCTGCGGGTCCTCCGGGAGGCCGTCCGGGCCCGGCAGGGTGATCAGGTGTCCGCCCTGCTTGAGCACCTTCAGCGAGCGCTGCCCGAGGTCCCCGCCGACCGCGTCGAGCACGACGTCCACATCGGAGACGGCGTCCTCGAAGTCGGTGGTCCGGTAGTCGACGACCTCGTCCGCGCCCAGCTCGCGCAGCAGCTCGTGCTTGCCCGCGCTGGCGGTGCCGATCACGTGCGCGCCGCGCGCCTTGGCGATCTGCACGGCCAGGTGGCCGACCCCGCCCGCCGCCGCGTGCACCAGGACCCGCTGCCCGGCGCGCAGCCCGGCCGTGTCCACCAGCGCCTGCCAGGCGGTCAGCGCGGCCAGCGGGAGAGCCGCCGCCTGCACGTGGTCCAGGGAGGCGGGCTTCGGTGCGAAGTGCCGGGCCGGGGCGACCACGTACTCGGCGTAGCCGCCCGCCTGGCGCGGGAAGTTCGGCATGCCGTAGACCTCGTCGCCCGCGCGGTACAGCGTCACGCCCGGGCCGACCGCCTCGACGGTGCCCGAGACGTCCCAGCCGACCATCGGGACGTCGCCCCAGCCGATGAGGGCGCCACTGGCACGGGTCTTGAAGTCCACCGGGTTCACGCCGGCCGCGTGGACCCGCACGAGGATCTCGTTCAGACCCGGCTCGGGCCGCTCGGCCTCGACCTCGGTGAGAACCTCGGGGCCACCCCACTGGCTGACGACGACCGCGCGCATGACTGTCTCCTTCGTAGCGCTCTGTTGCGCCCTGTTGCGTTCTGTGGTGCTCGGGGCCGGTCGTTCCGGCCCGTGGCACCAGCTTGGCTGCTCGCCGCGCCCGATGGTGTTGGCCGTACGGCCACCATGTGACAGGATCTGGCCATGCCCGCTTTGCATCGAATCGCCGTACTCGCCCTCGAAGGTGTCGCCCCCTTCGAGCTCGGCATGCCGTCCCGCGTCTTCGGCAACGCCCTGAGCGAGGACGGCGACGCCCTCTACGAGGTCACCGTCTGCACCGCGGACGGCCTCCCCGTCGCCAGCGACGCGGGCTTCACCGTCGGCGTCGGCGCGGGCCCCGAGGCCCTCACCGCGGCCGACACCGTGATCATCCCGCCCACCCACGCCATGCCCGGGCTGCTGCGCGGCGAACCCCTGCCCGCGGCCCTCGCCGCCGCCCTCGCGGCCATCCGCCCCGGCACCCGCATCGTGTCCATCTGCACCGGCTCCGAGGTGCTCGCCGCCGCCGGACTGCTCGACGGCCGGCCCGCCACCACCCACTGGGTGCACGCCCCCGCGTTCCAGCGGGCCTTCCCGCGCGTCAAGCTCGACGAGGACGTGCTCTTCGTCGACGACGGCGACGTCCTCACCTCCGCCGGGGTCGCCGCCGGCATCGACCTCTGCCTCTACCTGGTGCGCGCGGACCACGGCACCGCCGTCGCCAACCGCGCCGCGCGGCTGTGCGTCGTACCCCCGTGGCGCGACGGCGGACAGGCCCAGTACATCGACCGGCCGGTGCCCGAACCCACCGTCGCCACGACCACCGCCACCCGGGCCTGGGCCCTGGAACGGCTCGCCCAGCCGCTCACCCTCGCCGAGCTGGCCGCGCACGCGAGGATGAGCCTGCGCACCTTCACCCGGCGCTTCCGCGACGAGGTCGGCATGACCCCCGTCCAGTGGCTCACCGGCCAGCGCCTGGACCTGGCCCGGCAGTTGCTGGAATCCAGCGACCTGCCCGTCGACCTCGTCGCCCACCGCTCCGGCTTCGGCTCCGCCAACTCCCTGCGCCAGCACATGCGGGCCACCCTGGGCATCTCCCCGATCGCCTACCGGCGCACCTACCGCCCGGCCCTCGTGGAGGCATGACCTCGGAGGTAATCGCCGTACCGGCCGCGGCTTGGCAGGATCGGGTCAACGGCCCGGACCACCGGGCCGGCCGCGAGGGGAGAAAGCCATGACCGCGTACGCCGTCGGCCACCTGGGTCCCGGGAGCATGAACGAGGAGATCCTGCGCTACATCGAGGAGATCCAGGCCACCATGGACCCGTTCGACGGCCGCTTCCTCGTCCACGGGGCCGAGGTGGAGGTCATGGAAGGCACGTTCCCCGGCACGCTCGTCGTGATCGGCTTCCCGGACATCGAGCGGGCCCGCGCCTGGTACGCGTCCCCCGCCTACCAGGCCCTCATCCCGCTCCGCACCCGCCACGTCCCCGGCGAGATCATCCTGGTCGATGGCGTCCCGCCGGGCTACGACGCCCGCAAGACCGCCGCCGGACTGCGCGCGGCCGCCGGCCTCTGACCGGGCCGTCCCCGGCGGACCCCGGGGAGGACGACGGCTCCCTCCGGGGTGCGAGCATGGCCACATGGCTACTCACCTGATCACCGGTGCCGGATCCGGCATCGGCGCCGCCGTCGCCGCCCGCCTCCACGCGCGCGGCGACGACCTCGTCCTGCTCGCCCGCGACGCCGGCCGCGCCAGGCAGCTCACCGACCGCTACCCCGGCGCCCGCGCACTCGTCGGCGACCTCGCCGACCCCGACCGGCTCTCCTGGGCCTTCTCCAAGCAGGCGGTCCCCGAGCGGATCGACTCCCTCCTGCACATCGCCGGCATCGTCGACCTCGGCCCGGTCGGGGACCTGCGCCCCAAGACCTGGCACCAGCAGCTCAACGTCAACCTCATCGCCCCCGCCGAGGTCACCCGCCTGCTGCTGCCCACCCTGCGCGCCTCGCACGCCACCGTCGTCTTCGTGAACTCCGGCGCCGGACTCAACGCGCACGCGGACTGGAGCGCCTACGCCGCCTCCAAGCACGGCCTCAAGGCGCTCGCCGACTCCCTGCGCGCCGAGGAGAAGCCGCACGGCATCCGCGTCACCTCCGTCTACCCCGGCCGCACCGCCAGCCCCATGCAGGCCAAGGTGCACTCGCAGGAGGGCAAGGAGTACGACCCGGCCGCCTGGATCGACCCCGAGTCGGTGGCCACCACCATCGTCATGGCCGTCGACCTGCCCCGCGACGCCGAGGTCAACGACCTGTCCGTGAGGCCCGGCCGATGACCGCGAACGCCACCGGCGTCGGCTCGCTGCCCGGCGGCGACGCCCGCGAAGCCGCCAGGACCGCCACGGGCTCCTTCGAGGACTTCCCGTACCTCCCCGAACTGCCGGCCCGCGGGCCCGGCGCGGACATGATCGGCCGCACGCTCGGGCTGCTCGTGGACATGTACGCCCACGTCGAACCCAGCGGCTGGCGGATCAGCGACCGCCCCGGCCGCGACACCAGGCGCGCCCGGTCCTGGCTCGGCGAGGACCTGGACGCCCTGGAGGAGTTCACCCAGGGCTACCGGGGCAAGCTCAAGATCCAGGCCGTCGGACCGTGGACCCTGGCCGCCGCCCTGGAACTGCACGGCGGCGAGGCCATGCTCCAGGACGCCGGCGCCTGCCGTGACCTCGCCGGATCCCTCGCCGAGGGCCTGCGCGAGCACCTCGCCGACGTACGCCGGCGGGTGCCCGGTGCCGACATCGTGCTCCAGTTCGACGAGCCGTCGCTGACCGCCGTGCTGCTCGGCCGGGTCCGCTCCGCGAGCGGCTACCGCACCTACCGGGCGGTCGACCGGCAGGTGGTCGAGGGCACGCTGCGCGAGCTGTTCGCCGTCACCGAGTCCGTCGGCGGCGCAGAGGTGATCGTCCACTCCTGCGCCCCCGAGGTGCCCTTCGCGCTCCTGCGGCGGGCCGGCGCCACGGGCGCTTCGTTCGATTTCTCCTTGCTCACCGAGCGCGAGGACGACGCCATCGGGGAAGCGGTCGAAGACGGCCTGAAACTCTTCGCCGGAGTGGTGCCGGGCACCGACACCCCGTTGTCAGACCCGGGCGGTAGCGTCATGGGTGTCAGGAAGCTTTGGCGCAGGCTGGGGCTGGCCCCGGGGACTCTGGCCGAGTCCGTCGTGGTCACTCCGTCGTGCGGTCTGGCGGGCGCCTCGCCCGCCTACGCCCGCGCGGCACAGGCGCACTGCGTCAGGGCGGCGAGGTCGCTCGCCGACAACCCTGAGTGACGGTCGAGACGGGCCACGGGAGGACACGGCATGGCAGCCGAACAGAAGCAGGCAAGCGACACGACGGTACCGGCGGCGGTGCGCGAACAGCACGCGCTGCTCGCCGAGCAGGTCGAGGAGCACCGCTTCCGGTACTACGTGAACGACCAGCCGGTCGTCAGCGACGCCGAGTTCGACCAGCTGCTGCGCTCGCTGGAGGCCCTGGAGGAGGAGTACCCGGAGCTGCGCACCCCCGACTCGCCCACCCAGAAGGTGGCCGGGGCGTACGAGACGGACTTCGCCTCCGTGCAGCACCGCGAGCGCATGCTCTCGCTCGACAACGCCTTCGATGACGAGGAACTGGCGACCTGGGCCGAGCGGGTCGCCCGGGACGTGAACACCGGCGACCACCACTACCTGTGCGAACTCAAGGTGGACGGCCTCGCCGTCAACCTCACCTACGAGAACGGCCGCCTCACCCGCGCCGCCACCCGCGGTGACGGCCGCACCGGCGAGGACATCACGCCCAACGTCCGCACCATCGCCGAGATCCCCGACCGCCTCAAGGGCGAGCGGATCCCGGCGCTGGTGGAGATCCGCGGCGAGGTCTTCTTCCCGATGGAGAAGTTCGAGGAGCTCAACGCCCGCCTCGTCGCGGCGGGCGACAAGCCCTTCGCCAACCCGCGCAACGCCGCGGCCGGCTCGCTGCGCCAGAAGGACCCCAAGGTCACCGCGACCCGTCCGCTGCACATGGTCGTGCACGGCATCGGCGCCCGCGAGGGCTTCGACATCGACAAGCTCTCGCAGGCGTACGGACTGCTCGGCGAGTGGGGCCTGCCGACCGCCCGGCACAACAAGGTGGTCTCCTCGCTCGAAGAGGTCCGCGAGTTCATCGCCTACTTCGGCGAGAACCGGCACTCCGTGGAACACGAGATCGACGGCGTGGTCGTCAAGCTCGACGAGATCCCGCTCCAGGGGCGGCTCGGCTCCACCGCGCGC
Source organism: Streptomyces sp. NPDC026522 (assembly GCF_055567555.1). Taxonomy (NCBI): domain Bacteria; kingdom Bacillati; phylum Actinomycetota; class Actinomycetes; order Kitasatosporales; family Streptomycetaceae; genus Streptomyces; species Streptomyces sp. NPDC026522. The sequence continues at coordinate 810,260 of NZ_JBVHQF010000002.1, forward strand.
GCCCCGCGCTGGGCCATCGCCTGGAAGTACGCCCCCGAAGAGGTCAACACCAAGCTGGTCGACATCAAGGTCGGCGTCGGCCGCACCGGGCGCGTCACCCCGTACGCCCAGGTCGAGCCGGTGACCGTGGCCGGCTCGGAGGTCGAGTTCGCGACCCTGCACAACCAGGAGGTCGTCAAGGCCAAGGGCGTGCTCATCGGGGACACCGTCGTACTGCGCAAGGCGGGCGACGTCATCCCCGAGATCCTCGGCCCGGTCGTGGACCTGCGCGACGGCACCGAGCGCGAGTTCGTGATGCCGGCCGAGTGCCCCGAGTGCGGTTCGCCGCTGCGGCCGATGAAGGAAGGCGACATCGACCTGCGCTGCCCGAACGGGCAGACCTGCCCCGCGCAGCTGCGCGAGCGGCTCTTCTACCTGGTCGGCCGGCAGTGCCTGGACATCGAGAACTTCGGCAAGGTCGCCGCGGCCGCGCTGACCAGACCGCTGGAGCCGGCCTCCCCGCCGATGCTGGACGAGGGAGACCTGTTCACCCTCACCATCGAGGACCTGCTGCCCATCAAGGCGTACGTGCTCGATCAGGACAGCGGACTGCCCAAGCGCGACCCGAAGACGGGCGAGGAGAAGATCGTCAGGGTCTTCGCCAACCAGAAGGGCGAACCGAAGAAGAACGCCCTGGCGATGCTCCAGAACATCGAGGCCGCCAAGGACCGCCCGCTGGCCCGCATCATCAACGGGCTGTCCATCCGCCACGTCGGGCCCGTCGCGGCCGAGGCCCTCGCCCGCGAGTTCCGGTCGATCGAGCGCATTGAGCAGGCCACCGAAGAGGAACTGGCCGCCACCGACGGGGTCGGCGCGATCATCGCCGCCTCCCTCAAGGAGTGGTTCGCCGTCGACTGGCACCAGGAGATCCTGCGCAAGTGGCGCGAAGCCGGTGTCCGGATGGAGGAGGAAGGTTCCGGCGAACAGGAGGGGCCGCGGCCGCTGGAGGGCATGACGGTCGTGGTCACCGGCACCCTGCAGAGCCACACCCGCGACGGAGCCAAGGAGGCCCTCCAGAGCCGGGGCGCCAAGGTCACCGGCTCGGTCTCGAAGAAGACCTCCTTCGTCGTCGTCGGCGAGAACCCGGGCTCGAAGTACGACAAGGCCGTCCAGTTGAAACTCTCCATCCTCGACGACGCGGGCTTCGCGGTGCTGCTGGAGCAGGGGCCCGACGCCGCGCGCGCCGTAGCCCTCCCGGTGGACGGCGCCACCGAAGCGGAGTAACAACCGGACGAACCCCCCGCCGGGACAGCGGCGAAGACGAACGGATGCGTGGCGTGCGGCCGTACGGGCGGGCGCACGCCCCGCGCGGGACCGAGTGGCAAACGGCCGGTACAAGGCTGGTGGCAGGGCCGTGAGCTGTCGGATCATCGGATGGGTGACCCCGATGTCCTGGTCCAAACTCACCCGTTCGGCGGATACCGTACTGATGAGGATGGCTGGGTCGCATTCGGGCAACCACCGCCGACCGCTGCCCCTGGGAGCCTCTCGCGTCCTACTGTTGAGGGGTGCGCCTGTCGTGCACGGCTGCCTGATGCACTCTCAGCCGTGGTGGCATGACACAGGGGCCATCGCGTGACATCGGCATCGCCGGCTGTGAGAGGGACGGGCATGAAACCCACCGAAAGCGCCGACCCGTCACCTGAATTCGGCGGGGAACCCCCGTCCATGCGGACGGGCCGGCTCGGTGTCCTGGGTGCCAGGACACCGGACACCCGCCCGCCCGGCACCGGGGCGGGCACGAGCGGCGCACACGAGCGCACCGTGCTGCCCTTCGCCGTCGTCGGCCTGGCCGTCGCCGTACTCGCCGCAGGGGTCGTCACGGCACTGACCGACCGTCACGCCCTGTTCCCCGGCGGCCCGGTCGGCTGGGCCCTCGCCCTGCTCACCGGGGTCATCGTCGGCCACCTCGTGGCACTCGGCCGCGACCGCTGGTGGGGCGGAACCGGCTCGGGGGCCGCGCTCACCCTCGGCGTGCTCCTCCTCTACGGATGGGTCCCCGCCGGGCTCGTCTCGCTGGCAGTGGTCTCCCTGGTCGGGGCCGCCCGCCGCCACCGCTGGCGCCAGGGCCTGCTGCACGGCTCCGCCGACATCCTCGGCATCGGCGCGGGCGCCCTCGTCCTGGCGGCCTTCGGCCAGACACCGACCGTGGAAGTCCCCTGGCTGCCCGCCACCTGGGGCCTGGCGGCGATCCCCGAGGTGGTCCTGGTCGCCCTCGCCTACCTGCTGGTGACCCGGTGCGTGCTGTGGTTCGCGCTCGCCCCGCGCGGCGCCGGACTGCCCACCGTCGCCCGCACCGCCCTGCTGCGGCAGGCACTGGTCGCCGCCGCGCTGCTCGGCATCGCCCCGCTGATCTGCGTCGTCGCCGGCAACCAGCCCGTCCTGCTGCCGCTGTTCGCCGTACCGCTCATCGCACTGGACTCCACCCTGTGGATCGCCCGCGCCCGCGCCGAGGAACAGCTGCGCGACCCGCTGACCGGTCTGCCCAACCGGCAGTGGCTGCTGGAGCGCACCTGGGCGGCGCTGGACGAGGCTGAACGTTTGGGCACCCGCTCCGCCCTCGTCCTCATCGACCTGGACCGCTTCCGCGCCGTCAACGACACCCTCGGCCACCTCGCCGGGGACCGGCTGCTCCTCCAGATCGCCGAACGGCTGCGGCAGGCGCTCCCGCCGCACGCCGAGGCCGCCCGCCTCGGCGGCGACGAGTTCGCCGTCCTGCTGCCCCTCGCCGACTCCACCACCAGCGCCCAGCGGGTCGCCCGCAACCTGGTCTCCGAGCTCAGCTCCCCGCTCGACCTGGACGGACTCACCCTCGTCCTGGAGGCCAGCGCCGGCCTCGCCGTCTTCCCCGACCACGCCCTCGACGCCGAAGGCCTGCTGCGGCGCGCCGACGTCGCCATGTACCAGGCCAAGCGGGACCGCACCGGCGTCGAGGTGTACGAGTCCAAGCGCGACAGCAACACGCCCGACCGGCTCGGCCTCCTCGGTGACCTCCGGCGGGCGCTGGACGCGGGCGAGGTCGAACTCCACTACCAGCCGAAGGTCCGCTTCGACGGAAAGGTGGCCGGCCTCGAAGCGCTGGTGCGCTGGGTCCACCCCGAGCGCGGCCGGGTCTCCCCGGACGAGTTCATCGCGATCGCGGAGACCTCCGGCCTGATGCCGCACCTCACGGAGTACGTCCTGGAGACGGCCCTCGCCCAGGTGGCCCGCTGGCGGGCCCAGGGTCTGGAGGTACCGGTCGCCGTGAACGTCTCGCCGCGCGACGTGCACACCCCGGGCTTCGCCGGAGCCGTGGCCGCCAGACTGGCCCGGCACGGGGTTCCGGCGAGCGGCCTCCAGCTGGAGATAACGGAACACGTGCTGCTGGAGGACCCCCAGCGGGCTGCGGACACCATGGCCGGGCTGACCGGCCACGGGGTGAAGATGTCCCTGGACGACTTCGGCACCGGCTACTCCTCCCTGGTGCACCTGCGGCGGCTGCCGGTCAGCGAGCTCAAGATCGACCGCTCGTTCGTGGCGCGGCTGGCCGTGGACGCCCAGGACGCCGAGATCGTCCGCTGCACCGTGGACCTCGCGCACTCGCTGGGCCTGCTGGTCGTCGCCGAGGGCGTCGAGGACGACGAGACCTGGGAGCGGCTGCGGGACCTGGGCTGCGACGCCGTCCAGGGCTGGCTGGTCGCCGCCGCGATGCCCCCGCAGGAGGCCACGGCCTGGCTGCTGGCCCGCGGCGAACGCGGCTGGCGCCGCCCGGCGGACATCACGGCCGAACTCGCCGCCGCCGCGACCCAGGAACCCCAGGCCTCCTGACCCCGGGGCTCCGCCCCGGATCCCGCGCCCCAATCGCCGGCGGGGCTGGTTTCGCCCGGCGGGCCCCCGGAGCCCGGCCCGGGCCCCGGCGCCTCAATCGCCGGCGGGGCTGGTGTCGCCCGGCGTGTCCCGGTAGCGAGGACCGGGGGCGCCGGCCCGGTGCACGCCCCGGGCCGCCGGGCAACTCAGCCCCGCCGGCGTTTGAGGCGCAGGGTCCGGGGCGGAGCCCCCGCGCGGGTCCGGGCAGGGCCCGACGGGCGGCGCGCAGCGGACGCCGACGGCCCCGGACGCCAAACCGTTTAGTGGCTCCGGCCCCCCGCCCCATAGGATTGGCAGCGAAACCTACACACTCACCACCCCCAGAGGATCGCTGCATGCCTGGCATCACGCGCGAGGAGGTCGCCCACCTCGCTCGGCTGGCACGTCTGGAGCTCAAGGCCGAAGAGCTGGACCACTTCGCCGGACAGCTCGACGACATCATCGGCGCGGTCGCCCGCGTATCCGAGGTCGCCGACCAAGACGTCCCGCCGACCTCCCACCCGCTGCCGCTGACCAACGTCATGCGCGCGGACGAGGTCCGTCCGTCGCTCACCCCCGAGCAGGCGCTTTCCGGCGCTCCCGCCCAGGAGCAGCAGCGTTTCAAGGTGCCGCAGATCCTGGGGGAGGACTAACAACCATGGCTGACACCATCATCACCAAGCTCACCGCCGCCGAGACCGCCGAGAAGATCGCCTCCGGCGAGCTCACGGCCGTCGAGGTCACCGAGGCCCACCTGGCCCGCATCGAGGCGACCGACGAGAAGGTCCACGCCTTCCTCCACGTCGACCGCGAAGGCGCCCTGGCCCAGGCCCGCGCCGTCGACGCCAAGCGCGAGCGCGGCGAGAAGCTCGGCCCGCTGGCCGGCGTACCGCTCGCCCTCAAGGACATCTTCACGACCGTCGGGATCCCGACCACCGTCGGCTCGAAGATGCTCGAAGGGTGGATCCCGCCCTACGACGCCACCCTGACGCGCAAGCTCAAGGAAGCCGACGTCGTCATCCTCGGCAAGACCAACATGGACGAGTTCGCCATGGGGTCCTCCACCGAGAACAGCGCCTACGGCCCCACCGGCAACCCCTGGGACCTCACCCGCATCCCCGGCGGCTCCGGCGGCGGCTCCGCCGCGGCCCTCGCCGCCTTCCAGGCGCCCCTCGCCATCGGCACGGACACCGGCGGCTCCATCCGCCAGCCCGCCGCCGTCACGGCCACCGTCGGCGTGAAGCCCACGTACGGCTCGGTCTCCCGGTACGGCATGGTCGCCTTCTCCTCCTCCCTCGACCAGGGCGGCCCCTGCGCCCGTACGGTCCTGGACGCCGCGCTGCTCCACGAGGTGATCGCCGGCCACGACCCGATGGACTCCACCTCCATCGACGCCCCGGTCCCGCCGGTCGTCGAAGCGGCCCGCAACGGCTCCGTCGCCGGCATGCGCGTCGGCGTGGTCAAGCAGTTCGCGGGCGAGGGCTACCAGGCCGGAGTCGTCCAGCGCTTCAACGAGTCGGTCGAGCTCCTCAAGGAGCTCGGCGCCGAGATCGTCGAGCTGGACTGCCCGTCCTTCGACCTCGCCATGGCCGCGTACTACCTGATCGCCCCGTCCGAGGCCTCTTCGAACCTGGCCCGCTTCGACGGTCTGCGCTACGGCCTGCGCGTCGGCGACGACGGCACCCTGTCCGCCGAGGACGTCACCGCCCTGACCCGCGAAGCGGGCTTCGGCGACGAGGTCAAGCGCCGCATCATCCTCGGTACGTACGCGCTCAGCTCCGGCTACTACGACGCGTACTACGGCTCCGCCCAGAAGGTCCGCACGCTGATCTCGAAGGACTTCGAGAAGTCCTTCGAGCAGGTCGACGTGATCGTCTCCCCGACGACCCCGACCACCGCCTTCCCGATCGGCGAGCGCACCGACGACCCCCTGGCGATGTACCTCGCCGACCTGTGCACCATCCCGACCAACCTGGCCGGCAACTCCGCCATGTCGCTCCCCTGCGGCCTGGCACCCGAGGACGGCCTGCCGGTCGGACTGCAGATCATCGCCCCCGCCATGAAGGACGACCGGCTGTACAAGGTCGGTGCCGCCGTCGAGGCCGCCTTCACGGAGCGCTGGGGTCACCCGCTGCTTGAGGAGGCTCCGTCGCTGTGAGTGGTAGCGCACTGTCCAAGGCCAAGGGCTTCAAGAAGTCCAAGTCCGGTACGTACCTGTCGATCGGCACCACCGCCTTCGGTGCCATCAGCGTGATCAAGCAGGCCAAGAAGGCCCGCACCGAGAACGACACGCTGAAGCTGGTCGACGCCGTTGTGTCCGCCGCCGCCATCGTCACCGGCCTCGCGATCCTGTACCGCGAGCTGAAGCGCCTCGGCGACGACGACGTCCTGCTGGGCTGAGAGGGAAGTTTCACTGTGACCGTCACCGAACTGCTGTCGTACGAGGACGCCCTCGCGTCGTACGACCCCGTCATGGGCCTGGAGGTCCATGTCGAGCTCGGCACCAGGACCAAGATGTTCTGCGGCTGCTCGACCGAGCTGGGCGCCGAGCCCAACTCGCAGACCTGCCCCGTGTGCCTCGGCATGCCCGGCGCGCTCCCGGTCGTCAACGCGATCGGCGTCGAGTCGGCCATCAAGATCGGCCTCGCGCTGAACTGCGAGATCGCGGAGTGGTGCCGCTTCGCCCGGAAGAACTACTTCTATCCGGACATGCCGAAGAACTTCCAGACCTCCCAGTACGACGAGCCGATCGCCTTCAACGGCTTCCTGGACGTCCAGCTGGAGGACGGCGAGATCTTCCGCGTGGAGATCGAGCGCGCCCACATGGAGGAGGACACCGGCAAGTCGCTGCACGTCGGCGGCGCCACCGGCCGTATCCACGGCGCGTCCCACTCCCTGCTGGACTACAACCGCGCCGGCATCCCGCTCATCGAGATCGTCACCAAGCCCATCGAGGGCGCGGGCGAGCGGGCCCCCGAGGTCGCCAAGGCGTACGTCGCCGAGCTGCGCGAGGTCATCAAGGCCCTCGGCGTGTCCGAGGCCCGGATGGACAAGGGCCAGATGCGCTGCGACGTGAACCTGTCGCTGCGCCCGAACGGCACCGAGAAGTTCGGCACCCGCTCGGAGACCAAGAACGTCAACTCGCTGCGCTCCGTGGAGCGCGCGGCGCGCTTCGAAATCCAGCGCCACGCGGCCGTTCTCTCCTCCGGCGGCACGATCATCCAGGAGACCCGGCACTTCCACGAGGAGGACGGCTCCACCACGGCCGGCCGCATCAAGGACAACGCCGAGGACTACCGGTACTTCCCGGAGCCCGACCTGGTCCCCGTCGCCCCGGCCCGCGACTGGGTCGAGGAACTGCGCGCCACCCTGCCCGAGATGCCGCGCGTGCGCCGCAACCGGCTCCGCGAGGAGTGGGGCGTGAGCGAGCACGACATGCAGTCGATCCTCAACGCGGGCGCGGTGGACTCCATCGTCGCCACGGTCGAGGCGGGCGCCGACTCGGCCGCCGCGCGCAAGTGGTGGATGGGCGAGCTGGCCCGCAACGCCAACGAGCAGGGCGTCTCCGTGGACGAACTGCCCATCACCCCGGCGCAGGTCGCCCGGGTCGCGGCGCTGGTCGCCGAGGGCTCGCTCAACGACAAGCTGGCCCGCCAGGTCATCGAAGGCGTCCTCGCCGGCGAGGGCACCCCGGACGAGGTGGTCGACAAGCGCGGCCTCAAGGTCGTCTCGGACGAGGGCGCGCTGGGCGCGGCCGTGGACGAGGCCATCGCGGGCAACGCCGCCATCGCGGACAAGATCCGCGGCGGCAAGATCGCCGCGGTGGGCGCCCTGGTCGGCGCGGTCATGAAGACCACCCGCGGCCAGGCGGACGCGGCGCGCGTCAAGGAGCTCATCCTGGAACGGCTGGGCGTCTCGGAGTAGACCCCGTACGCAGGTCCCGTACGCGAAGGCGGCCCCGCACCGGAATTCCGGTGCGGGGCCGCCTTTTTCGGTGCGGGGCCGCCTTTTCGGTTCAGCGCGTCAGCTGCGGGGCGGCGATCACCACGGTGCCGTTGTCGCAGCCCATGTCCACCTTGACGCGCAGCCGCAGGGCGCCGTTCACGTCCACCGATTTGGTGATCGGTTTCCCGAGCTCCACCAGTTCGGAGAAGGCCGCGGGCTGACCGTCGAGCGAGATGGTGACCCGCCCCTTCTGCTGCAAGGAGCCGTCGTCGATGCCGGCGGTGAAGTCCAGGTGCTTCCACTCCCGGTTGAGGTCGAACTCCGTCACGGCCTCGTCGTTGCAGTCGGGCTGCGCGATGAAGGCGGCCCCGTACTGCTTGGTGTTGATCTTCGCCGCGCCGACCTTGAAGTTGCCCAGGTCGGAGACGGGCGTCATGACGGTCAGGTCGGCCGCCTTGATGTTCGCCGCGATGCCCGCCGGGGCCGTGCCGGAGGCGGTGGGGTCGGCCGTGGGATCCGTGCTCTCGCTCTCCGACGGGGTGGGCGTCGGGGTCTCCTCCGCGGTGGCCTCGTCGGAGGCGGTGCTCTCCGCCTTGCCGTTCGAGGCCGCCTGGTCCCGCCCCTTGTCGTCGTTCTTGTTCAGCAGCTGTACGCCGATCACCGCGAGCGCGGCGATGACCAGCACGGCGGCCACCGAGCCCAGGACCAGCCCGGCCCGTTTCTTCTTCCCCGGCCTGCTGCCCGTCGGCTCCGGGGGCGGGGTGGCGTGCAGGGCGTACGTGGGCGTGGACGGGGCGGGTGCGGGAGGCGGGCTCGCGGGCTTTGGTGGGACGACCGGCGCCACCACCGGCCTGGGCGGAACCGCGCCGGGTGCGGCGTCCTGGACGGCCGTGGCGCGCTGGGAGGTGGAGCTGGTGGTGGACACCACGGCGTGCCGCACGTCCTTCATCCAGCCGGCCAGGTTCACCGGCCGCTCGGCGGGGTCGTAGGCGTAGATCGCGGTGATCCGGCTGCGCTGCTCGGCGTCCAGCACCGCGATCTGCGGCAGCGCCTGCACGGCCCGGGCCAGCTGCTCCGGTGAGCTGGGCGGGGATTCTCCGCTCAGCAGGAAGTACGCGATGGCCCCGAAGGCGTACCGGTCCGTCCCCGGAGTCCGCTTGCCGTCGAAGACCTCGGGGGCCGCGTAGCCCGGGGTGAACCACACCTCGGCCGTCTGGTGGTCGGCGGTGAGCTTGCTCAGTCCGAAGTCCACCAGGGTCGCCTGCCCGTGGGCGTCGACCATGACGTTGCCGGGGGAGAGGTCACCGTGGATGACCTGCCGCCCGGACGGGGTCGCCTTCCCCGAGTGCAGCCAGTCCAGTACGTCGGCCAGCTGCTCCAGCGTGCGCATGACCTCGCGCCGCTCGGCGGCGCTGGTGAGGGTCCGCTCGGCCCGCCAGTCGCGCAGGTCGAGACCGTCGACGTGGTTCATGACGAGTACGAGGGCCCGCCCGGTCAGGGTCCCGGACTCCCCGGGGCGGTGGATCGGCGGCCCTTCGAAGTGCTCCCGGACGCCGACGACACCGGGCCGGTGCACGAAGCGGAGCAGCTCCGCCTGCTCGTTCCACTTCTGGCTGATCCGGTCGAAGACGTCGGGCGTGATGGTCGTCTTGGAGTCGAGCACCTTGACGACCACCGGTTCGCGACCGCCCGCGAGCTCGATCTCGGCGAGGTAGAGGACAGCCTCCCCGCCGCGCCCGATGGACCGGAGCAACCGATAGCGGTCGGGTGCGGAATCCGGTCCGATGTGCAGATCCTGGCTGGTCAATTTCCCCCCAGCGGCACTGGTTTGCGTGGGGATCAGTCTGGCGTGGCCTGAATCACACGGTCAATCGGAACGGTCAGTTTGCCGCCGAGACGAACGCGGCCCAGCTGCCCTGTTCCACCGGGGCGATTGACTCGACGTCACAGAAGACCAGGTCGGCCAGCTGCTGCTGGGTGAGCAGGGCGCGCTTGCGGTGGTGGGCCAGGAGGACGCCGACGACCTTCGAAGAGGCGTTCTTCTGAGGCCTGTTGCTTTTGGGCTTGCCGGTCACATCCCCCGGCGGGCTTCCGCCGACCCCCGTATCACCCCTACGGCACCCGCACAAAAGGCATGTACCAGCGCCCCGGTCATATTTCTGTAGTGAACGCTACTGAAATAGGGTACGGTTCAATCTGCAACGACCGCTACGGAAATGCCGAGGTGTACCCATGTCCGCCACCGCGACGACCGCCCCCTACGCCCGTACCGTCCGCAAGCAGAGCGGTGGCCCCGGGCTGCTGCTCGCTCACGGCGGCGGGGGATCCGTCGAATCCAACTTCGGGGCGATTCTGGACGACCTGGCCGCCGCGTACAGCGTCGTCGGGGTCGACTACCCGGGGAGCGGCGGGACGCCGCGCGCCACCCAGCCGCTGGAACTCGACGTACTGGCCGACCAGTTGGTGGCTGCGGCCGACGCCGAGGGGCTGGAGCGGTTCGCGGTGCTCGGCTACTCGCTGGGCGGTAACGTCGCCGTCCGGCTGGCCGCCCGGTACCCCGAGCGGGTCACCGCCCTCGTCCTCACCGCGACCTTCGCCCGCGCCGGGAACCGGCTGGGGCTCGTCGCCGACCTCTGGTCGGCGTTGGCCGCGCGGGGTGAGGACGAGCTGCTCGCGCGCTTCCTGACCCCGCTCGCCCTCGGCGCCCGAACGCTGGAAGCGCTCAGCCCCGCCCAGCTGGAAGAGCTGGTGCGGGCCACCGCGGCATCCGTCCCGCCCGGCAGCGGGGACCACGTCGAGCTGATCAAGGGCGCCGATCTGCGCGCCGACCTCGCGCGGATCGACGTACCCGCCCTGGTCATCGCGACGACCGAGGACGGGCTCGTACCGCTCGACCTCCAGCGGGAACTCGCCGACTCCCTCCCGGGGGCGCAGTACGCGGAACTCCCCACCGGCCACCTGCCCTTCGCCGAACGCCCGGCCGAGTGGGCGGCCTTGATCAGCGGTTTTCTGGGGCGCTGAGGAAGGCGAGACGGGCCTTCTTCGCCGGGAGGCAGACCTCGGGGAGGTCGATCTCCGGCAGCTCGATCTCGGGGCCGAGGACGAAGCCCGAGCGCTCCAGGAAGGCCATGACCTTCCCGTTGCGGACGTCCGGCTCACCGACCAGGCGGCGGGCGCCGACATTGGAGAACAGGTACGCCGTGAACACGCCCACCAGGGCCGAGCTGAACCCGTGTTCCGGCGCCCCCTGTGCGGGGCCGAGCAGCAGGTGGATGCCGACGTCGCCCGGCCGCACCTCGTAGCACTCGCTGATCCGGTCCTCGGCGCAGTCGTACGTCTGGAACAGCGCGACCGGCACCCCGTCGCGGCGGACGAGGAAGGCGTGGTGAGTGGTGCGGCGGTCGAGGTCCTCGTAGATCTCCTGGACCAGCTCGCGGCTCGCCCCGGCCATGCCCCAGAAACGGGCCCGCTCCTCGGTGACCCAGCTGTGGATCAGGGCGGAGTCGGCGGCCGGGTCGAGGGGGGTGAGGGTGACGGTGCCGAAGCCCTCGACGGGGCGGGTGAACACGGGCAGCCGGGTGGAGGTGGTCATACGGATTCCTTGGAGAGGCGGGCCCAGTCGGTGACGACGGGGAGGAGTTCGCAGCGCGCCCAGAAGGGGAGCTGGTCGCGGTGGTGGGGAGCGCCGGCCACGCCGTCCGCGCCCAGCGGGACCGCCCAGCGGCTGTCCTCGCGCCGGGCCAGGTCCCAGACGTAACGGGCCGCCGACGCACGGGCGGTGAGGTCGGTGAACCCGGGGACGGAGGAGGTGGCGTTCACGCAGTCGTGGTCGCCGCCGAGGCCGGGCCACTCGGCGTCCGGGTCCGGGAGCGCCGACCACGGGGCCAGCCGGTGGACCTCCGACCAGGGCGTGTCGGCGGTGTGCGCGGCCGCGGTCGCCTCCAGGGCGGCGCGGACGTGCGCGGCGCGGTCCAGGCCGGGAAGGAGCGTGGTGGCCAGCAGGCCTTCCAGGGCGTAGCCGACGCGCGGGACGAGGTACAGCCAGGGGTGGAACACCTCCGGGCCGGCGGGCGCCTCGGCCAGGCCGGCGAAGACCGGGTCGGCGGCGAAGCGGCGTACGGTCGCGGTCCGGAAGGCCGCGAAGACGGTGGCGTCGGTGGAGTCGGCCGCCATGCGCCGGTCCCAGGCGAGCAGGCGTTCGCGCAGTCGCGCCGCGTCGGGGGAGAGGCCGTCGAGCCCCGGCAGCAGGGCCAGCAGGGGTTCCGCCGAGGCCAGGTGGGTGTCCCGGTGTACGTCGGCCATCGCCCCCGGGGACCAGTCGGCCGAGCCGGAGAGCAGCTCGCGGATGCGGTTGGCCCGGTGCGGGGGCGCGAACTCCACGCCGAGCGGGGAGGCGATGCCGCGCGCGTTCGCCATGACGGCGAAGCCCTGGACCGGCTCGGCGGGGGTCGCCGCCCAGCCCCGCCAGGCGTACCGAGCGTCCCAGGCGGGCACGGGGCGCAGCCGGTTGGCGGGGTCGCGCCGCGGGACGGCTCCGGCGACGCGGTGCAGCAGGCCGCCCTCGGTGTCGGCGGCGTGGACGACGTTGACGGGCTCGGCCCAGCCATCGAGGGCGCGGTCGATGTCGGCGACTGTACGGGCGCGCAGCAGTGCGGGGAGGGCGGCGAAGCCGAGGTCGCGGCGGACCCGGGGCGGGTAGCGCAGGGAGAGGGTCTGCTCCGCGGTGGCGGTGTCGGTGATGACCGGGCCGCGCGCGGTTTCCAGCACCTCGACGGTGACGGGGTCGGCGCCGGCGACCGTGATGGTCTCGGTGTGCCGGTGGACGGCCTCCCAGACGCCGTCCGGCCCCAGCGCCTCGACGGTCTCGCCGTCGGTGTGGGCTGCGGCGTCGGTGGGGGCTGCCGGGCGCAACTGCTCGACGTACAGGTCCTGGTAGTCGGCCATGGCGTTGGTGATGGCCCAGGCAGCGCTGCCGGTGTGGCCGAAGTGGGCGAGGCCGGGGACGCCGGGGACGGCGAGGCCGAGGACGTCGTACTCGGTGCAGGAGAGACGTATCTGCTGGTAGACCCCGGGGTCCTCGATGAACCGGTGGGGGTCCCCGGCGATGATCGCCGCGCCGGTGGCGGTGCGCTCCCCGGGGACGAGCCAGCCGTTGCTGCCGGCGGTGCCGGGGCCGTCGGTGGCGAACAGGGTGACGGCGTCGTCGCCGAGGGCGCGGGCGACGCGCTCGCGCCAGAGCTTGGTGGCGAAGCCGGCGAAGAGGATGTGGGTGGCGATCCAGATGGAGAGCGGTACCCAGGGCTCCCAGGGGGTGGGACGGTGCCCGGTGCGCGCGAACCGCTCGTCGCGGGCGGCGCCTTCGGCGAGGGCTTCGTTGACGCCGTCCACGTACGCCTGCACCCAGGCGGAGGTCTGCGGGTCGAGGGCCTCGTGGCAGCGGCGCGCGGTGTCGTCGAGCCGGGCCTGGCGCGCGAAGCGGTCCCAGGCGACGGCCCCGGGCCCGAGGAACGCGGCGCTCGACCCCTGGGCGCGGTGCCGCTCCACCTCCACCTGCCAGGCCCGGTCGCGGGCGGTGACGCGGCCCTGGGCGTGGGCGAGGCGGAGGTGGTCGCGGGCACGGAGGTGGGGGACGCCCCAGGGGTCGCGGTAGACGCCGTGGGGGGCGGGGTCGGTGGTGGAGCCGTCTGCGGCGGTCGGGCTGGTCATGCTGGGGCTCCCCCGGTGGTGGATTGTTTAGGTAAGGCTGTCCTAACTGTCGAGCCAACTATAGGGGGTGGGGTGAGGGCGGAGCCCGGGGCCCGTGGCCCGGGTTCAGTCGCCGACGGTGCCGTCGATCGCCTCGCGGAGGAAGTCGGCGTGACCGTTGTGGCGGGCGTACTCGTGGATCATGTGCAGCATCACGAACCTGAGCGAGACCTCCTCATCCCACTTGGTGACGTAGGCCCTGACGTCGAGGGACTCTGCGGCGGCTTCGACGGCCCGGGAGTGCTCGACCTCCGCCTCCCAGGCCCCGAAGGCTTCGGCGCGGGTGGCGGCGGAGGCGTCGTAGGCGGCCTGGAAGTCATGCCGGTCGGACCACACGTGCGGGACGTCGGTGGCACCGATCGTGCGCCGGAACCAATGCCGCTCGACCTCGGCCATGTGCCGCACGAGCCCGAGCAAGGACAGGGTCGAGGGAGGCGACGCCTGCCGGCGCAGGTCTTCGTCGGAGAGGTCGCGGCACTTCCCGGCGAGGATGGCGCGGTGGTAGTCGAGATAGCTGCGCAGGCTCTCGCGCTCGCCGCCGGTGAGGGGAGGGTCGATGGGTTCCATGTACGGATCTTGCGGCGCGGGGGGTGGGGGAGGGAAGGGGGTTTTGCTGGGGAAGGGGGGCTTCGGGGGGCGGGGTGCCCTTGGGCGGGGGTGGTGGGGTGCTGGGGGTCCGGGTGCGGGGTGCACTCGGGCGGTGTCGGTGGGGTGCTGGGGGTTTCCCGTCAGTCCACTGTCCTTTCGTGTCGTGCCGGCCCGTCAAGGGCGCTCCTCCTCGTTCCTCGTCGTCGCGTCGCTGCGCGATGGCCTTCGGCCACCCTTGACTGTCCGTCCCGCCCCGAAAAGCCAAAGACTGCCGGGAAGCCCCCGAAGAACGGCCGGGCTCTTCGGGTCCACCGTCCAGCCCCGCCGGCGATTGAGGCGCGGGGTCTGGGGCGGAGCCCCAGGAAGCCCCGAGCGCAGCGAGGGGGCCCACCCACCGGCGCCGCAGATCGCTACGCGCTCCTCCGGGACGGCGTCCGCGGCCCGCCACGGGCTGGGAATGGGCCGCCACCGATCGCTACGCGGCTCACCTCACCTGGCGTCGATCAGCCCGTCATCGGCTGGGAATGGGCCGCGACCGATCGCTACGCGCCCCCGCCAGACGGCGTCCGCGGCCCGCATTGGGCTTTCCACCGACGGCACACCGCAGCGATGGGTCGGAAAGCGCATTGCCGCCAGCAAAGTTGACGGATTGGATTGCCCCCGGCGGCGCCGACGCACCGGCGCCACCGAAGCCGCGCAGAAGGAGGCGAATGCCCACCACGCTCAACGGCTGCACGCCCTGGCCCGAGGAGTTCGTCGACCGCTACTGGGCGGCCGGCCACTGGCGCGGCTACCCGCTCGACAGCTTTCTGCGCGGCCGGGCCCTGCAGTACGGACCGCGAACCGCGCTGGTGCACGGCGCCACCCGCATCACGTACGCGGCCCTGAACCGGCGCGTGGACCGCATGGCCGCCGGCTTCCGGCTGCGCGGCCTTCGGCCCGGGCAGCGGGTCGTGGTCCAACTGCCGAACGTGCCCGAGTTCGTCGTCACCGCGTTCGCGCTGATGCGCTCCGGTCTCGTCCCCGTGTTCTGCCCGGTCTCGCACCGTGCCTCCGAGGTGTCCCACGTCGTGCAGGTCACCCAGGCCGTCGGCTACGTCGGCCCCTCGACGTACCAGGGCTTCGACCACACCGCGATGGTCGCGGACATCGCGGCTCGAACACCCTTCCTGCGGCGGGTGTTCACCTGTGAGGCGCCGGGCACCTCGTCCCCGTACGGCGGTCTCACGACGGACCCGGCGGGCTGTCAGTACAGCTCACTGGGCTCACTCGACGCCCCGCCCGGACCACCGCTCGCGCAGCGCGCCGACCAGATGGCGTTCCTGATCGCCGACGCCGCGGAGCTCCGAATCGTCCCGCGCACCCACAACGATTACGAGTACCAGGCGCGGGCCGCCGCCGAGTTGGTGTCGCTCACCGAGAACGACGTCTATCTCGCCGCGTCCCCAGCCGAGTTCAACCTCACCTTCGGCTGCCCGGGCATCGTCGGCATCCTCTCCACCGGTGGCACCGTCGTCCTGGTCGAGGACCCGGGACCCGCCGAGTGCCTGCCGGTCATCGAACGGGAGCGGGTCACCATCACGTCGGTGGTACCCGCCGTCGCCCGGCTCTGGCTCGACGCGCTTCCCACCGTCCGGGCCGACGTGAGCAGCCTGCGTCTCGTCCAACTCGGCGGTGCGCCCCCGGACGGGGCGACCGCCGAGCGGATAGGTCCCGAGCTGGGCTGCCGCGTGCAGCAGGTCTTCGGCACGGCCGAGGGGCTGCTCACGCTCACCCGGCCGGACGACGTGCCCACCACGCAGGGCCGCCCGCTCTCACCTGACGACGAGATGCGCCTCGTCGACGCCGACGGCGAGGACGTGCCCGACGGGGAGCCCGGCGAGCTCCTCGTCCGCGGCCCCTACACGGTGCGCGGCTACTACCGGGCGCCCGACCACAACGCACGCTCCTTCACGGCCGACGGCTACTTCCGCACCGGCACCCTCGCCCGGCGCACCCCAGACGGCAACCTGGTGGTGACCGGCCGAACCAAGTCCTGACCTGGTCCGGCCGGGTCGCCGGTCGAACCTCCGGGATGCCCGCCAGCACCTGGACCCGACCCCTGACCTGTCCTGGCGGCCGATGTCGACGGGTTCGACGCCAGGGCACGTCAGCCGTGTAGCGATCAGTGGCGGCTTATGCCCAGCCCGTGGCGGGCCGCAGGCGCCGTGACGGGAGGAGCGCGTAGCGATCTGCGGCGCCGTGGGTGGGCCCCCTCGCTGCGCTCGGGGCTTCCTGGGGCTCC
>NZ_JBVHQF010000003.1:0-610992 GCF_055567555.1 Streptomyces sp. NPDC026522
CTTCTGGCGTTGATTTTTGGCACGCTGTTGAGTTCTCAAGGAACGGACGCTTCCTTTGTACTCACCCTCGCGGGTTTTCCTCCGGGCGCTTCCTTTGTTTTTCTTTTCGTTCTTGCGTTTCCGACTCTATCAGACTCTTTCGGGTCCGATTCCCGGCCGAAGCGGGGTTCGCTTTCCAGTTCTTCGCTTTCGCGTTTCCCTTTCCGGCGAGTCCGACTCTATCAGATCCTTTCGGGCCTGACTCCCAGTCAGCGGGATTTGCCGGTCGGGCTGTTGGGCCCTCGCGGCGAGTGAGACAGTAGCGGATTCCCCGCCCCCGAAGCCAATCGGCGGCTGCGTCCTCGGACACGGATTCCTCATTCGCAAATACGCATGAAAACGGGACGACAAAGTGCGTCGTTCGTTCGAATGTGTAGTGCGGGATGGTCGTCCGGGGACCGACCGGGGTCGGCGCTCACGTCGGACAACTCGAAGAACCTTACGGATCTGCCACAGGTGTGTCAACCCTGGCGGGCGGCGGCCCCTCCCCGCTAGCCTCTCTCCATGACTACGCATGCGCTCACGCCCAGCCTCCGCTGGTGGGCCGCCTGACGGCGGCCGACCTTCACGCGAGCACGCATGCGCTCACGGCCGCCGCTTCGGCGGCCGTTTCTGTTTTCTCCCCCGGGAGTGGCTCGGTCGCCCCACGCGGCGCCACCGACCCGACGGCCGCCCTGCCGTACGGACACTCACACCGGGAGACGGAACATGACGAGGATCTTCAGCGGGATCAAGCCGAGCGGGCACCTGACACTCGGGAACTACCTGGGCGCCCTGCGGCAGTGGGTCGCGGCCGAGCAGGAGCCGCAGGACGCGCTGTTCTGCGTGGTGGACCTGCACGCGCTGACCGTCGACCACGATCCGGCGCGGGTACGGCGGCTCAGCAGGCAGGCGGCCACCCTGTTCCTCGCCTCCGGGCTCGACGAGCGCACGTGCACGCTGTTCGTGCAGAGCCACGTGGACGAGCACACCCGGCTGTCGTACCTGCTGGAGTGCACCGCCACCGACGGTGAGCTGCGGCGGATGATCCAGTACAAGGAGAAGGCGGCCAGGGCCCGGGCCGCCGGGGACGGCGTACGGCTGTCGCTGCTGACCTATCCGGTGCTGATGGCCGCCGACATCCTCGCCTACGGGACCGCGGAGGTACCGGTCGGTGACGACCAGCGGCAGCACGTGGAACTGGCCCGGGATCTGGCGGTCCGGTTCAACCAGCGGTACGGGCACACCTTCACCGTGCCGCGGGTGGTGCTGCCCACGGTGGCCGCGCGGGTCATGGACCTCCAGGACCCGACGTCCAAGATGGGGAAGTCGCACGAGAACGGGGCGGGGATCGTCTATCTGCTCGACGAGCCGGCGGTCATCACCAAGAAGGTGATGCGGGCCGTCACCGACAGCGGGGACGGCGGGGTCGTCTACGACCGGGCCACCCGCCCGGGAGTGGCGAACCTGCTCGACATCCTCGCCGCCTGCACGGGCGCCGAGCCGGCCGCGCTGGCCGACCGGTACCCGGGTTACGGGGCGCTCAAGCGGGACGTCGCCGAGGCCGTGGTGGAGGTGCTGCGCCCGGTGCAGGCGCGGCACGCCGAGCTGGCGGCCGATCCGGGCGGCGTGGAGCGGGTGTTGCGGGCCGGGGCGGAGCGGGCCCGGGGGCTGGCGCGGCCGGTGGTGGACCGGGCGTACCGGGCCATCGGGTTGCTGGAGCCCTGAAGCGGAAACGGCGTACGGTCCCACCCCGGGGCGGGACCGTACCGCTGTCAGCTGTTGCCGGAGGCGAGTTCGCGGCTGCGGTCGCGGGCCGCTTCCAGGGCGGCGATCAGGGCCGCCCGTACGCCGTGCTTCTCCAGCTCGACGATGGCGTTGATGGTCGTACCGGCCGGGGAGGTGACGGCTTCGCGGAGTTTGACGGGGTGCTCGCCGCTGTCGCGGAGCATCACGGCGGCGCCGATGGCGGCCTGGACGATCAGGTCGTGGGCCTGGGCGCGGGGCAGGCCGAGCAGGATGCCGGCGTCCGTCATGGCCTCGACCAGGAAGTAGAAGTAGGCGGGGCCGGAGCCGGAGAGGGCGGTCGCGGCGTCCTGCTGGGACTCGGGGACGCGCAGGGTCTTGCCGACGCCGCCGAAGATCTCCTCGGTGTGGGCGAGGTGTGCGGCGGTGGCGTGGCTGCCGGCCGAGATGACGGACATGGCCTCGTCGACGAGGGCGGGGGTGTTCGTCATGACGCGGACGACGGGGGTGCCGGGGGCGAGCCGTTCCTCGAAGAACGAGGTGGGGACGCCGGCGGCGCCGCTGATGACCAGGCGGTCGGCGGGGACGTGCGGGGCGAGCTCTTCGAGGAGCTTGCCCATGTCCTGCGGCTTGACGGTGAGGATGAGGGTGTCCGCCCGCTTCGCGGCCTCGGCGTTGCTGACGGCCTCGACGCCGTAGCGGTCGCGCAGTTCAGCGGCGCGTTCGGCGCGGCGCGCGGTGACGAGGAGCTTTCCGGCCGGCCAACCGCCGCGGATCATCCCGCTGAGCAGGGCCTCGCCGATCTTTCCGGTGCCGAGGACGGCGACTGTCTGGGTCATGTCCTCATCCTTGCATCCGGGCGGGGCGCGGGGCCTCGGTGTCCGCAGTGCGGTCGGCGGCCGGCTACGGGGTGCGGCGGCGCAGGGTGGCGGCGCCGAGGGCGAGGACGAGCAGGGCGCAGGCGGCGACGATGACGGCGTCCCGGATGAAGTCGGCGGCCATGTCGGTGTGGGTGAGGACCTGGGTCATGCCGTCGACGGCGTAGGACATGGGCAGGACGTCGGAGAGGCCTTCGAGGACGGGATGCATGGTGTCGCGCCGGGCGAAGAGGCCGCAGAGCAGCAGCTGGGGGAAGATCACCGCGGGCATGAACTGGACGGCCTGGAACTCGGAGGCGGCGAAGGCGGAGACGAACAGGCCGAGGGCGGTGCCGAGGAGCGCGTCGAGGAGGGCGACGAGCAGGAGCAGCCAGGGGGAGCCGACGACGTGGAGGCCGAGGACCCAGAGGGCGAGTCCGGTGGCGAGGAGGGACTGGACGACGGCGACGGCGCCGAACGCGAGGGCGTAGCCGGCGATCAGGTCGCCCTTGCCGAGCGGCATGGCGAGGAGGCGTTCGAGGGTGCCGGAGGTGCGTTCGCGCAGGGTGGCGATCGAGGTCACCAGGAACATGGTGATGAGGGGGAAGATCCCGAGGAGGGACGCCCCGATGCCGTCGAAGGTGCGGTCGTCGCCGTCGAAGACGAAGCGGAGCAGCGTCAGCATCAGTACGGGGACCAGCAGCATCAGCGCGATGGAGCGCGGGTCGTGGCGGAGCTGGCGCAGGACGCGGCCGGCGGTGGCGGTGGTGCGGGATGCGTTCATCGGGTCTGCTCCCGGGCTCGGGCGTCGGCCTCGTCGACGAGGCGCAGGAAGCCTTCTTCGACGGTGGCGCAGTGGGTACGGGTGCGGAGCGCGTCGGGGGTGTCCTGGGCGAGGATGCGGCCCTCGCGCATGAGGAGCAGGTCGTGGCAGCGCTCGGCCTCGTCCATGACGTGGCTGGAGACGAGGATCGTGGTGCCGCGGGTGGCGGTGAGCTCGTGGAAGAGGTTCCACAGGTCGCGGCGCAGGACGGGGTCGAGGCCGACGGTGGGTTCGTCGAGCACCAGCAGTTCGGGGGCGCCGAGGAGGGCGACGGCGAGGGAGACGCGGCTGCGCTGGCCGCCGGAGAGGTTTCCGGCGAGGGCGGTGGCGTGGCTGGTGAGGTCGACGTCGGCGACGGCGCGGGTGACGGCGGCGCGGCGGCGTTCGGCGGCGGCCCGGCCCGGGTCGAGGACGGCCGCGAAGTAGTCGAGGTTCTGCTGGACGGTGAGGTCGTCGTAGACGGAGGGCGCCTGGGTGACGTAGCCGAGGCGGGAGCGCAGCTCGGGGTGGCCGGCCGGGCGGCCGAGGACGTCGAGGGTGCCCGTGACGTGGGCCTGGGTGCCGACGACGGAGCGCATGAGGGTGGATTTTCCGCAGCCGGAGGGGCCGAGGAGGCCGGTGATGCGGCCGCGGGGCACGTCGAAGGCGAGGTCGTCGAGGACGGTGCGGGGCCGGTGGCCGGTGCCGCGGCGGACGGTGAGGGCGTGGGCGTGGACGGCGGGGGCGCCACCGTCGGGGGGCTTATTCATCATGTGATGAATAATGCTCCTGGCGGTGCAGGGGCGTCAACCGGCCAGGTGGGTGGCGGACCGCGGAAGGGCCTCGGCCGCGTTACTTCTTGCGCTTGGGGCGGCGCGCGGCGGGGTTGCCCGTACGGGTGCTGCGGCGGCGGGCGAATTCCGCGACGGCCTGCTCGTACTCGGCTCGGTGCAGCTTCTCGCCCGGGGCTTCGGTCAGGCTGCGCAGGAAGTACGCGATGAGGGAGCCGATGAAACCGATGGCCTTGAGCCCCTTGAGGGCGGCCTCGTCGGAGGACGGCCGGGGGCGGCGGCTGAACGACTCCCAGGTCTTGACGAACGCGATGGCGCTGGCGATCGCGAAGAGGACGACGACGGAGATGCTGAGGAACGGGCCGACGTCGCCGATCTCCAGCCCCTCGTAGGCGAAGCGCAGCAGGTACGCGGCGGCGAAGGCCGACAGCAGGGACCCGATGGCGACCCCCGCGCGGCGCAGGGCGTAGCCGCCGTCGTGGTCGACCCAGGTGGTGCCGAAGAACCGGAGGGGCTCGGGGCGCGGTCCGGCGGCGGCCGGGGCCGGCTCGGCGGGGGTCTGGTCTCGCTGGTCGTCGCTCACGAAGCCGATTATTCCAGCCCGAGACGCACCCGGACGGGTGCGTCTCAGCCGGTAGAACGGTGGGCGGCCGGAGCGGTCCGCCCGGCGGGTCAGCCGCAGCGGGTGGCCACGTACCCGTCGCTGCCCGTCTTCACGTACGCGTCCGACACGAACTCGCCGTTGCCGACGCAGTCCCAGATGGCCGTGGTGCCGTAGGGACCGGAGACCGTGGTGCCGTCGCACTGGCAGTGGATGGAGACGTACGCGCCGAGCGGCAGCACCCGGGAGATCGAATAGCCGGTGCCCGGGCCGGTGCGGACGTTGACCTGGTATCCCGGAGCGACCGGGAACGTCGGGAAACCGGAGCCGGACAGGCTCTGCACCTGGCTCGAATCGTTCTCAACAGTCATACGAAAACTCCCCCCATGGGCCGTGCCCCGCACAACGCGCGCGGGGCGGCAAGCCCTTGGATGTTCGCACGGGCCATCGACTAGGCTCCGGCGGGGGTGGTGAGTGGTGCATGCGCGGCGCGCGGAACACGCGGGCTTTCCCGAGTACGCCGGGCACTACCGGCTCGAATCCGTGCTCGGCTCCGGCGGCATGGGCGTCGTCCACCTGGCCGCCTCCAGCTCGGGGCTGAAACTCGCCGTCAAGGTGGTGCACGCGCAGCACGCGGTGGACCCGGAGTTCCGGGCCCGGTTCCGGCAGGAGGTCGCGGCCGCGCGGCGGGTGAGCGGGGCGTTCACCGCGCCGGTGGTCGACGCCGATCCGGATGCCGAACGGCCCTGGATGGCCACCCTGTTCATCGACGCGCCGACGCTGGCGGAGCGGGTACGGGAACGCGTGCTGGACCCGGCCGAGCTGACGCGGCTCGCCGCCGGGCTGGCGGAGGCGCTGCGGGACATCCACCGGGCGGGCGTGGTGCACCGGGACCTCAAGCCCAGCAACGTGCTGATGGCGCCCGACGGGGTGCGGGTCATCGACTTCGGCATCTCGCGGCCCGCCGACAGCGACCTGCGGACCGAGACGGGCAAGCTGATCGGGACGCCGCCGTTCATGGCGCCGGAGCAGTTCCAGCGGCCGCGCGAGGTCGGCACGGCCGCCGACGTGTTCGCGCTGGGCGCGGTCCTGGTGCACGCGGCGACCGGGCGCGGCCCGTTCGACTCCGACAGCCACTACCTCGTCGCGTACCAGGTGGTGCACGGCGAACCCGATCTGACGGGGCTGCCGGGGCCGCTCGCCCCGCTGGTCGCCCGCTGCCTGGCGAAGGACCCGGCCGAGCGGCCGAGCGCCGACGCGCTGATCGCGCAGATGCGGGCGCTGGCCTACCCCACCGGCGAGGACACCCAGACGTTCCCGGCGGCCCCGCGCCGGCCCGCCGCCAGGGGTCCCGCCGGGGCCGCCGAGGTCGACACGCACCGGCGGGAGGCCGCTCCCGTCGAAGGCCCCCCGAGCGGCGAGGGCGGCCGGCGCCCGGTGCGCCGCCGGGTCCGGACGGCGTGGGCGGCGGGGCTGGTGGTGCTGCTCGCGGGCGGCGCGGTCGGCGGCTACCTCGGCTCCGCCACGGGGGACGACTCCGCGGGGCCGGCGGCCCCGAAGCGGTCGGAGGCCGGGCCGGCGAAGCGGTTCGCGCCCTGGTCGGTCCCGCTGGGCGGGCCCGGCGCCGGGAAGCGGACCGGGGCCTGCTCCTGGGGCACCGCGGCCCTGTACTGCTCGGCGCAGGGACTGACGGCGGCCCGGCTGGACCCCGCGACCGGCGCCCTGGCGTGGACGGTCCCGGCGCAGGCGGCTCCCGGGCCGGCCGCCGCCCGGGCGCCCCTGTACGCGGGCGGCCTCGTGCTGGTGGCCGCAGCGGGCAGTGACGTGCTCCAGGCGCTGGACCCCGCGACCGGCGCCCGGCGCTGGCAGCGGACCATGCCCGGCGGGGCCCAGGTCGTCGCGGAGGCCGGTCACGTCCTGACGGCCGGCGCCGACGGGAACGTGACCCTGCTGGACCCGGCGACCGGCACGCCGAAGTGGAGCCGGCGGATCGGCGGGACCGGCTCGCTGTGGTGGGCCGGCCCGGACGCCTCGGGCAAGCCCGCGCTGTACGTGGCGACGCGCGAGCCCGACGGCAGCCGGACCCTGGTGGCGGCGGTGGACCCGGGCGACGGCGCGGTGCGCTGGCAGCTGCGTACGGCGGGACTCCTCCAGCCGGTGGCCACCGTGCAGGGCGGGGCGTACCTGCTGGAGAACGACGCGCAGGGCAAGACCGACGCCGTCGTCCGGGTGGACCTGGCGACGCGCTCGGTGCGGCGGGTCAGCCTGGCGGTCCCGTTGTACGAGGTCCAGGCGACGGCGGGCCCCGACGGCGTCGTGTACCTGGTCGGCTCGGCGGGCGGCCTGGCGGCGGTGGGCCCGGAGCGGGAGCGGTGGCGGCTGGAGACGGGCCTGGCGGTCGCGTCCCGGCCCGCGGTCGCCGGCGGGCGGGTCTACCTGACGGCGCCCGACGGGCGGCTGCTCGCGGTCGAGGCCGCGGACGGGCGGCTGGTGGGACAGACCAAGCCGCGGATGGGCGCCGGCCAGGGCACCTTCGCCGCTTCCCTGCCCGCGCCGGTGGTCGCGGACGGCGCGGTGTACGCGTCCGCGCCCGACGGGTCGGTGTTCGCCGTGGACGCGGCGAACCCCGCCGGGTGGTGAGGACGCCCGGCGGGGTTCGGTCGCGGACCGGGGGCTCAGCCCAGGCGGGACACGTCGCGGACCGCGCCCTTGTCGGCGCTCGTGGCCATCGCGGCATAGGCGCGCAGTGCGGCGGAGACCTTGCGCTCGCGGTTCTTCGGCGCGTAGACGCCGCCGAGGGCCTCGCGGCGGGTCTCCAGTTCCTCGTCGGAGACCAGCAGCTCGATGGAGCGGTTCGGGATGTCGATGCGGATCCGGTCGCCGTCCTCGACCAGGGCGATGGTGCCGCCCGAGGCCGCCTCCGGGGAGGCGTGGCCGATGGACAGGCCCGAGGTGCCGCCCGAGAAGCGGCCGTCGGTCACCAGGGCGCAGACCTTGCCGAGGCCGCGGCCCTTGAGGAAGGAGGTCGGGTAGAGCATCTCCTGCATGCCGGGGCCGCCGCGCGGGCCCTCGTAGCGGATGACGACGACGTCGCCCGCCTTGATCTCCTTGCGCAGGATCTTGTCGACCGCCTCGTCCTGCGATTCGCAGACCACGGCCGGGCCCTCGAAGGTCCAGATCGACTCGTCGACACCGGCCGTCTTGACCACGCAGCCGTCGGCGGCGATGTTGCCGCGCAGCACGGCCAGTCCGCCGTCCTTGGAGTAGGCGTGCTGGACGGAGCGGATGCAGCCGCCCTCGGCGTCCAGGTCGAGGGTGTCCCAGCGCTCGGACTGGGAGAAGGCGGTCGCGGAGCGCTTGCAGCCGGGGGCCGCGTGCCACAGCTCCATGGCCTCCTCGGACGCCGTGCCGGAGCGGGCGTCCCAGGTGGCCAGCCAGTCTTCGAGGTTCTCGGAGTGGACGGTGGTGACGTCCTTGTTGAGGAGGCCGCCGCGGTGCAGCTCGCCGAGGATGGCGGGGATGCCGCCGGCGCGGTGGATGTCCTCCATGTAGTACGTGCCGCCGGGCGCCACGTTCGGCGCGACCTTGGCCAGACACGGGACGCGGCGCGAGACCTCGTCGATGTCGGTGAGGTCGTAGTCCAGGCCCGCCTCCTGGGCGGCGGCCAGGAGGTGCAGGATCGTGTTCGTGGAGCCGCCCATGGCGATGTCGAGGGCCATGGCGTTCTCGAAGGCCTGGCGGGTGGCGATCGAGCGGGGCAGGACCGACGCGTCGTCCTGCTCGTAGTAGCGCTTGGTGATCTCCACGACCGTCCGGCCGGCGTTCTCGTAGAGGGCGCGGCGGGCGGTGTGCGTCGCGAGGACCGAGCCGTTGCCGGGGAGGGCCAGGCCGATGGCCTCGGCGAGGCAGTTCATCGAGTTGGCGGTGAACATGCCCGAACACGAACCGCAGGTCGGGCAGGCGTTCTCCTCGATGCGCAGGACGTCCTCGTCGGAGACGTTCTCGTTGGAGGCGTCGACCATGGCGTCGATCAGGTCGAGCTTGCGGACGGTGCCGTCGACCAGGGTGGCCTGGCCGGCCTCCATCGGGCCGCCGGAGACGAACACGACCGGGATGTTGAGGCGCATGGCGGCCATCAGCATGCCGGGTGTGATCTTGTCGCAGTTGGAGATGCAGATCAACGCGTCGGCGCAGTGCGCCTCGACCATGTACTCGACCGAGTCCGCGATCAGGTCGCGGGAGGGCAGGGAGTACAGCATGCCGGCGTGGCCCATGGCGATGCCGTCGTCCACCGCGATCGTGTTGAACTCGCGCGGGATGGCGCCCGCGGCCAGGATGGCGTCGGAGACGATGCGGCCGACCGGGGCCAGGTGGGTGTGGCCGGGGACGAACTCGGTGAAGGAGTTGGCGACCGCGATGATCGGCTTTCCGATGTCCGCGCTCGCTACGCCCGAAGCGCGCATCAGCGCACGTGCGCCTGCCATGTTGCGGCCGTGGGTGACGGTGCGGGACCTCAGCTCGGGCATCGGGTTCACTCCCCATGAGTACGGTGGCGTTCGCACGCCGCCGCGACTGTGGATAAGGCTCGGTTACGAGGCTACGCTCCTCGCCCGGGATGCGGACAGGGTGTCCGGATGCCGGGACGGGCGGCTCAGTCCTCGGTCAGGTAGCGCTGCAGCGTAGGTGCTACGAGGGCCACGATGGCCTCCGGCTCCGCGGACGCGAGGGGCTCGACCTGGACCACGTAGCGCAGCACCGCGATGCCGATCATGTGGGAGGCGGCGAGCTCCGCGCGGAAGGTGGGGTCGGGCACGTGGAGGTCGGCGGCGATCCGCTCCAGGACCCGGCGCAGGATCAGCCCGCGCAGCACCTTCGCCGCCGCCTCGTGGGTGAGCGCCGACCGTACGACGGCGACCATCGGCACCCGGGTGACGGGGTTCTCCCACACGCCCAGGAAGTAGCGGGCGAGGCGTTCGCCGATGCCCTCGGGGCCGCCGCCGAGGATCTGCGGGACGACGAGGGCGGGCTCCAGGCTCAGCTCGATCGCGGCGGCGAAGAGGTCGTCCTTGCTGCCGAAGTAGTGGTGCACCAGGGCCGGGTCCACCCCGGCGGCCTTGGCGATGCCGCGTACGGAGGTCTTGTCGTAGCCGCGCGCCGCGAACTCGGCGCGGGCGGCGACGCGGATGCGCTCCTGGGTGCCGGGGCCTTCGTCGGCCTCGTCCTGGCGGGGGCGGCCGGGGCCGCGGCGGCGGCGGGGTGCGGGCTCGGTCACGGGCGGCGGACCGGCTTCGGCGCGGTGGGGACGGCGGCGAGGTGCGCGCGGGTGAAGGCGAGGGCCTCGGCGAGGTCCGCCTCGCGCTCGGCGGACGACATGGCGCGTCGGGTGTTGACCTCGATCACCACGTGCCCGTCGAAGGACGTGCGGGCCAGGCCGGCCAGCAGCTCGGCGCAGGGCTGGGTGCCGCGGCCGGGGACGAGGTGCTCGTCCTTCGCGGAACCGTTGCCGTCGGCGAGGTGGATGTGGGCGAGGCGGTCGCCCATCCGGTCGACCATGGCGGCGGCGTCGGTGCGGGCGGTCGCGGTGTGCGAGAGGTCGACGGTGAAGTGGCGGTAGTCGTCCTTGGTGACGTCCCACTCGGGCGCGTACGCGAGCATCTCGCGGTCGCGGTAGCGCCAGGGGTACATGTTCTCGACGGCGAAGCGGACGTCGGTCTCGTCGGCCATGCGCCAGATGCCGGTGACGAAGTCGCGGGCGTACTGGCGCTGCCAGCGGAACGGGGGGTGCACGACGACGGTGCTCGCGCCGAGCCGTTCGGCGGCGGCCCGGGCGCGGCGGAGCTTGGTCCAGGGGTCGGTGGACCACACGCGCTGCGTGATGAGGAGGCAGGGGGCGTGTATGGCGAGCACCGGCACGCCGTGCCGGTCGGAGAGGCGGCGCAGCGCGTCGATGTCCTGGCTGACCGGATCCGTCCAGACCATGACCTCGACGCCGTCGTAGCCGAGGCGTGCGGCGGTCTCGAAGGCGGTCGCCGTGGACTCCGGATATACGGAGGCGGTGGAGAGGGCGACCTTGGGGGTCGGGGTCCGGGGTGGTTTTGCCACGGGGACAGGTTACCGATGCCGCTGCCCTGGCCGGGCGGGGCGGGGTCACGAGGGCGCGGCCGGGCCGGACGGCCGGGTACGGGGACGACCCCCGCGTCGCCCCCGCCCGGGGCGGCCGGACGGGGCGGCCGGACGGGGCGGACCTGGCCGAGGACCGGGCCGCCCGGCCCGGGCGGGGTCACGGCCAACCCGGCTCCGCCGGGCCCCGGGCTCCGCCCGGACCCGCGCCTCAAACGCCGGCGAGGCTGAAATGGCCGGGCCCGCGCCGCAAACGGAGGCGGGCTGAAGTGGCCCCGGTGCGGCCAGGGCCGGACAGCCGCCGGAGGCTCAGGTCGGGAGGTGGTCCAGGCGGCGGAGGATGACGCCCTCGCGGAGGGCCCAGGGGCAGATTTCGAGTTCGTCCACGCCGAAGAGGTCCATCGCGCCCTCCGCCACCAGCGCCCCCGCCAGCAGCTGGTGCGCCCGGCCCTCCGAGACGCCCGGCAGGGCCGCCCGCTGGGCGGTCGTCATCGTCGCCAGCCGCGGGACCCACTCCTCCAGCGCCTTGCGCGTCAGCTCCCGCTGCACGTACAGGCCCTCCGCCGAGCGGGCCGCGCCCGCGATCCGGGCGAGCTGCTTGAAGGTCTTCGACGTCGCCACCACGTGGTCCGGCGTCCCGAAGCGGCTGAACTCCCCGACCGTGCGGGCGATCTGCGCCCGCGCGTGGCGGCGCAGCGCCTTCACGTCCGCCGGCGCCGGCGGGTCGCCCGGGAGCCACGCCGAGGTGAGGCGGCCCGCGCCCAGCGGCAGGGACACCGCCGCGTCCGGCTCCTCGTCGATGCCGTACGCGATCTCCAGCGAGCCGCCGCCGATGTCCAGGACCAGCAGCTGCCCCGCCGACCAGCCGAACCACCGCCGTACCGCGAGGAACGTGAGGCGGGCCTCGTCCTCGCCGCTGAGGATCGGGAGGTCGATGCCCGTCTCGGCCTTGACCCGGGCCAGTACCTCGTCCGCGTTCGTCGCCTCCCGCACCGCGCTCGTCGCGAACGGCAGCAGGTCCTCGCAACCCTTGTCCTCGGCGGCCTGGACGGCGTGGCCGATCACCGACACCAGCCGCTCTATGCCCGCCGGCGTGACCGAGCCGCGCTCGTCCAGCAGCTCCGCGAGCCGAAGCTCCACCTTGTGCGAGTGCGCCGACAGCGGGCGCGCACCGGGATGCGCGTCCACCACCAGCAGATGAACCGTGTTCGAACCCACATCAAGGACACCGAGTCTCATAACCGGAAACGCTACTGGGCTCGTCGCGTATGGGTGAGGTAAGGGGCGCTTAGGCTTGGGTTTGTGCCAAATACGAAGAAGGCCAACATGTCCAAGACCCCCAAGAAGAAGCCGAAGGTCGTGGCCGACGAGAAGGGCATCGACTTCCCCCGGGCCTGGGTGGAGTTCCCCGATCCCGCCGACGACGAACAGGTCTTCCGCTGCGACCTGACCTGGCTGACCTCCCGCTGGACGTGCATCTTCGGCAGCGGCTGCCAGGGCATCCAGGCCGGCCGGGCGGACGACGGCTGCTGCACGCTCGGCGCGCACTTCTCGGACGAGGACGACGAGAAGCGGGTCGCCGAGAACGTGGCGCGCCTGACGCCCGAGCTGTGGCAGTTCCACGACGTCGGCAGCGAGTCCGGCTGGACGCAGACGGACGACGACGGGGAGAAGCAGACCCGCCGTTGGGACGGCGCCTGCATCTTCCTGAACCGGCCCGGCTTCCCGGCCGGCGCGGGCTGCTCGCTGCACATCCTCGCCCTGAAGAGCGGCCAGGAGCCGCTGGAGACCAAGCCCGACGTGTGCTGGCAGCTGCCTATCCGGCGTACGTACGACTGGATCGACCGGCCCGACGACACCCGGGTGCTCCAGGTGTCGATCGGCGAGTACGACCGGCGCGGCTGGGGCCCGGGCGGCCACGACCTGCACTGGTGGTGCACCTCGGCCACCTCCGCGCACGGTGCCGGGCAGCCGGTGTACGTGTCCTACCGGCCCGAGCTGACGGAGCTGATGGGCGAGGAGGCCTACGCGGAGCTGGTGAAGCTGTGCGAGGCGCGGCTGGCGTCGCTGCTGCCGATGGCCCCGCACCCGGCGGACCCGCCCCCGGCGGCCGGCCGGACCTGACGGCGGCCGCTACGCCGCCGGGCCGGAGGGGGCCGGGGCGGGGGAAACCGTTCCTTCGGGCTCCGTCGGAGTCGGCGTGGGGCTCGGCGGCGTCGGGGTCGGCGTCGGATCCGGGGTCACCGGGGGCGTGGGCGTCGGAGTCGGCGTGGGGCTCGGCGGCGTCGGGGTCGGCGTCGGATCCGGGGTGACCGGGGGCGTGGGCTCCGGCGCCGGGCGGCCGCGGCCCCGGATGGAGACCACCGCGCCGTCGGGGACGATCCCGACCCTGGCGGTCCAGGCGCCGACCGGCTGGGCCGCGTCGTCGACGGTGATCCACAGGTTGACCGATTCTCCCGGCGCCAGGGTGCCGGCGCTCCGGCTCGCCCGCAGCCACGGCGCGTCCGACCACAGCCGCCAGTGCACCGGGGCGCCGCCGGAGGCGGTGAGGGTGAGCAGGGTGGTGCCCCCACGGGTCGTGGCGGTCACCCCGATGTGGCCCGGGGCGCCCGGACCGCCCGGTTCCGGGGTGCCGGCCACGCCGGGGCTGATCACCTCGACGGAGACGTCCGGTACGTCGGCGCCCGGCGCGAAGCCGGGCTCGCCGGTGGTGTGGGCGGTGTTGCCGGCGTTCTGGTAGGCGGCGAGCGGGTGTCCGTCCACGTGCGCGGGCGGGAGCTCCGATTCGCTGGCGGAGATCCGGGCGGTGCTGCCCGCAACGGGTTCGCCGGTGCTGGGAGCGCCCCGGTACGCGGCCCACAGCGCCAGGACGGGAGCGGCTACGACGGTGGCGACCACGGTGGTGGTGACCGCCCGCGCCCGGAGCCGGTCCCGGCGGGCCGCGCGGTCCTTGGGGTCCATCGGGAAGCCGGTGCGGTCGAAGCGCGGGCCGGGCGCGCCCCGGCGCCGCCGGCCGGAGCGCAGCATCGCGGCGTGGACGGCGGTGCGCGGGGCGGGGACCAGCGGGAGTCCGGGGGTGTGGACGCCGCCGGAGCCGGGCCAGGGGGCCGCGGCGCCCACCCGTTCGGCGACCCGGCGGCAGCGCGGGCAGTCGTCGACGTGGCGGACGAGTTCGGCGCGCAGGGTGGTCGACAGCAGGACCTGGCCGTCGCCGGCGAGGCGGGAGACGGCCGGGCAGTTGCCGGTCTCCACGACGGCGAGGGCGGCGCGGGTGCGCTCCACCTCGCAGGCGGCGCCGGTGAGCAGTTCCCGGGCGGTGGCGGCCTGGGTGCCGAGGACGGCGGCCAGCTCGGGCACGGCGAGCCGGTGGCGGACGGCGAGTTCGAGGGCCTCCCGCTGCTCGGGCGTGGTCCCCGCGGCTTCGGGCCAGGCGAGGCGGGCCAGTTCGGTACGGCGGTAGGCGCTGACGTCCAGCCCCTCCGGCGCACACTCCTGGTCGGTGTGCTCCGGCGTGCGCCGGGCGGAATGCGCCCCCTGGCGCGTGCGCCGCTGTTCGCCCAGCCGGGTCAGGCAGCCCCAGCGGGCCAGCGCGTACAGCCAGGCGCGCCGGTCCCCTTCGTCGGGGCACCGGCCGGGACACCGTTCGGCGACGGCGAGGACATCACCGAGCACGTCGGTGGCGGTGTCGTGGTCACACAGCACCGACAGGCAGTAGGTGAACAGTCCGTCGAGGTAGGGCTCGTGGCGGAAGGGGGGCGGCTGCTCGTCCGCGTGGCCCGGTACCGGTCCACGGGAGGGCGTGCGCCCCTGCGCCCGGTGTGCGCCGGTGCGCGCCGGGGGGTGTGGTTGGTTGCTGCTGTTCACTCGGCGACCGTAGGCGGCGCGCCGCTGACGGTCCGGAAGCCTTCAGCGGTTTTAGCCCTTACGGGTGAACAGATCGATCCCCTGCTGACAGCGCCCCTGACGCGGCGGCCGGCGGCGGTCCGTCGGGCCGCCCGGCGGCCGGTCGTACCGGTCACGGCCGGCGGCGGTGTCGGTGGCTGCGGCTACGGTGTGCGCATGGCTGCCCGTACATCTCGTTCATCCGCCAAGGACCGGCCGTCCTTCCGCTGCTCCGAGTGCGGCTGGACGACCGCGAAGTGGCTCGGCCGGTGCCCGGAGTGCCAGGCGTGGGGGACCGTCGAGGAGATGGGCGCGCCCGCCGTGCGGACCACCGCGGCCGGCCGGGTCTCGGCCCCCGCCGTCCCGATCGCCCAGGTCGACGGCCGCACGGCGACCGCCCGCAGCACCGGCGTGGACGAGCTGGACCGGGTGCTCGGCGGCGGGCTCGTGCCGGGGGCCGTCGTGCTGCTGGCGGGCGAGCCGGGCGTGGGCAAGTCGACGCTGCTGCTGGACGTCGCGGCGAAGGCGGCCAGTGACAGCCACCGCACCCTGTACGTGACGGGCGAGGAATCCGCGAGCCAGGTACGGCTGCGGGCCGACCGGATCAACGCGCTGAACGACCACCTCTACCTCGCCGCGGAGACCGACCTGTCCGCCGTCCTCGGCCACCTGGACGCCGTCAAGCCCTCCCTGCTGATCCTGGACTCCGTACAGACCGTCGCATCCCCCGAGATCGACGGCGCGCCCGGCGGGATGGCGCAGGTCCGCGAGGTGGCCGGGGCGCTGATCCGGGCCTCCAAGGAGCGCGGGATGTCGACCCTGCTCGTCGGCCACGTCACGAAGGACGGCGCGATCGCCGGCCCCCGGCTGCTGGAGCACCTGGTGGACGTGGTGCTGAGCTTCGAGGGCGACCGGCACGCGCGACTGCGCCTGGTGCGCGGGGTGAAGAACCGTTACGGGGCCACCGACGAGGTCGGCTGCTTCGAGCTGCACGACGAGGGCATCACCGGGCTCGCCGATCCGAGCGGGCTGTTCCTGACCCGCCGGGCGGAGGCGGTGCCGGGGACCTGCCTGACGGTGACGCTGGAGGGCAAGCGGCCGCTGGTCGCCGAGGTACAGGCGCTGACGGTGGACTCGCAGATCCCCTCGCCCCGCCGGACCACCTCCGGCCTGGAGACCTCGCGCGTCTCGATGATGCTGGCGGTGCTGGAGCAGCGCGGCCGGATCACGGCGCTGGGCAAGCGGGACATCTACAGCGCGACGGTGGGCGGGGTGAAGCTCACCGAGCCGGCCGCGGACCTGGCGATCGCGCTGGCGCTGGCCTCGGCGGCCAGTGACGTCCCGCTGCCGAAGAACCTGGTCGCGATCGGGGAGGTCGGCCTCGCCGGCGAGGTGCGGCGGGTGACCGGCGTCCAGCGGCGGCTCGCCGAGGCCCATCGGCTCGGGTTCACGCACGCGCTGGTTCCCGGTGATCCGGGGAAGGTGCCGGCGGGCATGAAGGTGATCGAGGTCGCCGACATGGGCGACGCGCTACGGGTCCTGCCGCGCGGGCGCGCCCGTACGCCTGCCCGGGAGCGGGCAGCCGAGTAGCCCGGGCCGCCGGTCCCGGTCCGGGCGGCCGCCCCGGAGCCCGGCCCGCTACCCCGCCCGGGATCCCGCGGCGGCGATACGGGACAAGGCACGGTGCGGGCGCGGAGCGCGCCGGTAGACTTTGTGCTGGTCCGCCCGGCCGTACGCAGGCGGCGCAACCCGCAACCGGAGGAGTGCAGTGGCAGCCAAGGACGGTGCAGCAGCATCCGGGAAGTCGGGCGCGAGCTCCAGGCAGGAAGCCATGATGCGGGCCTCGCTGAGCGCGGTCGCACCTGGTCAGCCCCTGCGCGACGGTCTCGAACGGATCGTCCGCGGCAACACCGGCGGCCTCATCGTCCTCGGCATGGACAAGTCCGTCGAGGCGATGTGCACCGGCGGTTTCGTGCTGGACGTGGAGTTCACCGCGACCCGGCTGCGCGAGCTGTGCAAGCTCGACGGCGCCCTCATCCTCGACAAGGACCTCACCAAGATCCTGCGCGCGGGCGTGCAACTGGTCCCCGACGCGTCGATCCCGACGGAGGAGACCGGCACCCGGCACCGCACGGCGGACCGGGTCTCGAAGCAGTGCGGGTTCCCCGTCGTGTCCGTCTCTCAGTCGATGCGGCTGATCGCGCTCTACGTGGACGGCGAGCGCCGGGTGCTGGAGGAGTCCGGGGCGATCCTGTCCCGGGCGAACCAGGCACTGGCCACGCTGGAGCGGTACAAGCTGCGGCTGGACGAGGTCGCGGGGACGCTGTCGGCGCTGGAGATCGAGGACCTGGTCACGGTGCGCGACGTGACGGCGGTGGCCCAGCGGCTGGAAATGGTTCGCCGTATTGCCACGGAAATCGCCGAATACGTGGTGGAACTCGGCACCGACGGACGCCTCCTGTCGCTCCAGCTGGACGAGCTGACGGTCGGGATCGAGCAGGAACGTGAACTGGTGATCCGGGACTACGTTCCGGAACCCACAGCGAAGCGTTCCCGCACGGTGGACGAGGCGCTGCCGGCGCTGGACGCGCTGACCCACCCGGAGCTGCTGGAGCTGGGGATCGTCGCGAAGGCCCTCGGGTACACGGGCTCGCCGGAGACGCTGGACTCGGCGGTGTCGCCGCGCGGGTACCGGCTCCTGGCGAAGGTGCCCCGGCTGCCGGGGGCGATCATCGAGCGGCTCGTCGAGCACTTCGGCGGCCTGCAGAAGCTGCTGGCCGCGAGCGTGGACGACCTCCAGACCGTGGACGGCGTGGGCGAGGCCCGCGCGCGCAGCGTCCGCGAGGGCCTGTCCCGCCTGGCCGAGTCCTCGATCCTCGAACGCTACGTATGAACGCTACGTACAAGGGTCGGTGCCCGGGCCGGCTGCTCAGTCCTGCTTGAGGACGAACGAGGTGCGGGCGACCGGCATACCGGGGGCCTTGACCTCGACCACGTAGGTGTCCGGGGCCGCCGAACCCGCCGGAGGCGTCTGGCACTGGTCGGGCGCGCTCGGCTTGCGGTCCCACTCCAGCGACTGCTTCGCCTCACCCTGCGCGGGCAGCCGGAAGAAGACGTTCCCCGGGCCCGCCGGGCAGTCCGCGCCCGACCAGACCGGCTTGCTGCCGCTCGCCTGAGTGATCGTCATGACGGCCTGCTTCGGGCCGAGTCCGACCTTGCAGGTGGTGCCCGACACGTTGCGGACGACCAGTTCGAGCCGGGGCTTCTCGTTCGCCTCGTACTCGTTCTTCACGCTCTTGACCTCCCACTGCACCACGCCCGGCGCGCAGGCGGGCAGTGCGGAGTCCGCGGGGACCGGGGCCGCGGCGCCGGCTGCGCCGCCGTCACCCGGGCCACTGCCGCCCGGTTCGCCGTTCTTTCCCGCGCCCGCGCCCGTACCGGAACCCGCCGCGGCGCCGCCGCCGGAACCGGAGTCCCCGCGGCCGCCCGGCGCTTGACTGATCGCCGGGCCGGAGCCCGAGGGGCCGGGGGTGATCGAGGTGACCGGACGCGGCCCGCCCTTGCCCTCACCGTTCGTACTCGGCTTCCCGCCACCGGAACTGACGGTCCATACGGCGAGCAGCGCGAGCAGCGCGGCGACGGACGCCAGCACAGCCCTCCGTCGCCAGTAGATGGAGGAGGGGAGCGGCCCGACCGGATTGCGCAGTGATCCCACGAACGGAACTTTACGAGAACCGGCGGCGCGATCAGCGCCCCACATGCCGCGCATCCGGCTTGTTTTGCCGATGATCATCCCGCTGGCCCCTTCCGGCCGAAAAGATCAGGCCATACGGGGGCCCTGCCGCGTCCGGGTGTTGCGTACGGACGGTGACCGTGCACGGGCCGCCACGCCCGGCCGGGTACGGTCTTCGGCTCCGGGGCGGCGGAGTCCGGCGTCGCCCGGAAGCGCCCGCGCCGTCCCGACCGCCGCGCCGGGCCCGGCGCGGCAGGGGCGAAACGTGCCAGGATGCGTGTGCCATGACTGCATCCACCTTCCCCTCCCCCGACGTCGCCCACGCGCTGCACTCCCCCGTCATCGCCTGGTTCGACGAGCACGCCCGCGACCTGCCCTGGCGCCGCCCCGAGGCCGGCCCCTGGGGGGTCATGGTCAGCGAGTTCATGCTCCAGCAGACCCCGGTCAGCCGGGTCCTGCCGGTGTACGAGCAGTGGCTCGCCCGGTGGCCCCGCCCCGCCGACCTGGCCGCCGAGGCGCCCGGCGAGGCCGTACGGGCATGGGGCCGGCTCGGCTACCCGCGCCGGGCCCTGCGCCTGCACGGCGCGGCCGTCGCGATAACGGAACGGCACGGGGGCGACGTACCGCGGGACCACGCGCAGCTGCTCGCGCTGCCCGGGATCGGCGAGTACACGGCGGCCGCGGTGGCCTCCTTCGCGTACGGCCAGCGGCACCCGGTGCTGGACACCAACGTCCGGCGGGTCTTCGCCCGCACCACGACCGGCGTCGAGTACCCGCCGAACGCCACGACCGCCGCCGAACGGCGCCTGGCCCGGGCCCTGCTGCCCGAGGAGGAGGCGACCGCGGCGCGCTGGGCGGCGGCCTCGATGGAGCTCGGCGCGCTGGTGTGCACGGCCAAGTCCCCGGACTGCGCCCGCTGTCCGGTGGCCGCGCAGTGCGCGTGGCGGCTCGCCGGGAAGCCGCCGCACGACGGGCCGCCGCGGCGGGGGCAGACGTACGCCGGTACCGACCGGCAGGTGCGCGGCAGGCTCCTCGCGGTGCTCCGGGAGGCGGTGGGACCGGTTCCGCAGTCCGTGCTCGACACGGTCTGGGACGAACCGGTGCAGCGGGCCCGGGCGCTGGACGGGCTGGTCTCCGACGGGCTGGTGGAGCCGCTCGCGCAGGGCATGTACCGGCTGCCGCGGAGCTGAGGACCGGGCCCGGCCGGCCCGGCCGCGGAGCCGACCTAAGTTGACTCCGAGGCTCCGCTTCGGCCGGGGAAACCGCAGCTCACGGGCGCTGTTACACAATCTACGGGTGTCCGTGCGCCCACCGAGGGCTGACCCGCACAGTGCCGTGACAACGCCTCCGTACCTTCGGGTCCGTAAGCGGCGGATGCACGGTGGGACGGAACGGAGGCGGTCTGAGATGGCGCACGGCGAGGTACTCGAATTCGAGGAGTACGTACGCACCCGGCAGGACGCGCTGCTGCGCAGCGCCCGGCGCCTCGTCCCGGACCCCACGGACGCCCAGGACCTCCTGCAGACCGCGCTCGTGCGCACGTACGGCCGCTGGGACGGCATCGCCGACAAGGCGCTGGCTGACGCCTACCTGCGCCGCGTCATGATCAACACGCGTACCGAATGGTGGCGCGCCCGCAAGCTCGACGAGGTCCCCACCGAGCAGCTCCCGGACGCCTCCGTCGAGGACGGCTCCGACCAGCGCGCCGACCGCGCCCTGCTGATGGACATCCTCAAGGTGCTCGCCCCCAAGCAGCGCAGCGTCGTGGTGCTGCGACACTGGGAGCAGATGAGCACCGAGGAGACGGCAGCGGCGCTCGGCATGTCGACGGGAACCGTGAAGAGCACCCTGCACCGCGCACTGGCCCGCCTCCGGCAGGAGCTGGAGAGCCGGGACCTCGACATGCGCGCGCTGGAGCGCGGCGACCACGCGGCACGGTACGAGGGGCGGGAGCGGTGCGCGGCCTGAACGGCCAGGGCAAGGACGCCGGCGGCAGGAAGCCGCTGGTGCTGATGTCGGCGGGGACGGTCGTCCTCGTCGGCACCGGGCTGCTCGCGGTCGGCTGCGCGACCGGCGGCACGGGGCTGCGCGACGGCGGCCCGGCCCGCACCGAGACCGTGGCCCGGACCGGGACGCCGGCCGGTTCGGCCGCGTCCCCGCAGGGCGAGTCCTCCGCCGCGGCCCCGGGCCGGCCGGCCGCGAAGGTCGACCCGGTAGCACTGCTGAAGGCGGACCCCAAGGTCAGCGCCGAGGTCAAGCGCGACCTCAAGCCCTGCACGGGCAAGGAGTACCCCGTCGACGTCAGCTACGGGAAGGTGACCGGCAGCCCGGTCGTCGACATCGTGGTCAACGTGCTGTCCTGCGCCGACGCGCTGGGGCGCGGGTCGTACGTGTACCGCGCCGAGGGCGCGAAGTACGAGAACGTGTTCGCGGATGAACAGCCGCCCGTCTACGCGGAGATCGACCGCGGCGACCTGGTGGTCACCAAGCCGGTGTACGGCAAGAGCGACGCGCTCTCCTACCCGTCCGGCGAGGACGTGATCACCTACCGGTGGACCGGGGACAAGTTCGCCGAGCAGGACCGGGTCCACACGGACTACAGCAACGTGGACGGCGACGGCCAGCCCGCCCCGGCCGTGTCACCCAAGAACTGAAGCGAGGCTCCGCATGGCCGAGACCCATGTGCTGTTCGTGGAGGACGACGACGTCATCCGCGAGGCCACGACCCTGGCGCTGGAACGCGACGGCTTCGTGGTCACGGCCATGCCCGACGGCCTGGCCGGCCTGGAGTCCTTCCGGGCGAACCGCCCCGACATCGCCCTGCTCGACGTGATGGTGCCCGGCATGGACGGCGTGAGCCTGTGCCGCCGCATCCGCGACGAGTCCACCGTGCCGGTGATCATGCTTTCCGCGCGCGCCGACTCCATCGACGTCGTCCTGGGCCTGGAGGCGGGGGCCGACGACTACGTCACCAAGCCGTTCGACGGCTCGGTACTCGTCGCCCGGATCCGCGCCGTGCTGCGCCGCTTCGGCCACGCGAACGGGGTGAACGGCGGCGGTCCGGCGGCCGGCGAGGGGGACTCCGGCGAGCGGGGGGTACTGGCCTTCGGCGACCTGGAGGTCGACACCGAGGGCATGGAGGTGCGCAAGGCGGGCGCCCCCGTGGCACTGACCCCGACCGAGATGCGGCTGCTGCTGGAGTTCTCCTCCGCGCCCGGCACCGTACTCTCGCGCGACCGGCTGCTGGAGCGGGTGTGGGACTACGACTGGGGCGGCGACACCCGCGTCGTGGACGTCCACGTGCAGCGGCTGCGCACCAAGATCGGGCAGGACCGGATCGAGACGGTCCGCGGTTTCGGATACAAGCTCAAGGCATGAGACGGTCCACGCTGTGAAGCAGTTCACCCTGCGCACCGGGATCCGCTGGAAGATCGCCCTCGCCGTCGCCGCGGTGGGGGCGCTGATCGCCGTCGCGCTGAGCCTCGTGGTGCACAGCGCTGCCCGCGTGTCGATGCTGGAGAGCGCCCGCGAGGTGCAGCTCGACCGGGTGCAGTTCATCTCCCGCAACGCCGAGGCGGGGCGCAAGCCCCCCATGGGCGCCAAGCTCAACGACCCCGACCTGCCGACGGAACTGCGCGAGAAGGCCCGCAGCGGGCGGCGCGGGACGTACGTCCAGGAGAACCCGAAGGGGCTCCCGGAGGTGTGGGCCGCCGTACCGCTCGGCAACGGGCAGGTGGTGTCGCTGCACACCCAGTTCCGCGAGAGCGCCAACATGGTGCGCGACCTGGACCGGGCGCTGGTCGTCGGCTCGCTGTCCGTGGTGCTCGCCGGCTCGGCGCTCGGCGTGCTCATCGGCGGGCAGATCTCGCGCCGGCTGCGCAAGGCCGCGGCCGCCGCGCAGCGGGTGGCGCACGGCGATCCCGACGTCCGGGTACGGGACGCGGTGGGCGGCGTCGTACGGGACGAGACGGACGACCTCGCGCGGGCGGTGGACGCCATGGCGGACACCCTCCAGCAGCGGGTGGAGGCCGAGCGGCGGGTGACCGCCGACATCGCGCACGAGTTGCGCACCCCGGTGACGGGTCTGCTCACGGCGGCGGAACTGCTGCCCCCGGGCCGGCCGACCGAGCTCGTGCGGGACCGGGCGCAGGCGATGCGGGCGCTGGTCGAGGACGTGCTGGAGGTGGCCCGGCTGGACAGCGCCTCGGAGCGGGCCGAACTCCAGGACGTGGCGCTGGGCGAGTTCGTGACCCGGCGGGTGCGGTCGCTGATGCCGGAGGCGTCCGTACGGGTCGTCGCGGACGAGATCGTCAGCACCGATCCGCGCCGCCTGGAGCGGATCCTGGGGAACCTGCTGGCCAACGCCGGGCGGTACGGACAGCCGCCGGTGCAGGTCGACATCGAGGGCCGGGTGGTACGCGTACGGGACCACGGGCCGGGCTTCCCCGAGGCGCTGCTGCGCGAGGGGCCGAGCCGTTTCCGTACGGGGTCCACGGACCGGGCCGGGGTCGGGCACGGGCTGGGGCTGACCATCGCGGAGGGTCAGGCGCGGGTCCTGGGCGCCCGGCTGACGTTCCGCAACGTGGCGGCCCGGGGCGGCGCGGCGGCCGAGGGCGCGGCCGCCGGGGCGGTGGCGGTGCTGTGGCTGCCGGAGCACGCACCGACGGCGACGGGCAGTTTCCCGATCCTCCAGCCGCCGGGGCAGCCGGGCCCCCGGGGTACTTGATCGCGATCGGTTCCCGATCGCAATATGCGGGCGTTCGCTCCGAGCGGCTCATGTCTTAGCATCCGTGGAATGACCGACGGTACGAATCCCCCCAGCAGCCAGCAGCCCGAGCAGCCCGCCCCGGGGAGCGGCGGCTACGGGTTCCCGCCGGGAACTCCCGCCTCCGGCGGCTACGGCTACCCGCCCGGCGCTCCCGGCGACCACCAGGCGCCGGGCGGCTTCGGTCCCCCGCAGCAGCCGGACGGCTACGGGTACCCGCAGCAACAGCCCCAGCCGGGCCCCTACCAGCAGGCCCCGTACCAGCAGGCGCAGCCTCCGCAGCAGTTCCAGCAGCCCCTCGCGATACCGGCACAGAGCGCGCAGCCCGACTGGGACGCGCTCGCGGACCGCTCGGCGGCGGCGCGGCGCAAGAAGCGGCTCTGGCTGATCGTCGGCGGGGTGACGGTGGTGGCGCTGCTCGTCGGCGGCGGAACCTTCCTGCTGCTGGGCAAGGGCAAGGACGGCGGACCGGACGAAGGCGCCGACGGCAAGCCCACGGCGTCCGCCTCCGCCTCCCAGAACGGGACGCCCACCGACCTCACGCCGACCCTGCCGGGCGACCAGACGACCATCCGGGACCAGATCGGCAAGTCCAACCTCAAGATGGGGCCCGACGCCGGAGTCTTCCCCATCGACAAGCGCTACGAGGTCCGCCTCAAGGGCAACCCCAACTCGTTCGCCGAGTCCCAGCAGCGCGTCGTCGACACCTCCAAGAGCTTCACCGTCTCGTCCCGCGTCTGGAACCGGACCGCCACGGGGCGCCAGATCGCCATCAGCCAGGGCAGCGAGAAGTCGTTCTCCTTCGAGCTGGGCCTGGACGAGGTGAACGGAAAGCCGGCCTGGATCTTCCGGGTGCAGACCGGCGCCCAGGGCGCCGAGACCACCACCACGGCCGTCGCCGGCGTGAGCTCGAAGATGGACAAGACCTGGTCGGAGCTTACGGCGACCTACGACGTCCCCGCCAAGAAGATCACCCTGTACGTGAACGGCAAGAAGGCGGACGAGGCATCGGTGCCCTCCGGCATCTTCCAGGCCCCCGGCCCGCTCCAGCTCGGCCGCTCCCGCCACCAGGACAACTGGACGGCCCCCTGGAACGGCGCCCTGGACAGCCTGCGGATCTACGCCGATGTGCTGCCCCAGGACCGCATCGACGCCCTCAAGGCGGGCAAGCTGGACCCGATGGCCCGCCGGACGGCTGCCTGGCTGCTGTACTGAGCCCCCGGACCGGGGTGGGGTCCGCGGCTGCTGCCGCCGCCCCCGCCCCGAGCGGAACGGGACTCAGACGGTGATGCCGACCGTGCGCAGGAAGGCGACGGGGTTGATGGCCGAGCCGTAGTTCGGGGTCGTGCGGATCTCGAAGTGCAGGTGCGGGCCCGTCGAGTTGCCGGTGTTGCCGGAGAGGCCGATCTGGGCGCCCATGGCGACCTTCTGGCCGATCTTGACCTGGATCCGCGAGAGGTGAGCGTACTGGGAGTACGTGTTGTTCGCGTGCCGGATCACGATGGCGTTGCCGTACGCCGGGCCGTCGCCGCCGCCGTTGGGGCCGGCCTTGACGACCACGCCCGCGCTCGCCGCGTGCACCGGGGTGCCGATCGGGCAGGCGAAGTCCTGGCCGGAGTGCTTGTGCGCCCACAGGCCGCCGGCCTGGGCGAAGGTCGCGGAGAGCGTGTAGCGGGCGACCGGCTTGCTCCAGGTGACCGCCGGCTTCGCGGCGGTCGCGGCCGCCTTGGCCTGGGCCTGCGCCTGGGCGGCCACGAGCCCGGCGGTACCGGTGAGGGTGCTCTGTGCCTCGTCGGCGAAGGCGGCGGTCGTCCCCGCCCCGAGAGCCAGTGCCGCACCGAGACCGGTGGCGACGAGGGCGAGACGGGTACGACGGGTGCTGGCGCGCTTCGCGGACATGCGGGGACCTCCGGGGCCGGGAACAGGGCAACAAACCGCCCGGCGCGCTCGGCGACTGCCGAGGGGTACCGGGCTGGGCTCGCCCACTTTGGTAACCCGGCCCCCCGCGCTGCCCCAAACCGCCCTTTTACTACCCAACCTCGTAGATATGGACGGTCCACCCGAACCTGTTGACGGCCCCCTACCAGGGGGAAGTGGGGGGCAAAACGGACACTCGATCTACGAAAGGTGATAGGAGGTCCGATTTGCCCTGTGCGGCTTGTCACCGCCGGGAGGACGAGTACGGCCGGCTTCCCGGGGCAGCGCGCCCGCGCCCCGCGCACGCGAAAGGGCGGCCCCGGGACCTTTCGGTCCCGGGGCCGCCCTTCGTACCGCTACGTGCGGCTGGGGCTAGGCGCCCTTGGAGAGGTCCGGGCCGGAGCCCGTCGCCTCGATCGGAGGCATGTCCGGCAGAGCCGTCTTCTCCTCGCCGCGGAAGGTGAACTTGGCGTCGTCGCCCTCACCCTCCACACCCACGACCACGATGTGACCGGGGCGCAGCTCGCCGAAGAGGATCTTCTCCGACAGCATGTCCTCGATCTCGCGCTGGATGGTCCGGCGCAGCGGGCGCGCACCCATGATCGGGTCGTAACCGCGCTTCGCCAGGAGCTGCTTCGCCTCACCGCTGAGCTCGATGCCCATGTCGCGGTCCTTGAGGCGCTCGTCCACCTTGGCGATCATCAGGTCGACGATCTGGATGATGTCTTCCTGCGTGAGCTGGTGGAAGACGACCGTGTCGTCGACACGGTTCAGGAACTCGGGCCGGAAGTGCTGCTTGAGCTCTTCGTTGACCTTCGCCTTCATCCGGTCGTATCCGGTCTTGGTGTCGCCCTGGGCCGCGAAGCCCAGGTTGAAGCCCTTCGAGATGTCCCGCGTACCCAGGTTGGTCGTCATGATGATGACCGTGTTCTTGAAGTCCACGACCCGGCCCTGGGAGTCGGTCAGGCGACCGTCCTCCAGGATCTGCAGAAGGGAATTGAAGATATCCGGGTGCGCCTTCTCGACCTCGTCGAAGAGGACGACGGAGAACGGCTTCCGGCGGACCTTCTCGGTCAGCTGGCCGCCCTCTTCGTAGCCCACGTAGCCGGGGGGCGAACCGAAGAGACGGGAAACCGTGTGCTTCTCGCTGAACTCCGACATGTCGAGGGAGATCAGCGCGTCCTCGTCGCCGAAGAGGAATTCGGCGAGCGTCTTGGAGAGCTCGGTCTTACCGACACCGGAGGGGCCGGCGAAGATGAACGAGCCACCGGGACGCTTCGGGTCCTTGAGACCC
The DNA here is from genome assembly GCF_055567555.1 of Streptomyces sp. NPDC026522. NCBI lineage: Bacteria > Bacillati > Actinomycetota > Actinomycetes > Kitasatosporales > Streptomycetaceae > Streptomyces > Streptomyces sp. NPDC026522. The sequence goes on from NZ_JBVHQF010000003.1 coordinate 26,527, forward strand.
GCACGAGTACGGCGGATCGCCTGCGAGAGGGCCTTGATGGCGTCCTTCTGGCCGATGACGCGACGGTGGAGCTCGTCCTCCATGCGCAGGAGCCGCGAGGACTCCTCCTCGGTCAGCTTGAACACGGGAATGCCGGTCGCGGTCGCGAGGACTTCGGCGATGAGCTCGCCGTCGACCTCGGCGACGACGTCCATGTCGCCGGCCTTCCATTCCTTCTCGCGCTTGGCCTTCCCCGCCAGCAGCTGCTTCTCCGAATCACGGAGGGAGGCCGCCTTCTCGAAGTCCTGGGAGTCGATGGCCGACTCCTTGTCGCGACGGACGTTCGCGATCTTCTCGTCGAACTCGCGGAGGTCCGGCGGTGCGGTCATCCGGCGGATGCGCATCCGGGAGCCGGCCTCGTCGATCAGGTCGATCGCCTTGTCCGGCAGGAAGCGGTCCGAGATGTAGCGGTCCGCCAGGGTGGCCGCCTGCACGAGGGCCTCGTCCGTGATGGAGACGCGGTGGTGGGCCTCGTAGCGGTCGCGCAGGCCCTTGAGGATCTCGATCGTGTGGGGGAGGGAAGGCTCCGCCACCTGGATCGGCTGGAAACGGCGCTCCAGCGCCGCGTCCTTCTCAAGGTGCTTGCGGTACTCGTCCAGGGTCGTGGCACCGATGGTCTGGAGCTCACCACGGGCCAGCATGGGCTTGAGGATGCTGGCGGCATCGATCGCGCCCTCGGCGGCACCCGCACCCACGAGGGTGTGGAGCTCGTCGATGAACAGGATGATGTCGCCGCGGGTGCGGATCTCCTTCAGCACCTTCTTGAGGCGCTCCTCGAAGTCACCGCGGTAGCGGGAACCGGCGACCAGGGCGCCCAGGTCGAGGGTGTAGAGGTGCTTGTCCTTGAGGGTCTCGGGCACCTCGCCCTTGACGATGGCCTGGGCCAGGCCCTCCACGACGGCGGTCTTGCCGACGCCGGGCTCGCCGATGAGGACCGGGTTGTTCTTGGTCCGGCGGGACAGCACCTGCATGACCCGCTCGATCTCCTTCTCGCGCCCGATGACCGGGTCGAGCTTGGATTCGCGGGCAGCCTGGGTGAGGTTGCGGCCGAACTGGTCGAGGACGAGCGAGGTCGAGGGGGTGCCCTCGGCCGGGCCGCCTGCCGTGGCCGACTCCTTGCCGCCTCCGGAGTACCCGGAGAGCAGCTGGATGACCTGCTGCCGGACCCTGTTCAGATCGGCGCCCAGCTTCACGAGGACCTGGGCGGCGACGCCCTCGCCCTCGCGGATCAGGCCGAGCAGGATGTGCTCGGTGCCGATGTAGTTGTGGCCGAGCTGGAGGGCCTCTCGGAGCGAAAGCTCCAGGACCTTCTTCGCCCGCGGGGTGAAGGGGATGTGGCCGGACGGGGCCTGCTGCCCCTGACCGATGATCTCCTCAACCTGCTGGCGAACAGCCTCGAGCGAAATCCCGAGGCTCTCCAGGGCCTTAGCGGCGACACCCTCACCCTCGTGGATCAAGCCCAGGAGGATGTGCTCGGTGCCGATGTAGTTGTGGTTGAGCATCCGGGCTTCTTCCTGAGCCAGGACGACAACCCGCCGCGCGCGGTCGGTGAACCTCTCGAACATCGTTTATCGCTCCTCAGAGCGGTCGGGCAGTTCGGGGTCGGTCCCCGCCCTGTCCTTCCGCATGCTAGTCCCGCGGGGCGGGACAGCTCATTCCAACTGCCGACATCCGTCCGCGGCTCACCCCCACGTTCTGTGGGAAAACCGGCCGTAAGAGCCGACACCTGCTCCAACCCGATGGTGCGAGACGATGTTCCCGCAGGCCAGGCAGATACCCGTCACACGTGTACGCCGATGGCGAACGGAAGCCTCTCGAAGGCCGTTCACCTCAGCGTGTCGCCCCTATCCACTAGGAATGTCTTACCCCCGAGGAGGAACAGTCCATGCCGGCGGACCGGGTTCCCTCCGCTACGGGCGAACAGACTTCCGTCTTCGATTGTGGGACGGAGCGCGCCGGATGTTTACGTTCCGCATTCTTCCGTACACGGTGCGTAACCCGGAGCCGATTCCGGAGTTGCTCGGGACATGGCACTCACCGCCGCCCAGAACGCCCCAGGTCTCACCGTCGTCCCGCCGCCCCGCTGCGCGCCGGACGCGGACTCCTACGCGGCCTGGTACGCCCGGGTACCCGGCTGGACCCTGGCGGGCACCGCGCCCGCGAGGCTCGCCACCGGGACCGGGTTCGACGTACTGGAACTGCCGGCCGACGCGGGGACACAGGTGCTGCGCCGCCGGGTCGCCACCGGGCCGGTGGCCGTCGCGGGCCGCCGGATGCGGTTCCTGGTGGCGCCGGGGAGCGCGGAGGAGCTGGACGGGCTCCTCGACTGGCTGGAATGGGGCGGGGTGGAGCTGGGCCTCACCGCCCTCGGCGCGGGTGGCCTGATCACCGCCCCGGCGCCTCCCGGGCAGGCCGCGGCGGGCGGCCCGCAGGGGGCCGCCGTATGGCTGCGACCCCCCGAGCAGGGGTGCGAGGCATCACTGCCCGCCCTGCCCGGTCCGGGCCAGGGCGCCGGGCCCGATCTCGTACGCCTGGTCGCCGCGGCGGCGACGGAGTGCCACCGGGCGCGCCTGCGGCGGCGTACGGCCCTGGCGGGACGGGCCGGCGCCGTGGGTCAGCCCCGGTTCTCGTAGGCCTCGCGGATCTCGGCGGGGACGCGGCCGCGGTCGTTGACCGTGAGGCCCTTGGCCTTCGCCCAGGCGCGGATCTCCGCGGTGTCCGGGTTGCCGGACCCCGCGGCGGTACGGCCCTTGGCGCGGCCCGCGGCGGCACGGCCACCGGTGCGGCGGCCGCTCTTGGTGTAAGGGTCGAGCAGGCCGCGGAGCTTTTCAGCGTTGGCGGCGGTGAGGTCGATCTCGTAGGTCTTGCCGTCCAGAGCGAACGTCACGGTCTCGTCCGCCTCGCCACCGTCGAGGTCGTCGACAAGAAGGACCTGAACCTTCTGTGCCACCGGATTTCCTTTCATCGAAAATGCAGTACGCGGAAAGGAAACCGCTTTTGCCGGGAAAACACAAACCCCCGGGGGAAGGTTCAGGACCGCCACCGAGCGGGAAACGTGCGCGATTCGGACATAGGCCACAGGCGGGCGGAGCCCGTAAAAGCGGCTCTGATCGAGCGGCCACCGATCAGAGGTGCAGAAGCATCCGACTGTTGCCCAAGGTGTTCGGCTTCACTCGTTCGAGACCGAGGAACTCGGCTACGCCCTCGTCATAGGAACGCAGGAGCTCCATGTAGACATCGGTCTCGACCGGAGTCTCGCCGATCTCGACGAAGCCGTGCTTCGCGAAGAAGTCCACTTCGAAGGTGAGGCAGAAAACCCGGCTCACACCGAGCCGGCGCGCGGTCTCCAACAACTTGTCCAGCACCCGGTGCCCCACGCCGGCCCCCTTCAACGTGCGGTCGACCGCGAGAGTGCGTACTTCGGCGAGGTCTTCCCACATGACGTGCAGAGCGCCGCAGCCGACGACCTGGCCGTCGCCGTCGCGTTCCGCGACCCAGAACTCCTGGATGTCCTCGTAAAGGACCACGGGGGCTTTGTCGAGCAGGATCCGCTGCTGCACGTACTGGTCGAGCAGGCGGCGCAGCGCGGGGACATCGCCCGTGCGCGCGCGGCGGATGGTCACTGTTTTAGCGTCTTCGGCGGAAAACTCTCCCATGCGGCGACGCTATCGCCCCGGCTCGGGCGGCCGCTCGCCGGTGTCCCCCCGGGCTTCGGCGACTTCCGCGGGCGGCGCTTCGGTTCCGACGACTTCCGCGGGCGCCTCGTCGTCGTGGCCGACGATCCGTACGGCGTCCCGGAGGGCTTCCCGCTGTTCCTGGGACATCATGCCGAAGAACGCCACGAGGGCGGCCGCCGGGTTGTCACTGGTCGACCACGCCTCGTTCATCAGCGCGGCCGAGTAGGCGGCGCGGGTGGAGACCGCCGTATAGCGATAGGCGCGGCCTTCGGCTTCCCGCCGGACCCAGCCCTTCTGGTGGAGATTGTCCATAACGGTCATGACCGTGGTGTAGGCGATGGACCGTTCCTGCTGGAGGTCTTCCAGGACTTCACGAACGGTGACCGGGCGGTTCCACTGCCACACCCGTGTCATCACGGCGTCTTCGAGTTCTCCCAGGGGCCGAGGCACAACAGCACGATAGTGCGGCTTGTGGGGAATTGCCCGACTATTCGGAGGGCAACGCGCGACAAATGTGGGGCCCCGACGAAGTCGGGGCCCCACAACGAGTTGTCCGGGTCAGTTCCCGGTCTGCCGGGCGGCCTCGGCGCGGGCGAGAACGGCATCGACCGCCGCGTCTTCCTTTGCCTTGTTGGCGCCGCCCTGGCTCTTCACGATCGTCCTGACGAGGAAGATGAAGAACACGGCCATCACGAAGGGGGGCACGAGCGCGGAAACGTAGTCCATGCCCACCAGCGTAGCTAGCCGACGGCGCGGTCCTCCGTCGGGGGCGGGGTGGGCTTGCGGCGCGGCGGGAACACCTCGCCCGGGGTGGGGACGGGCCGCTGCGGGTGCGGGGCCGGCTTCCCGCCCGGCTGCGCGGGCTTCTCGGCGGGCTTCTCGGCGGGCTTCTCCGCGGGCCGCTCGGCCGGTTTGGGGCCGGGGCGGGGTTCGGGGCGCCGCTCCTCCTCGCGGCCGCCGGCCAGGGCCAGCAGCCGCGTCCTGGGCGCCGGGGTGGTGGAGAGCCGACGGCGCACGGAGCGCTCCGCCACCGTCTGGGCCCGCTCCAGCACCGCGGCGGCGACCGGGTTGGCGCGCAGCGCCCGTAGCGCGGCGAGGTCGTCGGGGACGGGCTCGTAGCCGGCGGCCAGGGCGTCCTGGAGCAGCTCCAGGTAGCCGGGCAGGCTCCCCGGCAGGGCGGCTCTGTAGCGGGCCAGGTCGGCGAGGAGGAACGCTCTGAGCCGCCCCGCCTCCTGCACCGCGTCGTCCACCGACGCCGCGAGGCGCAGGCAGTCCTGGACCTCGCCGGCCGTCAGGGGGGCCGTGGAGGACTGGAGGGCGTGGGCGAGCGAACGCCTGAGCAGGTGCAGCTCAGCAGCGCTGAACGCCATGCCGCCGCGGGAACCGTAGGGCGTGGGCATGGGGCGAAGATACGCGCTAATCGGACAAAATCCCCGATATGGCCCGTTCCCGGCGCGCCGGGGGCCCGCCGCCGCTCACGGCGCCGCTTTGACCGCTTCCAGGAAGGCGGCCCACGCCGCGTGGGTGGTGGCCAGGACCAGGTGGGCCGGGTCCGCGCGGTCCGCGACGCGGACCAGGACGCCCGGGGCGGAGGCGACGTAGACACAGGCGTCTTCGCCTTCGCCGCAGTAGGACGACTTCTGCCAGGTGAGCCGAGCGGTCGCGGTCATGGTGGTTCTCCTCCGCCGGGGAAGGGTTCGGGTGTTTCCCGGAAGGGACCGTATCCCCGACAGGCGCGCGTTCCGGCCATTTCCGGGGAAATTCCTCGGGAGGCTGCGCGATCGGGGCCTCGCGCACGCCGGGGCGGGCCGTTTTCCGGGGGCGGGCGCCGGTTCCGGCTGATCACGGATCCAGGGCCGGTCCCCCGCAGACCGACACCGCGCCCGGTTCCGCCTGCTCGCCGAGTCGACGCCGGTCCCACGCGGGCCGGCACGGGCCCGTGTGGCGGCGCGGGCGGGCCCGGGGACCACCGGGGCACCTCCGGCGTCGGGGCGTCGCTGGTGATCCCCCACGGCGCCCCGGGCAAGGACGGCCCGGCCGGGCTCCCGGCGGCCACTGATCCGCAGCGGGCCGGCCCGCTCAGGCCCCCGGGGGGCGGACGGACTCCCCCGGGGGGCATGAGTGGCGGGACCCGACCGCGGCCGCCCGACGTCGAGGTGTCGCTGGTGACCGCCAACGGCACCGGAACAGGGACGGCCCGGCCCGGCTCCCGGCGGCCGAGGACCCGCAGCGGGCCGGCCCGCACAGGCCACCGGGGGCGGCGGGCTCCGGACGGGCCGCGATGGGTGCTGCGGAACCCGGCCGCGCGTACGGGCACAGGCGTCCGGCACGACGCCGACCGGTGACCCGGGGCGCGGCCGCGGTCCCGGGCGCGTCAGGCGAAGTTGGGCGCGTTGCGCTCGTAGACCAGCCGCAGCCCGATCAGCGTCAGCCACGGCTCGTGGTCGTCGATCGCCGTGGACTCACCGAGCACCATCGGGGCCAGCCCGCCCGTCGCGATCACACGCACGTCGTCCGGCTCGCCGTGCGGCCCGGCCAGCTCCTTGGCCATGCGTGCGACGACCCCGTCCACCTGGCCGGCGAAGCCGTACACCACGCCCGACTGCATCGCCTCGACCGTGGACTTGCCGATCACGTTGCGCGGCCGGGCCAGCTCGATCTTGCGCAGCTGGGCGCCCCGGACGCCCAGCGCCTCCATCGAGATCTCGATGCCCGGGGCGATCACCCCGCCCACGTACTCGCCCTTGGCCGAGACCGCGTCGAAGGTGGTCGCCGTACCGAAGTCGACCACGATGGCCGGCCCGCCGTAGAGCTCGACGGCCGCGACCGCGTTGATGATGCGGTCCGCCCCGACCTCCTTCGGGTTGTCCATCAGGATCGGCACCCCGGTCTTGATTCCGGGCTCCACCAGCACCGCCGGGACGTCCCCGTAGTACCGGCGGGTGACCTCGCGGAGCTCGTGCAGCACCGAGGGCACCGTCGAGCAGATCGCGATGCCGTGGATGCCGTCGCCCAGCTCGGTGCCGAGCATCGGGTGCGTACCCATCAGGCCCTGCATCAGGACGGCCATCTCGTCGGCCGTACGGCGCGGGTCGGTCGAGATGCGCCAGTGCTCGACGATCTCGTCACCGTCGAACAGGCCCAGAACCGTATGGGTGTTGCCCACGTCGATGGTGAGGAGCACCGGTTACACCGCCTCGCGCAGATCGAGGCCGATGTCGAGGATCGGCGAGGAGTGGGTGAGCGCGCCCACCGCCAGGTAGTCCACGCCGGTCAGGGCGTAGTCGCGGGCGGTGTCCAGGGTGAGCCGGCCCGAGGACTCCAGGGTGGCGCGGCCCGCGACGAGGGCCACGGCCTCGGCCGTCTGCGCCACCGTGAAGTTGTCCAGCAGGATCAGGTCGGCGCCCGCCTCCAGGACCTCGCCGATCTGCTCCAGGGTGTCCACCTCGACCTCGATCGGAACCTCCGGGAAGGCCTCGCGCACGGCGGTGAACGCCTGCGCGACGCCGCCCGCGGCGACGACGTGGTTGTCCTTGACCAGCGCCGCGTCCGAGAGGGACATGCGGTGGTTGACGCCGCCGCCGCAGCGGACCGCGTACTTCTCCAGCGCGCGCAGCCCGGGCGTGGTCTTGCGGGTGTCGCGGACCTTGGCCGTCGTGCCCTCCAGGACGTCGGCCCAGCGGCGGGTGGCGGTCGCGATGCCGGACATCCGGCACAGGATGTTCAGCGCGCTGCGCTCGGCGGTCAGCAGGTCGCGGGTGCGGGAGCGGACGGAGAGCAGCACCTGGCCGGCCTTGACGGTGTCGCCGTCCTCCGCGTGCCGCTCCACCTCGAACGCCTCGGTGCACACCATCGAGAACACGGCCTCGGCGACGCGCAGGCCGGACACGACGCCGTCCTCGCGGGCGACGAAGTCCGCGACGGCCTCGGCCTCTTCGGGCACGGTGGCGACGGTGGTGACGTCGACCCCGCCGTCCAGGTCCTCGGACAGCGCCATGTGCGCGATGTCCTCGACCTCGATCGGGTCCAGTCCGGCGTCGGTCAGCAGCTGGGCCAGCGCCGGGTCCAGGCCCGACTCCTCGCCGTCACCGCAGGCACAGTCGTCGCCGCAGCCGCCCTCCGCCCGGTCGAGGAGGGGAAGTTCGTCGTGCTGGTGGTCGTGCTCGTGCGTGCTCACGCTGACTGCTCCATGCTGTCGGAGATGAGGGGGTGCCGTACGGACGGGAAGTCCGCGGAGTCGGTGGGGGTGACGACCAGGGCCCGCTGCTCGGTCGCGGAGAGCCGTACGACGAGGTGGCGCCGCCAGTTCGCGTCGTCCCGGTCGGGGTGGTCCTCGCGCCAGTGGCAGCCGCGGGTCTCCTCGCGCCGCCGCGCGGCGGCGACCAGGACCCGGGCCACGCACAGCAGGTTGGTGGCCTCCCAGGTGTCGACGCCGGGTTCGGCGGTCTTGCCGTGCGCCTCCAGGTCGTACAGGGCGGCCGCGTACAGGTCTTCGAGCGCGGCGGCGGCCCCGGCGAGGGACTCGGCGGAGCGCAGGACGCCCGCGCCGTCCGTCATGATCCGCTGGACCTCGTAGCGCGCCCCGGCGGGCTGCAGCGGGCCGGTGGAGGGGACGGGGACGACCGGGGCGCCCACGGCCGGCGGATGGGCGACGATGTCCTCGGCGATGCGCTCGGCGAAGACCAGGCCCTCCAGCAGGGAGTTGGAGGCGAGCCGGTTCGCGCCGTGCACGCCGGTGCAGGCGACCTCGCCGCAGGCGTACAGGCCGGGCACGGTGGTCCGGCCGTGCAGGTCGGTACGGACGCCGCCGGAGGCGTAGTGGGCGGCGGGCGCGACCGGGATGGGCTCGGTCACCGGGTCGATGCCGTGGGCGCGGCACGCGGCGAGGATGGTGGGGAAGCGCTGCTCCCACATCTGGGCGCCGAAGTGCCGGGCGTCCAGGTACATGTGGCCGGTGCCCTGTTCCTGCATGCGGCGCATGATGCCCTTGGCGACGATGTCGCGCGGTGCGAGCTCGGCGAGTTCGTGCTGGCCCACCATGAACCGCACCCCGTCGGCGTCCACGAGGTGGGCGCCCTCGCCGCGGACCGCTTCCGACACCAGCGGCTGCTGGCCCTCGGCGTCCGGTCCCAGGAACAGCACGGTCGGGTGGAACTGCACGAACTCCAGGTCGGAGACCTCGGCGCCGGCGCGCAGGGCGAGGGCCACGCCGTCGCCGGTGGAGACGGCCGGGTTGGTGGTGGCGGAGAAGACCTGGCCCATGCCGCCGGTGGCGAGGATCACGGCCGGGGCGTGGACGGCGCCGACGCCGTCGTGCTGGCCCTCGCCCATGACGTGCAGGGTGACGCCGGCGGTACGGCCTTCGGCGTCCTGGAGCAGGTCCAGTACGAGCGCGTTCTCGACGGTGCGGATACCGGCCGCCTGGACGGCCTCGACCAGGGCCCGGGAGATCTCGGCGCCCGTCGCGTCGCCGCCCGCGTGGGCGATCCGGCGGCGGTGGTGGCCGCCCTCGCGGGTCAGCTCGATCTCGCCCGTCTCGGCGGAGGTGTCGAAGACGGCGCCGGACGCCATGAGGCGGCGTACGGCGCCGGGGCCCTCGGTGACGAGCAGCCGGACGGCGGCCTCGTCGCACAGCCCCGCACCGGCCACCAGGGTGTCGTCCAGGTGCTGCTCGGGGGTGTCGCCCTCGCCGAGGGCGGCCGCGATGCCGCCCTGGGCCCAGCGGGTGGAGCCGTCGTCGAGCCGGGCCTTGGTGACCACGACCGTACGGCGGCCCGCGGCGGCGCAGCGCAGCGCCACCGTCAGGCCCGCCACGCCGGACCCGACGACCACGACGTCGGCGTCGACGGCCCAGCCGGGGGCGGGGGCGTGCAGCCGTATGCCGGTGCCGGCGGTGCCTGTGCCTGGGGTGCTCACGTGTGTGCTCCGAACTCCAATGGGATGTTGTCGATCAGCCGGGTCGAGCCCACCTTCGCGGCGACGGCCAGCACGGCCTGGCCGGTGAAGCCGGGGCCGACCTCGGTGAAGTCCTGCGGGTCCACCAGCGCCAGGTAGTCCAGCGCCAGCGGCGGGTCCTGGCGGGCCGCCTCGTCCAGGACGTGCAGGGCGGCCGCCCGTACGGCATCGGGCAGGCCGGCCCCGGCGGCGGAGACCGCCGCCGAGACGGCGTGCGCGTCGGCGGAGGCGCGGATCTCGCCGAGCCGGGCCAGGGCGGTGGCCCGCTGGTCGCTGGCCGGGGAGGCCACGGCGCGGGCGCGCAGCGCGGCCTGGGCGGCGAGCCGGTCGCGGCCCGCGAACAGGGCGCGGGACAGGGCCAGGGCGGTCCGGCGCTCGGCGGCGGAGAGGTAGCGGTTGCGGGAGGACAGGGCGAGGCCGTCCTCCTCGCGGACGGTGGGCACGCCCACGACGTCCACGGCGAAGTTGAGGTCGGTGACCATGCGGCGGATCAGGGCCAGCTGCTGCGCGTCCTTCTGGCCGAAGAGGGCCAGGTCGGGGCGGGTGAGGTGGAGCAGCTTGGCGACGACGGTGAGCATGCCGTCGAAGTGGCCCGGGCGGGTGGCCCCTTCGAGGCGCCCGCCCATGGGACCGGCGCTGATCCGTACCTGCGGGTCGCCGCCGGGGTACACCTCGTCGACGGCCGGGGCGAACACGGCGTCGGCGCCCGCCGCCGCGGCGACCGCGAGGTCTGCGTCGAGGGTGCGGGGGTAGCGGTCGAGGTCCTCGTTGGCCCCGAACTGGAGGGGGTTGACGAAGACGGTGACCACGACCTGGCCGGTCGGGCCGGCCAGGTCCCGGGCGGTGCGGACCAAGGTGGCGTGGCCGTCGTGCAGGGCGCCCATGGTCATGACGACGGCGCGGCGGCCGGTGCGCGGGAGCCGGTGCAGCGCGTCGGCGGTGTTCAGCAGCAGCGGGTGCTCGGTCATCGGCCGTCGCCCTCGGGGTCGGTGTCGGGGTCGGGGCCGGGGCCGGTCCCCGGGTCGGTACGGGGGCCGGCCGCCGGGGCGGTGGTCGCGGTGCCCGCGAGGGCGCCGAGCAGGTCCTCGGCGAGCTCCGGCTTGAGCAGGCCGTGCGCGAGGGCGCGGTCCGCGGTGGTCCGGGCCATCGCCAGGTAGCCGGGGACGGCGGCGGGCGCGTGCTCGCGCAGCTCGGCGATGTGCGCGGCGACCGTACCGGCGTCACCACGGGCCACCGGGCCGGTCAGGGCGGAGTCGCCGGAGCGCAGGGCGTTGTCGAGGGCCGCGCCGAGGAGCGGGCCGAGCATCCGGTCGGGGTGCTCGACGCCGGCCTTGCCCAGCAGCTCCATGGCCTGGGCGACCAGGGTGACCAGGTGGTTCGCGCCCAGGGCGAGGGCGGCGTGGTAGAGCGGACGGCTCTCTTCCGCGATCCACTCCGGTTCCCCGCCCATCTCGATGACCAGGGCCTCGGCGGCGAGCCGCAGCTCGTCGGGGGCGGTCACGCCGAAGGAGCAGCCGGCCAGGCGCTGCACGTCGACCTCGGTGCCGGTGAAGGTCATCGCGGGATGCAGGGCCAGCGGGAGGGCGCCCGCCCGGCGGGCGGGGTCCAGCACGGCGGTCCCGTAGCGCCCGGAGGTGTGGACGAGGAGCTGGCCGGGGCGGATCGCGCCCGTCTCGGCGAGGCCCTCGACGAGGGCGGGCAGGGCGTCGTCCGGGACGGTGAGGAGCACCAGGTCGGCGTGCTCGAGCACCTGCGCGGCCGGCACGAGCGGCACGTCGGGCAGCATCCGGTCGGCCCGGCGGCGGGAGGCGTCGGAGACGCCGGAGACGGCGACGGGGCGGTGCCCGGCCTGCTGGAGGGCGCGGGCCAGCGCGGGGCCGACCCGGCCGGCGCCGACGACGCCCACGGCGAGCCTGGCGGGGCGGTCGGACGGATCCCGGGGCTCCGTCTGATGGGGTGCGTTCACGCGGGGAATGCCTTCCGTTCCAGTCCGCGGGGGGTACCGGACGATACGCCGCCATGCTAGCCCCTGGGCGTGTCGGCCGGTCCGCGGTGACCCGGGCGATGATCGGGGCATGACGGATGACGAAGACCGGACGAAGCGGCTGGTGGCGGCATGGCGGGGGGCCGACCGGGTGCTGTCGCGGAGCCTGCTGGAGCCGACGGTGGGCGAGCTGCTGGCGGCCCTGCCGGGGCTGGCCGGGGCGGACCCGGACGAGGGCGCCGACGTGTACGGCGACGGGGTGGTGGCGCGGCTGGAGCGGCGGATCGCGGAGCTGCTGGGCATGGCGGACGCGGCGTTCTTCCCGAGCGGGACGATGGCGCAGCAGGTCGCGCTGCGGTGCTGGGCGGGGCGGACCGGGAACCCGGTGGTGGCGCTGCACCCGATGAGCCACCCCGAGCTGTGGGAGGGCGGCGCGCTGTCGGTGGTGTCGGGGCTGCGGACGGTGCACCCGACGCGGGAGGCGCGGCAGCCGACGGCGCGGGAGGTCGCGGAGCTGGCGGAGCCGTTCGGCACGCTGATGCTGGAGCTGCCGCTGCGGGAGGCGGGGTTCCTGCTGCCGACGTGGGAAGAGCTGGTCGCGCTGGTGGAGGCGGGGCGGGAGCGGGACGCGGTCGTGCACTTCGACGGGGCGCGGCTGTGGGAGTCCACGGTGCACTTCGGACGGCCGCTCACGGAGATCGCGGGGCTGGCGGACTCGGTGTACGTGTCCCTGTACAAGTCGCTCGGCGGGCTGAGCGGGGCGGCGCTGGCCGGTCCGGCCGCGCTGGTCGAGGAGGCGCGGGTGTGGCGGCACCGGTACGGGGGCCAGGTCTTCCGGCAGTTCCCGCAGGCGCTGTCGGGGCTGGCCGGGCTGGAGCGGGTGCTGCCGGAGCTGCCGTCGTACGTGGCGCAGGCGCGGGTGGTGGCGGCGGCGCTGCGGGAGGGCTTCGCTGAGGCGGGGGTGCCGTGGTTCCGGGTGCACCCGGAGGTGCCGCACACGCACCAGTTCCAGGTGTGGCTGCCGTACGGGGCCGACCGGCTCACGGAGGCGGGCCTGCGGCAGGCGGAGGAGACGGGCCGCGTCCTGTTCCGCCGCTGGGCCCCCGGCGGGCCGCCGGACGTGTCCCTGACGGAACTGGAGATCACCGCCCCGGCCCTGTCCTGGACCCCGGCGGACGTCCGCGAGGCGGTCGCGGACTTCACCACCCGCCTCTAGCCTCCGGCGCGGCTGTCCGGGACCGTCCCGTCCGGCGGTGAGCACCGCGTCCGGGTGCGCCGCCGCCGCGGGGGCCGGCCAAATTGAGCCCCGCCGGCGTTTGAGGCGCAGGCCCGGGCAGCACCCACCACAGTCCCGCCGGGCATTCCCAGCCCGGTGGGGGCACCTCCCAGCGCTAGCTGGGGGAGATCGAGGCGCAGGTCCGGGCAGCGCCCGGGGAACGGGGGAAGGGCGGGGAGGGGACAGCTCCGCGCAGCGGACAGGTGCGGCGCCGCTGCCGGGGGCCCAGCCCCCGACCCCCGCGCCTCAAACGCCGGCGAGGCTGAAAACGCGCAGCCGTGAGGACTCCCAGAGGCGTCCCCACGAGGCTGAATTTGCCCGGCCGGGGCACGCGTCTTCCAGCGCCGCCGGCGCTTGAGGCGGGGCCGGGTCGCCCGGACGGGCCCGGGCGGGGGGCGGGGGGCCGGGCGGGTCGGAGAATGGGGCGATGAGCGTCACCATCGACATCGCCGGGCTCCCCGCGGAGCGGATCCGCTTCGCGCCCTCCCCCCTCGCGGAACTCTGCATGGCCCTGCACGCGCTCTCCCAGCCCGCCCACCACCCCCGCCTCGCGTCCTGGGCCGCCGCCACCGCCGCCGCGCTCGACCCCTGCCTCGCCGACCGGCTGCTCGAAGCCGACTTCCTGTGGCGCAGTTCCTTCTCCGACATCTTCATGCCCTTCGCCGGGACCCCCGGCGGCACCGGCCTGCCCGCCGCGACCCTGGCCGAGGAGCTCGACGTGCTCGACGGCCTCGACGACGAGCGCTTCGTGACGGCCGCCCTCGAACACTGCTGGCTCGCGCTCTACAACGAGGGCGGCGCGCCCTCCCCGCTCAAGGATCCGGCCTCCCGCGCGCGGGTCCTGGAGGCCGCCGCCGCCCGCGGGCCGGCGCAGTTGCGGTTCTCGCGGCGGCTGCTGGACGACACCGCCGCCGTCCGGGTCTGGCTGCGCCGCCTCCTGGAGGACTGCGACGCGGCGTTCTTCGCCGAGACCTGGCGGCGGACCGGCCCCCAGCAGGCCGCCGACGCCCGGCACAAGACCGAGGTGCTGCGCCGCAAGGGCCTGCCCGCCGCCCTCCGGGAGGTCTCGGCGGCGCTCGGCGTAGACGAGGCCGGGACCACGATCACCGCCGACAAGATGGTCGACGGCTCCACCACCGCCACCGACCCCCGCATCGGCCCGGGTCTGGTCTTCATCCCCACCAACTTCGGCTGGCCGCACCTGCTCGTGCTGCACGCCCCCGGCTGGCGCCCGGTGGTCCACTACCCCCTCGGCTCCCCCGAACCGGCCGCCGCCCCCGGCTCGGTGGAGCTGCTCCGGCTCCGCATGGACGCCCTCGCGCACCCGATGCGGATGCAGTTGTGCCGCAGCCTCGCCAGGGCCCCGTACACGACCGGCGAGCTGGCCACCGTATGCGGCATATCCGCCCCCGAGGTGTCCCGGCACCTCGCCGCGCTGAAGAAGGCCGGACTCCTGCACACCCGTCGCCAAGGGCGGTACGTGCAGCACCAGTTGGACCTGTCCGTGGTGGCCCGCATCGGCTCCGACTTCATCGAGGGGATCCTGCGGTGACCCGCCCCCGGACACACCGGTATCCGGATTTCACGAACCGGAAACAGTGAAAGGCATGGCGGGAGCGGCTCCCCGCTGCTTACCGTGCGTCCACCGCCCAGCCTGCCCGCCGTGAAAGGACGTTCATGCCCTCACGCCGTATAGCCGCAGCCACCGCCGCCCTGGCCGCACTGGCCCTGGCCTCCCCGTTGCTGCTCGCCGGCCCCGCCGGTGCCAGCAGCCCGCAGAGCGACGCCGCCCGGGGCGACGCGCTGGCGAAGAAGCTGGTCAAGGAGGCGACCGGCAAGGGCGCCGAGACCCACCTGAAGGTCCTGCAGTCGATCGCCGACTACAACAACGGCACCCGGGTGGCCGGTTCCAAGGGCCACGTGCAGTCCGCCCAGTACGTGGAAGCCGTGATGAAGGCGGCCGGGTACAAGGTCACGAGGAACGCCTTCGACTTCGTGTACGTCGAGACCGTCGCCGAGACCCTCAAGGTGAACGGCGCCTCCCCGCGCGAGGTCCCGGTGAAGCTGATGACGTACACCGCGAGCGGCCCGGCCGACGGCGTCACCGCGCGGCTCGCGGTCGTCCCCGTCGACGCGGACGGTACGAACGGCTGCGAGCCGGGCGACTTCGCGGCCGGCGCCTTCACCGGGCGCATCGCGCTCGTCAAGCGCGGCGGCTGCACCTTCGCCGCCAAGCAGGCCAACGCCGCGGCGGCCGGCGCGGTCGGCGCGATCATCTACAACAACACCGAGGGAGCCCTGAACGGCACCCTCGGCAGCGCCGACGCGGGCAAGGTCCCCACCGGCGGCGTCACCCAGGCCGAGGGCGAGAAGCTCGCCGCCGAGGCCGCGGCCGGACCGGTCGAGGTCACCCTGGACATCCGCGAGCTGCGCGAGAACCGCACCACGTACAACGTCGTCGCCGAGACCAGCGGCGGCGACGAGGACAACACCGTCTTCCTCGGCGCGCACCTCGACTCGGTCGCGGCCGGTCCCGGCATCAACGACAACGGCTCCGGCTCGGCCGGCATCCTCCAGGTCGCGCAGCGCCTCGCGAGCAGCCAGAAGCACATCAAGAACAAGGTCAAGTTCGCCTGGTGGTCGGCGGAGGAGTTCGGCCTGCTCGGCTCCGAGGCGTACGTGGGCGGCCTGACGGACGCGCAGAAGAAGCAGATCCGGCTCTACCTGAACTTCGACATGATCGCCTCGCCGAACGCCGCCTACTTCGTCTACGACGGCGACGACTCGGACAAGGTCGGCTCCGGCCCCGGGCCCGCGGGCTCCGCCCAGCTGGAGAAGGGCATCACCGACTTCCTGGACGAGCGGAGGATCCCGCACGAGGGCTCGGACTTCACCGGCCGCTCGGATTACGGCCCCTTCATCGAGGCCGGGATCCCGTCCGGGGGCACCGACACCGGCGCCGAGGGCATCAAGACCGCGGCGCAGGCGGCCAAGTTCGGCGGCCAGGCCGGGGTGGCCTACGACGTGAACTACCACGGCAAGGGCGACACCCTCGCCAACATCGACCACAAGGCGCTCGACCTCAACGTCGACGTCATCGCGAACGCGGTCGGCCACTACGCCTACGACCTGGCCCCGCTCGCCCGGCCGGTCGCCCCCGCCCCCGCGGGCGGCGGCGCGGGCGGCAGCGGCGGCGGCCTGCGCGAGGGCCACGACCACAACGTGACGCAGTAGTGCGGCGCTCCGGCCGGGCGGCGCCGCACGGCGTCAGCGTCAGCCCGGCCGGAGCCCCAGGCCGTCCAGCGGGCCCGGGCCGTCCGGGCCCTTCCCGCAGTCGATGCCGACCGGCTGCACCAGCCAGCCGAAGTCGCCGAGGCCGCCGCGCGCGGTGAGTTCGGCCGCCTCCCCCGCCGCGGCGAGGGCGCGCACGTACGCCGCCGGGTCGCTCGACGCCAGCGCGAGCGGCGGGCGGGTGCCCGAGACGCCGAGGGCGGCCAGCGCCTCCCGTTGCGCGAGCAGCACGGCGCCCGGTCCCGCGCAGGCGTCCAGGGCTACGTGCGCGGTGATGTCGCAGCTGCCGTCCGGGACCGGCCGGACCTCACGGCCGCCGCGGAATCCGGTCAGGGTGCCGTACGGGGGCCGGGCCCCGCGGGTGTGCGCGTAGTCCACCGCCACCGCCAGGCCCCGGTCCAGGGTCGCGACGGCCGCCGCCCAGGCCTCGTCGCGCGGGCGGCCGATCTCCGCCCGGCCCGGGCCCGGCCACCACCGCTCCAGCCAGCCGCGGTCCCGGCCCTCCAGCGGGCCGCCGGGCTGCTCCGTACCGTCGGGCGCGACCAGGACGTACCGCCCGTCCTCGGCGATCTCCAGCGGTACGTTGTCCAGCCATTCGTTGGCGAACAGCAGCCCGGTCGTCCCCCGGGGCGGCGCCGCGACCCAGCGGACGCGGGGGTCCAGCCCGGCGGGCCGGGCCGCGCGCTCCACGGCGTACGGACGCACCCGCGCCGCCGTCTCCGCCGGCAGGGCGGCGAGCACCGCGGTCAGCAGTTCCCCGCGGCCGGCCCCCATGTCGACCAGGTCCAGCCCCGCGGGCCGGCCGAGGGCCTCGTCCACCGCGCGGAGCAGCCGGGCCACGGCCCCCGCGTAGAGCGGCGAGGCGTGCACGGAGGTACGGAAGTGCCCGGCGGGGCCGGGGCCGCGGGGGTCCACGTAGAAGCCGCCCGGTCCGTACAGCGCCGCCTCCATGGCCGTCCGCCACCGGACCGGCCCGATCCCTTCACCCTGAGCGCTCATCCCCCACAGGCTAAGGTCACCCTCCACCTTGGGGAGTACGCCCCCTTCGTACGGATCGCCCCTGTGGTTGACTCCCGCACCTATCTCCTTTGCCTACGCTGGGTTACGTGCAGCGCCTCTACGATTTCCTCCGCAGACACCCGACAGGGGTCGACAGCTT
This sequence comes from Streptomyces sp. NPDC026522, assembly GCF_055567555.1. NCBI lineage: Bacteria > Bacillati > Actinomycetota > Actinomycetes > Kitasatosporales > Streptomycetaceae > Streptomyces > Streptomyces sp. NPDC026522. Next base: position 43,908 of record NZ_JBVHQF010000003.1, read on the forward strand.
CTGGGCCGTCCTCCTGTGCGGGATCGCGCTGCTGGACCTGGCGTCCGCCGACCACTACAGCACCGGGCAACGGCTGCTCATCGTGCCCTCGGTGCTCGCGATGGGCGTCGTCATCGCGCTGCGCCGCAAGTGGACGCCGCAGATGTTCTGGCTGGCGGTGGGCACCGGCGCCTACCAGCTGGCCGCCGGTGTCGAGGTGCACAACGGCGACTTCGGGATGCTGGTGATCCTCTACACCGTGGCGGCCTCGGGCGAGGTCTCGCGCCGGCTCTCCCGGTTCGCGTTCGCGCTCGGGCTGACCGCCTCGCCGCTGTACGCCCTGCGCTTCCACGTCGACAAGGGCAACACCAGCGACAACTTCTTCTTCACCCTCTTCGCCGTCGTCCCCTTCGCCCTCGCCTGGGTGCTGGGCGACTCGCTGCGCACCCGCCGCGCCTACTACGCGCAGCTCGTCGAGCGCAACCAGCGGCTGGAGAAGGAGCGCGAGGCGCAGTCCAAGGTGGCCGTCGCCGCCGAACGCGCCCGGATCGCCCGCGAGCTGCACGACGTCGTCGCGCACAACGTCTCGGTGATGGTGGTCCAGGCGGACGGTGCCGCGTACGTCATGGACGTGGCACCGGAACAGGCCAAGGAGGCGCTCCAGACCATCTCCGGCACCGGCCGCCAGGCACTGGCCGAGATGCGGCGGCTGCTGGGCGTGCTGCGCACCGGCGAACCGCAGGAGTCCGAGGACTACGTGCCGCAGCCGGACGTCGAACAGATCGAGGTCCTGGTGGAGCAGGTCCGCACGGCCGGGCTCGACGTGGACTTCGCCGTCGAGGGCGCGCCGCGGCGGCTGCCGAGCGGGGTGGAGCTGACGGCGTACCGGATCGTGCAGGAGGCACTGACCAATACGCGCAAGCACGGCGGCCCGGAGGCGAAGGCGAGCGTCCGGCTGGTGTACTTCGACGACGGGCTCGGCCTGCTGATCGAGGACGACGGGCGGGGCGCCGCCCACGAACTGTACGAGGACGGCGGCGTCGACGGCGCCGGGCACGGACTGATCGGCATGCGGGAGCGCATCGGTATGGTCGGCGGCACGCTGGACGCGGGCCCGCGGCCGGGCGGCGGCTTCCGGATCAGCGCGCTCCTCCCACTCAAGAAGAGGTGATTGATGTCCATCCGCGTGATGCTGGTCGACGACCAGGTACTGCTGCGCACGGGCTTCCGGATGGTGCTCGCGGCCCAGCCGGACATGGAGGTCGTGGCCGAGGCGGGTGACGGCCTGGAGGCGCTGGAGGTGCTGCGGGCCACCCAGGTGGACGTGGTGCTGATGGACGTGCGGATGCCCAGGCTCGACGGGGTCGAGGCGACGCGGCGCATCTGTGAGCCGGAGGAGCACCCCAAGGTGATCATCCTGACCACCTTCGACCTGGACGAGTACGCGTTCTCCGGTCTCAAGGCGGGCGCGAGCGGCTTCATGCTCAAGGACGTCCCGCCGGCGGAGCTGCTGGCCGCGATCCGCTCGGTGCACAGCGGCGACGCGGTGGTGGCGCCGTCGACGACGCGGCGGCTGCTGGACCGGTTCGCGCCGATGCTGCCGACGACCTCGCAGGAACCGCGGAACAAGGAGATCGAGCGGCTGACGGAGCGGGAGCGGGAGGTCATGCTGCTGGTGGCGCAGGGCCTGTCGAACGGGGAGATCGCGGCCCGGCTGGTGCTGTCGGAGGCGACGGTGAAGACGCACGTGGGCCGGATCCTGACGAAGCTGGGCCTGCGCGACCGGGTGCAAGTGGTCGTCCTGGCCTACGAGTCCGGCCTGGTCCGCGCGGGCGGCGGCCCGGCCGCCTGACGGCGGCCGGGCGGTTCCGGCGGTATCCGGCGGTATCCAGTGGAGACGGCCTAGCCGAACTGGCCGGGCTGGTAGTCGCCGGCGGGCTGCTGGACGATGACGTTGAGCCGGTTGTAGGCGTTGATGAGGGCGATCAGCGATACGAGGGCGACGAGCTGCTCCTCGTCGTAGTGCTTGGCGGCGTTCGCCCACACCTCGTCCGGGACGCCGCCGGCCGCGTCCGCGATGCGGGTCCCCTGCTCCACCAGCTCCAGTGCGGCGCGCTCGGCGTCGGTGAACACCGTGGCCTCCCGCCACACCGCGACCAGGTGCAGGCGCTGCGCGTCCTCACCGGCGGCGAGGGCGTCCTTGACATGCATGTCGGTGCAGAACCCGCACCCGTTGACCTGGCTGGCACGGATCTTCACCAGCTCCTGCGTCGCGGCGGGCAGCGCCGAGTCGGAGATCACCTTCCCCGCCGAATTGATGTGCTTGAGGAACTTGCCTGCGGTCGCGTTGCCGAAGACGTTCAAACGGGCGCTCATCGTGGACTCCTCTGCCGTGGTACGGGCTGACACAGCTCTGACGGCGCGGCCCGGCCCGATGTGACAGGCCCCGGACGAGACGCACGTCACCGCCCCGGGCCGTCAGGTCATCCAGCGGTCCGGCCGGGCCGTGCCGCGCGAGGTGCGCGAGCGGTCGGCCTGGGCGTGGAGCAGGGCGGCCGCCTCCGGCGCCGGACGGAGCCGGGCCGTCACCGTGCCGTTGGCCCCGGTGTCGAGGTGTACGTCGGCCACGCCGTGCACCCGCATCCACGGGCCCCGGGTGAGCCGGACGCTCTGCACCTTGGCGTGCGGGACGATCTCCGTACGGCGGCGCAGCAGCCCGCGCCGGGCGGCGAACACCTCCGCGGAGACGGCCACGGCGTAGCCGCGCCACCGGACCGGAGCCACCCACCGGGCGCCGGACCGCGGGGCGGGGGCGAAGCGCAGCGCCGCCAGGTCCACGCCCGGCAGCACGCGCGCGATCACCCCGTACGCGGCGTCCCGCGCGGCCACCGGCACCAGGACGTCGTTCTTCGAGCCCGCCACCGCCAGCTCCACCCGCACCCAGCCGCGCCGCCGCCACAGCAGCGGCTCGACGATCCGTACGGTCTGCACCCGGCCCGGCGGCACCGTCTCGTGCACCCGGTCCGCCAGCCCGTGGTCGAGCCGCAGCCCGTCGGGGGACTCCGCGACCGTCCAGTCGTACTCGGTGAGGAACCGGCCCGCGCTGCTTTTCCAGGCCCCGCCCAGCATCGGCAGCAGGACCGCCGCGGCCGCCCACGGGTTGGCGCTGAACCACCACACCGCCACGGGGACGAGCAGCCCGCCGACGACCGCCGCGAGCACCTCCAGGCTCAGCAGCATCGAGACCACCAGCTCGCGCGGCCCGACCCGGAGCAGCGCCCGCTCCGGCGCCTCGCCGAGCGCCACCGCCTCGGCCGGGGCGAAGCCGGCGGCCCGGGCCAGCAGTTCGGCGCGCAGCGCGGCGGCGTCCTGCTCCGCCAGGTACGCCAGCTCGTCCTTGTCGTCGGTGCCGATGACGTCGATCCGCAGCTTCGCGACCCCCGCGAGCCGGGCCAGCAGCGGCCGGGTGACGTCCACCGCCTGGATCCGGTCGAGCCGGATGTGGGCGGTGCGGCGGAAGAGCAGCCCGCTGCGGATGCGCAGCTCGGTTCCGGTGACGGCGTAGTGCGTGAACCACCAGCTCAGCAGCCCGTACGTACCGAAGACGAGGAGCAGGGCGAGGAGGACCAGGAAACGGAGCGGCACGGACAGCTCCGTGATCCACTCCTCGGCCCGGTCGCCCTGCTGGGCGACCACGCCGATGACCGCCGCGATCGGCACCCAGGCGCGCAGCAGCGGAGTCAGCGGGTGCAGCCGGCGCTCGTACGCGGCTGCCGCGGGCGCCCCCGGCAGCCCCGGCGGCTCCGGCAGCTCCACCCCCTCGGCGCCCCGGGCGTCCGCCGTGCTCACAGGCCGGCCGATCTTGCCTCGCCCAGCTCGGTCAGCCGGTCGCGCAGCCGCTCGGCCTCCGCCGGGACCAGCCCGGGGATCTTCGCGTCGGTCGCCGCGGCCGCCGTGTGCAGCTGTACGGAGGCCAGCCCGAAGCGCCGCTCCAGCGGCCCCGAGGTCACCTCCACCAGCTGCATGCGCCCGTACGGCACCACCGTCTGGGCCCGCCACAGCACGCCCCGGGTGATCAGCAGGTCATCGGCCCGCTCCGCGTACCGCCACGACCGCCAGTTCCGCCCGAGCAGCACCCAGCCCCACGCCAGCGCCGCCAGCCACACCGCCCCGCAGGCCGCCCACGCCGGGCCGGCGGTGAGCCCCAGCACGACCCCCGTCACCGCCGTGAGGAGCAGTGCCCAGCACGCCAGCAGCAGCCGACGCAGCCTGAGCAGGCCGCCCGGCAGTCCCACCCAGTCGGGGAGGCTCGTCTCACCCGTTGTCCCGATTTCCATGCGCACAGCGTAGGGCTGCGAGAATACGGCCATGACGGAGACCACGGTCGGCATCGGCGGGGCGGCGGAGAGCACCGACATGGTGCTCAACATCGGACCGCAGCACCCTTCCACGCACGGCGTCCTGCGCCTGCGCCTCGTCCTGGACGGCGAGCGCATCGTCAGCGCCGAGCCGGTGGTCGGCTACATGCACCGCGGCGCCGAGAAGCTCTTCGAGGCCCGCGACTACCGGCAGATCGTGATGCTGGCCAACCGCCACGACTGGCTGTCCGCGTTCTCGAACGAACTCGGCGTGGTCATGGCCGTCGAGCGGATGCTGGGCATGGAGGTCCCCGAGCGGGCCGTGTGGATGCGGACCCTGCTCGCCGAGCTGAACCGGGTGCTGAACCACCTGATGTTCCTCGGGTCGTACCCGCTCGAACTTGGCGGGATCACCCCGATCTTCCACGCGTTCCGTGAGCGCGAGGAGCTCCAGGCCGTCATGGAGGAGATCTCCGGCGGCCGGATGCACTACATGTTCAACCGGGTCGGCGGCCTCAAGGAGGACCTGCCCGCCGGCTGGCTCGGCCGGGCCCGCGCCGCGATCGCCGACGTCCGCACCCGCATGGACGTCTACGACAAGCTGGTCCACGGCAACGAGATCTTCCGCGGCCGCACCCGCGGGGTGGGGGTGCTGTCGGCGGAGGCCGTGCACGCGTACGGGGTCTCCGGCCCCATCGCCCGCGCCTCCGGCGTCGACTTCGACCTGCGCCGCGACGAGCCGTACCTGGCCTACGGCGAACTCCAGGACGTGCTCAAGGTGATCACCCGGACCGAGGGCGACTGCCTGGCCCGCTTCGAGGTGCTGCTCGACCAGACCCACAACGCCCTCGACCTCGCCGTGGCCTGCCTGGACCGGATGGCGGAGCTGCCGCCCGGGCCGGTCAACCAGCGCCTGCCGAAGGTCCTGAAGGCGCCCGAGGGGAGCACGTACGCCTGGACCGAGAACCCCCTCGGCATCAACGGCTACTACCTCGTCTCGAAGGGCGAGAAGACCCCCTACCGGCTGAAGCTGCGCTCGGCGTCCTTCAACAACATCCAGGCGCTGGCGGTGCTGCTGCCCGGCCAGCTGGTCGCGGACATGGTGGCGATCCTCGGCTCGCTGTTCTTCGTGGTCGGGGACATCGACAAGTAACGGGCCGGGGCGGCCGCCGGCCGGACCGGGGCGCCGCCGGGTCCGGCGGCCCGGATGTCGGTGGCGGGGTGCAGACTGGGGGCATGTCCCACTCCCCCCGGCGGGCCTGCCCCGCCTGCGGCCGCGACTGCGCGGTGACGGCCGGCCGGATCGCCCGCCACGACCCGCCCGGCGGCCGGGAGCGCGGTGGGCTGGTGTCCTGCCCCGGCTCCCGGGCCCGGGTGGTCCTGGGCGCCTCGGCCCCCACCCTGGACGGCTTCACGTTGGGCCCGCACCCGGGCCAGCTGCCGCTGTTCTGACGGCGCCGGCCTCGTAGCCGGGACCCGGCCGGACTGGACCCGGGCTACGAGTACGGCGGGTCCTACGAGATGGCGCTGCGCAGGCGGGCCACGTCGACCGGCTCGGTCTCGTCGTGGGCCGTCAGGTCGATGACCTGGCCCACCGCGCGCTGTTCGGCGGTGAGCGCCTTGAACTCCGGTTCGGTGTCGCCCTGTCCGGCCGACTCCGCCTTGTGCACCGCGAGGGCCTCCGCGCCGACGACGTCCGCGAGGTCCTCGTTCTGCACGGACTCGATCACGGCGCGGGCCTGCGCGGCGGTCTTGGTGCCGAAGAAGTCGAAGCCGCCCTCGACCCGCGAAGCCGACCGCCGGGGAGGCGAGTACGGGGCCACCGCCGCCGCGAGCCGCCGGGCCGGGACCTGAGCGGCGGGACCGCCCGGCGCAGCCGCCGCGGCCGTACGGCCGTGCGCGTCCGGCTCGCCCGCCGGGGCCTGCGCCCCGGGCGCGCCCGACGGGCCCGCCACCGCGGCCCGCTGCTCCGCCTTGCGCACCAGCGCGGCCATCGCCGCGTTGGCGCGGGCGTACCCGACCGCCGTGGGCGCGCCGCTGCTGGTACGTTCCTGCGACACCGCCGGGAGTTCCTTCGGCGCGGCCGGACCCGAGGCCGCCTCAAGGGCGAGCAGCCGGCGCCGCTCCAGGGCGCTGGCGCGTTCGGTTTCGGCGGTGGCGTACCGGCGCAGCAGCGCGGCGTGTTCGCCGCGCAGGCCCGCCAGTTCCACACGCTTGGCGCGCAGCTTCGCATCGAGCTTGGCGCGCAGCACGCGGGCTTCTTCCAGGTCGGTTTCGAGCTCGGCTATCCGCTCTTCCGTCTTCCACTCGTCCTTGACCCGCTCGCGGGCGAGCTCCGCCACCCGGCGTCCGGCCGAGCGGTCCCAGGAGCGCATCACGACGGCGCCGGCCACGCCCGCGGCGGCCGTGAGGGCCACGAGCAGGCGCAGCGCCACCGGTTCCGCGAGCAGCCAGGCCGCGCCGGCACCGGCCACGGAAACACCGGCGAGGGCCGTCGGAGTGAGCAGACGGTGCAGAGGTTCTGGATTGCGGTGGCGTCCACGGGGCATGGCCTGAAATTTACAGGGCGTGGGCGTGGTGTGGGGTAGCCGCCCGGCAATCTCTTACCAGGCGGTTACCCGCCATTTCCGCATCAAACGCGTAACTGATCTTCGCCCGGGGCTACTTCTTGATCAGACCCTTGGATTCCAGGTACGCCTTGGCGACGTCGGCGGCCTTCGCGCGCTCCGCGTCCACCTTCCGGTTGAGGTCGACGAGGTCGGCCGTCGTCAGCGTCTTGGTGAGCCCGTCGAGCGCCGCCGCGACCTCCGGTGCGCCGGCGTCCTTGGCGTTGACGACCGGCAGGACGTTGTCGGCGTTCTGGAGCTTCTTGTCGTCCTCCAGCAGCACCAGCCCGTAGCCGTCGAGGGTGGCGTCGGTGGTCGTGGTCAGCACGAGCTGGTCCACGCCGTCCTTGACTGCCTGCTTGGCCTGCGGGGTGCCGACCCCCTTCGGGTCAATACCGGAGACCGCAATTCCGTATGTCTTCTCCAACCCGGGCTGGCAGAAGGGGCGGACGGCGCATTCGTCACCGGCCGCGATCTTCACCTTGAGTCCCGACTTACCAAGATCGGAAAGGCTCTTGAGGTTGTTCTTCGCGGCGAATTCCTTGGTCACCGCGAAAGCGTTCTGGTCGACCGCCGAACCCGCCGGCAGCACCTTGAGCCCGAGCGGGGTCGCGAGCTTCTCCAGCGCCGCCACCGTCGCCGTCGCGTCGCTCGACGCGACCGGCTTGTCCTTCGGCGCGTCCTTGCCGTTGACCTTGGCGTTCAGGAACTCCGCGAGCGTGGCCGCGTACTCGGGGACGACGTCGATCTCGCCCTTCTCCAGCGACGGCTCGTACAGCTCGCGGTTGTTGACCGTGGTGACGGAGGTCGAGTAGCCCGCGTTCCGCAGGACCTGCGCGTACAGCTCCGCCAGCACGTTGGACTCGGTGAAGCCGGCCGCGCCGATCACCAGCTTGCCCTTCGCGCCGCCGCCCGGGGCGGAGGAGGCCGAGCCGCCGTTCTTCGCCTTCTCCAGGCTGTCGCCGCCGCACGCGGTGAGCGATGCGGCGAGGGCGGCCGCACCCAGCGCCGCGCCGAGGACGTGCAGGGACTTGCTCATGTGGTGCTCCTCCAGAGGAGTGGGGCCGACGGGAAACGTGAGAGGTCGAACGGGACGGCGGGCGGACGGTCAGCGGGCCGCCGACGGGTGGCGCGGCAACAGCCGGTCGGCCGCCACCAGCGCCCCCTCCACCAGCAGGGCCAGCAGCGCCACGAGCACGGCGCCCGCCACCACCTGCGCTGTGTTGTACGTGTTGAACCCGGCGGTGATGATCCGGCCCAGGCCGCCCTGGCCGACCATCGCCGCGATCGTGGCGGTGGCGATGACCTGGACGGCGCCCGAGCGCAGCCCCGTCATCACCAGCCCCCGAGCGAGCGGCAGTTCCACCCGCAGGAACAGCTGCCCACCGGACATCCCCATGCCCCGGGCCGCCTCGACCACCGAACGGTCCACCTCGCGCATGCCCACGTACGCGTTGGTCAGCAGCGGCGGGATCGCGAACAGCACCAGCGCGATGACGGTCGGCAGATAGCCGGCGCTGCGCAGGGGCGAGACCATGAACAGGGCGAGCACCGCGAAGACCGGGACGGCCCGCCCGGCATTGGACACGTTCACCGCGAGGGTGCCGCCCTTGCCGAGGTGGCCGAGCCACAGCCCGAGCGGCAGCGCCACCGCGCAGGCGACGGCCAGCGCGATCCCGCTGACGAACACGTGCTCGCCGAGCCGGTGCCAGACACCGTTCTCCCCGGCCCAGTTGGCGCCGTCCGTCAGCCAGTCCCACGCCCCGCCCAGTACGCCCACGGCTCAGGCACCTCCGGACGGGACCGGCACGGGAACGTCCGGGGCCGCCGCCCTGCGCGGCGCGCGGGCCGCCCGGGTCCACGGCGTGAGCAGCCGCTGCACCCCGAGCAGCAGCAGGTCGGCCGCCAGGGCGAGCAGCACGCAGAGCACCGACGCGGTGAGCACCTGGGCCTTGAAGGAGCTGTTCACGGCGGGGGCGATCAGGTTGCCCAGGCCGCCCTTGCCCACGATGGAGCCGACGGTCGTCAGCGCCACCGTGGACACGGTGGCGATCCGCACTCCGGCCAGCAGCGCGGGCAGTGCCAGGGGCAGTTCGACCTGCCACAGCAGCCGCCCCGGGCCGTACCCCATCCCGCGCGCCGCTTCCCGTACGTCCTCGGGCACGGCCGCGAGGCCGGCCAGCACGTTGCGGACCAGGATGGTCAGCGAGTACAGCACGAGCCCGGTCACCACCAGCGCCGCGGACAGCCCGAAGAGCGGCAGCAGCAGCGAGAACATCGCGAGGGACGGGATCGTGTAGAGCAGGGTGGTCAGCCCGAGGACCGGCGCCGCCCAACGGCGGCCGCGGCGGGCCAGCAGCGCGAGCGGCACCGAGACGACGAGACCGATCAGCACCGAGACGAGGGTGATCCACACGTGCTGGACGGTGGCGTCGGTGAGCTCCTGGGAGCGGGAGGTGACGTACTCCCAGCAGAACCAGTCGTTGTCCACCAGGCAGTTCCGCTTGTCCATCCTGCTCACCTCCTGTCACCGGACGCATACGTGTGCGATCGAGGGCCGCCGCGCGGGGACCCGGCCGGAACCGACCCTAACCCCCAGCACCGACATTGGCCGGAATCCTTCGCAGTCGGGTAACACTCTCGTCACACACGTTGCCCGCCGAGTGAGGAAAGATGGCGAGGTGATCCGATTCGAGCATGTGACCAAGCGCTACCCCGACGGGACCACGGCCGTCGAGGACCTGTCCTTCGAGGTGGCGGAAGGCGAGCTGGTCACGCTGGTCGGCCCCTCCGGCTGCGGCAAGACGACCACCATGAAGATGGTCAACCGGCTGATCGAGCCGACGTCGGGCCGGATCCTGCTGGCCGGCGAGGACATTTCGGCCGCCGATCCCGTGGAGCTGCGCCGCCGCATCGGCTACGTCATCCAGCAGGTCGGGCTGTTCCCCCACAAAACGGTGCTGGAGAACACGGCGACCGTGCCCCAGCTGATCGGCACCCCCAAGGCCAAGGCCCGGGCCCGCGCCGCCGAACTCCTCGACCTCGTCGGACTGGATCCGTCGGTGTACGGGGACCGGTACCCGCAGCAGTTGTCCGGCGGCCAGCGCCAGCGCGTCGGCGTGGCCCGCGCGTTGGCCGCCGACCCACCGGTACTGCTGATGGACGAGCCGTTCGGCGCGGTGGACCCGGTGGTGCGCGAACGCCTCCAGAACGAGTTCCTGGAACTCCAGCGCACCGTGCGCAAGACGATCCTGCTGGTCACGCACGACCTGGAGGAGGCGATCCGGCTCGGCGACCGCATCGCCGTCTACGGCACGGGCACCATCGAGCAGTTCGCCCGCCCGGCCGTGGTGCTGGCCGCGCCCGCCACCGAGTACGTGGCCTCCTTCGTCGGCGCCGACCGCGGCCTCAAGCGGCTCGCGGTCACCGCCGTCGACCCGGCCGACCTGGCCCCGGCGGGCGGCGCCGCGGCCCCGGCCGCCGACGTACCGCTGGGCGCCACGCTGCGCGAGGCGCTCGCGGCGCTGCTCCAGGAGGACTCCGGCCGGATCGGCGTCAAGGACCCGGACTCCGGCGCGCTGCTCGGCGTACTGACCCCCGAGGCCGTGCACCGGGCGCTGCGGCGGGCCCAGCTCCAGGAGGCCTGACGGCCGCGAGCGGGCGGAAACCAAAAGGAGAGTGACCGGCCGTCAGGGCCCGTCACTCTCCTGCCTTCCACCCGCCGGATCCCCGCCGGCGGCCCGGGTCAGGCCTGCATCCGGCCGCTCAGCCAGACCAGCATCGGCGCGATCTCGCGGCGCCAGGTGTTGAAGTTGTGGCCGCCGCTGTCGAGGACGATCGAGGAGACCCGGTCCGAGCCCTTGACCAGCTTGATGAACTTCTTGGTGTCACCCAGGTTGTCCTCGCCCTTCTCGCTGGTCGTGACCAGGAAGGAGGTGCCGGTCGGCTTCTTGTTTTCGACGCTGTGCAGGACGTCGGCGCGCTTCTTCAGCTTGTCGTCGCCCTTGAACAGGTCACCGGTCGTCGGGTCGTCCGCGGCCTGGTAGTAGGCGGACAGGCCCACCCCGGCGCCGAAGGTCTGCGGGTAGTGCGCGGCGATCTTCAAGGCGCAGTAGCCGCCCGTGGAGTTCCCGACGAAGCCCATGTTCTGCGGCTTCTTGCCCACCCGGAAGGTGGACTGGATCGCCCGCGGCAGGTCCTGCCCGAAGAAGGTCTCGGTCTGCGGGCCGCCCGGGATGTCCACGCACTCCGTGTCGCGCGGGGGCGCGACCGTCGGGCGGAGCATCACGAGGATCATCGGCTGCATCTTGCCCGCTTTGGCCTGCTTGAAGGCCGTCATCGGGTAGTTCAGCCCTTTGATCAGGTTTTCGGCCGTACCCGGGTAGCCCGTCAGCACGATGGAGGCCGGGAAGTTCTTGTTCTTGTAGTGCGGCTGGAAGTACTCCGGCGGCAGCCACACGTACCCGGGGCTGGTTATCTTCGACTTGTCGCCGGTTATGGCAACCTTGAGGATCTGACCACCGACCTGGGGCTTGGCGCCGCCCGGCACGTCCAGGCTCTGCTTGTCGACGACCTTGATGTCCTTCGTGCTCATCGAGTGGTCGACGACCTTGCCCATGGACGTCTGCTGGCCGAACAGGTCGGCCCAGGAACCGTAGAAGAGGAAAGACTTGTTCGCCGCGAGGCCGACCGCCGAGAACAGCGCCAGCTGGGTCACGAGCAGGAGGCCGATCCGGCCGAGCAACGCACGCCAGGTGCGGCCCGAGAGCCGCGGCCAGAACCACACCGTGGCCGCGAACAGCAGCACACCGAGGATGATGGCCAGGACCAGAACCGTATTACTGGTGAGACCCATGAGCAGTCAGTCGACTTTCTGGTGGCAGGGCTAGTTTTCTCGACGGAAGAGTGAACCCGCTCGCCCTCGATGTCGTCCTAGGGGACGCACCACACTCCGGAGGCTGTCGCGGCCTTCGGCCACATGATCTCTCGCGGAGCAACGGGAAGCGATGTCTAGCAGGATAGATGGCGATAAGTCGGGACAGGTTCCGAAGGCGGTCCGCCGATTCCTCCGCGGACCCAAGCCGGAGTCGGTGCCCGGCCTGGTAGGTACGGCCGTCATGATCGTCGGTCTGCTGGACATCGCGGGCGGTGTCTTCCCGCGGTTCCGGCACAGCCGGTTCCACTCGGTCACCGAGGTGCTGCCGGGCGCCCTGGGTCCGTTCGCCGCCGCGCTCTCCATCAGCGCGGGCGTACTGATCCTGCTGCTGGCCCACGGCCTCAAGCGGCGCAAGCGGCGGGCCTGGCGGGCCGCCGTCGTCCTGCTGCCGGCCGGCGCAGTGGCGCAGTTCACGTACCGGCACTCCGTGATCGGAGTGGTCATCGCGGCGGTGCTGCTCGGCCTGCTGGTGCGCCACCAGGATGAATTCAAGGCCCTGCCGGACCCCCGCAGCCGCTGGAAGGCGCTGGCCAACTTCGTCCTGATGAGCGCCGGCTCCATCGGTCTCGGCCTGGTCATCGTCAACGTCCACCCGAACAAGGTCGTCGGCAACCCGAGCCTGTACGAGCAGATCACGCACGTCGTCTACGGGCTCTTCGGCTTCGAGGGACCGGTCGACTACTCGGGCCGCGTCTCCTGGACCGTCGGGTACTCCCTCGGCGCGCTGGGCATGCTGACCGCCGTCACCACCATCTACCTGGCCTTCCGCCCCGAGCACCCGGCCGCCCGGCTCACCTCCGACGACGAGGCCAAGCTGCGCGAGCTGCTGGCCAAGCACGGCGGCCGCGACTCCCTCGGCCACTTCGCGCTGCGCCGCGACAAGGCCGTGGTGTTCTCCCCCAGCGGCAAGGCCGCCGTCACCTACCGCGTCGTCTCCGGCGTGATGCTCGCCTCCGGCGACCCGGTCGGCGACGTCGAGGCCTGGCCCGGCGCCATCGAGCGGTTCATGGAGGAGGCCAAGACCCACTCCTGGACCCCGGCCGTCGTGGGTTGCAGCGAGACCGGCGGCGAGGTCTGGACCCGGGAGACCGGCCTGGACGCGCTGGAGCTGGGTGACGAGGCGATCGTCGACGTCAAAGACTTCTCCCTCGCCGGACGCGCCATGCGCAACGTCCGCCAGATGGTGAAGCGCATCGAGCGCAACGGCTACACCACCAAGGTCCGCCGGGTCAGCGAGCTGACCGAGCAGGAGCTGGAGCAGGTCCGCGGCGCCGCCGAGGCCTGGCGCGGCACCGATACCGAGCGCGGCTTCTCCATGGCGCTGGGCCGGGTCGGCGACCCGGGCGACGGGGACTGCTTCATCGCCACCGCGCACCGCGTGGAGGAGGGCGACACCAGCCCGTACGGCGACCTCAAGGCCATCCTGCACTTCGTCCCGTGGGGCAAGGACGGCATGTCGTTGGAGCTGATGCGCCGCGACCGCGCCGCCGACCCCGGAATGAACGAGCTGCTGATCGTCGCCTCCCTGGGGGCCTGCCCGGACCTCGGCATCGAGAAGGTCTCGCTGAACTTCGCGATGTTCCGCGCGGCCCTCGCCCGTGGCGAGAAGATCGGCGCCGGTCCGGTCCTGCGGATGTGGCGCGGGCTGCTGGTCTTCCTGTCGCGCTGGTTCCAGATCGAGTCCCTGTACAAGTTCAACGAGAAGTTCCGCCCCCGCTGGGAGCCGCGCTTCATGGTCTACCGGCAGACCCGCGACCTGCCCCGGATCGGCTTCGCCGTGATGCAGGCCGAGGGCTTCGTGACGCTGGCCCTGCCCCGGCTCTTCGCGAGCCGCCGCCGCCCGAAGCCGGTCCGCCCGTGCGCCCACACGCACGACGCCCCGACGGTCCCGCCCCAGCCGGGCGACCGCGAAGTCCAGGCGGCCTAGCCCCCGGACGACGCACCCGCCCGGGGCCAGCGCCCCGGGCGGTGGGCGCGGGCCGCGCTCGGCGCAGGCCCTCGTGCCCGGCCGGCGTAGGCCGCCACCCACGGCCGCGTAGACCGCGGGGCCCCCGGTTCCCGGCGGCGGGCACGATGCCGTCCAGCGGAGGTCGGCCACGACGGCCCGGCCGTACGGCCCGCACATCCGTGACGTCCGCCACGACGGAAGCGGACGGACGCAGCCGCCGTGGCGGCCAGGACGCCCCCCACCTCGCGCTCGGCCAGGAACCGGAAGCCCGGTCGGCACAGACCGCCGGACCCGCACCAGCACAGGCCACGGGTTTCCCGGCGGCACAAGCCCGACGGCACGGGCCGCAGGTTCCCAGCGGCGTGCACGATCCGCCCAGCGGAGGTCGGCCACGACGGCGCGTACGGCCCGCACATCCGTGACGTCCGCCACAACGGAAGCGGACGGACGCAGCCGCCGTGGCGGCCAGGACGCCCCCCACCTCGCGCTCGGCCAGGAACCGGAAGCCGGGGCGGCACAGACCGCAGGACCCGGGCAGCGCAGACGGCGAGAGAGCGCGGCGTGCACGATGCCGTCCAACCGGCCCTGCCCGGCCCGGACGTCGGCCACCATGGCCCGTACGGCCCGCGCGCCCGTGACGTCCGCCCGGTGCTAGCGGACGGACGCAGCCGCCGTGGCGGGGGGCGGCCAGGATCCGGGAGCCCGGGCGGCACAGACCGCGAGGCGCGGTAGGCGCAGGCCGCCGGGCACTGGCGGCGCAAGCCGCGTGGTGGGGCGCCCGGGCCGGGCGCCCCACCACGGCTTCGCAGGCGGCCGCTCCTCGGGCGACCGCACGGGCGCCGGTGGCCGGGATCTCGGGCCCGCGGGGCCGTGCCCGGCCGCCGCCCGGCCAGGGCACGGGCCCTACCCTTGAGCTATGAACACCAACCACGGGGCCACCGGCCGGGGCCGGGTGACGGGCCTGCCGGAGTGGGACCGCTGCGGGGTCATGGGCGTCGTGAACGTCACCCCCGACTCCTTCTCCGACGGCGGCCGCTGGTTCGACACCACCGCCGCCGTCAAGCGCGGCCTCGACCTCGTCGCCCAGGGCGCCGACCTCGTCGACGTCGGCGGCGAGTCGACCCGGCCCGGCGCCACCCGCGTCGACGCCGAAGAGGAGCTGCGCCGGGTCGTCCCGGTGGTGC
Organism: Streptomyces sp. NPDC026522; assembly: GCF_055567555.1. Taxonomy (NCBI): domain Bacteria; kingdom Bacillati; phylum Actinomycetota; class Actinomycetes; order Kitasatosporales; family Streptomycetaceae; genus Streptomyces; species Streptomyces sp. NPDC026522. The sequence continues at coordinate 58,919 of NZ_JBVHQF010000003.1, forward strand.
GCGGCCTCGCCGCCGAGGGGGTCGTCGTCTCCGTCGACACCATGCGGGCCGAGGTCGCGGCGCAGGCCGTCGCCGCCGGAGCGCGCCTGGTCAACGACGTCAGCGGCGGACTCGCCGACCCCGGCATGATCCCGGCCGTGGCCGCCGCGGAGGTGCCGTTCGTGGTCATGCACTGGCGCGGCTTCAGCGCCGGCATGAACAGCCTCGCCGTCTACACGGACGTGCTCGCCGAGGTCACCGCCGAACTCCGCGACCGCATCGACGCCGTCATCGCCGGCGGCATCGCGCCCGAGCGGCTCGTGGTCGACCCGGGGCTGGGCTTCGCGAAGAACGCCGAGCACGACCTGGCACTCGTCGCCCACCTGCGCGAGCTGCGGGAGCTGGGCTTCCCGCTGCTGGTCGCCGCCTCGCGGAAGCGTTTCCTCGGCCGGGTGCTGGCCGGCGCCGACGCCGCCCCGCCGCCCGCCCGGGAGCGGGACGCCGCCACGGCCGCCGTCTCCGCCATCGCCGCCCACCAGGGCGCCTGGGCGGTCCGGGTCCACGAGGTACGGGCGAGCGCCGACGCGGTTCGGGTGGCCCGCGCCGTGGAAGGGGCACTGTGATCCGTCAGAGCGACCGGGAAGGGGCACGGTGAGCCGTACCGACATCGAGGCCGTCGAAGAGATCAACACCGCCTTCTACGAGGCCATGGAGCAGGGGGACTTCGACGCACTGTCGGCGCTCTGGCTGGAGGACGAGATCTCGTGCGTGCACCCCGGCTGGCCGGTGCTCTCCGGGCGCGGCGAGGTACTGCGCTCGTACGCCCTGATCATGTCCCACACGGAGTACATCCAGTTCTTCCTCACCGACACCAAGGTGGCCGTCCTCGGCGACACCGCCCTGGTCACCTGCACCGAGAACATCCTCAGCGGCGGGCCCGCCGAGGACGGCGGGGAACTGGGCCCGCTGGTCGGTCAGCTGGTCGTCGCCACGAATGTGTTCCGACGCACACCGGAAGGCTGGCGCCTGTGGTCCCACCACGGTTCCCCGGTCCTTACGGACTCCGAAGATGAGGACGAAGGGGACACGGACTGACCCCATGGGCGGGGCCGGAGGTTTATCGCAGGTAAATTCGAAGGTGGACGACGCCGACCGCACTCGGCGTAGGCCCATGGCCCCGGGGAGTCCCCGGGCCGGAAGCACCTACGAAACAGGAGTGATTCGCGTGGATCGTGTCGCGCTGCGCGGCCTCAAGGCTCGCGGGCACCACGGCGTCTTCCCCCGGGAACGCGAAGAAGGCCAGACCTTCATCGTCGACCTGGTGCTGCACATCGACGCCCGCCCCGCGGCGGCCGACGACGACCTGGCCAAGACCGTGCACTACGGGGTGGTGGCCGAGGAAGTCGTCGACGTGGTCCAGGGAGAGCCGGTCGACCTGATCGAGACCCTCGCCGAGCGGATCGCACAGCAGTGCCTCAAGCACGAAGCGGTGGCGCAGGTCGAGGTCGTCGTCCACAAGCCGGACGCGCCGATCACCGTCCCCTTCGACGACGTGACCATCACGATCACCCGGAGCCGCGCATGAACAACGGACTCAGCGCCCAGAGCGACCCCACCGTCCAGCCCGTGCCCGCCTCGGTGGTGGAGCAGGTCGACGCTGCGGACACCACCCTGTCCAACCCCAAATGGGCCGTCGTCGCGCTGGGCGCGAACCTCGGCAACCGCCTGGAGACCCTCCAGGGCGCCATCGACGCCCTCGGTGACACCCCGGGCCTGCGGGTCAAGGCCGTCTCCCCCGTCTACGAGACCGAGCCGTGGGGCGTCGCGCCCGGCTCGCAGCCCTCGTACCTCAACGCGGTCGTCAGCGTGAAGACCACCCTGCCCCCCTCCTCCCTGCTGGAGCGCGGGCACGCCATCGAGGAAGCCTTCGACCGCGTCCGCGAGGAGCGCTGGGGGCCGCGCACGATCGACGTGGACATCGTCGCGTACGCCGACGTGGTCTCCGACGACCCGGTCCTCACCCTGCCCCACCCCCGGGCCCACCAGCGGGCCTTCGTGCTCGCGCCCTGGCACGACATCGACCCCGAGGCCCAGCTCCCGGGCCACGGCGCGGTCTCCGCGCTGCTGGCCGGAATCGGCCTGACCGGCGTCGCTGCGCGTCCGGACCTGGAACTCCACCTCCCCGAGTAGTCGTTAGCCTGTTCACTGCTGACGGAACGGCTCAGAAAGCGGGGAACGGGCACGTGAAGCAACTGAGGCCGGCGGTCCTGGCGGGCATCTTCGTGGTGGCCGGGGTGCTGTCCTGGGCGGGCGCCCGGCTGTGGAACGCCTACGGCACCCTGCCGGGCGTGCCCCTGGCCGCGCCGGTCGTCCTCGCGGTGATCGCGGTGATCCTCTTCGCGACGGGGCTGTCGATGCGGGCGCGCCTGAAGGCGCAGCGCGAGCGCCGTCCGGGCGCGAAGGGGGTCGAACCCCTGATGGCGGCCCGTGCGGTGGTCTTCGGGCAGGCCAGCGCCCTGGTCGCGGCCCTGGTGGCGGGCATGTACGGGGGTGTCGGGGTGTTCCTGCTGACCGACTCCCTCGACGTCCCGGCCCGACGCGACCAGGCCTGGTACGCGGGCGGCTCCGTCCTGGCGGGCGCGGCGGTCATCGCGGCGGCCCTCTTCCTGGAGCACGTCCTCAAGCTGCCCGAGGACGACGACACCACCCCGCAGTCCCCGGCCCGCGCCTGACGTCCGCGGCGCGGGCCCGGCGGACCGGCACCGGTCCGGGGGCCGGCTATCGAGCCATGATCAGCGACATGGCCTCATTGCGCGTCGCGGGGTCGCGGAGCTGGCCGCGGACCGCCGACGTGATGGTCTTCGCGCCGGGCTTGCGGACTCCGCGCATGGTCATGCACATGTGCTCGCACTCGATGACCACGATGACGCCGCGCGGCTCCAGGATCTCCATCAGGGAATCCGCGACCTGCGTGGTCAGCCGCTCCTGCACCTGCGGGCGGCGGGCGTACACGTCCACCAGGCGAGCGAGCTTCGACAGGCCGGTGATCTTGCCGTCCGCCGACGGGATGTAGCCGACGTGCGCGACACCGTGGAAGGGCACCAAGTGGTGCTCACAGGAGCTCATCACCTCGATGTCCTTCACCAGGACCATCTCGTCGTGGCCGAGGTCGAACGTCGTCGTCAGGACCTCCTCCGGCTTCTGCCAGAGACCGGCGAATATCTCCCGGTACGAGCGCGCCACCCGGGCCGGCGTTTCCAGCAGCCCCTCGCGGTCCGGGTCCTCGCCGACCGCGATCAGGAGCTCCCGCACGGCCGCCTCGGCACGCTTCTCGTCGAACTCGCCGATCGTGCCCTCGCCACCGGTCAGGGTCACTGGGTCGGTCATCTCTTCCTCGTTCCTGTGTGCACAGCGCTCGCGGGCTGATGAAAGTGCCGCGCCCCCCAAGGCTAGAACCTGGGGGGCGCGGCAGGCATTCCGGGGCCTCGGGGGGCCACCGGCTCGACCGGTTACTCGGCGCGGTCCTCCGGAGCGGCCTCGGGGGCCTTCTCCACCGACACCGCCGGCGAGCTCGCCGCCGAGGCGCCGTTCGCCGAGTTGGTCAGCTGGAGCTCCTTGGGAGAGAGCACCGGCGGACGGGTGGAGGGGGTACGGCGGGCTGAACCGGTCCACGCCGGACGGGCCGGGCGCTTCACGATCGTGGAGAAGATCTCCGCGATCTCCTCCTTGCCCAGCGTCTCCTTCTCCAGCAGGGCGAGCACGAGGTTGTCCAGGACGTCCCGGTTCTCGACCAGGATCTCCCACGCCTCGTTGTGCGCGGTCTCGATGAGCTTCTTGACCTCTTCGTCGACCAGCGCCGCGACCTCTTCCGAGTAGTCCCGCGGGTGCGACATCTCGCGGCCCAGGAACGGCTCGGTGTTGTCGCCGCCGAACTTGATCGCGCCCAGCCGCTCGGTCATGCCGTACTGCGTGACCATGGCCCGCGCGGTGGCGGTGGCCTTCTCGATGTCGTTCGCCGCGCCCGTGGTCGGGTCGTGGAAGACCAGTTCCTCGGCCGCGCGCCCGCCCAGCATGTACGCGAGCTGGTCGAGCATCTCGTTGCGCGTGGTCGAGTACTTGTCCTCGTCGGGCAGGACCATGGTGTAACCCAGGGCCCGGCCGCGGGACAGGATCGTGATCTTGTGGACCGGGTCGGAGTTCGGGGAGGCCGCCGCGACCAGGGCGTGGCCGCCCTCGTGGTACGCGGTGATCTTCTTTTCCCGGTCCGACATGATCCGGGTCCGCTTCTGCGGGCCCGCCACGACGCGGTCGATCGCCTCGTCCAGCATGTGGTTGTCGATCAGCTTCTTGTTCGAGCGGGCCGTGAGGAGCGCGGCCTCGTTCAGAACGTTGGAGAGATCGGCACCCGTGAAGCCGGGGGTACGGCGGGCGACGGCCGAGAGGTCGACGTCCGGGGCGACCGGCTTGCCCTTCTGGTGGACCTTGAGGATCTCCAGACGGCCCTGCATGTCCGGGCGGTCGACCGCGATCTGCCGGTCGAAGCGGCCCGGGCGCAGCAGCGCCGGGTCGAGGATGTCGGGCCGGTTCGTGGCGGCGATCAGGATGACGCCGCCCTTCACGTCGAAGCCGTCCATCTCGACCAGCAGCTGGTTGAGGGTCTGCTCGCGCTCGTCGTGCCCGCCGCCGAGACCCGCACCGCGGTGCCGGCCGACGGCGTCGATCTCGTCGACGAAGACGATCGCCGGTGCGTTGGCCTTGGCCTGCTCGAACAGGTCGCGGACGCGCGAGGCACCGACGCCGACGAACATCTCGACGAAGTCGGAACCGGAGATCGAGTAGAAGGGAACACCGGCCTCGCCCGCGACGGCACGCGCGAGCAGGGTCTTGCCGGTGCCGGGCGGCCCGTAGAGCAGCACACCCTTGGGGATCTTGGCGCCGACGGCCTGGAACTTCGCCGGCTCCTGGAGGAACTCCTTGATCTCGTGGAGCTCCTCGACGGCCTCGTCGGAGCCCGCGACATCGGCGAACGTCGTCTTCGGGGTGTCCTTGGTGATGAGCTTGGCCTTGGACTTCCCGAAGTTCATCACCCGGGAGCCGCCGCCCTGCATCTGATTCATCAGGAACAGGAAGACGACGACGATGAGGACGAACGGGAGCAGCGAGAACAGCACGCTCAGGAACGGGCTGGTCTTGTCCGGCGAGACGGTGTACCCGTCGGTGATCTGACCGGCTTCGTACTTGGTCTGGAGGTTCTGGGCGAGCTGGACGCCCTGGTCCCCGATGTAGTTGGCCTGGAACTTGCTGCCGTCGTTGTTGCCGAGCTTCTGGTCCTTCTTGAGCTCGATCTTGATCATCTGGCTGTCACCGGTGGTGAGCTTGGCGCTCTGCACCTGGCCACTGTTGATCGCCTTGATGACCTCGCTGGTCTCCACCGACTTGTAGCCGCCGCCGGAGCCGACGACGTTCATCAACACGACCACGGCGAGGACGGCCAGCACGATCCACATGACCGGCCCACGGAAGTATCGCTTCACGTCCATCCATACGGGGCGCTAGGCACCCCGTCCCTCCTGCCCGTAGGTAAATGCTGCTGTGAGTAAAGACTGTTCTTCGGAATGTACCCCTGAATTGTCACCCGCGGCCTCGTGGGACGGCTGACAGACCCGTCTTCCCCTGGTCCAACGGCGGGAAGCGCCGCCAGGTTCCCCCGGAGGCCGCAGGTTTCCCTGAGGTTCCCCGGGGGCGGGCGCGGGGTTCACCGCACGGCGCGTGGGGCCGGTCAGCCGCCGTAGACGTGCGGGGCGAGCGTGCCGACGAACGGCAGGTTGCGGTACTTCTCGGCGTAGTCCAGGCCGTAGCCGACCACGAACTCGTTCGGGATGTCGAAGCCGACCCACCGGACGTCGATGGCGACCTTCGCGGCGTCGGGCTTGCGCAGCAGCGTGACGACCTCCAGGGAGGCCGGCTCGCGGGAGCCCAGGTTCGACAGCAGCCACGACAGGGTCAGACCGGAGTCGATGATGTCCTCGACGATCAGTACGTGCTTGCCCTTGATGTCGGTGTCCAGGTCCTTGAGGATCCGCACGACGCCGGAGGACTGGGTCCCGGCGCCGTAGGAGGACACCGCCATCCAGTCCATGGTGAGCGGGGTGGACAAGGCGCGCGCCAGGTCCGCCATCACCATCACGGCGCCCTTGAGCACACCGACGATGAGCAGGTCCTTGCCCGCGTACTCCGCGTCGATCTTCGCCGCCAGCTCCGCCAGCTTCGCGTCGATCTCTTCCTTGGTGATGAGCACCGACTGGAGGTCGTCGCCCATGTCCTTCTCGTCCACCCGCATCACTTTCGTCGTCGGCCGGGACTCCGGAGGTGGGTGCCCCCGGAGGACTCAGCCGCGTTTCAGCACCAATCAGCCCTGCCGGATGACAAGTCTGCCACCCTGCCGCTGGGCCTCGACCCGGCCGGGCAGGTTGATGGCGCCCTGACCGCGCCATCCGGTGATGAGCCGGTCGACTTCCTCGATGTGACGGGCGAAGAGCGAGCCCGCTGGCGACCCGGCGGCGACCACGGCCCGGCGCAGCACCCGGCGGCGGACGGCGGGGGGCAGGGCGTACAGCTTGGCGCACTCCAGCCGGCCGTCCTCGTCGCGTACGCGGGTCTCCGCGTCGGCGGCCCAGGCGTCCAGGGCGTCGGCGTCGTCGCGGGACAGCTGGGCGGTACGGGCGAGCGCCTCGACGACTCCCTTGCCGAGCGCCTTCTCCAGGGCGGGCAGTCCCTCGTGGCGCAGCCGGGAGCGGGTGTAGGCCGGGTCGATGTTGTGCGGGTCGTCCCAGACGGGCAGGGACTGGACCATGCAGGCCTTGCGGGCGGTCTGCCGGTCGATGTGGAGGAACGGGCGCCGGTAGCGGTGGCTGCGTCCGGTGCCGCCGGACACTTCCGCCATGCCGGACAGCGAGCGGATGCCGGAGCCGCGGGCGAGGCCCAGCAGGACGGTTTCGGCTTGATCGTCGCGGGTGTGGCCGAGCAGCACGGCGACGGCCCCGAGCCGGTCCGCGGCCTCGTCCAGGGCGGCGTAGCGGGCATCGCGCGCGGCGGCCTCGGGCCCGCCGTCGCGGCCGACGCGCACGGCGACGGACTCCACCGGGTCCAGGCGGAGCGCGGTCATGCGGGAGACGACCTCGGCGGCGCGCAGGTCGGAGCCGGCCTGGAGTCCGTGGTCGACGGTGACCCCGCCGGCCCGGAGACCGAGCTTGGGGGCCTCGAAGGCGAGGGCGGAGGCGAGCGCCATGGAGTCGGCGCCGCCCGAGCAGGCGACGAGGACGAGCGGCGCGGCGCCGTCCGGGGTGCCGGTGGTCGCGCCGGACGGGATCCGGGGAACCGCGCCGGGGCGGCCGGTGGGGCCGTGGGCGGGACGGCCGCTCACGTTCCGGTCGCCGGGGTCGGTCAGGTCGGTCAGGACGTCGTGGAGTACGCGGCGGACCGCCAGGCGTATCGCCGCGACCGCAGGATGGGGACCCATGTCCGGTGCCCTTCGTGGAGTTCGGATGCCTCGGAGGCGTGGGGGTGGTGCGCAGGGGCTTCGTCGGTCTGCCCGGTACCGCCGGGATCCCCGACGAGGGGCCCCGGGATTCCGGTTGTCGCTCCGGTTGTCACTCAGAGTGCGTCGATGGTGACAGAACCGAGCCGTTCCCTGAGCATCGCACGCCCTTCCACGGCCCACGGTCCCTCGGAAGGGTGATGCTGCTTCCCCCAACGAGACAAGTTCACACCCGCCCGGCGCGGGAACGCGCCCTGCGCCGCGCCGGTGTTCACGCCCCTTCGCTCCCGTCGCGCCCCTCGCTCCCCTTGCGGTGGACCCGGGCCACCCAGTCCGCCGGCTTGGCGATCTCCGCCTTGGTGGGCAGCGTGTTCGGCGAGGTCCAGACCCGGTTGAAGCCCTCCATCCCGACCTCGCCGACGACGGCCCGGACGAACCGTTCGCCGTCGCGGTACTGGCGGATCTTCGCGTCGAGGCCCAGCAGCTTGCGCAGCACGGCGTCGAGGCGGCTGGCGCCGCTGGCCCGGCGCTGCTGGAACTTCTCCCGGATCTCGGCGACCGAAGGCACCACCTCGGGCCCCACGCCGTCCATCACGAAGTCGGCGTGGCCCTCCAGCAGCGACATCACGGCGGTGAGCCGGGCCAGCACCTCGCGCTGCTCGGGGGTCTGCACCAGCTCGACCAGCGAACGGCCCCCCTCGCCCTGCTCGGCGTCGGGGCGGGCGCCGGCGAAGCTCTGGGCCGCCTCGCGCAGCCGTTCCAGCACGGTCATCGGGTCCATCTCGGTGGCGGCGAGGAACGTCTGGATTTCGCCCTCCAGATGGGCGCGCAACCACGGGACGGCCGTGAACTGCGTACGGTGTGTCTCCTCGTGCAGGCAGACCCACAACCGGAAGTCGTGCGGGTTCACCGCCAGCTCCCGCTCCACGTGCACGATGTTCGGGGCGACGAGCAGCAGCCGGCCGCCGCCCTGGGCCGAGCCCGGCAGGTCGAGGGTCGGGGGCGCGAAGGTCTCGTACTGGCCGAGCACGCGGGAGGCCAGGAAGCTCAGCAGCATGCCCAGCTCGACGCCGGTGACCTTGCCGCCGACCGCTCCGAACACGGCGCCGCCGGGGGTGTTGCCGCGGCGCTCCTGCATCTTGCCGAGCAGCGGGGCCAGCAGCTCCCGGAAGCCGGCCACATTGGCCTTGACCCAGCCGGCCCGGTCGACGACCAGGACCGGCGTGTCGTGGACGGCGGCCCCCTCGGGCAGTGCGCCCATCATCCGGGTGAAGTCGCGCACGTGCCGTTCCGACGTCCTGGCGTGCCCGCGCAGCTCCGCCACCACGGCCCGGGCCTCGTCCCTGCTGACCTCCGGGCCGGGCCGGACCAGCCGGGTCGCGGTCGCCACCGCGAGGTTCCAGTCGACCATCTCCGCACCACCGATGCTCGTCATGCGTCAACCGTACGTGGACCGGCCCGCCCGCGGGATCCCCTCGACGCCAGCTACGGTGTCGCCGCCACCGCGGCGGCCAGCTTGTCCAGGCTGCGCTCGGCGGTCGCGCCGTCGGGGCCGTTCACGCTGAGGAACGCGAAGGCGAGCAGCCGGCCGGAAGGGGCGACGACGGTCCCGGCGAGGGCGTTCACGTTGGTGAGGGTGCCGGTCTTGGCCCGGACCAGGCCGGCGGCCTGGGAGCCGGCGGCGTTGCGGGCGCGCAGGGTGCCGGTGAACCCGGCGACCGGGAGCCCGGTCAGGACCGGCCGCAGCTCGGGCCGCTTCGGGTCGGCGGCCCGGACGAGGAGGCCGGTGAGCAGGCCGCTGCTGACCTTGTCGGAGCGGTTGAGGCCGCTGCCGTCGGCGAAGCGGGCGCCTGCGGTGTCGACGCCGAGGGCGGCGAGCTTCGCGGTGACGGACTTCTCGGCGCCCTCGAAGCTGGCGGGCTGCCCGGCGGCGAGGGCCGTCTGGCGGGCGAGCGCCTCGGCGATGTCGTTGTCGCTGTAGGTGAGCATCCGCTCGACGAGACCGCCGAGCGGAGTGGACAGGGTGGTGGCCAGCGGCTGGGCGCCTCCCGGCGCCTTGGCTCTCGCGGGGTCGGCGGTGACCTTGATGCCGCGTTCCTTGAGCAGGGCGGCGAAGGCGCGGGCGGTGTCCCGGGCGGGGTCCTTGCTCCGTTCCACGGGGCCCGAGGAGGAGTCGTCGGGTCTTCCCTCGTCGGCCATGAGGGCGGTGACCGGGGCGAGGTTGGCGTCGCCGGTCGGGCTGGCCGGACCGGTGTAGAGGGAGTCGTCGTAGCTCAGGGTCACCGAATCGGTGCCGTCGGCCTTGAGCGCCTGGGCGGTGTCGGCGGCGAGGGCGACGAGGCTGCCGCCGGATCCGGCGGGACTCTTCTTCTGCGCGGTGAGCGAGGGGTCGCCGCCGCCCACCAGGACGACCTGTCCGGGCCCGGCCCCGGGGACCACCGTGGTGCGGATCCGGTACTCCGGCCCCAGGGCGGCCAGCGCGGCCGAAGCGGTGGCGATCTTGACGGTGGAGGCGGGGGTCATGGCGTCGCGCGACCCGGACTCGTACAGCACCTCGCCGGTCGCCGCGTCGACCACCGAGGCGGTACGGGAGGTACCCAGCGCGGGGTCGGCCAACAGGGGCTCCAGTACGGCCGCCAAGCCACCGGAATCCGGCGCTCCGGCCTTGCGGAGGGTGCCCGGACCGATCCCAGCGAGCACTCCGGGCGCGCTCGGGGCGGCCTGCGGCAGCGATCCCGCCGCGGAGCCCGGAGCGTGATCTGCGCCACCCGTGAGGTTCCAGGAGGCGGCCCTGTCCCGCTCGGCCTTACGCTGGCCGGAGTCCCACGGACCCGCGGCGGCCACCGTCACGGCCGACAGGGCAAGGCCGGCCACGGCCGACCCCGCGATGAGCTGCCACGTCTTGACCAGAGGCACCTCGGACCAGCCCCTTTCGCGATCACACATATGCGTGAGGGACACTTAACCATTGCGTCTTGCCGCGAGCATGGCACCCCACCCGGCAGGGCTCGGGGCGCACGCGCACGCAGGTGAATCAACGCACTCGAAGCAATGAAGCTGATCATGGAGGAGCAGGACGTGGAGTTCGACGTCACCATCGAGATCCCCAAGGGTTCGCGGAACAAGTACGAGGTGGACCACGAGACCGGCCGGATCCGTCTGGACCGTCGCCTGTTCACCTCCACCAGCTACCCGGCGGACTACGGCTTCGTCGAGAACACCCTGGGCGAGGACGGCGACCCGCTGGACGCGCTGGTCATCCTGGACGAGCCGACCTTTCCGGGCTGCCTCATCAAGTGCCGCGCGATCGGCATGTTCCGCATGACGGACGAGGCGGGCGGCGACGACAAGCTGCTGTGCGTGCCGGCCTCGGACCCCCGCGTGGAGCACCTGCGCGACATCCACCACGTCTCCGAGTTCGACCGCCTGGAGATCCAGCACTTCTTCGAGGTCTACAAGGACCTGGAGCCGGGCAAGTCGGTCGAGGGCGCCAACTGGGTGGGCCGCGCCGAGGCCGAGGCCGAGATCGAGGCCTCGTACAAGCGCCTGGAGGCCCAGGGCGGCCACCACTGAGCCCTGTGCTCGGACGCGGGTGAGCGGGACGTCCCGCTGCCCCTGTGACACCGCGGGCGGTGCCCCCTTGAGGGGGGCGCCGCCCGTCGCCGTATCCGGGGGCGGCCGGCCCGTCCGGCTTCCGCGGGGTTCCGCTTTCGCCGGGGAGGAAACGATTCCGCATACTGATACCGCTGGTGATCGCTGACTGGAGGACGCGTGGCGGAGGCCGACCGGGCAGAGGACAAGAAGCCCACGTCCGACGAGGCGCACAGCGCCTTCGCCCGGCCGCCCGGGACGGCGTCCGACACGTCGGAAGCGGACCAGCCGACCTCGGAGTTCGCCGTCCCCGAGGGCCTGGCCGCGCAGTCCGCCGAGCCCGAGGGTTCCGCTTTCGCTCCCCCGGCCACCTACAGCGCCCAGCACTCCCCGCCCGCGTACACCCCGGGCCACGGCTTCCCCGTCTCCCGCATGCCGGAGTCCCCCTGGCAGGACCGCATGCGCACCATGCTGCGCATGCCGGTGGACGTCCGGCCCGTACCGGAGCCGGTGCAGAAGCAGAGCGAGGCCGGGCCGGCCGTCGGCCGCGTGCTCGACCTCACCCTGCGCATCGGCGAGCTGCTCCTCGCGGGCGGCGAGGGGGCCGAGGACGTCGAGGCCGCCATGTTCGCGGTGGCCCGCAGCTACGGGCTGGACCGCTGCGAGCCGACCGTCACCTTCACCCTCCTGTCGATCACCCACCAGCCCTCCCTGGTGGACGACCCGGTCTCGGCGAGCCGGACCGTACGCCGCCGCGGCACCGACTACACCCGCCTGGCGGCCGTCTACCGGTTGGTGGACGACATCAGCGCCCACGAGATCGACGTCTCGCTGGAGGAGGCCTACCGGCGCCTCGCGGAGATCCGCCGCAACCGGCACCCGTACCCGACCTGGGTGCTCACGGCCGCCGCCGGGCTGCTCGCCGGGGCCGCCTCGACGCTGGTCGGCGGTGGCGTGCTCGTCTTCGTCGCCGCTGCCATCGGCGCGGTCCTGGGCGACCGGCTGGCGTGGCTGTGCGCCGGGCGCGGACTGCCGGAGTTCTACCAGTTCGTGGTGGCCGCGATGCCGCCCGCCGCGATCGGCGTGGCGCTGAAGCTGGCCGAGATCGACGTACGCGCCTCCGCGGTGATCACCGGCGGCCTGTTCGCGCTGCTGCCCGGGCGGGCCCTGGTCGCGGCCGTGCAGGACGGCCTGACCGGCTTCTACATCACCGCCTCCGCCCGCCTGCTGGAGGTCATGTACCTCTTCATCGGGATCATCATGGGCGTGCTCGTGATGCTGTACATCGGGCTCCAGCTCAACGCCAAGCCGAACCCGGACGAGGTCCTGCTGATCACGCAGCGGCCGCTGATCCAGATCGCGGCCTCGATGGTGCTGGTGTTCACCTTCGCCATCCTGCTCCAGCAGGAACGCTCCACCGTGTGGATCGTGACCCTGAACGGCGGGGTCGCCTGGGTGACCTTCGGGGCCCTGCACTACGCGGGCAACATCCCGCCCGTGCCCTCCACCGCCATCGCCGCCGGGCTGGTGGGCCTGTTCGGGCAGCTCTTCTCCCGCTACCGCTTCGCCTCCGCGCTGCCCTACACGACGGCGGCCATCGGCCCGCTGCTGCCGGGCTCGGCGACGTACTACGGGCTGCTGCTGATCGCCGAGAACCGGCTGAACGAAGGGCTCGCCTCGCTGGTGAACGCGGCCGCGATCGCGCTGGCCATCGCGATCGGCGTCAACCTGGGTTCGGAGACCTCACGACTGTTCATGCGCATCCCGGGCGCCGCGAGCGCGGCCACCCGCCGGGCGGCGAAGCGGACCCGCGGCTTCTGAGACGCGGGGCGGGTACGGGGGCACCGCCGCCTGCGGGGTACGGGGGCACATGCGACGGCGCCCCGGAGGCTCGTGCTCTCCGGGGCGCCGTACGGGGGGAGCGGGTCAGCGCTTGGCGTGGCGGCCGCGCTGGGCGGAGACCTGCGGCTCGCCTTCCCGCTGGCGGCCCACGGCGGCGGGGGCTTCGGCGGCCGCGGCCTTCTTGTGCTTGCGCGCCTTGAGCACCTCGAAGATCACCGGGATCACCGAGATCAGGACGATGCCGATGAAGATCGTCTCGATGTTGTTCTTGATGACGTCGAACTGGCCCAGGTTGTAGCCGAGCACCGTCACGCCCGCGCCCCAGCCGATACCGCCGATGATGTTGAACGCCAGGAAGGTGCGGTACTTCATCGCGCCCGCGCCGGCCACCATCGGCGCGAACGTACGGATGATCGGGACGAACCGGGCGAGCACGATGGCCTTGGGGCCGTGCTTGTCCATGAAGTCGTGCGCCGCGTCCAGGTTCTCCCGCTTGAAGATCCTGGAGTTCGGCCGGCTGAACAGCTTGGGTCCGAAGAACTTGCCGATCAGGTAGCCCACCTGGTCACCGAGTATCGCGGCCGCCACGATCAGCGTGCAGACCAGCCACAGCGGCTGGCTGATGTCACCGCTCGCGGTGAACAGGCCCGCCGTGAACAGCAGGGAGTCGCCGGGCAGGAACGCGAAGAGACCCGATTCCGCGAAGACGATGACCAGGGTGCCGATCAGGCCGAACTGCCCGATCAGGTACTCCGGGGACAGCCACTCAGGGGCGAGCGCAAGCGTGTACACGAGTTCCGGGCTCTCCTGGATCGGGGGACGTCCGCTGCGCGGCGCGCGACACGGGTGGTTTCAACCACGGGTGGTTTCAATTATGAACGCACACCGCCCCCACCGGGTTCCAGGGACCGGGAGGGGGCGGTGCGGCAAACGGTACGGGTCACACGGAGCGGACGGCGTTCGCCAGGATGGCGTCCCGCAGGAACACCGCCAGTCCGGGACGAACGGCGTCGTAGTACGCCGTGAACCGCTCGTCCGCGACGTACATCTCACCGAGGCAGGTGTGCATCTCGTACGAGCAGTCGTAGTGGTTCGCGGTGATGGATCCGCGGTGCTCCTCGGCCAGGTCCATGGCCGCCTCGGAGTCCGGGGCGGCACCGGACTCCAGCAGCCGCGCCAGGCGCCGGTTGATGTCGTCCGCCTGGTGCTGGATCCGCTGCCAGTCCTCCTTCGTATAGGAAGCCGCCCGTCGGGTGGACTCCTCGTACGCGTCGGTGCCGCCCCACCGCTGCCGGACCTCGGCCGCGTGCTCGTCGGGGTCGAAGTCCCCGAAGACCTCGAACTTCTCCTCGGGCGTGAGGTTGATTCCCATCTGGTGCGCCTCCATGGCGTGCTCTACGGCCTTGGCCATCCGCTGGAGCCGGTCGATCCGGTCGGACAGGAGGGCGTGCTGCCGGCGCAGGTGCTCCCTCGGGTCCGAGTCCGGATCGTCCAGCAGGACCGCGACCTCTTCGAGCGGGAAGCCGAGCTCCCGGTAGAACAGGATCCGCTGCAGCCGGTCGAGGTCGGCGTCGTCGTAACGCCGGTGCCCCGCCCGGTTGCGCCCGCTCGGACCGAGCAGGCCGATCTCGTCGTAGTGGTGCAGTGTGCGCACCGTCACTCCGGCGAAACCGGCGACCTGGCCCACGGAGTAGCCCATCGCTCCCGCTCCTCTGGTTGGGTACGCCCTTCACTCTGGGCCCTCACGCGGCGTGAGGTGCAAGTCCCGCCCGCGAGGAGCGGCCGCGACGGGCCGCCCGCGCGGACCGCTACCCGGCCGTCCCGGCCAGGGCCACCAGCTCGAAGGCCGTCTTGCCGTCCAGGGACTCGCGCACGACGTCGGCGTGGCCGGCGTGCCGGGCGAACTCCTCGACCAGGTGCAGCAGCATCCAGCGCATGGACACCTTGCCGTCCTTGGGGAACCACGGCGCGTCGGGCAGCGGGAACGTCTCGTCGAGGCTCTCCAGGCCCGCGACGAACTCGGCGGTCTGCGCCGCCACGTCGTCCCAGAAGGCCAGGATCCCGGCGGTCGTCTCGTCCCCGACGAGCCGGAAGGAGTCGCCCCAGGTCTCCTGCGTGCGCTGGCGCTCGTTCGGCCGCTGCTGGGCCATCCG
Source organism: Streptomyces sp. NPDC026522 (assembly GCF_055567555.1). NCBI lineage: Bacteria > Bacillati > Actinomycetota > Actinomycetes > Kitasatosporales > Streptomycetaceae > Streptomyces > Streptomyces sp. NPDC026522. Next base: position 74,021 of record NZ_JBVHQF010000003.1, read on the forward strand.
CAGCCAGTTGAGCTCACATTCCGCGCAGTGCTTGAGCAGTCCCGACAGGGACAGCTCGCTCGCGCTCGGGCGGCTCGCCGCCTGCTCCTCGCCGAGCCCGAGCACGGAGCGGCGGATGCCGCCGCGCTGGGCCTCCACGAAGGAAAGGAGCGCACCGCGCTCATCGCCGTAGGACTCCGCGGGTACGTGCGTGACCATGCTGAACCGCCTCCGTAGGGTGTGTCTTCCCGTCTGCTGCTGACAAGGAACACGCTACGGAGACTTGCGGTCAGGCCCTGTCCGCAATCACGCCCTCTTCTGGATCAGAAGTCTTCCGGATCAGAAGGGGAAATTCGTCCGGCCGTGCTGCACGGAGATCCACTTCTGGGTGGTGAAGGCCTCCACGGTCGCCTCGCCGTTCAGCCGGCCGAGCCCGGAGGCCTTCTCGCCGCCGAAGGCCGCCAGCGGCTCGTCGCCGATGGTGGAGTCGTTGACGTGGATCATCCCGGTCTCGATCCGCTGGGCGAACCGCACCCCGCGCTCCACGTCGCGCGTGTGCACGGCGCCGCTGAGCCCGTAGGGGGTGGCGTTCGTGAGCCGGACGGCCTCGTCCTCGCCGTCGAACACCACCAGCAGCGCCACCGGGCCGAAGATCTCCTGGCCCAGGAGCGGGGAGTCCTCGGGGAGTCCGGCCAGCACCGTCGGTTCGACGAGGTTGCCGCGCGTAGAACCGCGTACGAGCGCCTGCGCGCCCTCCTCGACGGCCCGGTCCACGAGGGCGGTCAGGGCGTCGGCCTGGAAGGAGTTGATCAGCGGGCCGATGTGGGTGTCGGCCTCGTGCGGGTCGCCGGTCTTCAGGCTCCGTACCCGCGCGGTGAACTTGTCGGTGAACTCCTGCGCGACGGAGGCGTCCACGAGGATCCGGTTGGCCGCCATGCAGACCTGGCCCTGGTAGACGAAGCGGCTGAAGACGGCCGCGTCCACCGCGTAGTCGAGGTCGGCGTCGTCGAGGACGACCAGGGCGCTGTTGCCGCTGAGTTCCAGGACGGTCCGCTTGAAGTGGCGGGCGGCGACGGCGCCGACGTGCCGGCCGACCCGGTCGGAACCGGCGAAGGAGATCACCTTGGGGACCGGGTGGGTGAGGATCGCGTCGCCTATCTCGGCGATGTCGGTGACCAGGACGTTCAGCAGCCCGGCCGGGAGCCCCGCGTCCTCGAAGACCTTGGCGATGACCCCGCCGCCGACCACCGGGGCGTTCTGGTTCGGCTTGATCACGACGGCGTTGCCGAGGGCGAGCGCGGGGGCGACCGACTTCATGGTCACCAGGAACGGGAAGTTGAAGGGGCTGATCACGGCGATGACCCCGACGGGGAGCCGCTGGACGCGGTTCTCCTTGCCCGCCACCGGCGAGGGCAGGATCCGGCCCTCGGGCCGGATGGCCAGCTGGATCGCCTCGCGGATGAACTCCATCGCGAGGTGGACCTCGTACTCGGCCTTGGGACGCGTCCCGCCGAGCTCGTCGATCATCGCCTCGACGATCTCCTTCTGGCGGTCCTCGGTGATCCGCAGGGCCCGCTCCAGGACGGCACGTCTCGCGTAGGGGCTGGTGGCGGCCCACTCCCGCTGCGCCCGGTCGGCGGCGCGGTAGGCCTGGTCCACCTGATCGACCGTGGCCGCGGTGATCGCCGCGAGCTTCTCGCCGTTGTAGGGATTGACGTCGATGATGTCCCACGAACCGGCGCCGGGCAGCCATTCGCCATCGATGTACTGGTGAGCCAGGTCGTCGAATATGGACATGCCATCCCTTACTGCGAGCGCGCACCCGTGCGCTGCACCGGAGACCGATCGGTCGTCGTCATGCACTGATCAGACGTCATACTACGTGCGATTCAAGACAGTTGGAGAAGACCGCGCAGGAGATCGCGGGTCCGGTCGGGATCGGGGCAGTCCGCCTGGAGCCGCTCCATCGCCCGTGCGTACTGCGCCACTTCCTCGTCTTTGTCCAGGTAGAGCGCGCTGGTGAGCTGTTCCAGATAGACGATGTCCTGGAGGTCGGACTCCGGGAAGCGCAGCAGCGTGAACGCGCCGCTCTCGCCCGCGTGGCCGCCGAAGGAGAACGGCATCACCTGGAGTTGGACGTTGGGGCGCTGGGACACCTCGATCAGGTGCTCCAGCTGGCCGCGCATCACGTCGCGGTCGCCATAGGGGCGGCGCAACGCGGCCTCGTCGAGGACGGCGTGGAAGACGGGGGCGCTCTCGGAGACGAGGACCTTCTGCCGCTCCAGGCGCAGCGCGACGCGGCGGTCGATCTCGGCCGAGGAGGCGCCCGGCATGCCGCGCTTGACGACGGCCTGGGCGTAGGCCTCCGTCTGCAGCAGCCCGTGGACGAACTGGACCTCGTAGATACGGATGAGGGAGGCGGCGCCTTCGAGTCCGATGTACGTCTGGAACCAGCCGGGCAGCACGTCGCCGTAACTGTGCCACCAGCCCGCCGCGTTGGCCTCGCGGACGAGCCCCAGGAGGGACTCCCGCTCGGCGCCGTCCGTGACACCGTAGAGCGTCAGGAGGTCTTCGACGTCGCGGGCCTTGAAGCTCACCCTTCCCAACTCCAAGCGGCTGATCTTCGATTCGGATGCGCGGATCGAGTAGCCGGCCGCCTCACGGGTGATGCCGCGGGATTCTCGGAGTCGCCTGAGCTGTGAGCCCAGGAGGATGCGGCGCACCACGGAACCGCTGGCTTCTGCGGTCACTAGTCCTGCCCTCCCCATCGCAATGGTGTGCGCGTGGTCAGCGCTGTCGTCTGCGTGCTGCGTCGCTGGGGCCCCCGAACCCCAGGGGCCGCAGTCTGCCACCAAAACGCACCCGCCCGTACTCGTTCTGTAACGGAATCCGGCGTCCCGGAAAAGAAGTCCGTAAGTATGCGTAGGAAGAAATGAGCAAGAACCATCACGGACGGGACAGGTCCGGCGCGTGCACGTGCATCTGCCCTTGCATCCGGCTTCGGCATTCGGAACGATGGTCCCCGCGCACCTGCGTGCTCTTCGCGCCGGCGCCGGACCCACCCCGCAGTTCTTTCTGGCCGGAGACGCCGCTCCGTCCGCGAATCCCGGGAGTGCCTCGCATGGGGACGAATGGATCGACCATGCTCGAGCCGTTACGGCAGGGGCTGCCCCCGGTCGACCCCACGGCTGTCTCGGGGTCCGCTTCCTGCGCCTTGCCCGCCCGCTTCGAAGCGGTCCGCGGAGCGCGCTCGTTCACCCGCTCGACGCTGTCCCAGTGGGGCCTCGACCAGCGCTTCGACGACGTGTCCCTGGTCGTCTCGGAACTCGTCACCAACGCGCTGCGCCACGCCCTGCCCGACGACGCGCGCGGGACGGCCGCGGATCCGGACGCTCCGGTCCGGCTGCACCTGATGCGGTGGAGCACCCGGCTGGTGTGTGCGGTGCGGGACCCCAGCGAGGACCGGCCGGGCGGCGCGTTCTCGCCCGAGCGGACCGAGGAGAACTTCGACCTGGAGTCCGGGCGCGGGCTGTTCCTGGTGGACTCGTACAGCGACAGCTGGGGCTGGCACCCGCTCGCGGGACGGCTGACCGGCAAGGTCGTGTGGGCGCTGTTCCTGCTCCACGAGTGAGACGGCGGCGGGCGGCACCGGCGGACCAGGCATGAGAAACGCACACACCGGCCGGGACTGATCGGTGCGATCAGTCCCGGCCGGTGCACGTGCATGGCCGGATGTGACGCTGTGCCTGGTTCCGTACGATCAGCGGTTCAGATGACCAGGTGATCGAACTCGCCGTCCTTGACGCCCAGCAGCAGCGCCACTATCTCGGCCGGCGTGTAGATGAGCGCCGGGCCGTCCGGGAAGCGCGAGTTGCGCATCGCGACGTCGCCGCCCGGCAGTTTGGCGAACTCGACACAGGAACCTTGCGAATTGCTGTGTCTGCTCTTCTGCCAGGTCAGCCCAAACAAGGAAGTGAGTTCTGCAGCTGCCATCCCGTTGTACGCGTGGTCCACAGGAAGCCCCCGATAGTGCAGATGTCAACTGCACCGGATCATAGCTCTGTTCATGGCGTGCTGCATGGGCAGATGCACGTGCACGGAGGGTGCCGCTGTGATCACTGGGGCGCCGTTCCCGACCCCGATACCCCCGCTGATCAGGCACGCAGGGCCGCGGAGAGCTCCTCCAGCGCCTCCAGTACCTGCTGCGCCGCCGCCCGCAGCACCCCCGGGGCGCGCGCTTCCCAGCCGGGATCGGCCAGAACCGCCCGCACCGCGCCCCACTCGGGCACCTTCCGTTCCCGCACCGCCTTCGCACCCGCCTCGGTGTCCGCCCGCACCGCGGCGGCCAGCGCGGCCGCGCCCGGGACCGGGGCGTGCGTGCGGTCCGGGATGTGCGCCTCCAGCAGCATGACGGCGCGGCCCAGCGCGGCCACGGCGTCGGCCGCGGCGTCGGCCGCCGCACGGGACAGGCCGCGGTGCCGCACCGGTTCCCCCGCCGCCCGGCCGACCGCCTCCTGCCAGGCGATCCGGGCGTCCCGGGTGGCCAGCAGCGCCCGCCGGACGTCCTCTCGCCGGGCGCCACCGGGGTCCGCGTACTGGGCGAGCACCGCCTGCGCGTACCGCCCGGCGGCCGCGAGCCAGTCGGCCAGGCGGGTGCGCAGCCGGGGCGTCTCCCAGGCTGGGTAGAGGGCGTACCCGGCCATCGCCAGGGCGCCGCCCACCAGGGTGAGGGCCACCCGGTCGTACACGGTCTGGTCCCAGCGCAGGCCGCCCATGCCGAGCAGGAACACCACGTAGGCGGAGAGACACGCCTGGCCCACGACGTAGCCGGTCCGCATCAGCGCGTACATCAGGCCCGCGGTGAGCACGGCCAGCAGCCCGGACAGGTACATCCCGGGCTGCGCCAGCCGCACGACGGCGGTCGCGACGGACACCCCGACGAGGGTGCCGCCGAACCGGGCCACCGCCCGGGACCAGGTCTGTGAGAAGTCGGGCCGCATCACCATCACGGAAGCCATCGGCGCCCAGTACCCGTGCCCGAAGGGCAGCGCCCGGCCGATGGCGTAGCCCGCGCAGACGACGGCGGTGACCCGCAGGGCGTGCCGCAGCACGGGCGACCCGGACCGCAGCTCGGCCCGTACCGCCTTCACCACCTGCGGCACCAGGGCGGGCAGCGTGGGCCGCAGCATCGCGGCGCCCGGATCGGCGGTCCGGCCGGACCCTGGATCGGCCGTCTCCAGTACGTCGTCCAGCAGCGCCGCCAGCCGGCGCGCGGCCCGCAGCGGGGCACCCTGGAGCACCTCGCCCTGGTCGGGGGCCTTCAGCACGGCCAGGGAGGGCGCCGGGATCCGGACCGGTTCCCCGTGCCGGATCGCCCGCGCGGCGGCGTCCAGGACCGTGCCGGCCGCGGCGAGCAGCTCGGACACCCGGTCCCGCGCCGGGCCTTCGGCGGGGGCTCCGACCGCCGGGTCGGCCAGCGAGGCCAGCACCGGCCGGATCCGCTCCGCGAGCCCCCGCGCCCCGTGCAGCTCGGCGGGGCGCTGCCGGGCCTGGCGGACGGTGACGGCGGCGGCGTCCCGCGCCTTCATCAGGGGCTGCGGGTCGAAGGACGCCAGCGGGTCCCAGCGCAGCCGGCGGGCGTAGTCGGCCTCGGCGGCGAGCGCGTCGGCCAGGGCGTCGCGCTGGGCGCCCCAACGCCGGACCGGGAACAGGACGATGAGCAGCGCCTGCACCACCCCGCCGGCGGCGATCACCGCGGCGTGCCCGGCCGCCTGCGGGATCGACGTCGGCAGGGTGACGGTGACCAGCATGATCGCGACGTTGCCCGAGGCGAGGATCCCGGCGGTGGGACCGGCCGCCCACAGCAGTCCCGCGACGAAGGTCCAGACGGCGAGCAGGGCCAGGAAGGCGAGCGTGTCGCGGGAGCCGACCAGATAGCCGATGAAGGTGGACACCGCCAGGGTCAGCCCGGAGGCGAGGGCCAGTACGGGACGCGGGCGCCAGCTCTGCTGGAAGGTGGCGGTGGCGGCCGTGAACGCCCCGAAGGCGGAACTGGCGGCGGCGCCCGGCCCGAGGAAGGCCAGCCCGGCACCGATGACGATCGCCAGCCCGGCGGCGGCGCGCACGGCGACGAGCGGCTCCAGCCGGGCCCGCTCGACCTTCATGCCGGCCCGGGCGGTGTCCTTCAACGCCCGGAGCCAGCTCATGGGAGCGAGCGTAACGGGACGGGTGCGGCCGATGGCTCGCGGCGCGTGCGTCAGCCCGGCAGGGGGCGCCGACGGTCGCCCATGTGGGCCCGGTCCGCGGCGGCCGTGCCGTCCTCCCAGCCCGCGTGGTCGGTGGCGCCGCGCAGCCGGGTGGTCGTGGTGCGGGGGAACATCTCCTCCGCCCGGGTGGTGACGGCGACGTCCCGGGCCACCAGCGCGGGCAGGTGGGCCGGGGTCTCGGACGCGGTGTGCTCCGCCGTCTCGGCGAGCCGGTGGCCGAGCCGGCTGGCGTAGGCGAGCAGGAAGGACTGCCGGAAGGTCTTGGTGCGCTTGCGACCGCCGGAGCGCTGCGCGGCCTCGGCGCGGGTCATCGCCGCCGTGCCCTGGACGAGCAGCGAGGTGTACAGCAGTTCCACCGCCTCCAGGTCGCTCTCGAAACCGACCACCGTGGAGAAGAAGAAGCCGCTGTTCCACACCGCGCGGCAGCGGTTGGCGGTGGCCACCGCGTCGAGCAGTACCGCCTTGGCCTCCTCGTACGGCGGCTCGACGCCGATCCGGCAGGCGCCGGGCTTCCGGGCGGGGCCTCCGCGGCCGGCGGCGAGCAGGGCCTCGTCGACGGTGTGCCGGGCCATCAGCTCCTGGGCCTTGGCGCTCAGCGCCTCCGCCTCCTCCGGGTAGGTGGTCGCCTCGGCCTTCGCGAGCAGGGCCCGGATCCGCCCGAGCATGCGGGGCTCGATGTGGGCGTGCTCAAGGGGGTCGGCCGGGTCGCCCGGGAGCGGGCCGACCGGTTCGACCGACGGCAGCCGGATCAGCAGCCGGAACACCTCCAGCACCGCCGTCGCCAGCGTGAACCGGTCCGTCTTCTCGCGCTGCGCGAGCCGGTCGCCGTAGCGGCTGTCCTCGGACCACCACACCTCGGCGTCCGTCCACCGCTCCGGCAGCCGGTCGTAGCGGCGCGCCTCGGCCGCGACGAGGTCGGCGGTGATCCGCGCGTGCCGCTCGTCCAGGTCCCGGCGGACCAGCCGCAGCACGTCGGCCGGCCGCCAGCCCCGCTCCCAGGCCTGCCGTACGTACGCCTCCCCGCGCCCGAGCAACTCCCGCGCGGCCCCGGTCCAGCGCGCGGCATCGGCGGCGAGCAACGAGGCCCCGGCATCCAGCGCGGCGTCGTCCTGGGCATACAGAGCGGCCTCACAGGCCCGATCGACGATGTCCTTCACCCCTTCACCCTCCCACGGCCCCTTCCCCCCACCCCTCCCGCCCTCTTCCCGGCCCCACCGCCCATCTCCAGCCCCGTGGGGGCACCTCCCAGCGGTAGCTGGGGGAGTTTGAGGCGGTCTGTCCAGCCCCGTGGGGGCACCTCCCAGCGGTAGCTGGGGGAGTTTGAGGCGCGGGGGGTCCCCCCGGACGGAGTCTGGGGGGAGGGTCCGGGGCGGAGCCCCGGGAAGCCCGGCGCAGCCGGGGGCGCTCCGCGCGACGGCGCCGCAGACGACCCCCTGTCACCCCCCGGTGGCACACTCGCACCCATGACCGGCCGCACCCCCCACTGGGCCCTCGCCGAGGCCGCCGACGGCTGGTGGCACGCCACCCCCCTACCCCCCGCCCACCCCGGAACGGCACCCGCCCGCCCCGGAACGGCACCCGCCCCGCTCCGCGTCCGCGACCCCGCCCACGCCGTGCGCTCCGCCCCCGTCGGCACCCGCTGGGTCTGGCAGTCCACCGCCGCCGTCTACCCCCGGCTGCTCGCCGCCGGCGTCCGCGTCGAGCGGTGCTACGACGTCGAGGACGCCGAACTGCTGCTGCTCCGTCACGAGGGCCGGTTCGGCGAACCCCGCTCCGCAGCGGCCGCCTGGGCCAGGCTGAACGGCCTTCCCGTCCCGCCCGACCCCCCGGCCCGCGCCGCCGAGCCCGGCACCCAGGACTCCCTCTTCGACCCGCGGCCCGCCCCGGTCCCCCTGGACGCCCTCATCGCCGTCCACGCCGACCAGGCGAGACGGCACGACGCCACCGCCCACCCCGACCGCACGCGCCTGCTCACCGCCGCCGAGTCCGCCGGGTTCCTCGTCGCCGCCGAGATGCACGAGGCCGGGCTGCCCTGGCGGGCCGACGTACACCGCGCCCTGCTCACCGAACTGCTCGGCGAGCGCTACGCGGGCAGCGGCCAACCCCGGCGCCTCGCGGAGCTGACCGACAAGATCTCCACCGCGTTCGGCCGCCGTGTCCACCCCGAGCTGCCCGCCGACGTCGTCAGGGCCTTCGCCGAGGCCGGGATCAGGCTCAAGTCCACCCGGCGCTGGGAGATCCAGGGCCTCGACCACCCGGCCGTGGCCCCGCTCATCGAGTTCAAGAAGCTGTACCGGATCTACACCGCCCACGGCTGGTCCTGGCTCGGGGACTGGGTGCACGACGGCCGCTTCCGGCCCGAGTTCATTCCCGGCGGAACCCTGACGGGCCGCTGGGTGACCAACGGCGGGGGCGCGCTGCAGATCCCCAAGGTGATCCGCCGGGCCGTCGTCGCCGACCCCGGCTGGCGGCTCGTCGTCGCCGACGCCGACCAGATGGAACCACGGGTGCTCGCCGCGATCTCCCGCGACCCGGCGTTCATGGAGGTGGCCGGCCGCCCGGAGGACCTCTACACCTCCATCTCCCGCCAGGGCTTCTCCGGCGACCGGGACAAGGCCAAGCTGGCCGTCCTCGGCGCCGTCTACGGACAGACCTCCGGGGACGGCCTCAAGAACCTCGCCGCGCTCCGCCGCCGCTTCCCCCTGGCCGTGGCCTACGTGGACGACGCAGCCAGGGCGGGCGAAGAGGGCCGGCTGGTGCGCACCTGGCTCGGCCGGACCTGCCCGCCACCCGCGGGCTCCGCCGAGGACGACGGCGAGGCCGGGCTCCCGCAGGACCGGGAGGACGGCGCCTGGACCCCCGGCTACGCCTCGACCAACACTCGTGCCCGCGGCCGCTTCACCCGCAACTTCGTCGTGCAGGGCAGCGCCGCCGACTGGGCCCTGCTGATGCTCGCCGCCCTGCGCCAGGCCATCGCCGCCGAGGGACTCCGCGCCGAGCTGGTCTTCTTCCAGCACGACGAGGTGATCGTGCACTGCCCCGCCGAGGAGGCCGAAGCCGTCGCCCAGGCCATCCGCGCCGCCGGCGACCTGGCCGGCCGGCTCACCTTCGGCGACACCCCGGTCCGGTTCCCGTTCAGCACGGCCGTCGTGGAGTGCTACGCGGACGCGAAGTGAGCCCGGCTGACGGGTTGTTTCACGTGAAACACGCCTGCTCCGAGGCCGGTTCGGCTCGCCCCGACCCGGCTCTCAGCCGAGCTCGTGGAAGTAGATGTGGTACCCCTCCCGCACGAAGCCCTCCGACTCGTAGAGGCCCTGCGCGATGCGGTTGTCGTAGGCGGTCTCCAGTTGGACGCCGCAGACGCCCGCCTCCGCCGCCCGGCGCACCACCTCGCGCAGCAGGGCCCGGCCGGCGCCGGTACGCCGGCCGGCGGGGGCCACGTACAGGTCGCTGAGGATCCACACGGGCCGCAGTTGTAGCGAGGCGAAGGTCCGGTAGACCTGCGCGAAGCCGACCGTGCCCAGTCCCGGGACGTCCGCCAGCAGGACCAGCGACTCGTCGCCCCGGATCCGTTCGGCGAGGAACGCGCCCGGGGCGTCCGGGTCTTCGACCTTCACCTCGTAGAAGTCGAGGTAGCCACGGAACAACGCGGCGGCGGCCTCGATGTCCGCCGCTCCGGCGACCCGCAACCGCACGTCCCGCTCTCCCAGCGTCTGTTCGTCCATGCGGCCATTGTGCGGGAGGTTCAGTGGCCGGGGGCGGGCTGGGCGGGCAGATCGAAGATGTGGTCCGGAGTCACCGTCTTGGTGATCGCCTGGCCGAAGAGGGTGCTGGGTTCGGCGCCCTGGTAGCTGATGTCGGTGTTGAGCAGCACCACCAAGGTGGCCTGCGGTCCGGGGAGGTAGATGGTCAGGGACTGGTAGCCGGGCAGCGAGCCGTTGTGCCCGATCCAGCCGTCGACGTTGAAGATGCCGAGACCGTACCCGGAGTCCGGGATGCCGTTCGCGTTCAGCACCTTCAACCGCTGGGCCTGGGTCTCCGGCGTCAGCAGGGTGCCGGTGGCCAGCACCTTGGCCCACGTCCGCAGGTCATCACGGTCGGAGATCATCGCTCCGGCGGCCCAGCCCCAGGAGGGGTTCCAGTCCGCCGCGTCTTCCGTCTTCCCGGAAGCCGTCTGGTTCGTGTAGCCCTGGGCGTGCGGGTTCGGGAACTCGGCGCCGGTGGGGAAGAGCGTGTGGTGCAGCCCGGCGGGTTCGAGGACGTTGCGCTGGATGTAGTCGGAGAGCTTGTGCCCGCTGACCTTCTCCACCACCAGCCCGAGCAGTATGAGGTTGGTGTTGCAGTAGGAGAAGTCGGCTCCCGGCGCGAACATCACCGGGTGCTTGAAGGAGTACGCAAGCAGCTCCTGCGGGGTGAACACCCGCTGCGGGTCGCTGGTCAGGGCCTTGAAGAAGCCCGGATCCTGGGAGTAGTTGAAGAGGCCGCTGCGCATCTCGGCGAGCTGGCGCAGGGTGATCCGGTCCCCGTTGGGGACCCCGGAGATGTACTTGCCGATGGGGTCGTCGAGCCCGACCTTGCCCGCGTCGACCAGTTTCAGCAGGGCGGTGACGGTGAAGGTCTTGGTCTCGCTGCCGATCCGCATGTTGAGGTCCGGCTTCATCGGTGCGCCGGTGGTCTTGTCGGCCACCCCGAAGGTCCGCTCGTAGGTGCCCTTTCCGGGCGCCGAGAGGGAGACGATCACCCCGGGGACCTGGGCTTCCTTCATCACCTTCTGGACTGCCTCGTCCAACTGCCGCTGCACGGCGGGCGTCAGCTGCGGGAAGCCGTCGGACGACGGGGGCGACGGGGGCGACGGCTGCACTGCCGTACGGGTCACGGAAGCCGGGGCGGCGGGCGTGTCCCAGGCGTATCCGGCGCTGACCCCGAGCGGTACCACCACGAGCCCCACCGCGGCCGCTCCGACCGCCGTACCGCGCCAACGTTTCGTCATGCCTGGCCTCCTACCACGAGACCCCCGAGCACCACCAACCAAAGCTAGCCCTCCCCCCTCACCCCGGCGACCGGAACCGGCCACCGGCTGCCACGGGGGCCGCGCCCGGGTCCCCGGAGAACACCGTCCGCCCCTCGACCGACGAGCCGAAGGGGGGTTGTCGGGCACCCGGTTCACGGAAGGCGGCGTCGGCCCGCAACCGGGGCCACGGCCAGCAATGACTACGCACGGTGACCCGCGATCCCACCAATTGGATCTTCTCTTTCGGGTCCACCGCTCGGATGTTAGCTTGCCCACGCCACCACACGGAGAGCGTCGCCCGGGACGGGCGACCGCGACGCTTCGTGGCCGGAAGGAGACACCAGTGGGTCATCAGGCGGCTGCCGGGCAGCTTCGTTCCGCCACACCCGAGATCATCGAGGCCTACCGGGCGGCGTTGGGGCGACTCGGCAGCCCACTGGTGTCCCGCGAGGACATCTGGCGGCAGTGCCGCCATCAGGCACAGAACATCGTCGCCGAGTGCGCACACGCGCTGGAGGCCGGCGAGCACGCGGAGCCCCCGGGGGTCCGGGAGTACTCCCGGCTGCTCGGGGCCCACCGCGTGGTCCAGCAGGTTCCGGTGTCCGAGTCGGTACGCGCGGCGGAGGTGCTCTGGCAGGCCATGCAGGTCTCGGTCGGGGAGGCCGTCGAACTGGTGCCGGCCGATCAGCGGCACGCGGCGGCGCAGACGGTGAGCACCGCCTTCCGGGCCGCTGCCGGGAGCCGTCTGTACCAGGGGATCCGGGGCTACGAGGAGGCCCAGCGGCCCTCCGCCCCCGAAGCGGGGGAGGCTCCCGGCGCTGCTGAGGACACCTCGGACGCGCCGGCCCTGGACCTGCTGACGCTAAGGGAGCGGCAGATCCTGGAGGCGGTACGGGCGGGGCTGACGAACCGGCTGATAGGCCGTCGGTTCGAGATCAGCGAGGCCACCGTCAAGCGCCACCTGCACAACGCCTACCGCAAGCTCGGGGCCGGCTCCCGGGTCCAGGCCCTCAACAAGGCCTTCCCCGGCCAGGGTTGACGTCGACCCAGGCCGGCCCGGCTCATGCTGCAGCGAACGCGCCCAGCATGAGCAGGTTCGCGCCGTACTGCGTGACCATGAAGGCCCGGTAGGCGCCGCGCCGTTGCGCACGGTCCGCGTCGGCCCGCCGGGCATCGCCCACCACCCGGACGACCACCCACACCGCCCCGGCCGCCACCGGCACCGCCCCCAAGAGGGCGAGCGGGGCCCACAGGGCGGCCGTCGCCGTCCCGGCCGCGCCGACCAGCACGGCGCCCGCCACGGCCAGGGCCCGCGCCGCCGCCACCCCCCGCACGACCGCGACGGTGCGCCGGCCGCCGGCCGCATCCCCGCCGACGTCCCCCAAGTCCTTGACCAGGGAACCGACCAGAGCCATCCAGGCCGCCATCACGCAGCCGAACACCCCGCCGGTCGCCGTCCACCCGGACCCGGCCGCCGAGACGCCCGCCGCGTACGAGGTCGCGCCCAGGCCGAACACCACCACCGCGCAGAGCCCGCTCGATTCCTTCGCCCGCACCGGGGAGGCCGAGTACGCCCAGCCGAGCAGCAGGAACCCCACCACCCACCCGAGCACCCCGGACCCGGCCAGGCCGCCGAGGACCAGCGCGGCGACGGCCAGCAGCGCCGTGACGGACCCGGCGGTACGGACGGGCAGCTCGCCCCGGGCGATCGGGCGTCGGGAGCCGTTCGCCCGGTCCTCGCGGACGTCCGTCACGCCGTTGAGCAGGTACGCACAGGCGACCGCGCACCACCAGGCCGCCAAGCCGAGCACGGTCCGGCCCGTGGCCTGCGGCAGCCCGGCGGCGGACACCGTCCCCACCACGAACCGCAGCAGGAACACCAGCTGGACCGACGGGCGGGCTTCCGCCCAGCACAAACGCGCCGTATGTGCGGCGTTGTGCCCTCGGAGACCCGGAATGCGAGCCGAAACGGGGACGCTCAGGTAGCCAGCGGAATTGATCACGGCCGCAGCCTAGGAATGGCCTCGGGCGCATCGCCATACAACCATCGGCGTACGCGGTGTACACCCCCACTGAGCCCTTGGTGGCAAGGCGTTGCGGAACCCGGAATTCCTGCGGAACGATGGCGACGCCGCGGCCCGGTGAATCGAATCCGGAGGCCCCGGTGGGGACATGAACCGAACCCGTGCCGGAATATCTGCCTCCGCGAATGTGCCGGAGACGCGGCACGTCCCGGAAAGGGCATCGACCCTCTCCCCCCTCTCATTCGAAACGGCAGGGCCCGTAGAAATGGATGCTCAGGTGGAAAGGTTGCAGCAGACCACGAAGCTGATCTCCCAGGCGCAAGTCCTCGCAGGCGGAGGGGGATGGCACCGCGCCGCCTTCGAAGAGATCGCGGCACGGCTGGCCGGTCCGGACTTCCCGTGCGTCTTCTCCCGGAACGCGTTCCGGAAGCAGCTCCTGCGGTTCGTCTTCGTGGAGAGCGCCGACAGCGAGGGCTTCCGGCACCTGGCGCAGGCCCTCACCGAGTACGTCGAGCTGTCCCGGGACTGGGACGGACAGCTGGACACGGCATATCCGCTGCTCGTGATGGTCTCGAAGGCAGCCGTGAGCGCGCGCACCGTCGAGGAGTACCACGCCTTCGGCTGGCGGGTGCTCCAGGAACTGCACCACCTCGACCCCGCGCCCTGGCCGGCGGACGTCGGGCGGGATCCGGATTCCGCATCCTGGTCCATGTGCTTCAACGGGATGCCGTTGTTCTGCAACATGAGCAGTCCCGCGCACCTGAACCGGCGCAGCCGGAATCTCGGCGAACACTTCGCCATCGTCATCAATCCGCGGGAGCGTTTCGACGTGTTCGCCGGCGAGACGCCGAGCGGCCGGAAGGTCCGCGCGAACATCCGCAACCGAATACACCTTTACGACGGAATGCAGCACTCACCGCAATTGGGCTCCTACGGCGTCGGAGCACTCGAATGGCTCCAGTACGGGCTCATCGAGGAGAACGCGGAGCGAAAAGGCGGGTGCCCCTTCCGGCCCCGGCCGGCTTTTGCAAACGAACAGGAGATGCTCACCAAATGATCGACCTCATCGTGTCCCAGGGCCGGGTGGCCGACCGGGAGCCCCGGATGATCGAGGGCGCCGCCCGCATCGCGCGGGCCCTGGAGGACCGCTACGGACTCACCGCCCGCTTCATCGGCGAGCCCGCGCCGCCCGCCGACGACGACTGGAGCGTCAGCCTCCCGCAGGCCCGGGAGACGCTGACCGGGCTGGGCCGGGCCGTCAACCGGAGCATCGCGAACGGCAGCCGGACGGTCCTGATCTCCAACACCTGCTCCGCGAGCCTCGCCACCCTGCCGGTCGTGGCCAGGGAGCACCCGGACGCCGTGGTGCTCTACATCGACGGGCACGGCGACTTCAACACGCCGGAGACGACCGGCACCGGGTACCTGGGCGGGATGGTCCTCGCCGGCGCCTGCGGGCTCTGGGACAGCGGCCACGGCTCCGGCCTGCGCCCCGGGCAGGCCGTCCTGGTCGGCTCCCGCGACATCGACGGGGCCGAGGGCGCGCTGATCGCCGAGCACGGCGTCCGGATCATCCCCCCGGCGCAGACCACGGCGGAGAACGTCCTGGCGGCGATCGGCGACGCCCCGGTATGGGTGCACATCGACTGGGACGTGCTCGAACCGGGCCACGTACCGGCCGACTACACGGTGCCGGACGGCCTGCTGCCCTCGCAGATCCGGGCGATCTTCGACGCGATCCCGGCGGAGCAGCTCCGCGGCGTCGAACTGGCCGAGTTCAACGCCCCGCTGGACGAGGAGCTCAGCGCACGGGCGGTCGAGACGATCCTCGCCATGGTCGCCCCCGCCTTCGAGAACGCCCCCGCCGCCTAGTCCGGCCGGCCCCCGCCCCCAGGAACGCCACGCACACCGCCCAAGGAGTACTTTCCGATGCCCCTCCACGACAGCATCCTCGACACCATCGGCCGCACCCCGATCGTCCGGCTGCACCGCATGTCCCCGGCTCACGCCACGGTCTACGTGAAGGTCGAGTCGTTCAACCCCGGTGGCTCCGTGAAGGACCGCCTCGCGCTCTCCGTCGTCCTCGACGCCGAGGCGAAGGGGCTGCTCAAGCCCGGCGACACCATCGTCGAGTGCACCTCCGGGAACGTCGGCATCGCCCTGGCGATGGTGGCCGCCGCCCGCGGCTACCGGTTCGTCGCGGTGATGGGCGACACCTACTCGGCGGAACGGCGCAAGCTGATCCGGGCCTACGGCGGCCGGGTGCTCCTCTTCCCGGGCCACCTCGGCAGCAGCGGCGGCAACCGGATCGCGGACGAACTCGCCGCGAAGCACGGCTGGTTCCGGGCCAACCAGTTCGACAACCCGGCCAACCCGGCGTACCACCGCGAGACCACCGCCGCGGAGATCCTCGGCGACTTCGCGGGCAAGCGGCTCGACTACTTCGTCACCGGCTTCGGCACCAGCGGCACCCTCACCGGAGTCGGCCAGATGCTGAAGACGGCCCGCCCCGGGGTCCGGATCGTCGCCGCCGAGCCGGACAACGCCGCCGTGCTGGCCGGACAGGAGTGGAACGTCCACCGGATCCAGGGCTGGGCCCCCAACTTCGTACCCGGCGTCCTCGACGCCAGCGTCATCGACGAACTGGTCACCGTCGACGAGGTGGCGGGCCGCGACACCGCCCGCCGGCTCGCCGCCGAGGAGGGCATCTTCACCGGCATCTCGGCCGGCGCCACCCTGGCGACCGCACTGCGCGTCGCCGAAACCGCGCCGGCGGGCTCGGTGCTCCTCGCCATGCTCCCGGACACCGGCGAACGCTACCTCTCCACGTTCCTCATGGAAGGGATGGTCGAGGGCTCGGACGACGAGTGGCTCGCATCCCTGGAATCCGGCGCCGGCGTGGCCTGACCCCCGGCAGGCGGCCCCATCGTCTCGCGGCACACCACCACCTGGCAGGAACCAGACACATGAGGGAATTCATCCCCCCCGCGGCCCGTTTCGCCGACCTTCCCGCAGGCTTCGCCATGCGCCGGGGCGGAACGCTGACCGGCGCGCGCATCGCGTACGAGACCGTCGGACGGCTGGCCCCGGAACGCGACAACGCCGTCCTGATCCTCACCGGTCTCTCGCCCGACGCCCACGCTGCCTCCCACCCGGCCGACACCGGCCCCGGCTGGTGGGAGGCGATGGTGGGGCCCGGAAAGCCCGTCGACACCGATCGCTGGTACGTGATCTGCCTCAACTCGCTCGGCAGTTGCAAGGGGTCCACCGGGCCCGCCTCGGTCGACCCCGCCACCGGCGAGCCCTACGGACCCGGCTTCCCGGAGCTGTCGATGGAGGACATCGCCGACGCGGCGGCCCACACGGTGCGCGCGCTGGGCATCGACCGGCTGGCGTGCGTGATCGGCACGTCCATGGGCGGCATGAGCGCCCTGTCCCTGCTGGCCCGCCATCCCGGGCTGGCCCGCGGCCACATCAACGTCTGCGGCGCGGCGCGCGCCCTGCCGTTCTCGATCGCGATCCGCTCGCTCCAGCGCGAGGCGATCCGGTGCGACCCGCACTGGAACGGCGGCCGGTACGACGACGGGAGCTACCCGCAGCGCGGCATGTTCACCGCGCGCAAGCTCGGCATGCTGACCTACCGGTCCGCCCGGGAGTGGGACGACCGGTTCGGCCGTGCGCGCATCGCGCCGCAGGACCGCGCGGACGACGGCCACCACGAACCCTTCGGCCACGAATTCCAGGTGGAGGACTACCTGGAGCGCCATGCCCGGCGCTTCGCGCGCCGTTTCGACCCCAACAGCTACCTCTGCCTCAGCCGCTGCATGGACCGGTTCGACCTCGGCGAGTCCTGCGGAACCACCACCGACGCGGCGCTCTCCCGGATCCGCCTGGAGAAGGCGCTGGTCATCGGCGTGGAGACGGACATCCTGTTCCCGCTGCGCCAGCAGCGGGAGATCGCCGAAGGCCTCGCCGCCGGTGGCACGGACGTCGAATTCGTGGCGATGGACTCCCGGGAAGGGCACGACGCCTTCCTGATCGACACCGCCCGTTTCGGAGCGCCCGTGGCGAAGTTCCTGACCGTGCTCTAGCGGACCGGTACCGCCGTCCGGCCCCCTCCCCCCCCTCGCTTCCGTGTTGGAGATCCGCATGCCCGAACCGCTGCCCCACCCACTGCCCGCCCCACTGCCCCGACTCGCCCTCGTCACCGGTGCCAACCGGGGCATCGGCTTCGAGACCGCGCGCCAGCTCGCCGGCGCCGGCGTCCACGTCCTGCTCGCGGGCCGCGATCGCGAAGCGGTCACCCGCGCCGCCGCCACGCTGCGCGGCGACGGCCTGACCGTCGACCCGCTCGTACTCGACATCACGGACCCGAAGAGCATCCGGGCCGCCGCCCGGGAGGTGGAGAGCGGCCACGGCCGCCTCGACATCCTGGTCAACAACGCCGGCATCCGTATCGAGGAGTACGGGAAGCAGCCGTCCGAGCAGCCGATGCGGCAGTGGCGGGAGACCTTCGACACCAACCTGTTCGGCGTCGTCGAGGTGACCACGGCCTTCCTCCCGCTGCTCGGCAGGTCCCCGGCCGGCCGCATCGTCAACGTGTCCAGTCTGCTCGGCTCCCTGACCACGCACAGCGACCCCGCGTCGTACGCGTACAGCCCCATGTTCAAGTCGCTCCCGGCCTACAGCGCCTCCAAGAGCGCGGTCAATTCCTGGACCGTCCACCTCGCCTACGAGCTGCGCGGAACACCGGTCAAGGTGAACGCCGTCCACCCGGGCTACACCAGGACCGCGATGAACGACGGCGAGGGCGATCTCGACGTCGCGGACGGAGCCCGGACGAGCGTCGCGATGGCGCTGCTCGCCGACGACGGCCCGACGGGCAGCTACACCCACGGCGCACAGACCGTCCCCTGGTAGCCGCCCGGCCGCCTCCTCGACCCCCGCCTCTCCCCCGTATTGGAGTTCACCCGATGGGCAACCATCTGGCCCTGGTCACCGACGAGACCAGCCTCGCCATCGACTACGACATGCCCTTGCTGCTCGACGCCTGCCAAGCAGCCGGAATCAGGGCCGAGATATGTTCCTGGCGGGATCCGGACATCGAATGGGACCGCTTCGACGCCGTACTGCTGCGCTCTCCGTGGAGCTACGTCGAGAGCCTCCCGCAGTTCCTGGACTGGTGCGAGTACGTCACCGACGTGACGTACCTGTTCAACCCGCTCCCGGTGGTGCGGTGGAACCTCGACAAGCGCTACCTCGCCGATCTTGCGGCAGCCGGCGTACCGGTCGTACCCAGCGGCTTCGTGGCCCCCGGAGCCGACCCGGCGGCGGCCCTGCGCACGTTCCTCGCCCGGCACGACCGGGCCCGGGAGATCGTGGTGAAGCCGACCGTCGGCGCCTACTCCCGGGACGTGCAGCGCTTCCCCCGGTCGTCCGAGACCGAGGCGGCCGCGTACGTGACCAAGCTGCTCGACCAGGGCTGCCACGTCATCCTCCAGCCCTACCTGGACTCGGTCGACCACGACGGCGAGACCGACCTCATCCACTTCGACGGCGTCTACAGCCACGCCATCCGCAAGCGCGCGCTGCTCCTGCCGGACGGCACGGTCGACGAGCCGACCCAGGACGCCCGCACGGCGCGGGCCGCCGCCGAGGACGAACGGGCGGTCGCGGCGGCCGCCCTGGACGCCGCGGCCGCCCACCTGGAGCTCCGCGAACCGCTGCTGTACGGCCGCGTCGACCTCATCCGCGACGCCGACGGACAGCCCCTGGTCCTCGAACTGGAGCTCTGCGAGCCCTCGTTCAGCATGCCGTTCGCGGAGAGCGCCGCCACCCGGTTCGCGCAGGTCATCTCCGTACGGCTGGAAGAAATCTCCCGCAACCGCAAGAACGGACAGTCATGACGGCACAGCAGGGTTCCCTCGCCCCCCTCACCACACCCGCGGTCTCCAGCGGCACCCTCTTCGCCGCCCTCGGCGTGGTCAGCTTCTCCTTCAGCTTCCCCGGAACGATGTGGGCGCTCGACGGGTTCGGGCCGTGGAGCGCCATCGGGGTGCGCGGCGTCCTGGCCGCCGTCATCGCCTGCGCCGCGCTCCTCATCACCCGGGCGCCGTTGCCGGCCCGCGCGGACTGGCCCGCGCTCGCCGTCGTCGCGGGCGGCTGTGCGGTCGGCTTCCCGCTGCTCACCACGCTCGCCCTGCAGACCTCGTCCACCGCGAACTCGGCGATCGTGATCGGTGCGCTGCCGATGGCCACCGCGGTGTTCTCAGCCGTCCTCACCCGGCGCAGCCCGTCGAAGGTCTTCTGGGCTGCGGCGGGCCTCGGAGCGGCGACCGTCATCGTGTACACCCTGTCGCAGAACCACGGCCGGCCCACCGTCGCGGACCTCTACCTCTTCGGCGCCCTGCTGGTCTGCGCGGCGGGCTACGCCTTCGGCGGCCGGCTCTCGGGTGCGGGCATGCCGGGCTGGCGCGTCATCGCCTGGGGCGTCGTGCTCGCCGCTCCCGTCAACCTCGCCGTGGCCCTGTGGGCGCTCCCGCACGAGCCCGTCCACCTCACCGCGAAGGCCCTGGTCGGCATGGCCTACATCGCCGGGATCTCGCAGTTCGGCGGATTCGTCGTCTGGTACAAGGGCATGGGCCTCATCGGCGTGGCACGGGCGAGCCAGCTCCAGCTGGCGCAGCCGCTGCTGACGCTGGTGTGGGCGGTGCTGCTGCTCGGCGAACACATCACCCCGGCCGTCCCGCTCACCGCCGCCATCGTGCTCACCTGCATCGTGATCACCCAGCGCGCCCGGACCGCCTGACCACGCCGCCCGGACAGGGGCGTCACCGGCTCCGCAGGCATCGGCGGCCCCCCTGACGAGGGGGCCGTCGGCGTCCGGCGAGCGGCTCAGTCAGCCGGTTCCGTGGTTCCGTCCGGGTGGATCAGGAGGCGGATCGTGCCGCCGTAGCGGTCGTCGCTGATCGTCGCCAGGGCCGACCCGCCCATCTGCTGGGCGCGTTGCTGGAGGATCGCGATCACGACCTCCTGGATGTCGACGTACGGCGGTGCGGTCACGGGAACGCCGTCGATGAGCCCCGCGCTGTGTGAGAAGACGCGGACTTCGGCGGCCGGGTGGGTGGGATGCACGGTGCGGACCCCTTCAGGAGCTCGCGGCGGATACGCCGGTGGACGGAGCGGCCAGGGCGTACCTGCCGCGGGACACGCGCAGCAGGCGACCCGCCTGGGCCATGGCGGACAAGGCGTTGCTGACCGACTTCGCCGGTTGCCGGTACGCCCCTCGGGGAAGCGCGAGCAGGACGTCCCGGCCGGTGAACGGCCCCGGGAAGGCCGTCACTGCCTGCTCGACGGCCTGCCGGAGGCTCGGCGCGGCTGCCGGGGCGAGCGGGGCCGCGCCCCCGGAGGCGAGGTCCGGTACGGAGCGCAGCGGGGTGTCACGCCGGACGCCGTCGGCGGGCCAGGCGTGGACCTCAGGCCGGGGTGCCTCGGCGGCGTACTGGTCGATGCGCGCGCCGAGTTCACCGAGAGCCGGGGGCAAAGCAGCCAGTTCCGCCCGGTCGGGCGAGTCCCAGTCCGGGGCGCCGCCGCCCGGGGCGCGGCCGTCCAGGACACCGTCGTCCGGCGCGGTGCTCAGCACGGCCGTGAGCACCTCGATCTGGCGAATCGATTCGGCGAGCCGGTTCAGCAGGGGTTCGAAGATGTCCTGTCGCAACGCGCCGAGCGGGTCACTGGTCACGAGCTCCAGGCTCACCGATCCGGTGAGCCCGCCGCCTGCCGGGCGGTACGGGCCGGCATCCCCCGATGCCGCACGCCACGCCACAAGACGTCGGCGCACTTCGCCCAAGGCGCCCAGCAGTTCCGGCCTGACCCCTGCGCTGGGCATACGGACCAGCATGGCCGCGATCTGCTCGGTGACTTCGAGGGTGCACAGCGTGGAGCGCACCAGCGGGCCGAGTACGGCCGTCTGTATGGCTCGGGCCGGATCGTCGAGTGAGAAAGTGATCCGTTCGCCTGCCGGGGGCGCCATCGATACCTCGTCCGTGTTGACTCGCTGTTGACCGGTGTGCGGCTGCGGCTCTCCGCTCGCCGCGGCGCGGTGTGCCTTGCCATCGCCCGGGCCGACCTGATCCTCCCGCGTACCCGTGGCCGACGACAGCGCGGGGCGGCTCGCCCAGTGCTCCTGCAGCTCATGGAACGCGGCGAGCACGGCCTCGGCTGCCACCTGCCTCCCCTCGCCGTCCGGCCGGAGCGCCAGCCGCCCCTGGGCGTCACCGAGTGCGATCCGCCGACGGATCCACCGCCGGTCCTGCCGGGTGGTGCCCGCCGCGTACCCGCCGGGATCGGACTGGACGACGGCGTCCCGCAGGCATTCCGCCCACAGGGGGCAGGAGGAGCAGAGCTGCCGGGCCGCGTGGGTCAGGGCCTGCCGCCGCCGCGTCTGGAGCGGCGGTCCCCCCTTGCCCCCGGGCGGATTGGTGAGCAGCGGCTGGCTGAATATGTCCGGTCGCCGCTGGCAGGGCAGTGGGGCGGAGGAACCGGTTGACCGAACGGATGTAGGCGGCACTTTGCGTACTGTCGTGACCATGAAAGATCCCCCCGAGTTGATCAAGACTCCCGGGGACTCTAGAGCAGGTGAATTGGCATCGACAAAGTTGTTCCACAACCAGGTCCGTGCCTGTGCCCATTGGATCGTGATGGTCCATCACTCAACTAACGGTCGGTGTCGGCAATCGGCACAGGGCGTCGCGAAACACGGCGCTTCGCCCGCCCGAGCCGGCTCCGCACCGTGGTGAATCCGCCACCGCGCACGGCCAGTACCAGGGTCAGGCCGAGGAATCCGAGCGGGACCGACACGGCCGGGAGGACCGTCCCCACGGCGGACGTCACGACAAGGACCACGTCGGCGGTCAGCACCGTGACCCCGCGGCGACCGGAGTGGTCCCTGGGGATCCATGCCCCCAGCAGAGCCATCCCGGCGAGCGCCCAGTATCCGAACACGGCCTGCCCGCTGAGCAGTCCGTCCGCCTCGCCGCGGGCCATGGCGCCGACGGCCGCGAAGTATCCGGTGACCGCGGACGTGACGGTCGTCGAGACGAGCGCCAGCAGGAACTGGCCTCGGCGGCGCAGCAGCCACCCGGCCGCGGCCAGGAGGAGAACCGCGCACACGGTGACGAACGAGGACATGCTGACCGAGGCGAGCAGGAAGACCGTGTAGGCACCGGCCAGCCCGAAGACGACCCGGGGCAGCAGCCGCACGGCCCAGTCGTCGCTCTTCTCCTGGCGCAGGAGGCGGCGGAGGGACCCGAGGGCGGGACGAGTGTTCATGCCTGGCCGTCCATTCCTGTGGCGTGGGGGCGGGGCGCGAGACCGGGGGCGACTCCCGCGCCGGTGCCGGCGGACGGCCCGGAGGCCCCGCGCCGGGGTGCGGTGGGCGTGGGTCTGAAGCCCACCTGGCAGAGCGGAGTACGGACGTTCTTCGGGCCCGGCCGCCGTGCGGTCAGCGGCCTCGGACGCCGGGTCCGCCCTGACCTTCCACACCGTGTACGAAGCGAAGGCCACCGGCCGCCCGGGGCCGCCGGGGCGGCCAGGTGCAACCGGCCGCCCCGGCGCGTGCGGACCCACAGGTCCGCCTCCGGGCAGAGCGGCTCCCAACCTGAGGCCGCGCACCACGCGCGGCGCTCGCCCCCGTCGGCCGGGATCCCGTCCCGTACGGTCCGCCAGTCCACGCGCAGCAGCGCGCCCAGCTCGGCGGCGACCTCCTGCGGCGGGTGGTCGGTGATCACGCTTGCCATGGTCGGCGTCTCCTAGCGCGGCATCCGGTCGCCGTTGCGCGGCGGCGGAGGCTGGTGCGGTGGCGCGGGCGGCTGCGGCGTCCGCGGCTCCGCGGCCCGCGGGGGCGGCTGCCGCCGCTGAGGCACCTCGTCGCCGCTGACCCGGCCGCCGGAGCGGGGAGCCGGCGGCGCCGCGGGGGCGGGCACGGGAGTCTGCGGTGCGGGTGCGGCGGGGGCGGGTGCCGACTGGGCTCCCTGCCCCTGCTGCGCGGGCGCCGACTGCGTGGACGCGCTGACCCGTCCGCTGCGGCGACGGGACGGCTGGGGTTCCTGGTCGGCGGACTGCCCGGCCTCCGGGGCCGCGCCCCTCCTCTTCACCATCTCGTCGTACTGGTCCTGCTGGATCTCCGCCCCCATCTGCGCGGCCTTGCGCTGCTTCCGCTTGGGGTTGCTCGGAGCGATCCAACCGCCCTTCTGCAGCCGTCCCCCGAGTACGGCCTTGTCCATGCCCCGTCCGACGTTCCCGGCGCCCCGCCCGGCGACCCGGCCGGCCGCCCTGGCGGTACCGGCGGCGGCATTGCCCGCGAGACGCTGACTGTGCGCACCCAGCTGACCGGTCAACGAGTTCGCCATGTCTCCCGCGCCCAGCGCGTCTTCCGCCCCCGCGATCTTCGGGCTGTAGGCGCCCGAGAGCAGCTTCTTGAGCATCATCACGACGGCGATGGTGACCAGCAGCAGCATCAGCAACTGCATGCCCAGGGAAATCTTCGCGGGCAGGATCATCTGGTAGAGCACGAGCAGCACCGTGAGGATGATGCCGAAGCCCGCCCGCAGCACGAAGCTGTGAATGAACGTCTGCAGCCAGCCCTTGAGCAGTTTCTGCTGTGACGGATGGATGCCCAGCGTCGCTATCAGCGGCAGCATGATGATCATGATCAGAGTCACGGCGTGCCACAGCAGCGTCAGTGCGCTGAGCACGATCACCATCAGACCCACGATCAGCGCGGCGATCAACGAGTAGAAGGCGAGCCCGACGCGCGCCCCGGCGTTGTGGCCGGACCATTCATCGAAGGGAACCGGGTAAATGTGCTGGTCGGGCGCTTTCCCCGGATAGCCCTCACCCCTTCCGCCCGCAATGTCGATGCGGATGGGCATCCACTCGTCCTTCTCCTTGTTGATCTCCTTCTTCTTGCCGTCTCTGGGGTACTCGTCCATGTTGGTCGTCGACTGTGACACGATCTGCTTGACCCGGACGTCCTCGCAGCGGGCGCCTTTTCCGTAGCTGCATTCGGTACCGGTGCTCTTCGGTATGCACGCACCGTTCTCGACCTTGCCGCCATCCTTTCGGAAGATGCAGTTGGTGCCGTTCTCGCCGAACTGGCCCAACGCCCAGGGACGGACTGCCAAAGTGTCATACATAGCGCAGCTGGATACGCGCAGGCCTCGGTTGTACGCCCCTTCGGCCAGATCGCAAGGTGATTGCATCTGGCCCGAGACACCCGCGAGCACCGCCTCGGAAAGCAGCGAGTTGAAATTGCCGATGCCGGTGTCCGCTTCGCTGATGACCTTGTCGTAGTTACCGCCCGTCAGGAGCACGACGACGGCGATTGTCGTCAACGAAGCCCATCCGACGCCCGACCAGGCTTCACGCATCTCGTTCTTGCGCCACTTGGTGAAGACCCAGATGCCGGTGAGCGAGATCATGACGGGCACGGCAGGAATGAAGACGTTGTTCTTCAAGGTCTTCACCACGCTGTCCCGGCCGGCGTAAAGCCCGCTGAGGGGGCTCGGGTTGGAGGCCAGTTCCTTGATGGAAATTGCGGAGCGCGCGAGGATCTTCGTTCCGTTGAAGACCATGTTGGCGATGCCGTTGTTGACGAGGTCCATGATCGAGCAGTGATCGGCGCCACTGCCGCGCGTGCCGTTGGTGTCGGAGGCGTTACCCCTGCCCCTGAACGTCATGGACCAGTTCAGGCCCCGCATGCCATTCATCTCGTACAGGGTGTACTTTTCGGGACCCTCCGGCATCCTGACCGCGCCGGTGACCATTCCCGTCGTATCGTTGAGGTTCTTGGCGCGTTTCGCCTTGTCTTCCCATTGGTTGACGGCAGGCATGATGGACTCGCCGCTGGCTCCCGGACTGTCATGGGAGTAGCTGTCATCCCCGGTAAAACTGCAGGCGAAGTCCTCGGCGTGCGCCGTACCGGGAACGGCGAACGACAGTGCCAGCAGCGCGAGAACAACGAACGCACCAGTCCGAACCGCACGACCGGCGCCCCACACCCGGTCGAGTGCGGAACGGGCTCTGGGGGTGGACACTCGTGACGTGGCGCGACGGCGCACGGACATCTGCTTCCTTCGGGAGTTCCGCTTCAGGGGCTAAGGGTGTCGGGTGGCTACGAACGGACGTAGTCGGTCAGGAGGCAGCCCTCTGCCAGCCCCTTGTGCTGCTTGTAACCGCTCGGGATCGAGTAGCTGCTCGCGTCGCATGTGAGGAGGAGCATCTTGGCGTCCACCAGTGCCTTGACGGTCCTGTCGTCCGTCGGCACGACCGCGAAGTCCTTCCCGACCAGTGCTTCGACCTTCTCGCCGGACCGGTTCGCGGCCTGGAACTTCGCCATGTCGGAGATCGCCAGCAGCGTGATCGTCTGGCGGGATCCGTCGTCACAGACGGCCCGCTCCTTGATCGCCCAGGCAGGGTCCTTGGCCTCCTTCTCCAGGACGCCCGCCCCTTCCTCGTCTACGGGCCGCAGGTTGGTGCACTGGGCGTGCTGGTTGACGAACTTCTCGATGGAGGCCATGTCACCGGCCGTCGGCAGGCCGAGGTCGTCCGTCGGACCACTGCCGCCCTTGCTTCCACCCCCACAACCGGTCAGGGCCACGAGTGCCACGAGAGCGGCCCCGGCGGTGAGGCTCTTGGACAGGCGCATGGTGTCTCCTTGGGTACGGCGTACGGCGTACGGAACGGGCTCGGTACGGGTCGGTCAGACGGCGGCGGGCTGCGCCGCGTCCGCGGCCGCGGCCTCCTCGGCCTGGGCCGCCTCCTGCATGAAGGTCCAGTCCCACACGCTGAGCGGCGGATCGACAGACTGGCGGGCGGGGCGGGTGGTGCCGTTGGTGTCCGTGGCGGCGAGGATCTCCTTGAAGACGAGGTCCACGGCCACCGTGCCGACCCGCTTGTCGACGTCACGCTGCAGGCAGACGCCCGTACGGAGTTCCTGCAGGGCCGAGATGACCTTGGCGTCGTTCTCGGGCCGGCCGAGGAGCGGTGCCACCAGGGACGCCTCCTGGGCGGACTTCTGCTTGAAGGCGAACACCGTGTGGATCTGGTTGGCGCCACCGCTGCGCGCCTCGGAGTCCTCGATCTGGACCAGGTCGATGGCCTGCTGCGTGATCAGGACCGTGACGGCCAGGTACGAGCGGCCCTGCTTGAGGGCACGCCGCATCAGGTCCCGGCCGCTCTCGGTCGCGGTGACGACGTACGCCTCGTCGACGAAGAGCGCCTTCGGCCGCAGCCCGATCTCCCCCGTCACCGGGTTCTTCTCGTACCCGACGTCGAGCATCTGGCTGCCCAGCTCCACGACCGCCATCAGCGCCGTGGCGGCCAGGCGTTCGGCGGGGTTCCAGTTGCGCGGGTCCGAGGAGGACGGGGACTGGAAGCCGCGCAAGGTGATGACGGTACGGCGCTTGCGCATCGCGGACAGCGTCTGCGGGCGCTCGGCGAAGGCGAGGCGCGCGTACGGCAGGGTGCGCAGCTCGGTCAGGAGCATCTGGGCCAGTTTGAGCTCCTTGACGGCCTCGCGGTCCCCGCTGGCCACCGCGTGGTCGTAGGCGTTGACGACCTCGTCCACGACCTGCCACAGCGTCGGCCTCGGCACCTTGAGCTCCGCCTCCCTGGCGGTCAGCCCCTGCTCGGTGGCCTGCCGGATCGCGGAGTTGTACCAGCCGACCACCGTCGCCATCGCCTCGATCACGGGCAGCCGTACGCGCTGGTAGTCCTCGTCGCCGAGGAACCCGCGGAGCATCGACTCGGCCAGCAGCCGGCCCGAGGGGACGTCACGGGCGACCACCCACGGGTCGAGCACGCCGGCCTGCCCCTTGAGGAGGTCGACGACCTCGGTCTCGGCCCAGAATTCCGGGTTGACCGGCTGGAAGCGGCTCCGTTCGGTCCCCAGCAGGCCGGTGTCCGCATCGTGCGCGAAGGCCGGGTCGTTCACCTGGGAGCCGAAGGCCAGGTAGTAGCAGAGCTGGGCGAAGTCGGTCTTGGGGTCGATGACCAGGCAGCGCACGCCCGACTCCGACTCCTCGTAGAACTTCTGGAGTGCCAGGGACGACTTGCCACCGCCGGACGCGCCGACGATGGCGAGGCCACCGCCGTCGTTGCGGGCCGGTCCGACGTGCAAGGAGTAGTGGACGGGCATCTTCCCGGCCCAGCCGACGAGGTTGCCCACCCAGCCCAGCCGCCTGCCCGACCGGTGTTCGGGGTTGTCACCGAGCTCGGTGCCCGCCGTCGGCAGGCCGGCGCCCAACTGCTCGACCTCCTGCAGCCGCAGGTACGGCGCGATGGGCAGCTTGGGCGCGTCGCCCGGCAGCTGGGACTGGAGCAGCCGCCACTGCTGGCGGGTCGGCCGCAGCAGGGTGACCTTCAGGTCCTGCTTGAACTGCATCTCCAGCACGCGGCGCCGGCGTTCCAGCTCGGCGAGGTCGGGCGCGGAGATGGTGAAGCGGATCTGCGCCTCCATGCCCGGCATCTTGTGTTCCTCGACGTCGTCGAGGAGGTGCTGGGCCCGCGTGACCTGGTTGGCGAGCTGGGTGCCGGGCGAGCGGCCGGAGTTGGCCATGTCGTTCATCTCGTCGACCAGGTTGCCGCTGATCTTCTTCGCCCGGTCCTTGAACTTCAGGTACGGGATCAGGGTGAACCGCATGTCGATCTCGACCGGGAAGTCCACGTGCTGCGAGGCGTAGCGCGCCCAGGCGGTGGATTGCCGGAAGCGGGTCTCGGTGGGCCAGCTGGCGGCCACGAGCGTCGTCGTGTAGCTGGTGTGCTGTTCGCCGGTGACCTCGTCGTACTGGTGCAGCACGATGTGCGTCTTGTGGTTCTCGCCGGAGAAGTCGACGACGAGGTCGAACTGGTCCGGTCCCCAGGAGCGGGACCCGAGCACCGGCTCCGGCGGTACGGCCAGGTCGCCGTGGAGCGGCTTGCGGATCAGCCAGACCAGCTCCTCGCGGGTCAGCGGCACGCCGTTCAGGCCCTCCAGGCTCTCGTGGACCTCCCGCGCGACCTGGGTCCACTGGGCCAGCACGCCGGGCGACAGGTACTCGTCGTGGACGCCGGTGGCGCCCGCCGCCGCCCGGTCGGCGGTGTCGCGCAGGGCGCGGCCCAGGCCCGGCTCCTCGACCGGGTCGTCCCCGCCGGGGAGCACCCCGCTGCCGTTCGACGCCCGCTTCAGCGAGCCCAGCTTGACCAGCAGGATGTTGCGCTCGCGGGTCGCTCCGATGCGCTCCTGGTACTCCGCCTTGCGGAGGTTGTACGCCTTGTAGTTCTCGGTCGGGTCCCACGCCACCGTGTTGAGCTGCTCGGCCCATTCCACGGCGGTGATCGGCCGGTACACCTTGCGGTAGTGGCACTCGACGTTGCGGTCGCCGCGGGCGAGGTTGAGCAGCCCGCGGGCCGGGCCCTCGGCCATCGCCTGGAGCTCGGTGGCGTTGAGGTACTCGTCGATGGCGGTGGGCAGCACGAGGCCGGTCCACACGGACTCGCCGTGCACGAAGACCATGTCGTCGGCGTAGCGGTAGGGCAGCCGCAGGTCTTCGCGGCGCGTGGTCCGGGCGGCCTGGTTGCGGGGGCCGCCGGTGTAGCGCGTACCGCCGGAGCCCTGACCGCCCTTGGACTTCTTGGAGCCGGCGGCGGCGATGATCATGGCGATCACGAAGAAGGCGACCGCCCCGCCCAGAAGGATCATCATGATCATGAAGGACTCATCCTGCGGTCTCGGAGTGTGCGGATACGGGTACGGGTGCCGGTGCGGGGTGCGCGGCGAGCGGGGCTACGACGTGTGCATGCCCGGCGTACGAGGAACCGTGCCGGGCCGCCGTGGCGCGGGCCTCCTCGTACTGCCGCTGCCAGCGCGGCGATCCCGGCTGCCAGAGGATCACCTGCCAGTGCAGTTCCTCGGGTTCCCGGTCGGCGGCCAGCCCCTGCAAGCGCTTGGGCTGCCACCAGTAGTCGGCCCAGACGACCAGCTGCTGGCTGAGTGTCAGTGCGGAGGGCAGCGGTCGGCCCCACACGAAGTAGACGGCGACCGGCGGCCCCAGGTAGAGCACCGACGTCAGCATCGAAATGCCGAGGAAGGGCAGGAACGCGGAGAGCGAGAGCAGCGCCACCAGCCACAGGACACCGAAGCCGAAGGCCGCGCCCAGGGCGGGCAGCAGCAGGCCCGGGAGCGGGATGTTGCCCCAGTTCCAGATGCGCTTGGGCCGGTTGAGCAGATCCGTGTGGTCGTAGGCGACCATCGGCTCGGGTGCGTCCGATGCGTCCTGTGCCATCAGCCGGTCCCCCTCTCTGACGTGGTTGCGGACCGCGGGTCACGGGTGCGGGCCGGGCGGATGCGATGTGCCGCCGGCCGCTGCCCGGGTCGGTCAGCTCTTGCTGCCGCCGCCACCGATCTGGCTGCCCAGGTCGATCAGCAGACCGGCGAGACCGGTCGCGCCGCCGATGATGAGGGCGGCCAGCGCGATGATGCCGAAGCCCTGGAACGCCTCGCGCAAGCCGTCGCCGCGCTTCATCGACAGCAGCATCCGGATGCCGAGGATGAGCAGGGAGCAGACGGCCACGGTGGTGCCGATGCCCAGGAGGATCTTCTGGATCTCTCCGAACATGCCGTTGAGAGTAGTAGCCGCCAGGTACATGGCGATGTCCTTTCACTGGGACTGCGATACGTGGGAGGGGATACGCCGCGGGATCGCGACACGGGGTTGCGACGCGGGATCGCGACGCGTGGTTGCGTCAGGGGGACTTGGCCGGGGCGGGACCGGGCTCACCGCCGGCCGGAGCACCGGCCGCCGGAGCCCCGGCCGCCGGGGCGCTCTCCTCGGGGGCCGCGGCGGCGGGGCCGCTCGCTCCGGCGTCCGCGATGCCACCCGTCGGGTCCAGGACGCCGCCGTGGATGTCCTTGATGAACCAGCCCTGGGCGGTGTTCACCACCGTCAGCCGGTAGGAGCGCTTCACGGTGGGGGCGGGGGCCGGGGCCCCCTTCGCCCCGGGCGACGGCGCGCCGCCCCAGACGACCGTCACCCGCGCCTGCACCGTCTGGCCCGGGCCGTACTGGACGGCCTTGCCGTTCTCACTGCCCGCCGGTGCGAGCGCCACGACCTCCTGCACGTCGGGCGAGGCCAGTACCCCGGCCAGGCCCGTGGTCGCCGCCTGGGTCGCGTCGGGGGTCGTGAAGCGGGTCAGCCCCGTCGCGTCGGAAGCCGCCCACGCCTTGAAGTAGCCGGGCAGCACCTTCGCCCTGAGCTGGTCGGAGAGCGCCTGGTCGACGACTTCCTTGTCCTGCTTGACGACGGGAACGCTGCCGCGCGAAGGCAACGGCATCTCGCCCAGGTTGCCCGCGACGCGCAGTCCCGACCCGGTGGCCAGGTCCTTCACGTACACCGGCACGGAGAGGGTGGTGGTGCGGCCGGTCGACAGCTTGACCTGGATGCCCAGGTAGCGGCCGTTCGCGCCGTACTCGGGGAGCTCCTCGACGGTCCCGTCCCACTTGGCCTGGCGGACGCTCTGGCTGGCCTGACCGCTCACTCCGCAGTCCCGGTCCACGCCCGACGAGGTGTAGTGGGTCAGCGCGTCGCGGCGCTTGTCGGCGGTCTGCGGGGAGTACGTCATGCAGAGCGTCACGTACTCCTCGGCGAAGGTCGCCGCGGCCTGGGTCGGGAAGTCGGTCAGCCGGTACCGCTCCAGGTCCTTCTCGTCCAGGGCGCCGCTCTGCACCGCGACGGACGACTTGCCGATGACCAGGCCCGCGACACCGCACGAGCCCAGGGCGAAGGCGCAGGTGGTGATCAGCAGGGTCGCCCGCAGGGCCACGTGCGTACGCCGCCCCTGGGCGGGCAGCCGCCCACCCGGACGCGGCACGTCGAATGCCGCGGGCGCCGCGGCGGGCGCGGCTGCCTTGGGCTCCGGGGCGGCGGAGGGCGGTCGGGTCGTCATGGGGTTGGCCGCCGAGGAAACCGGCGCGGCCACGGGGGCCGCGGCGCCGCCGCCCTGCTTGCGGCCCTCGCGCGCCGCCTTCTTCTGTTCGTACGCGGCCTTGCGTTCGGCCTTCTTGGCGTCCTGGGCGGCCCGGTGCGCGGCCTTCGCCCGGTCGCGCTCGTCCTTCTTCGACGGGCTGGCCGGCTGGTCCGCGCGCGGGGGCAGGGCCGGCACGGCCGCTTCGCCCGGGGGCACGGTGCCGGGCCGGGTGGTACGCACCCAGGCCGCGGCCACCTGAGCGCGCGCGGCGTCCGAGGACTGCGGCGCCGGAGGCTGGGCGCCGGTCTGGTAGCCGTACGGAGCGGACACCGGCTGCCGGGGCGGGTGGGGCGGGTGCGTCTGGGCGGGCGCCTGTGCCTGCTGCTCGTCGGCGTGCCCCGCGGGGCCGACCGGCCCCGGCTGCCCGGAAGGCCGGCCCCCGCCGACCCCGCCAGCAGAGCTGTTGTGGTCCGTCATCGAGTCCGTCTCTCCCACGCGTGTGCTCCCCCTCCGCCGGCCGACCGGTTGGCGGGCCCCTGGATTTCAAGCCAGGTGTGCGGAACGGCAGTGTGGCAAATGAAGAGCCCATCACCCTTCCCTTTTTCCCCGCGGGGAAAGAGCGGGGAAAGTCGGGGAAAGTGCGGGAAATCCTCGCGCGGCGGTCCGGGACCCCGGGGCGGCCCGGCCCTCCCCGCGCTCCGCAAGAATGGCGGGTCGTGCCCGGGTGACGGGTGCCGAGCCGTGCCCGACCGTGCGAAGGACGAGAGTTGAGCGACCAGTACGCCCTCCCGCAGCAGAACGTTCCCCCCGCGACGGAGGCCCAGCACGCCTGGATCGACGGCTACGAGCCGGCAAACCCCTGGCAGTCGAAGCTCTGCCTGCGGACTCCGCACGGCACCGTCGCCTATCCCCTCACTCCGCACACGATGCCGGAGCTGCTGGAGGGGCTGGTCATGGTGGCGCAGGCCCAGCAGGGGACGATCGGCATCCCGGCCTCGGAGACCGACGCCCCGGCGGACGACCCGGACCCGGCTCCCAGCCTGCACAACGGCCGCGCCGCCCGCGTGACGGGCTGGGCCCTGGTGCACGACCTCTGGGAGCAGGGCGACCCGACGGTCCGCTTCGTCATGGGCGCGGTGGTGGTCGGCCTGCTGGTCCTCGGGATCATCCTGTCCTGACCCGGATACGGTCGAACGCACGTACCGAGCAAGGACGAGGAGAGCGCGGTGCTCACGGAGACCACCGGCCGCACCGCCCAGGACCTGGCCCCCGAGCTGAGCGCGCCGCCGGCCCCGCGCGGCCCCTCCACGCACGGCGTGACCAACCCCGTGGCCGCCGAGGTGGTGCCGAAGCCCGTGGGCATCGAGCACTGACCACCCCTCGCCCGGCGCACTCCCCGAACCGACAGCCCGCACGGAAGGCTCGACCATGAGCACAGACGACGCCGACGCACAGCAGGCGTCCGACGACGAGGTGGAGTTCCACTTCGCCGATGTCTTCGTCTTCGTCTCCGAATACCTGTCGCAGATGGTGCGGCGCCGGGTGAACGGCTCTACCGCCACGTGGTGTCCGCGCTGGTGGGAGCACCCCGAGGCGGGAGCCCGGCTCTCCGCGCTCTGGCTGGCCTGGGAGCACTTGCGGCACGACCCGGCCCTGGGCATGTCCACCTGGTGGCTCCATCACGCCGATCCGCACCTACGGGTGCTGATGGACGCCGATCTGGGGCCCTTCGCGGCCTGTTCGCCCAAGGACGGACACACAACGTACCCGTTCGAGCCGCTGCCCGTCGACCCGTACGGCCCCGCGGCATCCTCCGTCTGAGCAGGAGCGGTGAAGAGTTCCGGCGACCTCTTCGCGGTTTCTCCGCACGGATTTCGCCGGCTCGGCCGGGCCGGAAGTCCCCTCCTTTCCTCGCCTTTTCCCCGTCTTTCCCCACGGGGAAAAGACGTGCGTCATCGGCCGTCCCTCCCCCTACCGTGTCCGGGCGACCTGACTGAGGGAGGCCCGGGACGGTGGAGTCACCTGCCGACAACAAGCGAAGTGCGGCACTTGCCCTGGCGGTACTGGGCGTTCTGCTGATCGGCGCCCTGGTGGTGTTCACCGTCTTCGACGGAGACGACGACGGCGGTGCGCCGTCGGACGCCAAGGCCCCCACGACGGCCGCCCAGGACAAGGGCGCCGGCCACGGCGCCCCCGCCGGTGACGGGACTCAGCAGACCGGTACCGGTGCCTCCGACGCCGTGCCGGCCATCGTCACACCGGCGGAACTGGCCGAGGCGCACCGGGCGATGGCCGGGTACATGGCGGGACTCAGCACGTACAACTCCACCGACCAGGCCGCGACCTGGGCGAAGCCGCTGCTGGCCCTGACCGTCGGCGGCGACCAGATGAACCAGCTGACCGCGCTTCCCACGGGCAAGGACTGGGCCACCTGCCAGGCGGTGCGCTGCTCGTCCGTCGGCAAGGCGACCGTGGTCCGCGACGCGATGATCGCCGACGAACTCGCCCGCGGCAGTGGCCGGATGGTGTCCAGCGTGGTCTCGCTGACCGCGGTGCGCTCCGAGAACGGCAAGCAGACCCGTACGGAGAACAACTCCTGGCTGGTCAGCGCCCGCAAGGACGGCGGGGCGTGGAAGGTCTCCGCGTTCGACCTCTACGGCCTGGGCAACGTGGGCGCATCCGAAAAAGCTGGGAGTTGAGACCCGATGGTGGCTCCTGCCGTGCTGGCGGCCGCGTCGAAGGCCGCCAAGGTGGCGAGATCGGCCAAGGCGGCCGCCCAGCAGGGGGGCGGCCAGGGCGGTGGCGGCGGTGGCGGCGGCAAGAAGAAGGGCAACGGCAAGTGGCTGCTGATCCTCGGCGGCGGCAGCCTGCTGCCGATCGGCGGTATCGGCTTCCTCGCCATCGTCATGATCAGCGCCCTGGTGGGCGGCCTCGGCAGCGGCGCCGCGCAGGCGGCCTGCGGCAACTACGGCGAGAACGCGGCCGACGGCAACACCGGTGACAAGGCGGCCACCAACCCGATCATGCCGGCCGGCAAGGTCTACATGCCCAGCGATACGGCCCGCAACGAGATACCCCCGCGGATGATCCTGGCCGCGATGCGCGGCGCGGCCCGTTACGAGGGGCTCGACTGGACGCTGATCGCCGGACAGATGTACCAGGAGACCAAGTTCGGCCAGGACCCGTCCGCCGCGCCGGGGGGCAAGAACAGCGCCGGTTACATGGGGCTGCTCCAGTTCGGCGACGACGCCTGGAAGGACTACGGCGACGACGGCAACGGCGACGGCAAGAAGGACCTCTACAACATCGACGACGCGGCGTTCGCCGCCGCCAACTTCCTGCACGCGCTGAAGGCCGAGACGAAGCCCTGGGACGCCCTGCTGTCCTACTCCGGTTCGAAGAAGGACAACACCGTCTACCCCCGCGTGGTCCTCACCCAGGCGGCCCGCTACCGCGGCAACCTCACCGGTGAGAAGAGCCTGATCGAGGGCTGGTACGCCCATCTGAAGACGACCGTCGAGAAGAACCCCGGCTTCCCCACCCTCGGACAGCACTCGGACATCCCCGAGCCGGTCGGCAACGACGCCCAGCCCAATGAGGCGTTGAGCATCAAGGCGTCCTCGCCCCGCTCGTGGTCCACCCCGCCCTACGGTGGCGCCCCCGACCGCGGCCAGGACACGGCGGCCCGGATGGATCCGGCCGCCTTCTCCCGCCCGCTGCTCAAGCCGGCCGCCGACCCGCAGCCCGCGGGCGGCAAGGACTGGCAGTGGCCGCTGAAGCAGGGCACGTACCAGCTCGGCACCAAGTACCACGAGAGCGGCCCCCATTGGAGCCTCGGCTACCACACCGGGCTCGACCTGGTCGCGCCCAGCGGCACCCCGATCTACGCCCCTGCCGACGGCAAGGTGGTGAAGGCGGGCAACGGCGGCTCGTACGGCAACGAAACCGACATCGAGCACGCGAACGGCGTCATCACCCTGTACGCGCACCAGACCAGCATCTCCGTCTCGGTGGGCAGCACCGTCAAGCGCGGCGACCAGATCGGCACGGTCGGCGCCACCGGCAACGTCACGGGCCCGCACCTGCACTGGGAGGTACGCCTCCCCGGCGTCGACAACCCCTTCGTCCCCGGTCAGGACAACGGTCCCGGCATGGTCGACCCGGAGGACTGGCTCAACGGCAAGGTCTCGGCCAACCCCGACTACGGCACGGTTCCCGGCGGCGCCGGCAGCCAGGGCAAGGACGCCACGTACGCCGACTGCGCCAAGAACGGCAAGGGCACCGCGGTGCCCCCGGACGGCGCCGGCGTGACCGGCGTACTGCCGGCGGCCGACGACCCGGTCGTGCGGGCGGCGCTCCGCTGGGCGCAGCGGGGCATCGGCCAGCCGTACGTCTGGGGCGCTCCCCGGCTGCAGGGCGACAACCCCGTCTCCTTCGACTGCTCCAGCTTCACGCAGTGGATCTACTACCAAGCCAGCGGCCACAAGATCAACATCGGCGGGACCACGTACGAGCAGGAGGACCGGCTCCGTCCGTACAAGATCGATCTGAGCCAGGCCCAGCCCGGGGACCTGATCTTCTTCCACCCCAGCAGCGCGGGTTCCGAACACGTCGGCCTCGTGTGGGACCCGGCCGGCAAGAAGATCCTGCACGCCCCCCGCCCCGGCAAGAACGTCGAGTTCAGCACCTGGGACGTGCAGGACCAGATCACCGCCGTCTACCGGGTGCCGATCCCGCCGGGCACCGACCCCAGCGAGGCCGGAGGCGGCGAGAAGCATGCGTAGCGGAAAGGGATGCGACGACATCCCGGAAGGAAAGTCCTGACCATGACCGTCCAACAGCAGAAGAAGCCCCGCTCCGAGGAGGACTGGACGATCGAGATCGTCCTGCTCGTCGGCTCGGTCCTGGCCCTCCTCTGCGGCGCCTGGCTCGCCGCCCGCCTCGGTGCGACCTTCGCCGGCCAGCCGGCCCCGCCGGGCAACCCCTTGTCCTTCGCGGTGGCCCTGGCCAAGGGCGACTACGCGTGGCCGAACGGTGCGGCGAACGCCGTCGCGGCGGCCGAGGCACTGCTGCTCGCCGCTGTCGCGACCGCCGTGTACCGGATCCGCCGGCGCCTGCGCGACAAGCCCGATGTGGACAGCGCGGCCCGCCATCTCGCCCAGGGTGAGGAACTCGGCAAGCTCACCATGAAGGGCGCCGCCGCGACCGCCGAGCGGCTCGGCGTACACGGCAACGTGCCCGGCGTCTTCATCGGCCGCTCACTGCGGGGACGGCAGCCGCTGTACGGCTCCTTCGAGGACATGCACATCGACATCTGGGGCCCCCGAACCGGCAAGACGACCCGGCGCGCCATCCCCGCGATCCTCGACGCCCCCGGCGCGGTACTCGTCACCTCCAACAAGCGGGACATCGTCGACGCCACCCGCGGCCCCCGCGCGGCGCGCGGTCCGGTCTGGGTCTTCGACCCCCAGCAGGTGGCACAGGAGCCGCCCGCTTGGTGGTGGAACCCCCTGTCGTACGTGACCGACGTCGCCAAGGCCCGCAAGCTGGCCGACCACTTCGCGTCGGGTTCACGGGACGCCGACGCCGCCACGGACGCGTTCTTCGACCCGGCCGGCCAGGACCTGCTCGCCAACCTGCTGCTCGCGGCGGCCACGGCCAAGTCCCCGATCACCCAGATCTACACCTGGCTGGCCAACCCGAAGGACGACACCCCGGAGCGCATCCTGCGCGGCGCGGGACAGCTGATGCCGGCCGACTCCCTGGCCGGCGTGATCACCGCGCCGGACAAGCAGCGCAGCGGCATCTACGGCGTCGCCCAGCAGATGGCGTCCTGCCTCATCAACCCCGACGTCAACCGGTGGGTGACGCCCACCTCCCACCACGACGACCGCCCGGAGTTCGACCCCCACGAGTTCGTCCGCAGCGACTCCACCCTCTACTCGCTCTCCCGGGAGGGCAGCGACTCGGCGGGCCCGCTGGTGACCGCACTGACCGTGGCCGTCGTCGAGGCGGCCGAGGAGTACGCCACCACCCAGCGCGGCGGCCGGCTGGCCCGCCCGCTGGTCGGGGTCCTGGACGAGGCGGCGAACGTCTGCCGCTGGCGCGCCCTGCCCGACCTCTACTCGCACTACGGCTCGCGCGGCATCGTCCTGATGACGATCCTCCAGTCCTGGGCCCAGGGCGTCGAAGTCTGGGGCGAGCGCGGCATGGAGAAGCTCTGGTCGGCCGCGAACGTACGGGTCTACGGCGGCGGCGTCTCCGACACCCGCTTCCTCGGGGACCTGTCGGAGCTGGCGGGCGAGTACGAACTGCGGGAGTACTCCACGACCCGCCAGGCGGAGCCCGGCGGCTGGTCCGGCAACCGCTCCGTGAACGAGTCCGTCCGCCGCGACCGCGTCCTGAAGGTCTCCGACCTGAGCGCGATGCCCCCGGGCCGGGCGCTCGTCCTGGCCTCCGGCACCAAGCCCGTCCTGGTGGAGACGATCCCCTGGTGGCAGGGCCCCCACGCCCGCGCGGTCCAGGCCTCCCTGACCACCCACGACCCGGGCGCCCGCGCCTGACCCGCAAGACGGTGCGCATCCCTCCAGAGGCCGGCTCCCACCTCTGGAGGTGCGCCCGACCGGGTCCCTGGCGGAGAACAAGCAAAAGCCCCAGGTCACGGCGAGTGAGTCCTGGGGCTTCCACAGAGCCGCCTTCGGGATTCGAACCCGAGACCTACGCATTACGAGTGCGTTGCTCTGGCCAACTGAGCTAAGGCGGCACCGCTGGGACGACAAGAATTCCCCCGGAGAGGTGCTCTCATCAGCAGCGGCGCCAAGTCTACAGGGTTGAACGGGGTGCCCCGAACCGGGTTGTGCAGAGGGGGGTGGCGGGGGTCAGCAGCGCTTCGCCGGGGGTGGGGGGGTGCCCTCCAGGAGGTAGCGGTTGATCGCCGTGTCGATGCAGTCGCTACCGCGCCCGTACGCCGTGTGGCCGTCGCCGTCGTAGGTCAGCAGGGTGCCCGAGTCGAGCTGGTCCGCGAGGCCCTTGGCCCACTTGTACGGGGTCGCCGGGTCGCGGGTGGTGCCGACCACCACGATCGGCGCCGCGCCCTTCGCGGTCAGCCGGCCGGCCTGGCCGGTGGCCGGCACCGGCCAGTACGCGCAGTTCAGCGAAGCCCAGGCCAGCCCCGCCCCGAAGACCGGCGAGGCCTTCTCGAAGGACGGCAGCGCGGCCTCGACCGCCGCCGGGCCGCTGAAGGCCGGGGGCTGGTCCAGGCAGTTCACGGCGGCGTTCGCGAACATCAGGTTCGCGTACTTGCCGTCCGGCTCCCGCTCGTAGTAGCTGTCCGCCAGCGCCAGCAGGCCCGAGCCGTCGCCGCCCAGCGCGGCCGTGAGCGCCTCGCGCAGCTGCGGCCAGGCGCTCTCGTCGTACAGCGCCGCGATCACCCCGGTCGTCGCCAGGGACTCGCCGAGCGGCCGGCCCGCGTCGCCCGAGGGCAGGGGCTGGGCGTCGACCTTGCGGAAGAACTCCTCCAGCCGTTGCGCCACCGCGTCCGGGGATCCCTGGCCGAGCGGGCAGCCGGGCTGCTTCGCGCAGTCCTTGGCGAAGGAGCGGAAGGCCGTCTCGAAGCCCTCGGTCTGGTCCCGGTTCATCTCCAGTGCCGACCGGGACGGGTCCATCGCGCCGTCCAGGACCAGCCGGCCCACGCGGCCGGGGAACAGGTTCGCGTACGTCGCGCCGAGGAAGGTGCCGTACGACGCCCCGACGTACGTCAGCTTCTCGTCGCCCAGCACCGCCCGCAGCATGTCCATGTCCCGGGCCGCGTCGACGGTCGAGACGTGCGCCAGGATCCGCCGCGAGTGCGCCTGGCAGCCCGCCGCGAACTCCTTGAACGCCGCCACCAGCAGCGCCTGCTCCGCCTTGTCGTCCGGCGTCTGGTCCACCTGGGTGAACCTGTCCATCGCCGGGCCGGTCAGGCACTCCACCGGAGTGCTGCGGTCCACCCCGCGCGGGTCGAAGGACACCATGTCGTACTGGGCGCGCACCGCCGCCGGGTAGCCGATGCCCGCGTACGCCTGGAGGTACCCGATCCCCGATCCGCCGGGGCCGCCCGGGTTGACCACGAGCGAGCCGAGCCGCTTGCCCGGGCCCGTCGCCACCCGGCGGGCCACCGCCATGTCGATCGCCTGGGCCGAATCAGGGGTTCCCGGGTCCGCGTAATCCAGGGGAGCCTTCATCGTGGAGCACTGGAAGCCCGGCACACCGCAATCACGCCAGCTCAGCTTCTGCTCGTAGTACGGACGCAGCGCCGCCGGTACGGATCCCGGCGCGCCCGGCGACGCGGACGCCCGGGGCTCGCCCAGCCCGCCGGAGGTGCATCCGGAGAGCAGCAGCCCGGCAGCCGCGATCACGGTTCCGGTCGTACGCAGCAGGCGGCTGGTGTCCATGCGGTGAGCCTACGACCTGCCGGGCGCCCGGGACCGCGCCGTGCCAGCCGCTACGGGGGCCCGCCGGCCGCCGACCGCCCGGCCCCCCAGGGGGAAGGGGATCCGCCGGGCGGGAGCCCCCGGACCCCTCGTACGGGTGAACACGTCAACGCGGTCGGCGTGCTCAGCCCGCCCGCAGGGCCATCGTCATGGCCTCCACCGCGAGCAGCGGAGCCACGTTCCGGTCGAGGGCGTCCCGGCACGCGATGATCGCCTCGATGCGCCGCAGGGTGCGCTCGGGCCCCGAGGCACGGGCGATCCGGTCCAGGTCCCCCCGTATCTCCTCGTTCGCGATGGCCAGGCCCGAGCCGAGCTGGAGGGCCAGCACGTCCCGGTAGAAGCCGGTGAGGTCGATCAGCGCCAGGTCGAGGCTGTCGCGCTGGGTCCGGGTACGACGGCGCTTCTGCCGGTCCTCCAGCTCCTTCATCACGCCCGCCGTACCGCGCGGCATCCGGCTGCCCGCGCCCGCTCCGGCGCCGAGGGCGGCCCGCAGCTCCTCGGTCTCCTTGGTGTCGACCTCCTCCGCGACCTGCTTGGCGTCCTCGGCGGCGGCGTCGACGAGCTCCTGGGCGGCCTTCAGGCAGCCGCCCACATCGTCCACGCGCAGCGGGAGCCGCAGCACGGCCGCCCGGCGCGACCTGGCGGCCTCGTCGGTCGCCAGCCGGCGGGCCCGGCCGATGTGCCCCTGGGTCGCGCGGGCTACGGCAGCGGCGACGCCGGGCTCGATGCCGTCGCGCCGCACCAGCACATCGGCGACGGCGGCCACGGGCGGGGTACGCAGCGTCAGGTGCCGGCAGCGGGACCGGATGGTGGGCAGCACATCCTCCAGGGAGGGCGCGCACAGCAGCCACACCGTCCGCGGAGCGGGCTCCTCCACGGCCTTGAGCAGCACGTTGCCCGCCCCCTCGGTGAGCCGGTCGGCATCCTCCAGGACGATGACCTGCCAGCGCCCGACGGCCGGCGACAGCTGGGCCCGGCGGACCAGTTCCCGGGTCTCCTTCACACCGATGGACAGCAGGTCGGTACGGACGACCTCCACATCGGCGTGCGTGCCGACCAGGCTGGTGTGGCAGCCGTCGCAGAAGCCACAGCCGGGCTCTCCGCCGAGCGCGCGGTCGGGGCTGGTGCACTGGAGGGCGGCCGCGAAGGCGCGGGCGGCGGTGGAGCGGCCGGAGCCGGGCGGCCCGGTGAACAGCCAGGCGTGCGTCATCTTGGACGCGTCCGGGGGCGGCGATCCCGCCGAGACCGCCGTGACCAGGGTGTCCGCGTCACGGGCGGCGGCGGCGAGCTGTGCCTGCACGCGATCCTGTCCCACCAGGTCGTCCCATACGGGCATCCCGCCCACCGCCTTTCCCTGTCCGTGCCTGTCCTACATGCGCATGCGTGCCGTACCGGGGTGTCATCCCGGGGTGTCATCCCGAAGTGCCGTCCCGGCTGCCTGTCCACATTGTGGCGGTAGCCACTGACAACCCGGCCCCGCTCAGCGGCGGCGGCGCGGGCGGTCGTCGTCCTCGTCGTCCGGACGCGGTCCCAGCAGTTCGTCGGCCAAGGTCGGCAGATCGTCCAGCGGGGTCGTCTCGGCCCACTCCGGGCGCTCCCGGCGCGGCCGGCCGTCCTCGTCCAGGGTCGGGAGCTCGCGCGTCACGTCGTTCCCGCCGTCCCGGAACATGCCCGGCGGCACCCGGTCGGCCGGGCTCTCCTGCGGGTGGCGGGCGGTGGGCCGCGACGCCGACGGGGCCGAGGGAGCCGACGGGGCCGCCTGGGCACCGCCCGGCCCGGCGGCCCGGTCCCGGCGCGGGTCATCGGGCCGGACCGGCGGCAGGACGGAGGTCTCCGCCGCCGGGTCGACCTTCGGGACCGGAACCGTCTGCGTGACGTCGTCGGGCTGTACGACCCGCTTGACCACCGGCGTCTCGACCGTGACGGCATCGTCCGGATGCGGCCGCCGGGAGCGCGGCTGCTCCGGCTCGGGCTCCGGATCCTTACGCATGGACACCGCGGGCGCCGCCGGAGCCGGGGCCGGCTCCGCAGCCGTCCGCGCCGCAGCGGCGGCCGCCGAAGCCTCCGCGAGCCGGCGCGCCTCCTCGGCCCGCAGCAGGGCCTCCTCCGCCCGCCGCTGCTTCTCCAGCCGCCGCGCCTCGGCCTCGGCCCGCAGCCGGGCCTCCTCCTCGGCCTGCTTGCGCAGCCGCTCCGCTTCGACGGCGCGCGCCTTCGCCTCGGCCTCCTCACGCAGTCGCGCGGCGTCGGCCCGGGCGCGGGCCTCCTCCTCGGCCCGCAGCCGCTCCTCCTCCGCCTTACGGGCGGCCTCCGCTTCGGCCCTGATCCGCGCGGCCTCGGCCTCGCGGGCCAGGCGGGCTTCCTCCTCGGCCCGCAGCCGGGCCTCCTCCGCCTTGCGCGCCGCCTCTTCCTCCGCCTTGCGCCTGGCCTCCTCCTCGGCGAGCCGCCGGGCCTCGGCCCGGGCCTCGATCTCAGCCTCGGAGAGCGGGAGCATCCGGTCCAGCCGGTGCCGTACGACCGTGGTCACCGAGCCCGGCTCCTGGCCGGCGTCGACCACCAGGTAGCGCGCCGGATCGGCAGCGGCCAGCGTCAGGAACCCGGCCCGCACCCGCTGGTGGAACTCCGTCGGTTCCGATTCCAGCCGGTCCGGCGCCTCCGTGAACCGCTCGCGGGCGGTCTCCGGCGACACGTCGAGCAGCACCGTCAGGTTCGGCACCAGTCCGCCCGTGGCCCAGCGGGAGATACGGGCGATCTCGGTCGGCGACAGGTCGCGCCCGGCGCCCTGGTACGCCACCGAGGAGTCGATGTAGCGGTCCGTGATGACCACCGCGCCCCGCTCCAGTGCGGGCCGGACCACCGTGTCCACGTGCTCCGCCCGGTCGGCGGCGTACAGCAGCGCCTCGGCGCGGTTCGACAGCCCGGCGGAGGAGACGTCCAGCAGGATGGAGCGGAGCCGCTTGCCGACCGGCGTGGCCCCGGGCTCCCGGGTCACGACGACCTCGTGGCCCTTGCCCCGTATCCAGTCGGCCAGCGCCTCCACCTGGGTGGACTTGCCGGCCCCGTCACCGCCCTCCAGGGCGATGAAGAACCCGGTCGCCGACGGAGCCTGTACCGGCTCCCCGCCCCGCAGCGCCTCGCGCAGGTCACGGCGCAGCGGCACCCCGCGGCGGTCGTCGGCCTTGGCCAGCACCACCGCCGCGACCGGCAGCAGCAGCGCGCCGACCAGCATCAGGGTGAATCCGGCGCCCCCGTGGGCGAACACCACCCGGCCACCGCCGAGCCGGTGCGGGCCGATCGCCGCGGCGAGCAGCGGCGCGAGGACGGCCCCGGCGGCGACGGCCACCCGGACGACGGCCTGGAGGTGCTCGGTGACCCGGGCCCGGCGGAACTCCTCGGTCTCCTGGTCGAGCAGGGTGTGCCCGGTGTTGGCGGCCACCCCGGCGGCCAGCCCGGCCAGCAGCGACAGGAACAGCACGGTCGCCGTGTCCGGGACCAGCCCGGTCAGCAGCAGCGCGAGCCCCGTCACCGCGAT
The DNA here is from genome assembly GCF_055567555.1 of Streptomyces sp. NPDC026522. Classification (NCBI taxonomy): domain Bacteria; kingdom Bacillati; phylum Actinomycetota; class Actinomycetes; order Kitasatosporales; family Streptomycetaceae; genus Streptomyces; species Streptomyces sp. NPDC026522. Next base: position 117,304 of record NZ_JBVHQF010000003.1, read on the forward strand.
GGCGAGCGCCAGCAGCCGGCGCCGCGACAGCCCCGGCAGCACCTTGCCGGCCTGCGCGGCCCGGATGCCGGAACCGGTCCCGCCGACCAGGGCGAGGACCAGCAGGGCGTACGAGGAGGGGCCGCCGCCGAGGTCGAAGGCGTGCAGCGCCGCCACGGAGGCGGCGCAGGCCACCGCCGCGGCGACGGCGGCGCATGCCGTGACGAGCAGCGCGATGGCCCCCGTACGCCCCTTCTCGGGCCGGTCCCCCGCCCTGGGGGCGCGCAGGCCCTCCAGCGGTGACCTCGGACGCGGGGTCTTCGCTTCGGGCAGCACCAGCGGCAGCAGCAGGGAGACGGACGCGGCGAACAGGCCGGCGGCGACGTACGAACCCAGCGCCGCCTCGTTCTCGGCGAACCACTCCACGCCCAGCCCGAGGGCCCGCCCTATCAGGCTCGCGGCGAGCAGAACGACCGCGGCGACGGGCATCGCGGCGAACCCCGTACGCAGCGTCAGGCGGCGCAGCGTGTCCAGGTGGTCCGGCAGCGGCCGTACGGTCGCCCCCTCCGGCGGCGGCGCGGGCAGCAGGGCGGGAGCAGCGCTCTCCTTCGCCAGCGTCCACAACCGCTCGGCGGCGCCGGAGACGAACACGGTGGCCAGCAGCGCGGTCACCGCCTGCGCCGGGATCCAGTCGAGCCAGAGCGGGGCGACGACGAACAGTGCTATCCGCACCCCGTCGGCGCCGACCATCGTCCATCGGCGGTCCAGCTTGCCGCCGGGGGCGGTCAGCTTGGCCAGCGGGCCGAGGAGCACGGCGCCGAAGACCAGCGTGGCCAGGATCCGGACCCCGAAGACGGCGGCGACGGCGAAGGCGGCACCTCGGTAGCCGCCGCCGAAGGCCTCCTCGGAGACGGCCGCCTGGAGCGTCAAGAGCACCAGCACCAGCAGGGCGAGCGCATCGCCGATGCCGCTGACCAGCTGGGCGCTCCACAGCCGCCGCAGTCTGGGCGTGCGCAGCAGCGCGTGCACCGCTCGCTCACGGGAGTCCGCGGCTAGGGCTTCGTCGTAGGTGGGGTCCTCGGGGGCGGTCACGACCGGTGGCTGCTCGGCTCGCGTCATCCGCCCAGCCTATCCGTTACGCCAAGCGACTGCCGGGGCCTGTGGATAACCTCCGGGCGACGCCGCGGAATCCCGGCCTCCGCTCCGAAAAGGACCGGGCGGGTCCCTCGGAAACCACCGGACCCCGGCGCCGCAGCACCGGGGTCCGGCCACACCCACGCACCTCTGCGGGCGCCGGAGGCTACTCGTCCGTCGACACCGGCGCCGTCACGGCCGCCTGCTTCGCCGGGGCCTTCTTCGCAGCTGCCGCGGTCGCCGTCTTCTTCGCCGCCGTCGTCTTCTTCGCGGCAGCGGTCTTCGCCGTCGCCGTCTTGGCCGCGGCCGTCTTGGTCGCGGCGGCCTTCTTGGCGGGCGCCTTCTTCGCGGGCGCCTTCTTCGCCGGGGCCTTCTTGGCCGTCTTCTTCGCCGGCCCCTTCGCCCGCTTCTCCGCGAGCAGCTCGTAGCCCCGCTCCGGCGTGATCGTCTCGACGTCGTCGTCCCGCCGCAGCGTCGCGTTCGTCTCGCCGTCCGTCACGTACGGCCCGAACCGGCCGTCCTTGACGACCACCGGCTTCTCGCTCACCGGGTCCGTACCCAGCTCCTTGAGCGGCGGCTTGGCCGCGGCCCGCCCGCGCTGCTTCGGCTGCGCGTAGATCGCCAGGGCCTCGTCCAGCGTGATCGAGAACAGCTGGTCCTCGGTCTCCAGCGACCGCGAGTCCGTGCCCTTCTTCAGGTACGGGCCGTAGCGCCCGTTCTGCGCGGTGATCTCCACGCCCTCCGCGTCCACGCCCACGACCCTCGGCAGGGACATCAGCTTCAGCGCGTCGTCCAGCGTCACCGTGTCCAGGGACATCGACTTGAACAGCGAGGCCGTCCGCGGCTTGACCGCGTTCTTGCCCGTCTTCGGCGTGCCCTCGGGCAGGATCTCCGTCACGTACGGCCCGTAGCGACCGTCCTTCGCGACGATCTGGTTCCCGCTCACCGGGTCGGCGCCCAGCTCGAACTCGCCGCTCGGCTTCGCGAACAGCTCCTCCGCGTAGTCCGTCGTCAGCTCGTCGGGCGCGAGGTCGTCGGGGACGTCCGCCCGCTGGTGACCCTCCGCGTCCTTCTCGCCGCGCTCCACGTACGGCCCGTACCGGCCGACGCGCAGCACGATCCCGTCGCCGACGGGGAACGAGGAGATCTCCCGCGCGTCGATCGCGCCCAGGTCGGTGACCAGCTCCTTCAGACCGCCGAGGTGGTCGCCGTCGGCCGGTACGACCTCCGACGCGTCCTCCGCCCCGAAGTAGAACCGCTTCAGCCACGGCACGGACTGGGCCTCGCCCCGCGCGATGCGGTCGAGGTCGTCCTCCATCTTCGCGGTGAAGTCGTAGTCGACGAGCCGCCCGAAGTGCGTCTCCAGCAGGTTGACGACGGCGAACGACAGGAAGGACGGGACGAGCGCCGTGCCCTTCTTGAAGACGTAGCCGCGGTCCAGGATCGTGCCGATGATCGACGCGTACGTCGACGGCCGGCCGATCTCCCGCTCCTCCAGCTCCTTGACCAGCGAGGCCTCGGTGTAGCGGGCCGGCGGCTTGGTCGAGTGGCCGTCCGCCGTGATCTCCTCGGCCGACAGCGCGTCGCCCTCGGCGACCTGCGGCAGCCGCTTCTCGCGGTCGTCCAGCTCCGCGTTCGGGTCGTCCGCGCCCTCGACGTACGCCTTCATGAAGCCGTGGAAGGTGATCGTCTTGCCGGACGCGCTGAACTCGGCGTCCCGGCCGTCCGAGGCCCGTCCGCCGATCTTCACGGTCACCGAGTTGCCGACCGCGTCCTTCATCTGGGAGGCGACGGTCCGCTTCCAGATCAGCTCGTACAGGCGGAACTGGTCGCCGGTCAGACCCGTCTCGGCCGGAGTGCGGAAACGATCACCCGAAGGCCGGATCGCCTCGTGCGCCTCCTGGGCGTTCTTGACCTTGCCCGCGTAGACGCGCGGCTTCTCCGGCAGGTAGTCGGCCCCGTACAGCTGCGTGACCTGCGCCCGCGCCGCCGACACCGCGGTGTCGGAGAGCGTGGTGGAGTCCGTACGCATGTAGGTGATGAAGCCGTTCTCGTACAGCTTCTGGGCCACCTGCATCGTCGCCTTCGCACCGAAGCCGAGCTTGCGCGAGGCCTCCTGCTGGAGCGTCGTCGTGCGGAAGGGGGCGTACGGGGAGCGGCGGTACGGCTTGGACTCGACCGAGCGGACGGCGAACGAGGTGTCCGCCAGCGCCGCGGCCAGAGCCCGCGCGTTCGCCTCGTCGAGGTGCAGGACCTCGCTCTTGAGCTGCCCGTTCGAGCCGAAGTCGCGGCCCTGCGCGACGCGCTTGCCGTCGACCGCGTTCAGGCGGGCGACCAGGGTGGAGGGGTCCGAAGGGTCACCGGCCCGGCCGGTGCCGAAGGTGCCGGTCAGGTCCCAGTACTCGGCGGAACGGAAGGCGATGCGCTCGCGCTCCCGCTCGACGACGAGGCGGGTGGCCACCGACTGGACGCGGCCCGCCGACAGCTTCGGCATGACCTTCTTCCACAGGACCGGCGAGACCTCGTAGCCGTAGAGGCGGTCGAGGATGCGGCGGGTCTCCTGCGCGTCGACCATGCGCTGGTTCAGCTCGCGCGGGTTGGCGACGGCGTCGCGGATCGCGTCCTTGGTGATCTCGTGGAAGACCATCCGGTGGACGGGGACCTTGGGCTTGAGGACTTCCTGCAGGTGCCACGCGATGGCTTCGCCCTCGCGGTCCTCATCGGTGGCGAGGAAGAGTTCGTCGGACTCTGCCAGCAGCTCCTTGAGCTTCCTGACCTGAGCCTTCTTGTCCGCATTGACCACGTAGATCGGCTGGAAATCGTGCTCGACGTCCACGCCGAGACGGCGGACCTCGCCGGTGTACTTGTCGGGAACCTCGGCCGCGCCGCTGGGGAGGTCGCGGATGTGCCCGACGCTCGCCTCGACGACGTATCCCGGGCCGAGGTAGCCCTTGATCGTCTTCGCCTTGGCAGGGGACTCGACGATGACGAGTCGGCGGCCGCCCTCTGCGGTCTCGCTAGTCGGGGACAACTTGGCTCTTCTCTCCGGTCGGCACTCGGTCGCGGTACGGCGACGCTGCGGAGTGTGACGGTACAACCCGCCCCCGTGTCAAACGGCACAAGCCCGCAACGGCCACTCGAACGGTAACCCGACAAGTGCCACTTCTGCCGCCCGGATACCGCGCCGGGCCCTTGGCGATCACCGGGCCGAGTGGCCGGGGGGCCGTCTGGCCCCGCTCCGGGAGCCGGCCCCGGGCCCCGCTCGCGCGGGGTTTCCGCCCTGCTCGGCGGCGTCTTCCCGCTGCCCCCGCGGAGCCGGCCCGCGCGGCGGTCCGCCCGCGCCGCGAACGCCGGATCCGCAGACCCGGCGCGACCGCGCCCGCCTGCGGTGACGGCCGCCGCGACGGCGGTACCGCAAGGCCGGGGGCGCATGCCGGGGGCTGCCGGCGCGCGGTGCTGGGCGCGAGCCCCCGGCACCTTCCCGCTACCGCCCGGGGGCGGCGACGGGCTCCAGGAAACCCTGCTCCACCAGCATCCGGATCGCCTCCGGAGTACGGTCGCGCAGGACGACCGGGTCCTCCTGCATCAGCTGCGCGATCGCGTCCAGGATCCGGCCGGCGCTGAGTGAGCCGTCACACACTCCGGCGAAGCCCGCACCGACCGTGTCGACCTTGGTCGCCCGCCGCATCCCGCGGTTCTGCCGCAGCACCACGTGCTCCGGGTCCTCCGCCCCGGGCGCGCCGACCTGCTCCTGGACGACCTCCTCGGCCAGCGCGAAGTACCCCGCCAGCAGGGCGGCGTCGTCGTGCTCGCGCAGGAAGTCCTGCCGGGCGAAGTGGGCCAGGACCGTCTCGCCGAGCGGCTGCTCCACCGAGTGCGGCCACTCCTCCACCACGATCGAGGGCTCGGCCGCGTCGGTCCGGCGCAGGGTGATCCAGCCGAAGCCGACCGCCCTGGTCTTGCGGGCCTCGAACTCGTCCAGCCAGTCCTCGTACCGCCGCGCGTACTCGGCGGGGTCGGTGCGGTGGTCGCCGGAGTCGCGCAGCCACAGCTCGGCGTACTGCGTCACGTCCTGCACGTCCCGCTGCACGATCCAGGCGTCGCAGCCGCGCGGCACCCAGGAGCGGAGCCGGTCGCGCCAGTCCTCGCCCTCCACGTGCTGCCAGTTCCCCAGGAACTGCGCGTACCCGCCCGGGTTGAGCCGGGAGCCGGCCTCCTGGACCAGGGTCCGGCACAGGTCGTCGCCGCCCATCCCGCCGTCCCGGTACGTCAGCCGCGCGCCCGGGGAGATCACGAACGGCGGGTTCGACACGATCAGGTCGTACGTGGCGTCCCCGACCGGCTCGAAGAGCGACCCCGCGAGCAGCTCGGCCTCCGGTGCCCCGGAGAGCGCCAGCGTCAGCCGGGTGAATTCCAGGGCCCTCGGGTTGACGTCGGTGGCGGTGACCCGCGTCGCGTGCTGGGCGGCGTGCAGCGCCTGGATCCCCGATCCGGTGCCGAGGTCCAGCGCGGACCCGACGGGGATGCGGACGGTGATCCCGGCCAGCGTGGTGGACGCGCCGCCCACGCCGAGCACCACCCCCTCCTCCCGGCTGCCGATCCCGCCGGCGCCGCCGACGGCGCAGCCCAGGTCGGAGACGATGAACCAGTCCTCCCCGGCGGGCCCGCCGTACGGGCGCACGTCGACGGTGGCGCGCACCGTGTCCTCGCCATCGGCGGCCTCCGCCGGCCGCAGCCAGCCGTCGGCGAGCGCCGCCGCGACGGGCAGCGCGGCCGCGGCCCGCGCCGAGGGCACCGGCTGCTGGAGCAGGAAGAGCCGGACCAGCGTGGCGAGCGGGGCGTCGGCGTGGTCGCGGGTGGCGCGCAGGGCCGGAACCGTTTCGCTGCGGGCCAACGCGGCGTAGGCGGGGGCGCCGAGCAGGTCGAGCAGCCCGTCGGCGGTGAAGCCGGCGGCCAGCAGGGCGGTGCGGAGCTCGGCGGCGCGGTCGGGCGAGGGGAGGCTGGTGGTACTCACCCGCCCATTGTGGCGGCTGGCTCCGACAATGCGTGTGCCGCGCGGCCGTGTACCGGCGGGCGTCGCGGGCGATTACGGGGTGGCGGGGGCGGGGCCTACAGGGGCGGGGCCGACGGGGGCACCCGACGACCGGTCGTCGGCCGGCGGCGGGGGGCGGGACGGGCGGCGAGGGCCAAGAGGGCGGCCCGGGGCCGCTTCCGGCCCCGGGCGGCCGGGTCGACGTACGACGGAGGACCCGGGACCGGCCGGCACCGCGCCGGCCCCGCCCCGCCCCGCGGGCGCTACTTCGCCGAGGCGCTCGCCGACGTCTGGACCTGGCAGCCCTTCTGGCCGTTCATCGCCTTGTCCAGGCCGCCCGACTTGAGCCGGTCCAGGGCCTCCTTGCCGCCCTGGGTGGCGGTCTGCAGGCCGCCGGCGACGTCCTTGAGGCCCTCGGCGAACTTCGTCTGGTCCTTGACGTCGAGGGCGTCCATCTTGGTCTTCAAGTCGGCGTAGCCCTTCGACGTCGACTCGAAGCCCTTCACCGCCGTGCTCTGGGTCTCCGCGCCGTTCTTGACGGGCGGAACCCCAGCGGCCGCCAGGGCGGTCCCCATCGACTTGTACGAGTCCGACATGACCAGGAACGCCGCAGAGTCGGTCTTCTGGACCTCCTCCGGCTTGCTGCTCTCCGTGGCCACGCGCTTGATGTCGACATTGGCGGCCTCGATCTTCGTGAGCTCGGGCTGCCAGGCGTCACAGACCTTCTTGGCCCATGCGTCGGCCTTCTTGTCGCCGTCGTCCCCGCCGCACCCGGACAGCACGAGCATCAGTACCGCACCGCCGGACACCGCGGTCGCAAACTTCTTGTTCACCGGATTGGTCCCTTCGAAGGCTCTCGGCCCGGAAGATACACGCCAGCCATCGGGTGACATGCAAAGGCGGACGGACGGCGCGTGAGTCCGCGCCGCCCGTCCGCCGTTCGGGCGTACCTTCGAGCCCGGTCAGGCCCGATGCCCGCAAAGCCACCGAGGGGGCCGCTCAGGCCTCCCTGGAGGCCCGTTCAGGACCGGTCAGGAGCTGTCCATTTCGGCCGGGCCCGTCAGCCCCCGTCAGGAGACCGTCGCCGTGTCGGGCGCCGGCGTGGCCACCCGCTCCGCCGCGCCGCTCTCGGTGTCGTCGCCGACCGCGATGCCGCGCCGCTTGGAGATGTACACCGCGGCGATGATGACGGCGATGGCCAGGGCCGCGACGATCGCCCGCACCGTGGCGCTGGTGTCCGCGCCGTAGCTGAACTGCACGACCGCGGGGGCGATCAGCAGGGCCACCAGGTTCATGACCTTGAGCAGCGGGTTGATGGCCGGACCGGCGGTGTCCTTGAACGGGTCGCCCACGGTGTCGCCGATCACGGTCGCGGCGTGGGCCTCACTGCCCTTGCCGCCGTGGTGACCGTCCTCGACCAGCTTCTTCGCGTTGTCCCACGCCCCGCCCGAGTTGGCGAGGAAGACGGCCATCAGCGTGCCCGTGCCGATGGCGCCCGCGAGGAACGAGCCGAGCGCGCCGACGCCCAGCGAGAACCCGACGGCGATCGGGGTGAGGACCGCGAGCAGCCCGGGCGTGGCGAGCTCGCGCAGCGCGTCCTTGGTGCAGATGTCGACGACGCGGCCGTACTCGGGCTTCTCCGAGTAGTCCATGATCCCGGGGTGCTCGCGGAACTGCCGGCGCACCTCGTAGACGACGGCGCCCGCGGAGCGGGAGACGGCGTTGATGGCCAGGCCCGAGAACAGGAACACGACGGCCGCACCGAGGATCAGGCCGACCAGGTTGTTGGGCTGGGCGATGTCCAGGCTGAGGTTCATCTCCCCGGCCTTGGCCCCGACCTCCTTCACGGCGGTCGCGATGGCGTCGTTGTACGAGCCGAACAGCGCGGCCGCCGCGAGGACCGCGGTGGCGATGGCGATGCCCTTGGTGATGGCCTTGGTGGTGTTGCCGACGGCGTCCAGGTCGGTGAGCACCTGCGCGCCCGCACCCTGCACGTCGCCCGACATCTCGGCGATGCCCTGGGCGTTGTCGGAGACCGGCCCGAAGGTGTCCATGGCGACGATGACGCCGACCGTGGTCAGCAGGCCGGTGCCGGCCAGGGCCACCGCGAAGAGCGCCAGCGTGATCGACGCGCCGCCGAGCAGGAACGCCCCGTACACGCCGAGGCCGATGAGCAGCGCGGTGTAGACGGCGGACTCCAGGCCGACCGAGATGCCGGCGAGGACGACGGTGGCCGCGCCGGTCAGCGCAGACTTGCCGATGTCCCGGACGGGACGGCGGGTGGTCTCGGTGAAGTAGCCGGTCAGCTGCTGGATCAGGGCCGCGAGCACGATGCCGATGGCGACGGCGACGACGGCCAGGATCCGCGGGTCACCGCTGTGGTTGGTGATCGCGGCGTTCTCGACGCCGATGAGCTCCTTGTAGGTGGCCGGCAGGTACACGTAGACGGCGATCGTGACCAGCACCAGGGAGATCACCGCGGAGATGAAGAACCCGCGGTTGATCGCGGTCATTCCGCTGCGGTCGGAGCGGCGCGGGGAGACCGCGAAGATGCCGATCATGGCGGTGACCACGCCGATGGCGGGGACGATCAGCGGGAAGGCCAGGCCCAGGTCGCCGAAGGCGGCCTTGCCGAGGATGAGCGCGGCCACGAGGGTGACGGCGTACGACTCGAAGAGGTCGGCCGCCATACCGGCGCAGTCGCCGACGTTGTCGCCCACATTGTCGGCGATGGTCGCGGCATTACGCGGGTCGTCCTCCGGAATGCCCTGCTCGACCTTGCCGACCAGGTCGGCGCCCACGTCGGCGGCCTTGGTGAAGATGCCGCCGCCCACGCGCATGAACATCGCGATGAGGGCCGCACCGAGGCCGAAGCCCTCCAGGACCTTGGGGGCGTCGGCGGCGTAGACGAGCACGACGCACGAGGCGCCGAGCAGGCCGAGGCCGACGGTGAACATGCCGACCACGCCGCCCGTGCGGAAGGCGATCTTCATCGCCTTGTGGGACACCTCGGTCAGGTCCTTGGCGGGCCCTCCCTCGACGGGGGTGGCCTCGCGGGCCGCGGCGGCGACGCGGACGTTCGCCCGAACGGCCAGGCGCATGCCGATGTAGCCGGTGGCGGCCGAGAAGAGGGCGCCGACGAGGAAGAAGGCGGAGCGGCCGGCCCGCTGGGACCATTCGTCGGCGGGGAGCAGGAAGAGCAGGAAGAAGACGACGACGGCGAAGACGCCGAGCGTGCGCAGCTGTCGGCCGAGGTAGGCGTTGGCGCCTTCCTGAACGGCGGCGGCGATCTTCTTCATGCTGTCGGTGCCCTCGTCGGCGGCGAGCACCTGGCGCACCAGGATCTGCGCGACGACGAGGGCGGCAAGTGCGACCGCGGCGATCACGATGACGATGAGGCGATTGTCATCGGTGAGCACTGCGGCTGCCAGATCGGAGTTGCCGATCGGCGCGTTGGGGGTGAAGAGCCCCGTCATTCGTCCTCCTTGACGTGATGAGCTCAAGATGTGGACGGATTGTAGGGAGCGCGACCTGATCAAAACAGTGGGCGGGAAACGGAATTGGCCTGCTCTTGCTCCTCAGCAATAGATCGCGTCACTCCATTACCCTCGAAAGTAGTAATGGGGCAAAGGCATTGACGATTGATCATTGAGCCGGATATTCATGACGGCGCGCCCACGAAAACGGAAAAGGCCCTGCTCAGCAGGGCCTTGATAAAGATCAGAAGATACGATGGCACGCGCACCCGGCGCCACCCCGGCGGACCGGCACCCCGCCACCCGGAGCCCAACCCTCCGACGGCACCACCAGGCACCCCACCCCACGGCGCGGCCGAGACCCGCACCACGAACGGGCGGAGGACGCGGCGGAACGGGCCCCGGCGCGGGCGGTACGGCAGCCCGGCGGAGCCCACGGGCGCGGCGGACCGGGGGCGCGCAGAGGCGGGCCCGGCTACGACAGGACCGAATCCCGCGCGACGGGCCAGGTCATCCGGATGGTTCCGCCCGCTTCGCCGCTGGTCACCTCGACGTCGTCGACGAGCCCGCTGATGACGGCCAGGCCCATCTCGTCCTCGCCCTCGATGTCGGGGTCCAGGACGGCTTCGATCCCCGGCACGGCATCCGCCGGGCCGCCGGCCGGGCCGGGAACCTCGTCGCCGACCTCGATGGAGAACGACTTCTCCTCCTCGGTCAGCACCACCCGGACGGGCGCGGTGAGTCCGTTGCTGCGGTGCAGCCCGACGGCACGCGAGCAGGCCTCGCCCACGGCGAGGCGGACCTCGTCGAGGACTGCTTCCTCCACACCGGCCCGGCGCGCCACGGCGGCGGCGACCAGGCGCGCCGTCCGGACGTGTTCGGGCTGGGCGCTGAAGCGGAGTTCAACGGTGGCCATGCGCGTCCCCCTCGGACTACGGGCGCCTCGGACTTCGGGCGCGGGCTATGGCGCCAAGCGGGCGCTCGGGCGTGCCTTACAGGGGCCCGGACCGCCCATGGCCCGGTACCCCCGCCCGTCGTCGGCTCCCTGACGGCTGGTCGCCGCCCGGGAGCGTCAGTCGGTGGCGTTGACGGCGTCCTCCACCGTGGTGTGGATCGGGAACACCTTCGTCAGACCGGTAATACGGAAGATCTTGAGGATGCGCTCCTGGTTGCAGACCAGACGCAGCGAGCCCTCGTGGGCGCGAACGCGCTTGAGGCCTCCCACGAGCACACCGAGGCCGGTGGAGTCGAGGAAGTCCACTCGCTCCATGTCGACAACCAAGTGGTAGCTGCCGTCGTTCACCAACTCCACCAACTGCTCGCGCAGCTTGGGCGCGGTATACACATCAATCTCGCCACCGACCTCTACGACCGTGCGGTCGCCGACAGTGCGAGTCGACAGGGACAGGTCCACGGATCCTCCAGCACCTTGCTATCGAGCGGCGCCCCCCAGGGGCCTCCCTACCCGAAGGTAGAGGAGGGATTGGCTGCCGCAATGGCATTCAATCACTTACCGGCAGGCGCGCACGACGCCTTGGGACCATTGTCCCGCACGCCAGTGACACACTCGGTTCCAATGGCCAATACTCACGATCCCGGTCGGCCCACGGCTCACGCGGACGCACGACCCACCCCCGGCACGGTCCTGGACCGGCTGGCAGCGGGGCCTTCCCGGGCTGCGCGCATCACCCATACGGAGCACTTGCCCCCTCGGGCGGGTCGTCATGCGGTCTGGCCGGACCGTATTCGATCAGATGTCGTAGCGGCCATCGCCGCCGCCGGGATCGAACATCCGTGGGCCCACCAGGCCGAAGTCGCCGAGCACGGCCTGGACGGCACCTCCGTGGTCGTCGCCACCGGTACCGCCTCCGGCAAGTCGCTGGCGTACCTGGCGCCCGTCCTGTCCGCCCTCGCGGACGGCGCGCAGGCGCCCAACGGGCGGGGAGCGACCGCCCTCTACCTGGCCCCGACCAAGGCCCTGGCAGCCGACCAGCGGCGGGCCGTCCGGGCGCTGGCCGCGCCGCTGGGCAACGCGATCCGCCCCGCCGTGTACGACGGGGACACGCCGGTGGAGGAACGCGAATGGGTCCGCCAGTACGCGAACTACGTCCTCACCAACCCCGACATGCTGCACCGGGGGATCCTTCCCGGCCACCCGCGCTGGTCCTCGTTCCTCAAGGCGCTGCGCTACGTCGTGATCGACGAGTGCCACACCTACCGGGGCGTTTTCGGATCGCACGTGGCGCAGGTGCTGCGGCGGCTGCGGCGGCTGTGCGCGCGCTACGGCTCCGAGCCGGTCTTCCTGCTGGCGTCCGCCACCGCGAGCGACCCGGCGGCCGCGGCGTCCAGGCTGACCGGGGTGGCGGTCACCGAGGTCGCGGACGACGCCTCGCCGCGCGGCGAGGTGGTCTTCGCCCTGTGGGAGCCGCCGCTGACCGACCTCAAGGGCGAAAGGGGCGCCCCCGTGCGCCGCACCGCCACCGCCGAGACCGCCGACCTGCTGACCGATCTGGTGGTCCAGGGGGTACGCACGGTCGCCTTCGTGCGCTCCCGGCGCGGCGCCGAGCTGATCTCGGTGATCGCCCAGGAACGGCTGGCGGCGGTGGACCGCTCGCTGCCCGGGCGGGTCGCCGCGTACCGCGGCGGCTATCTGCCGGAGGAGCGGCGCGCCCTGGAGCGGGCCCTGCACTCCGGGGAGCTGCTGGGGCTGGCCGCGACCACCGCCCTGGAGCTGGGCGTGGACGTGTCGGGCCTCGACGCCGTCCTGATCACCGGGTACCCGGGCACCCGGGCCTCCCTGTGGCAGCAGGCGGGGCGGGCCGGCCGCTCGGGGCAGGGGGCGCTGGCCGTCCTGATCGCCCGGGACGACCCGCTGGACACCTACCTGGTGCACCACCCCGAGGCACTGTTCCGCCGACCGGTGGAGGCCACCGTCCTGGACCCCGACAACCCGTACGTGCTGGCCCCGCACCTGTGCGCGGCCGCGGCGGAGCTTCCGCTGACGGAGCCGGACCTGATCCTGTTCGGCCCGGCGGCCGCGGAACTGCTCCCCCAGCTGGAGGCGGCGAGACTGCTCCGGCGCCGGGCGACGGCCTGGCACTGGACCCGGCGGGAGCGCGCCTCGGACCTGACGGACATCAGGGGCGGCGGCGGGCGCCCGGTGCAGATCGTGGAGGCCGCCACGGGCCGGCTGCTCGGCACGGTCGACGAGTCGGCCGCCCACACCGCCGTCCACGACGGGGCCGTCCACCTCCACCAGGGGCGCACCTATCTGGTGAAGCACCTGGACCTGGAGGATTCGGTGGCCCTGGTGGAGGAGGCCAGCCCGCCGTTCTCGACGACCGCCCGGGACACGACCTCCATCTCGGTGCTGGAGACCGAGCACGAGATCCCGTGGGGGCGGGGACGGCTCTGCTTCGGCTCCGTCGAAGTCACCAACCAGGTCGTCTCCTACCTGCGGCGCAGGCTGCTGTCCGGTGAGGTGCTCGGGGAGGCCAAGCTGGACCTGCCGCCGCGCACCCTGCGTACCCGCGCCGTGTGGTGGACGGTCACCGAGGACCAACTGGACGAGGCCCGGATCAGCCCGGAGATACTCGGCGGCGCCCTGCACGCCGCCGAGCACGCCTCCATCGGGCTGCTTCCCCTGTTCGCCACGTGCGACCGCTGGGACATCGGCGGCGTCTCCGTCCCGCTGCACCCGGACACCCTGCTGCCGACGGTGTTCGTCTACGACGGCCACCCCGGCGGAGCCGGCTTCGCGGAACGGGCCTTCCACACGGCACGCGCCTGGCTGACGGCGACCCGCGACGCCATCGCCGCCTGCGAATGCGCGGCCGGCTGCCCGTCGTGCATCCAGTCCCCCAAGTGCGGCAACGGCAACGACCCGCTCCACAAGCGCGGCGCGATCCGCCTCCTCACCCGCCTCCTGGCGGAAGCCCCCCAACCGGCCGACCCGCTCGGGCCCGACGCCCCGCGGGAGCCGCGGGAGCCGCGGGAGCCGCGGGAGCCGCGGGAGCCGCGGGAGCCGCGGGAGCCGGGACCTTGAGGAGGCGCGGCCACCGGAACCCGCCCGGGCAGCCCCACCTCCCCGGGGCATCGGCGTAATCACCCCGAGCCGGGCCCCCGCCCCGCCCGGCCGACCCGCTGGGGTCGGCAGGCCCAGAGGCGGCCCCGCGCAGGCGCCCACGAGCCGGGGTCGGTCTTTACGAACGCCGCCGAGGGGGCCCGGCCCCGCACGGGCCGGGACGGGCCCGGGCGGCCCCGCACGGACGCCGACGGGCTCTGGCGGCTCCCTCCGGACGCCGACGGGCTCTGGCGGCTCCCTCCGGGCGGCGACCGGTAGGGGTGGGCCCGCGCGGGCGGTGGAGGAGGGGGTGAAGGGGCCCATCGGGGCGCGGGCCGTGACGTCCGCTACCTCCCCCCGCAGGCGGCACTCCGTCAGGGCCGCCCCCTGGGCCCGGGCCACCCGGGCCGCCGTCCCGCACGCGACCTCGGGGCCGTGCGCCCAGGCGGCCGCCGCCGCGAGGGACGCCAGGTCCGCCGCGGCCGCCGCCCGGTGGCGTGCCACGACCGCCTGCCCCAGCAGCAGCACACCCCCGAACACCGCCCCCAGCACCGTCGTCACCAGCGCGGCCCACACCGTGGCGGAACCCCGGTCCCGGCTCACGGCGGCGGCCCCACGCTGTCCTCCGCCAGGGCCACCGCCTGCGCACCCAGCCGGACCGGTAGCCCGCCCGGCCCGGGCGCGGGCGCGGACACCCGGACCCGCCAGAGGTCGCCCGCCCGCTCCAGCCCCACCTCCGCCCCCGGCGGGGCGGCCGCCTTGGCCGCCGCCACCGCCACGTCCGCCGGCTCCGACCGGGCCGCGGCCCTGGCCCCGGCCCGCGCCGCGTCCACGCACCGGATCTGCGCGGCCGCCGCCATCAGCGCCCACACCAGCAGCGCCGCGAACAGCACCAGCGCCGGGATCACCAGGGCCGCCTCCGCCGTCACATATCCGCGGTCTCCGATTCCCCCCGGAGCTTTCTCAGAACGGCACATCGAGGGCCTTCCCGATGGTCGATTGAAGCGCCGTCGAAACCACTTCACTCGTCACCACCTTGTACAGAACCGCGGCGAACGCACAGGCCGCGATCGTGCCCATGGCGTATTCCGAAGTCGACATCCCCGCGTCGCGGTGACGACCGGTCAGTGCCGCCCGAACCCGAATCCAGATGATCTTCATGAGAGCCTCCTGTTGGATTACGTTCTTGATCTGTTTTCAGCTGGTGATCTCAACTGCCCGAAAAGAGACCGGAAGCCATACCGATCACCACGGGCGCCACTCCCAGCGCGAGGAACGCGGGGAGGAAACACAGCCCCACCGGTGCGGTGATGAGCACCGCCGCCCGCTGTGCCCTGGCACCGGCCTGCCGGACCCGGTCGGCCCTCACGGCCGCCGCCAGGCGGGAGACCGGCTCCGCGGCGGGCGCCCCCGTACGGGCCGCCCGCTCCAGGCACTCCGCCAGCGGACGGGCACCCGGTATCTCGGCCAACCTCCCCCACGCCGACCCAGGTTCGCCGCCGAGCCGAAGCTCCGCGCCGGCCAGCGCAAGCCGCTCACCGACCGGACCGCCCAGCGATTCCCCCACCACCTCGGCCGCTTCCACCGGACCGGCCCCGGCCGCCAGACACGCCGCCAGCAGGTCGGCCGCGAACGGCAACTGCCGCTCCGCTTCTGCCGGATCCACCCCGGCCGCCGGGCGGTGCCGGAGCACCCGCCGCACACCGAACGCCGCCCCGCAACCGAGCAGTGCCCCCAGCACCCCGCCGACCAGCACCCAGCACGCCACCAGCGCTCCGGCCGGCCCGGCCCACGCCGCCGCCAGGCCACGTATCCGCCCGCCCCAAGCCGGCCCGGGCCGGGCCGCCTGCACCGCCAGCAGCGCCGAGAACCGGCGGCGGGCCGCCCGCTCCCGTATCCGCGCCGCCACCACCGACCCCAGACACAGCACGGCCACCGCGAGGCAAGCCGCCATCTCCAGCCGGTGAGCCACCGGTCCGCCCATCACCGCTCCCCCATCCGTACGATCCGCCGGCACCACAGCAGTCCCAGCACCTCCAGCACCCCGCCCGCCAACAGGCAGCCCCATCCCATCGGGGTGTGCAGCAGCACCCGCAGCGGATCCGCGCCGAGCGCCGTCCCCATCAACAGCCCCACCAGCGGCAGCAGCGCGAGCACCACCGCGGTCGATCTGGCCCCCGCCAACTGGGCCCGCAGCGACTCCTGCCGGTCCCGCTCGGCCCGCAACGCCCCCTCCAGCCGCTCCAGTCCGGCGGCCAGCCCCGCGCCGCCGTCCACGGAGACCCGCCAGCAGGCCGCCATCCCGGCCAGCCCTTCCGAACCCGGCTCCCACGCCGCCTCGCGCAGCGCCGCCGCCACGTCCCCGCCGAACGCCGCGGCGGCCAGCACCCCGGGTTCCGCCGCGCCGGCCCGGCCCTCCCCGGCGGCTGCCCGCCGGATCGCGGCGGTCAAGGCCTGCCCGGGCTGCGCACCCGCCCGCAGTTCCCCCACGGCAGCCGCGCACAGCGCCACCACCTCGGCTGCCCGTCCGGCCCGGTCCCGTTCCCGCTCCCGGATCCGCAGCCACCGCCGCACCAGCGGCACCGAGGCCGCCCCCAGCAGCACGGGGATCACCGACCCGCCGAGCAGCGCCACCAGCAGGCCCACACCCAGGCCGGTCCACTCCCGCCACCGCGCGGCCCGCACCCGCACCGCGATCACCAGCCGCTCCCAGCGGACGGGACCACCCGGCAGCACCGGCCCGCCCCCGCCCAGCACCAACCGGGCCCGCCGCGACACCTGGTCGCCCCCAGCCAGCAGCCACGCCGCGGTTCCGGCACACAACAGCCCGGCGAACACGGGCACCGAGCCCACGGCCCCCACCGCCCCGGCGCTCACCGGGCACCGCCCAGCAACGGGCCGAGTCTGGCCCAGCCGTGCTCCCGTACGAAGCCCCGCGCACCCCACCGCAGCGCCGGCACCGTGACCACCAGGCCGGCCGGATCCCGCTCCAGGACGTGCACCTCGGCGACCCGACGGCGGCCGGAGCGGTCCCGTACCAGGTGCACCACGAGGGCCAGCGCGGCCGCCAACTGGCTGTGCAAGGCGGCCCGGTCGAGCCCGGCCGCCGTCCCGAGGGCCTCCAGCCGAGCCGGTACGTGCGCCGCGGCATTGGCGTGTACCGTGCCGCACCCGCCTTCGTGCCCGGTGTTCAGCGCCGCCAGCAGGTCGGCCACCTCCGCGCCCCGGACCTCGCCCACCACCAACCGGTCGGGCCGCATCCGCAGCGCCTGCCGGACCAGGTCCGCCAGGGTGACCAGCCCCGCCCCCTCCTGGTTGGCGGGCCGGGTCTCCAGCCGCACCACATGCGGATGGTCGGGGCGCAGCTCGGCCGAGTCCTCGGCGAGTACGATCCGCTCGCCCGGGCCGACCAGCCCCAGCAAGGCACTGAGCAAGGTGGTCTTGCCCGTGCCGGTCCCACCGGAGACGAGGAACGACAACCGGGCCTCGACCATCGCCGCCAGCAGCGTTTGCCCGCCGGGCGGCAGCGTGCCCGCGGCCACCAGCTCGTCCAGCGTGAAGGCCCTGGGCCGCACCACCCGCAGCGAAAGGCACGCCGACCCGACCGCCACGGGTGGCAGTACGGCATGCAACCGGGTGCCGTCCGGCAGCCGGGCGTCGGCCCAGGGCCGGGCGTCGTCCAGCCGCCGTCCCGCGACGGCCGCCAGCCGCTGGGCGAGGCGGCGCACCGCCTCGGCGTCGGCGAAGGTCACCCCGGTCAGCTCCAGCCCGCCGCCCCGGTCCACCCACACCCGGTCCGGGGCCGCCACCAGCACATCGGTGACCTCCGGATCCGCGAGCAGCGCCTCCAGCGGGCCGGCGCCGACCAGCTCCGACCGTAACTCGGCGGCCACGCCCAGCACTTCCGCGTCCCCGAGCAGCCGGCCCTGTGCCCGCAGAGCCGCCGCGACCCTGGCCGGCGTCGGCTCCGCCCCGCTCTCGGCGAGCCGCTGCCGCACCGCGTCCAGCAGCACCGCGCTCATGCCGGCACCCCCTGGGCGGAGCCGAGCGCCCGCTGCCAGAAGCCGTCACAGAACCGGGCGAGCGCGCCACGCCCCCGCGCCCCCGGCGGTTCCCCCTCGGCCACCCGCCCCGGAAGCCCCACCTCGACCGGCACCACCCCGGCCAGCGGCGCCCCCAGCAGGTCCGCCACGGCTTCGGCGTCGAGCCCGTCAGGACAGCGGCCCCGTACGACGACGCGGACGTCCCGGGCCACCATCCGCACCCCAGCGGCCACCCGCCCCGCGGCGGCAACGGCCCGCAGCTCGCCCGGCACCACCATCAGCACCAGATCCAGCTGGGCCAGTACCTCGGCGACGGCTTCGTCCACCCGCCGGGGCAGGTCGACCACCACCACCCCGCCCCGGCGCCGGGCAGCGGCCACCACCGACCGCATCGCGGCGGGCGGCACCACGACCCGGTCCCCGCGGTCCCAGCTCAGCACCCTCAGGGCGTGCAGCTCGGGCAGTGATTCCTCCAGCGCACCGGCACCCACCCGGCCCCGCGACCCGGCGAAGTCCGGCCAGCGCAGCCCTTCGGCGGCCTCGCCGCCGAGCAGCACATCCATTCCCCCGCCGAGCGGGTCCCCGTCGATGAGGATGGTCCGCTCCCCGGCCCGGGCGGCCCGCACGGCGAGGGCGCAGGCCAGGGTAGAAGCCCCGGCTCCGCCACTGCCGCCGATCACCCCAACGGCGAGGGCGGGCCGGCCTGCCCCTTCCACCACATCGGCGATGCGGTCGACCAGCCTGCTCTCGGCGTCGGGCAGCCGCAGCACCTCCTCAGCCCCGATCTCCACCGCCCGCTGCCACACCCCCGGGTCGTCCAGGTCCCGGCCCACGAGGAACACCCCGTCCCGCCGCGGCGCTCCGCGCACCCGCCGCGCGGCGTCGTCCCCGACGAGGACGAGAGGGGCGGACTCCCAGTCGGTGCCACCGCGCGGCCGGCCCGCCTCCTCGTCTCGGTCGTCGGCGCCGTTGACGCCGCTTGGCGCCTCCCCGTCCGCGCCCGTCATCTCACTCGCGGCCCACCCGGCCCGGCGGACGCCTGCCGCACCGAGCGTTCCGCTTTGCTCGGGCACCGCGTGGTGCACATGCGGTTCGGCGCCCGCAGCGGCGCACAGCCGCAGCAGATCGTCGAGCAGCAGGGGATCCTCGGTGATGATCAACGGCCGTCCGCCACCGGGCACGGGCCCGCCCGTCCGGTTCGGCGCCACGGCCCCACCCGACACTCCGAACTCCGGAACTTCACACGACTTCGATCCAGCCACGATCTCCGCCCCCTTCTCTCTGCAAATCCATGAACCGCGGACTTCGCGGCTGGAATCACGGTGCAGCGATCAGGAAAAAGAAGTGGATCTTGCTCGATATCTGTGGACAAGAACGCGGTTGTGGATATCTCCACCACCCCATCGGGTGAGTTCAGAGCGCGCCGGAACAACTACACAGAGTCACGAGTTCTGAGGGGTGAGGGCCTTCGCAGGCGGGCCCACCGAACAGGAGGGGCTGGAAAGATGTTCATCAAGAGCCGAAGGCAAGGGGCGCGAACCGCGCCCGGACATGCGACGACCCCCGCCGGGGGGGAGAGCGGGGGTCGTCCCCACGGTCCGACTCGGGGGGGGAGGAGCCAGACCGGGTTAGCACGGTCGCGAACGATCCGTGACTTCCATGGTGTACCCGAGAGCCTTCTCAGGCAAACCCACGCGCCACACCTTACGCCGAATGGTGGGCGCATATGCTCGGGGCGTGGAAAATCAGCCCTTGCCGCACTCCTCGCCTCGGACCGCTGCCTTCTTCGACCTGGACAAGACCGTCATTGCGAAGTCAAGCACCCTGACCTTCAGCAAGTCGTTCTACCGGGGCGGCCTGATCAACCGGCGGGCCGTCCTGCGCACCGCGTACACCCAGTTCATCTTCCTGGCCGGCGGCGCCGACCACGACCAGATGGAACGGATGCGCGAGTACCTGTCCGCCCTCTGCAAGGGGTGGAACGTCCAGCAGGTGCGCGAGATCGTCGCCGAAGCCCTGCACGACCTCATCGACCCGATCATCTACGACGAAGCCGCGTCGCTGATCGAGGCCCACCACACCGCCGGGCGTGACGTAGTGATCGTCTCCACCTCCGGCGCCGAAGTGGTCGAGCCCATCGGGGAGATGCTCGGCGCGGACCGCGTCGTGGCCACCCGCATGGTCGTCGGCGAGGACGGGTGCTTCACCGGAGAGATCGCCTACTACGCCTACGGACCGACGAAGGCCGAAGCCGTGCGCGAACTCGCGGAGTCCGAGGGGTACGACCTCGCGCGGTGCTACGCCTACAGCGACTCGATCACCGACGTGCCGATGCTGGAGGCGGTCGGACACCCGCACGCGGTGAACCCCGACCGGGCCCTGCGCCGCGAGGCGGTGGCCCGGGAGTGGCCGGTGCTGGTCTTCAACCGGCCCGTACGGCTGAAGCAGCGGGTGCCCGGGCTGTCGATGACCGCCCGACCGGCGTGGGTGGCCGCGGCGGCCGTCGGAGCGGCGGCGGTCACCGCCGGGCTCGTCTGGTACGCCAGCCGCCGCCGGGCCGCCACCGCGGCCGCCTGAAAGCCGGCCTGATTCCGACCCGGCCGGCACGCCGGCCGATGGCCCCGGCCGACGACCCCGGACGACGGCCGCGGGCGACAACCGGGTCGACCACCCGAGCCGGCGTGCGCCCCAAGCAGCGCCGGCTCGGCCCCCGCGCGCCCTGACCGGCGCTCCGGTCGGCGCGCCGGAATGCCCTGCCCCGCGCCAGCCTCCCTGCCCAACCGCCCCTCTTAACCCCCCGCAATGCTCCGCAATGGCCAACTCCGTCCGATATCACATGTCCGGATCACCCGTAAATGCGAAGAAAGGTAAAGAAGTGAGGCCCAGGGGTTTCGCTCCTCTCGGAAGCGGAGTACAAAGGAATCAACGGCCCGCGAGACCAAAGAACATCCGAGAGGATCATCTTTAAAACGCAGTAAGGCCCACGGACCGAGCAGGAACGCCGAGCACCCACGCGACGTCGACCCGTCGATTACGGGCCAGCCGCACCAGGCACGGGCAAAGTTCCCGGCCTGATGGGCAACATCGAGGACGCTTGGTACCCCGGCGGGAATGCCAGCGGCGACACCAAAGCAAGACGGTGTCGCCGCAACCCTGTGCGGGGAGCCCCCGGGGGACGCGCCCGCCGGGACGATCAGGCCGCGCCGCGCTGGAGCGCCTCGCAGACCGCCGTCGACTCCCGCACGCCCAGTTCGACCGCCCGCCCGCAGTGCGCGATCCAGGCCGCCATCCCCTCCGCGGTTCCGGAGAGGTAGCCGTCGAAGGCCGCCACGTACGCCTGTCGGCCCTGCTCCGCGTGGCCGACCTCCGCCGGGCAGATCGCCTTCGGGTCGAGCCCGCTGTTGATCAGCACGATGCGCTCGGCCGCCCGCGCGACCAGGCCGTTGTACGTGCCGAACGGACGCAGCGCCAGCAGTTCGCCGTGCACCACCGCCGCCGTGACCAGCGCCGGGGCCGAGCCGCCCGCGATGACCAGCCGGGACAGCCCGTCCAGCCTGCCCGCGACCTCATCGGCGCTCGGCAGCGGGGCCTCGATCAGCGGCTCGTCCACCGGCTCGCCCGCCAGCCGGGGCCGCCCCACCGTGTCACCGCCGCGCTCACCGGCCCCGACCCCTGCCCCAGCCCCCGTCGGCAGCGTGGACCCCGAGGCGACCAGGTGCAGGCGCGCGAGGACGCGCAACGGCGACTGGCGCCAGATGCTCAGCAGCTGCCCGGCCTCGGCCGTCAGGCGCAGGGCCGCACCCACCGTGCGCGCCTGCTCCTCCGCGCCGAAGTCGGTCCGGCGGCGCACCTCCTCCAGGGCCCAGTCGGCCCCGGACAGCGCCGCGCTGGCCCGCGCCCCGCGCAGGGCGGCTTCCGAGGTGATCTCGCCGCCGCGCCGGCGCATCACCCGGTGCCCGTAGACCCGGTCCACGGCCTTGCGTACGGAATCCACGGAATCGGCGACACCCGGCAGCCCGGCCAGTGGGGCCAGCGGGTCAGCAGCGCTACTCATAAGTAAGGAGCCTACGCACTGCCGCCCCATAGCACCGACCCCTCCTTGGAGTGGTCTTCTTCACTCACTCAGAGCACAGACAGCGATCGATCGACTACCCTTCGTGAACATGAAGATCGCTTTCGTGGGAAAGGGCGGCAGCGGAAAGACGACGCTGTCCTCCCTCTTCATCCGCCACCTCGCAGCCAATGAAGCCCCTGTCGTCGCGGTGGACGCCGACATCAACCAGCACCTCGGCGTCGCCCTCGGGCTCGGCGAGGACGAAGCCGCGGCGCTTCCCGCCATGGGTGCGCACCTTCCGTTGATCAAGGACTATCTGCGCGGATCGAACCCGCGCATCGCGTCCGCCGAGACCATGATCAAGACGACCCCGCCCGGCACCGGCTCACGGCTGCTGCGGATCACCGAGGACAACCCGGTGTACGCCGCGTGCGCCCGCACCGTGCTGCTCGACGGGGAACCCGTACGGCTCATGGCCACAGGGCCGTTCACCGAGGCCGATCTGGGCGTGGCCTGCTACCACTCCAAGGTCGGCGCGGTCGAACTGTGCCTGAACCACCTGGTGGACGGCCCCGACGAGTACCTCGTCGTCGACATGACCGCCGGCTCGGACTCCTTCGCCTCGGGCATGTTCACCCGCTTCGACATGACCTTCCTGGTGGCCGAGCCCACCCGCAAGGGCGTCTCCGTCTACCGCCAGTACAAGGAGTACGCCCGGGACTACGGGATCGCCCTCAAGGTGATCGGCAACAAGGTGCAGGGCCCCGAGGACATCGAGTTCCTCCAGGACGAGGTGGGCGAGGACCTGCTGGTCACGGTCGGGCACTCGGACTGGGTGCGGTCGCTGGAGAAGGGCCGCCCGGCCGCGTTCGAGCTGCTGGAGGCGACCAACCGGCTCGCGCTGCAGGCGCTCCAGAACGCCGCCGAGGACTCGTACGCCGACCGCGACTGGGTCCGGTACACCCGGCAGATGGTCCACTTCCACTTGAAGAACGCCGAGAGCTGGGGCAACGCCAAGGCCGGGGCCGACCTCGCGGAACAGGTCGACCCCGGCTTCGTCCTCGGCGAGGCGCGCCCCGCCGGATCGCAGGGGCTGGTCAGCCCTCGTCCGAACCCGCCTCGGCCGGCTCCGCAGCCGGCTTGACCTCGGCCGGGGCGGCCGGCTTGGCCGGCGGCCCCGCCGTCAGGAGCTTCGCCCAGCCGTCCTTGGGGGCCTCGCCCACGTCGAGCGTGCGCATCCACTCCAGGACCTTGGGGTCCTGGGCGTCCAGCCAGTCGGCCAGTTCACGGAACGGCACGCAGCGGACCTCCTTCTGCGTGCACATCGACTTGATGGAGTCCTCGACGGCCTTCATGTAGGTGCCGCCGTTCCAGGACTCGAAGTGGTTGCCGATGATGAGCGGCGCACGGTTGCCCTGGTAGACCCGGTCGAAGGCCTTCTGCAGGCCGTCGCGCATCTGCTCGCCCCAGTACGCGTGCTGCGACGGGTCGCCCTGCGTGGTCGTCCCGGACTGGTTGACCATGTAGTTGTAGTCCATGCTCAGGGTCTCGAACGCGCGGCCCGGCATGGGCACCAGCTGGAGCGGGATGTCCCAGAGGCCGTCCTTCTTCTTCGGCCAGATCTGCTTGCTGATACCGCTGGAGTCGTACCGGAAGCCCATGTCCCTGGCCGCCAGCATGAAGTTCTTCTGGCCTTCGAGGCAGGGGGTGCGGGCGCCGATGAGCTCCTTGTCGTAGTCGAAGGGGAGCGCCTCCATGTCCTTGAGCGCGGGCGAGTTGGTCTTCCAGTTCTTGACGAAGGACTTGGCCTGGTTGATCTCGCTCTTCCACTCCTCGACGGACCAGGTGCCCACGCCGCCGTCGGGTCCGCAGAAGTGGCCGTTGAAGTGGGTGCCGATCTCGTTGCCCTCCAGCCAGGCCGCACGGACCTGGGTGGCGGTGTCCTTGATGCCCTGCGGGTCGCCGAAGCCGATGTCGGAGCGGCCCGGTCCGTGCTGCGGGGCGTTGTAGAGGGAACGCTTCTCCTCCGGCAGCATGTACAGCCCGCTGAGGAAGTACGTCATCCGCGCGTTGTATTCCTTGCCTACTTCGCGGAAGTGGGAAAAGAGCTTCTGACTGTCCTCGCCCGCGCCGTCCCAGGAGAAGACGACGAACTGCGGGGGCTTTTCCCCGGGCTTCAGCTTCTCGGGCTGCTGTACGTTCGGCTGGCGGCCGGTGTACGAGGTCGAGCCGTCGCCGATGAGCCGGTTGACGCTGCCCGGGGCGGCCTCCGGGGCGCCGGGGCCCTTCTTGGCGTTCGGGCCCCCGAGAGCAGGGGGTTTGGCGGGTTCCGAGCTTCCGCACCCGGAGGCTCCCAGTACCAGGACCGTGGCGACCAGGCCGCCGGCGATCTTCTTCGTAGCGGCGATCATCCGCACACCTCTCCCTCGCAGTTCCCTCGTGGGACTTCCGGGCGCACCGTCCCACGCGGTCTGCTTTGAAGAAGATGTGACAAGCCGGACAAAATGCTTAATCACTCTTGAGGGTTAATTCCTAGCCCGTTTGCCCCCATTCCCTCCCATCTCTCTTTACTCTCCATTACCATCCATTTACCGAGTATTGACTCCCGCCGCTTCATCCCTCCTCAGAGGAGACGGGAACCCATGACAGCCACCTCCGCCACCAGTTCCACCGCCACCCGCCACCCAGGCAGCCGGCCCGGCAAAGGCCTGCCGGCAAGCCTGTCCGCAGATCTGTCCGCCTCCGTCGCCGTCTTCCTGATCGCCCTGCCCCTTTCCCTCGGCATCGCGCTGGCCACCGGCGCCCCGCTCCAGGCCGGGCTGGTGGCCGCGGCGGCCGGCGGAATCGTGGCCGGGCGGCTCGGCGGTGCGCCGCTCCTGGTGAGCGGGGCGGCCACCGGACTGACCGTGGTCACCGCCGAGTTGATCCAGCGCTACGGGTGGCGCACCACCTGCGCCATCACCGTCCTCGCCGGTTGCTGCCAGCTCGGGCTCGCGTTCCTGCGCACCGCCCGGTCGGCGCTCATGGTGAGCCCGGCCATCGTGCACGGCATGCTCGCGGGCATCGGGGTGACCATCGCCCTGGCCCAGCTGCACATCGTGCTCGGCGGCACCCCGCAGAGCTCCGCCCTCGCCAACGTCCGGGGCCTTCCCGCCCAGTTGGCCGATCTGCACCCCGCGGCGCTCGGCGTGAGCGTGCTGACCCTGGTCGTGCTGCTCGGCTGGCCGCGGCTGCCCGGACAGACCGGGCGGGCCCTGCGCAGAGTGCCCGCCGCGCTCGCCGCCGTCGCCGCGGCCACCACCTTCGCCGCCCTGGCGGGGCTGCGCCTGCCGCGGGTCGACCTGCCGTCCTGGCGCAGCCACGCACTGCCGGAGCTGCCCGAGGGGCCGGTGCTCGGCATCGTCGCC
This sequence comes from Streptomyces sp. NPDC026522, assembly GCF_055567555.1. Classification (NCBI taxonomy): domain Bacteria; kingdom Bacillati; phylum Actinomycetota; class Actinomycetes; order Kitasatosporales; family Streptomycetaceae; genus Streptomyces; species Streptomyces sp. NPDC026522. The sequence goes on from NZ_JBVHQF010000003.1 coordinate 142,492, forward strand.
GCTGTCCTGACGGTCACGCTGGTCGGCAGTGTGGAGTCCCTGCTGTCCGCCGTGGCCACCGACAAGCTGACCGCCACCGGCCGGACCAGCGGCAGCCGCCCGCCGCGCGCCGACCTCGACAAGGAGCTGCGCGGGCAGGGCGCGGCGAACGTCATTTCCGGAGCGCTGGGCGGGCTGCCCGTCGCGGGCGGGGCCGTGCGCAGCGCGGCGAACGTCAGGGCCGGGGCCGTGAGCCGTCGGGCGACCATGCTGCACGGGCTGTGGATCATGCTTGCCGCCGGGCTGCTGGTCCCGGTCCTCGACCTGATCCCGCTCGCCTCGCTCGCCGCGCTGGTGATGGTGGTGGGGGTGCAGATGGTGAGCGCGACGCACGTGCGCACCGTCACCCGGCACCGGGAGATCCTGGTCTACGCGACGACGATCGCGGCCGTGGTGCTCGGCGGCGTCCTGGAGGGGGTGACCGTCGGCATCGCGGTGGCCGTGGCGGTCGCCCTGCACCGGCTCGCCCGGACCCGGATCACGGTCGAAGAGCTGGACGGGGTGCACCGGGTCTGGGCCCGTGGGCAGTTGACCTTCCTCGCCGTCCCGCGGCTGAGCCGGGTGCTGAACCAGATCCCGCACGATGCGCAGGCGGTGATCGAGCTGGACGGCTCGTTCATGGACCACGCCGCCTACGAGGCGCTCCAGGACTGGAAGGACGCGCACGTCGCGCACGGCGGTTCGGTCGAGGTGACGGGCCGGGCCGGGGCCCGGCCCGCCGAGAGCGCCCGGGGCGAAGGCGGTGAGCCGGCCCAGCGCGGGGCGCACCACTGCTGCCGCCCCTGGACGCCCTGGAAGAACCACTGCGACCACCGCGCCGCCGGGAGCGAGGAGGACCGTACGCTTCCCGGACCGACGGCGGCCGCGGCCACCGCGGCCGAGCCGCGGCGGCGCGGGGCCGGTCAACTGGCCAGCGGGATCACCGCCTTCCAGCGGGACACCGCGCCGCTCGTGCGGGACGAGCTGGCCCGCCTCGCCCGCGAGGGGCAGCAGCCCTCCCAGCTGTTCCTCACCTGCGCCGATTCGCGTCTGGTGACCAGCATGATCACGGCCAGCGGTCCGGGTGACCTGTTCACGGTGCGCAACGTCGGCAACCTGGTCCCGCTCCCCGGTGCGGAAGCCGCGGACGATTCGGTCGCGGCGGCGATCGAGTACGCCGTGGACGTACTCCAGGTGGACAGCATCACCGTGTGCGGGCACTCCGGCTGTGGCGCGATGCAGGCCCTGCTGAGCTCGCACCCGGGTACCCCGATGACCCCGCTGCGGCGCTGGCTGCGGCACGGACAGCCCAGCCTGGAGCGGATGCGGAGCCGGCACCACCCCTGGGCCCGGATCGCGGGCCGGCTGCCGGCGGACGCCGTGGAGCAGTTGTGCCTGACCAACGTCGTCCAGCAGCTGGAGCACCTGCGGGCGCACGACTCGGTGGCGCGCCGACTGGCCGAGGGCACCCTGGAGCTGCACGGGATGTACTTCAACGTGGGCGAAGCCCAGGCGTACCTGCTCTCGGAGGGCGACGACTTCTTCGACTGCCGGATCTTCGACAGCGTCGGCGGCCACGCCTGACCCGCCCCCGGCGGGGTACGGAACCGGCCACGCCGAGGCCAGCGCGGCTCCCGAACCGATAACCTCCCGTATCCGTGCCACCCAGTGGCCCCTTTCCGCACCCTGCAGCGGGAAGGGGTCATTGGCATGGGCTCAGCCGTGCTATAGGTCTAAACCAATTTTCGGCTACCCCTTGTCACCTGGGCCGCTGACTGATGAGCTATGCCCCGGGGACACAACGGACACCCTGGGAAAGGGAGATGTCGTGAGCAACGAAAGCCTGGCCAATCTGCTCAAGGAGGAGCGGCGGTTCGCACCGCCCGCCGATCTGGCCGCCGCCGCCAACGTCACCTCGGCTGCGTACTCGGAGGCCGAGGCGGACCGGCTGGGCTTCTGGGCCGAGCAGGCCCGGCGGCTGACCTGGGTCACCGAGCCGACGGAGACGCTCGACTGGACGAACCCGCCCTTCGCGAAGTGGTTCGCGGACGGCACGCTGAACGTCGCGTACAACTGCGTGGACCGGCACGTCGAGGCCGGCAACGGCGACCGGGTCGCCCTCCACTTCGAGGGTGAGCCCGGCGACAGCCGCTCGATCACCTACGCCGAGCTCAAGGACGAGGTCTCCAAGGCCGCCAACGCCCTGACCGAGCTGGGCGTGCAGGCCGGTGACCGGGTCGCGGTGTACCTGCCGATGATCCCCGAGGCCGTCGTCGCGATGCTCGCGTGCGCCCGTGTCGGCGCCGCCCACTCGGTGGTCTTCGGCGGTTTCTCCGCCGACGCCGTCGCCTCCCGCATCCAGGACGCCGACGCCAAGCTGGTCATCACCGCCGACGGCGGCTACCGCCGCGGCAAGCCCAGCGCCCTCAAGCCCGCCATCGACGAGGCCGTCGCCAAGTGCCCGCAGGTCGAGCACGTGCTCGTCGTGCGCCGCACCGGACAGGACACCGCTTTCACCGAGGGCCGCGACGTCTGGTGGCACGACATCGTCGGACGCCAGTCCGCGGAGCACGCCCCGCAAGCCTTCGACGCCGAGCACCCGCTGTTCATCCTGTACACCTCGGGAACCACGGGCAAGCCCAAGGGGATCCTGCACACCTCCGGCGGCTACCTGACCCAGGCCGCGTACACCCACCAGGCGGTGTTCGACCTCAAGCCGGAGACCGACGTCTACTGGTGCACCGCCGACATCGGCTGGGTGACCGGGCACTCGTACATCGTCTACGGTCCGCTCGCCAACGGCGCCACGCAGGTGATGTACGAGGGCACCCCGGACACCCCGCACCAGGGCCGGTTCTGGGAGGTCGTGCAGAAGTACGGCGTCACCATCCTCTACACCGCGCCCACGGCGATCCGGACGTTCATGAAGTGGGGCGACGACATCCCCGCGAAGTTCGACCTGTCGAGCCTGCGGGTGCTCGGCTCGGTCGGCGAGCCGATCAACCCCGAGGCCTGGATCTGGTACCGCAAGCACATCGGCGGCGACCGCTGCCCGATCGTGGACACCTGGTGGCAGACCGAGACCGGCGCGATGATGATCTCCCCGCTGCCGGGCGTCACCGAGACGAAGCCGGGCTCGGCGCAGCGCGCGCTGCCCGGGATCGGCGCCACGGTGGTGGACGACGAGGGCCGCGAGGTCCCGGACGGCGGGGGCGGCTACCTGGTCCTCACCGAGCCGTGGCCGTCGATGCTGCGCACCATCTGGGGTGACGACCAGCGGTTCATCGACACCTACTGGTCGCGCTTCGAGGGCAAGTACTTCGCGGGCGACGGCGCGAAGAAGGACGAGGACGGCGACATCTGGCTGCTCGGCCGCGTCGACGACGTGATGCTGGTGTCGGGACACAACATCTCGACCACCGAGGTCGAGTCCGCGCTCGTCTCCCACCCCTCGGTCGCCGAAGCGGCGGTGGTCGGTGCGAACGACGAGACCACCGGCCAGGCCATCGTCGCCTTCGTCATCCTGCGCGGCAGCGCGTCCGAGACGCAGACCCTGGTCGCCGAGCTGCGCGACCACGTGGGTGCCACGCTCGGCCCGATCGCCAAGCCGAAGCGGATCCTGCCGGTGCAGGAGCTGCCGAAGACCCGCTCCGGCAAGATCATGCGCCGGCTGCTGCGCGACGTGGCGGAGAACCGGGCGGTCGGTGACGTCACCACGCTCGCCGACTCCTCGGTCATGGACCTGATCCAGAGCAAGCTGCCGGCCGCCGGCAGCGAGGACTGAGCCCGGCGGAACGGCTCCGATCCGGGCCTCGGGGGCCATCCGGCGCGACGCGCCGGATGGCCCTTTCGTGCATAAGGTGAAGATCGCCGGATATGCCCTTGCGCACCGCCTGTAAAGTATTAAGAACGTAAAGAATCACCCAGGGTGCGCCGGGAAGTCTGGTCGGCAACGAGCTTCGCCATGCCGTCCAACCGCCCCGGAGGTGCCCCACGTGGCCGCGCCCAGCCCCACCGACCACCAGAACCGCAAGCTGCTCGGCCGGCTCTCGCTGCCCGAGCGCCGCTACGTCGCCGACGCCCTGCGGACCGAGACCGTCGGCGGTGTGCTCCTCCTGGTGGCCGCGATCGCCGCACTCGTCTGGGCCAACGTCCCCCCGCTGGCGGACAGCTACGAGAGCGTCCGGTCCTTCCACGTCGGCCCCGCCGCGCTCGGCCTGGACCTCTCCCTCCAGCACTGGGCGGCGGACGGTCTGCTCGCCGTCTTCTTCTTCGTCGCCGGCATCGAGCTCAAGCGCGAACTCGTCGCGGGTGACCTGCGCGACCCCAAGGCGGCCGCCCTCCCGGTGATCGCCGCCGTCTGCGGCATGGCGGTGCCCGCGCTGGTCTACGTACTGGTCAACGTGCTCGGGGACGGCTCGACGGACGGCTGGGCCGTCCCGACCGCCACCGACATCGCCTTCGCGCTCGCGGTCCTCGCGGTCATCGGCACCTCGCTGCCGTCGGCCCTGCGCGCGTTCCTGCTGACCCTGGCCGTGGTGGACGACCTCTTCGCCATCCTGATCATCGCGGTGTTCTTCACCAGCGACATCAACTTCCCGGCGCTCGGCGGCGCCGTCGCGGGCCTGGTGCTCTTCTGGTTCCTGCTGCGCGGTGGCGTCCGGGGCTGGTACGTCTACGTCCCGCTCGCCCTGGTGATCTGGGGCCTGATGTACAACAGCGGGGTGCACGCCACCATCGCCGGTGTCGCGATGGGCCTGATGCTGCGCTGCACCCGCAAGGAGGGGGAGCACACCTCTCCGGGCGAGCACGTCGAACACCTCGTACGCCCCCTCTCAGCGGCCCTGGCCGTCCCCCTCTTCGCCCTCCTCTCCGCCGGTGTGTCGCTCTCCGACGAGGCGATCGCCCAGGTCTTCACCCGGCCGGAGACCCTCGGCGTGGTGCTCGGCCTGGTCGTCGGCAAGACGATCGGCATCTTCGGCGGCACCTGGCTGGCCGCCCGCTTCACCAAGGCCGAACTGAACGAGGACCTCGCCTGGCCGGACGTCTTCGCGGTCGCCTCGCTCGCCGGCATCGGCTTCACCGTGTCCCTGCTCATCGGCGAACTCGCCTTCGCGGGCGACGCGACCCTCACCGACGAGGTGAAGGCCGCCGTCCTGATCGGCTCGCTCATCGCCGCGGTCATCGCTTGCGTGCTGCTCAAGCTCCGCGACCGCAAGTACAGGGCGCTGACGGAGGCCGAGGAGCGCGACGAGGACCACGACGGCATCCCGGACATCTACGAACTGGACAACCCCGAGTACCACCTGCGGATGGCGCGGATCCACGAGGAGAAGGCGGCCGAGCACCGCCGCCTCGCGGCAGCGGCCGCGACGCTCTCGGGCGGCGAAGCGGCGGCCGGGTCCAGCGCAGAGCGCGACCGTCCGGCATGATCTGAACTGACGGAGGACAGCCGTCGCCGACGGACGACATAGGGAGAGAGCGATGAGCGCGTTGGACCAAGGGGTGCAGGGAGCCGAGCGCACACTCGGCCAGCTGGTCGCCTCGGCGACCGCCGAGATGTCCGCCCTGGTGCACGACGAGATCGCCCTCGCGAAGGCGGAGCTGCGCCAGGACGTCAAGCGCGCGGGCACCGGCGGCGCCGCGATCTCCATCGCAGGAGTGTTCGCGCTCTTCTCCCTGCCGGTGCTGAGCTTCGCCGCGGCGTACGGGATCCACAACCTCGGGCTGGGGCTCGCCTGGTCCTTCCTCATCGTCGGCGCCGCGTTCCTGCTGCTCGCCGGGGTGCTCTCGCTGCTGGCCATCTCCAAGTTCAAGAAGGTCAAGCCGCCGGAGCGGTCCATCGCCTCCATGAAGGAGACCGCGGCCGTCGTCGGGACCGTCAAGCCGCACCCCCGCCCGGTCAGTGACAACGCCGTGGGTGTGGCACGCTCGTCCTCATGACAGCCCCCTCGCCGGCTTCCGGCACCCCGCCCACGGCCGCCTCGGCGGTACGGCTCGACATCCCCGGCGGGAAGGAAGTGACTCACCGGGACGTCGCCGCCAACGGGGCGCGGTTCCACGTCGCCGAGCTCGGTGACGGGCCGTTGGTGCTCCTGCTGCACGGTTTCCCGCAGTTCTGGTGGACCTGGCGGCACCAGCTGACGGCCCTCGCCGACGCCGGATACCGCGCCGTCGCAATGGACCTGCGCGGAGTGGGCGGCAGCGACCGTACGCCGCGCGGCTACGACCCGGCGAACCTGGCGCTCGACATCACCGGCGTCATCCGGTCCCTGGGCGAGCCGGACGCCGCCCTCGTCGGGCACGACCTGGGCGGCTACCTCGCCTGGACGGCGGCCGTGATGCGGCCGAAGCTGGTCCGCCGGCTGGTGGTCTCCTCGATGCCGCACCCGCGCCGCTGGCGCGCGGCGATGCTCGCGGACTTCGGTCAGGCCCGGGCGAGTTCGCACATCTGGGGGTTCCAGCGGCCGTTCGTCCCCGAGCGGCAGCTCGTCGCCGACGACGGGGCGCTCGTGGGCCGGCTGATCCGGGACTGGTCCGGACCGGTGCCGCCCGAGGACGCCGACGTCGAGGTGTACCGGCGCGCGATGTGCATCCCGTCCACCGCGCACTGCTCGATCGAGCCGTACCGCTGGATGATGCGCTCGATGGCCCGGCCCGACGGGCTCCAGTTCAACCGGCGGATGAAGCGTCCGGTGCGGGTGCCGACGCTGCACCTGCACGGCTCGCTCGATCCGGTGATGCGCACGCGCAGCGCCGCGGGTTCCGGGCAGTACGTCGAAGCCCCTTACCGGTGGCGGCTGTACGACGGTCTGGGGCACTTCCCGCACGAGGAGGACCCCGCCGCCTTCTCGGCGGAACTGGTGAACTGGCTCAAGGACCCCGAACCGGACCGCTGAGCGGACCGGCCCCGGCAGTCGGCCGATCCTTCGTACGGTCGTGTGATGGTCGTTCAATTGCCCGGCGCATAGGCCAATTGGCCGCCCCGTACGGGATTACCGACCTTGGGGCCCGGGCACAGCTCGGAGTATGGGCTGGACGCACGACTACCGTGACACCGCACACGAACGCCGCTCGGCCGCCGCGCCGGGCACCCGCGAGGGGGAGGGCCGCGACGGCCACGACCCTCGGCTCGGGATCCCGCGCATCCTGCGCCGCCGGGCCCGCTGGGTTTCGGCCCGGCTGCGCCATCCGCGGATGTAGAGCCCTCCGGGCCCGCTGCTGCTCCGGGGGCTGCGTCTAGAGCGCGCAGCCCTGGCTGTCGACCCGCCCTTCGGCGGTCTTCCCGCTCCGGATGTCGTCGCGGATCTCGTCCGCCGTCAGGGCGTAACCGGTGTTGGGGTCGTCCAGCGACTTGGCGAAGACGACCCCGTACACCTTGCCCTCGGGCGTCAGCAGCGGGCCGCCGGAATTGCCCTGGCGGACCGTCGCGAACAGGGAGTACACGTCCCGCCGGACCGTGCCGCGGTGGTAGATGTCCGGGCCACTGGCGTTGATCCGGCCGCGGACGCGCGCCGAACGGATGTCGTACGAGCCGTTCTCCGGGAAGCCGGCCACGATCGCGTCGCTGCCGCTCGCCGCGTCCTTGTCGGTGAACTCCAGCGCGGGCGCCCTCAGCCTGGGCACGTCCAGGACGGCGATGTCGCGCTCCCAGTCGTAGAGCACCACCTTGCCGTCATAGAGCTTTCCCTCGCCGCCCACCTGGACGGTCGGCTCGGCGACCCCGCCGACGACGTGCGCGTTGGTCATCACCTTGCCGGGTGCGAACACGAAGCCCGTGCCCTCCAGCACCTTGCTGCAACTGGGCGCGGTGCCGACGACCTTCACGATCGACCGCTTGGCCAGGTCGGCGACCCCGCTCCGGGCGAGCGCCGGATCGGGCGCCCGCACCTCGGTGATCGGCTCGTTGGAGAACGGGCTGAACACCTGCGGGAAACCGTTCTGCGCCAAGGTCGAACTGAAATCCGAGAACCAGGTGTTCGCCTGCGCCGGCACCACCCGCGACACCCCGAGGAGCACCTTGGAGTTGCGGACCTCCTTGCCCAGGGTGGGCAGTGAGGTCCCGGCCAGCGCGGATCCGATCAGCCATGCCACGAGCAGCATCGCGACGACGTTCACCAGCGCCCCGCCCGTGGCGTCGACCGCGCGGGCCGGGGACCAGGTGATGTGCCGTCTGAGCCGGCTGCCCAGATGGGTGGTGAGGGCCTGGCCGATCGAGGCACAGATGATGATCACGACGACGGCGATCACCACGACGGTGGTGGAGACCTGGGTGCCGTTGTCCGTGACCCGGTCCCAGATCAGAGGCAGCAGCGACACGGCGATGAGACCACCGCCGAGGAAGCCGATCACCGACATGATGCCGACGACGAAGCCCTGGCGGTAGCCCACGATCGCGAACCACACGGCGGCGACCAGCAACAGGATGTCCAGCACGTTCACGTGGGCCACCGTCTCATGCGCGCCAGTCGATCGTGACCTCACGTGATCGGTCCCACTCCCGCTCCCATCCCGCGAAGTGGAGCAGCCGGTCGATCACCCCCGCGGTGAAACCCCAGACCAGAGCCGATTCGACGGTGAAAGCGGGGCCCAGATGGCCGCTCGGATGCACCGCTGTCACGCGGTGCGCGGGATCCGCGAGATCCGCCACCGGCACCGTGAAGACCCGGGCCGTCTCCGCCGGATCCACGGCGCCGACCGGGGTCGGGACCCGCCACCAGCCGAGCACCGGGGTCACGACGAACTCGCTGACCGGGATGTAGAGGCGGGGCAGCGCCCCGAAGAGCTGGACCCCGGCGGGATCGAGGCCGGTCTCCTCCTCGGCCTCCCGCAGGGCGGCCCGCAGCGGCCCCGTGGTCTGCGGGTCGCCGTCCTCGGGGTCGAGGGCGCCGCCCGGGAAGGACGGCTGGCCCGCATGCGAGCGCAGGCTCCCCGCACGTTCCTGGAGCAGCAGCTCCGGGCCCTGGGGACCCTCGCCGAAGAGGATCAGCACGGCGGACTGGCGGCCCCGCCCGTCCTCGGGGGGCAGGAACCGGCTCAGCTGGTGGGGCCGCACCGTACGCACGGCCTCGACCACCGGATCCAGCCAGCCGGGCAGCCCCCGGGTGCTCAGGGGCACGCCGCCGCGCGGGCCGACGTACGGCTCACCGCCCTGGGCCCCCGGCGCGCCCAGCGGCACGCCCGTCACGCTCTCGTCCCTCGTACCCCGCGTCATAGGCACCCCTGCTCCTGGATCCGTGTCCACCCCGGCGACGGCGACACCCGCTCAACGCGGCCCGGCGCCGGTTTCGTTCCTCGGCGAGCCGCGCGGGCCCCGTCCTCAGGGCGCCGGGGCGCCCAAGGGCGGGGCGGGCAGGCCCGGGTAGTCCGGCGGCGGGCTCAGCCGCTGGCCCGGCTGGCCGCCCTTCTCGTACTTGAGCAGCTTCCGCGCCTTCTCGGGATCGGTCTCACCCTCCCCGTACGACGGGCAGAGCGGGGCGATCGGGCAGGCACCGCAGGCGGGCTTGCGGGCGTGGCAGATCCGGCGGCCGTGGAAGACGACGCGGTGGGAGAGCATCGTCCACTCGCTCTTGGGGAAGATCGCGCAGATCTCCTCCTCGACCTTCTCCGGATCCTCCTGCTCGGTCCACTTGAAGCGGCGCACCAGCCGCCCGAAGTGGGTGTCGACGGTGATCCCCGGGACACCGAAGGCGTTCCCGAGCACCACGTTGGCCGTCTTGCGGCCCACGCCCGGCAGCGTCACGAGGTCCTCGATCCGGCCCGGCACCTCGCCGCCGAAGTTCTCGCACAGGGCCTGCGAGAGGCCGAGCAGGGACCTGGCCTTCGCCCGGAAGAACCCGGTCGGCCGGATCAGCTCCTCCAACTGCTCCGGGGCGGCCGCGGCCATGGCCTCGGGGCTCGGGTAGGCGGCGAACAGGGCCGGGGTCGTCTGGTTCACGCGCAGATCGGTGGTCTGCGCGGACAGGACGGTGGCCACCAGGAGCTCGAACGGGTTGCGGAAATCCAGCTCCGGGTGGGCGTACGGGTAGACCTCGGCCAGTTCCCGGTTGGTCCGGCGGGCCCTGCGGATCATCGCGAGGCGGGATTCCGGCTTCGGGGACCGGGCGGGGGTGCCGGGCTTGGCGGTGCCGGGCTTGGCGGTAGCGGGCTTGGGGGTACTGGGCTCGGCGCTCCCCGCGCGGGTGCCGTTCTTGGCCGGTGCCGCCTTCGGCTGCTTCGCGGCCCGCCCGGATGCGGGTTTCTTGGTCGAACCTTTGCCCTCGGGGCCCGGCGGAGCCGCCGAGGACGACCTCCCGGGGGCGTGTTCGCCCACGGCTGAATTCTGGGCCGCCGTCACTCCTGCGGACCCCATGGCCTGTGCTCTCACCGGCTTATTGGACACCCGGCCAGCCTAAGGCCGGCCGCTGACACCCGCCCGGACCTCAGGTAACACCACCCCGATGGGGCTCTCGCCGCACAGCACGCCCGCGCGTCCGGCATCCTTGTGATTGATCGCACTGTTTCAGCCGTCCGGCAAAATGGGGAGCGGTCCCCTGAGCCGGTCGACATAGGAGAGAGACTCGTGGACGACGTTCTGCGGCGCGCCCCGCTCTTCGCGGCGCTCGATGACGAGCAGGCCGCGGAGCTCCGCGCCTCCATGGGCGAGGTGACCCTCGCACGCGGTGACGCCCTGTTCCACGAGGGCGACCCCGGTGACCGGCTCTACGTGGTCACCGAGGGCAAGGTGAAGCTGCACCGCACCTCCCCCGACGGCCGCGAGAACATGCTGGCCGTCCTCGGTCCCGGCGAGCTGATCGGCGAGCTGTCGCTGTTCGACCCGGGTCCGCGCACCGCCACGGCGACCGCGCTGACCGAGGTCAAGCTGCTGGGTCTGGGCCACGGCGACCTCCAGCCCTGGCTGAACGCCCGGCCCGAGGTCGCGACCGCGCTGCTGCGCGCCGTGGCGCGGCGCCTGCGCAAGACCAACGACCAGATGTCCGACCTGGTCTTCTCCGACGTTCCGGGCCGTGTGGCCCGCGCCCTCCTGGACCTGTCGCGCCGCTTCGGCGTGCAGTCGGAGGAGGGCATCCACGTCGTGCACGACCTCACGCAGGAGGAGCTGGCCCAGCTCGTCGGCGCCTCCCGCGAGACCGTGAACAAGGCGCTGGCCGACTTCGCGGGCCGCGGCTGGCTGCGGCTGGAGGCCCGTGCGGTGATCCTGCTGGACGTGGAGCGGCTGGCGAAGCGCTCGCGCTGACGCCGCGGCGCCACCACAGGCCGGTGCGGAAGGGTCCTGCCCCCAGAGGTAGGGCCCTTCCGTCGTTTCCGGCCAGGAGCGGGCGGTCAGGGGGCCTGGGGCGGGTGATCAGGGCCTGTCGGTGAGCGCCTCGACCGCGCGCTTGGCCTCCAGGAGGTCCGAGCCGGTGGCGCGGCGGTGGGCGCGGATGGCCGCGACGGGGCGGCCGTCGCGGGCCAGGGCCCGTACCTCGTCCATCCCGGCCGGCTCCGGCTCGTCGATGCCGAAGTGCTCCAGGACCAGGCCCAGGCGCCGCTCCAGACGGTCCGCCCGGCGTTCCAGGGCCTTCGCGCGGAGGGTCACCGCAGAGGTGATCCAGGCGGCCGTGACGATCAGCGCGAGCAACAAGAACAGCGTGGTCATTCAGGTCCCCCCGGAATCAGCCCGTGCTCGCGAAGGTACTCCAGCTGGGCCCGAACGGACCATTCCGCGATCGGCCAGAGCGACCGGTCGACCTCGGCGTAGACGTACGCGACGACGGCCTCCGGGGTGAGGAAACCGTTCTCCACGGCGGTCTCGACCTGGGCCAGCCGGTGGGCGCGGTGGGCCAGGTAGAACTCGACGGCGCCCTGCGCGTCGTCCAGGACCGGACCGTGCCCCGGCAGCACCGTGTGGACCCCGTCGTCAACGGTGAGGGAGCGCAGCCGGCGCAGGGAGTCCAGGTAGTCGCCGAGCCGGCCGTCGGGGTGCGCGACGACGGTCGTACCGCGCCCGAGGATGGTGTCGCCGGTCAGCACGGCCCGGTCGGCGGGCAGGTGGAAGGAGAGCGAGTCGGAGGTGTGCCCCGGCGTCGGGACCACGCGCAGCTCCAGGCCGCCGACGTGGACGCCCTGGCCCGCGGACAGGCCCTCGTCGCCCAGGCGCAGCGCCGGGTCCAGGGCGCGCACCTTGGTGCCGGTGAGCTCGGCGAAGCGGCCGGCGCCCTCCGCGTGGTCGGGGTGGCCGTGCGTGAGGAGGGTCAGGGCGACCCGCTTGCCGGCCTCCTCGGCGGTACGGATGACCGCCCGCAGGTGCCCCTCGTCCAGCGGGCCCGGGTCGATGACGACGGCCAGATCGGAGCCGGGCTCGGAGACCAGCCAGGTGTTGGTGCCGTCCAGGGTCATGGCGGAGGCGTTGGGGGCCAGGACGTTGACCGCGCGGGCGGTGGCGGGCCCGGAGGAGACCACTCCTCGGGGCTGGCCGGGCAGGGCAGCGGCGTCGGTCATGCGGTGGCACCTCCGGGGCGTCCGAGCCGGACGCGCTTGGTGAACTCATCGTGCCCCGGCCAGCTGAGCACCACATCCCCGTCCTCCAGGGCGGCCTCGGCGAGGACCGGGGCCAGGTCCTGGTGTGCGGCCCCGGCCAGGGCGTGGGCGGCGCTCTCGTACGGTTCCAGGGACCGCAGCGTGGAGATGGTGGGCGGCATCATCAGCAGCTCGCCCTTGTCGTACCCGGCGGCCGCCTCCGCGGGGCGGATCCACACGGTCCGGTCGGCCTCGGTGGAGGCGTTGCGGGTGCGCTGGCCCTCCGGGAGGGCGGCGACGAAGAACCAGGTGTCGTAGCGGCGGGGTTCGAACGCGGGGGTGATCCAGCGGGCCCAGGCCCCGAGCAGGTCCGAGCGCAGCAGCAGCCCGCGGCGGTCGAGGAACTCGGCGAACGACAGTTCCCGGGCTACGAGGGCCAGCCGGTCGGCCTCCCAGTCGTCGCCGGTGGTGTCGCCGACGACGGTGTCGGGGGCTTCGCCGGCGAGCAGGACGCCGGCTTCCTCGAAGGTCTCGCGGACGGCTCCGCAGACGATGGCCTGGGCGCTACGGGGGTCCGTGCCGAGCCGGTCCGACCAGTGCGCGAGGGACGGTCCCGCCCAGCCGATGCGGTGGTCCTCGTCACGGGGGTCGACCCCGCCGCCGGGGTAGGCGTAGGCGCCTCCCGCGAAGGCCATGGAGGTGCGGCGGCGCAGCATGTGCACGGCGGGACCCGCGTCGGTGTCCCGCAGCAACAGCACGGTGGCGGCGCGTCTGGGTTCGACGGGGGTGAGGGAACCGTCCGCGAGCGCGCGGATCCGGTCGGGCCACTCCGGGGGGTACCACTGGCCGCCGGCGGGGGCGGTCCCGTGCGGTTGCGGCTGCTGCTGTCCCTGCTCACCGTTGGGCATGGCCGGATGCTACGGCCATCCGCCCCGATGTTCGAGTGCCCCCACCCCGCCACCCCTGCCCGGACCACCGCGGGGGCGGCCGGACCCGGGCCCGGGTACCCCCGCCGGAGCGGTGCACCCGCGCGCGGCCGCGCCCGGAGCCCGCAACGGCGGGCCGGCAGGGGCGGAACCGGCGGAAGGAACCGCCGGCGGGGCCGTGAGCGAAGCCGGGACGCGCACGGCCGCGGACCGGGTCCGACGCGGCAGCCGGGGGCTGGAGCGACAGCCGTTCCCCGGCCCGGGCCGGAGGGCGGCCCCGGAGACCTGGGCAGGCTCTGGGGCGGCCCGGAGATCCGGTCCGGGGCGCGCCCGGACCGGGGCCGGCGCCGGCACGGCAGCCCGGGGGCGGGAGCGGGCAGCGGGGCCGCTGACCCGCGTCCCTCGCCTCCGCAGCCCCACAGCGCTGGTGCCCGCGAGGCCATCGCCGGCCCGGGCCGGAGGCCGGACGGGCGCCCGGGGGGGGAACGGTCCAGGGGCGCGCACAGGGGCTGGTGCCCGCGAGGCCATCGCCGGCACGGGGCGGAGGCCGGACGGCTGCCTGGGGGGGAACGGTCCAGGGGCGCGCACACGGCACCAGGGCCGGGGCCGGGGCCGCAGCGCGGGTCCGCCGGAGCGGTATAGCGACGCGCCCCACGCGAGCTGAGCCTGAAGACCGCGACGGGCGGCGGCAGGAACCGCCGCGGGGGCCGGAAGAAGCGAACTCCTGGCCGGCCCGCAGGCCGCAGGCCGCAGGCCGCAGGCCGCAGGCCGCAGGCCGCAGGCCGCAGGCCGCAGGCCGCAGGCCGCAGGCAGGGGAATCCGAGCCCGGACGCGCACGAGCCGGGGCCGGAGCGGGGACCCGGGGACCGGGACCCGGCGGAGCGGCAGCACTTACCCGCCCGCACGGCCGGAGCCCGGGCCGCGCACGCAGGGCCAGGGCCCGGGCGGCAGCGCGGGGCATCCCGCCGGAGCAGCAGAGATACGCGCGGCCGGAGCCGGAGCCAGGCGGCCCCGGCTCCGCGGCTCGGACCGGGACACCGCCCCGCGGCGCCGGTGAACCCGCGGAGCGGGAGGCCGGGCCGCAGGGGCCGGGGGTCAGGCGTCCGGGGTGAGTTCGACCTGGATTTCGACCTCGACCGGGGCGTCCAGCGGCAGTACCGCCACGCCGACCGCGCTGCGGGCGTGCACGCCCTTGTCGCCGAGCACGGCGCCCAGCAGCTCGCTCGCGCCGTTCAGCACGCCCGGCTGGCCGGTGAAGTCCGGGGCGGAGGCCACGAAGCCGACGACCTTCACCACGCGCGCGATCTTGTCCAGGTCGCCGATCAGCGACTTGACGGCGGCCAGGGCGTTCAGGGCGCAGGTCGCGGCCAGCTCCTTGGCCTGCTCCGCCGAGACCTCGGCGCCGACCTTGCCGGTGACCGGCAGGCTGCCCTTGACCATCGGGAGCTGACCGGCGGTGTACACGTACACGCCCGACCGGACGGCCGGCTGGTACGTGGCCAGCGGCGGCACGACCTCCGGCAGGGTCAGGCCGAGCTCGGCCAGCTTCGCCTCGACCGTCCCGCTCATGCGGCCTTCTCCCGCTTCATGTAGGCCACGAGCTGCTCGGGGTTGTTCGGCCCGGGCACGACCTGGACGAGCTCCCAGCCGTCCTCGCCCCAGGTGTCCAGGATCTGCTTGGTGGCGTGGACCAGCAGCGGGACCGTCGCGTATTCGAACTTCTTGGTCATGGGAGCGAGGGTAGTGCCTGTCGCGCGGGCCCCTCGCGCGGCCTCGTTCCCCGGCCCGGAACACGAACCGTCCGGCCGACTCGTTAGGCTCGGACGCTGTGAGCAGGCTCCAGGTGGTCAGCGGCAAGGGCGGCACCGGCAAGACCACGGTCGCCGCCGCACTCGCGCTCGCCCTCGCACGCGAGGGCGGACGGACTCTGTTGGTGGAGGTCGAGGGCAGGCAGGGCATCGCGCAGCTCTTCGGTGCGCAGGCGCTCCCGTACGAGGAGCGGAAGATCGCCGTCGCGCCGGGCGGCGGCGGTGAGGTGTACGCGCTCGCCATCGACGCCGAACGGGCGCTGCTGGACTACCTCCAGATGTTCTACAAGCTCGGCTCGGCCGGCCGGGCGCTCAAGAAGCTCGGCGCGATCGACTTCGCGACGACCATCGCGCCCGGCCTGCGCGACGTCCTGCTGACCGGCAAGGCCTGCGAGGCGGTGCGGCGCAAGGACAGGGCCGGGCGGTACGTCTACGACCACGTGGTCATGGACGCGCCGCCGACCGGGCGGATCACCCGCTTTCTGAACGTCAACGACGAGGTGGCCGGGCTCGCCCGGTTCGGGCCGATCCACAACCAGGCGCAGGCCGTCATGAAGGTCCTCAAGTCCCCGGAGACGGCCGTCCACCTGGTCACCCTGCTGGAGGAGATGCCGGTCCAGGAGACGGCGGACGGGATCGCCGAACTGGAGGCGGCCGGGCTCCCCGTGGGCCGGGTCGTCGTGAACATGGTCCGCCCGCACCACCTGGACGAGGAAGCCCTGGGCGCCGCGGCCGGCGAGCGCCGCACCGATGTGGCGAAGGCCCTGTCCCGCGCGGGTCTGGGCGGCTCGCGCCGCGGCGGCCTGGCCGAGCGGCTGGTGGACCCGCTGCTGGCGCAGGCCGCCGAGCACGCGGGCCGGGTGCGGCTGGAGCGGGAGCAGCGGACCGTACTGGAGGGGCTGGACGTGCCGACGTACGAACTGCCCCTGCTCGGCGCGGGCATGGACCTGGCCGGTCTGTACGAGCTGGCGACGGAACTGCGCAAGCAGGCGGTCGACGCATGACCGAGCGGTCCACGAGGACGGGCGAGCCGACGACCGGGAAGCTGGTGGATGACGAGATGGGCCTGGACACTCCGCCCGCACTGGCGGTCGACGCGCTGCTGGACGACCCGAAGACCCGGATCATCGTGTGCTGCGGCTCGGGCGGCGTCGGCAAGACCACCACCGCGGCGGCACTCGGCGTCCGGGCGGCGGAGCGCGGCCGGAAGGTGGTCGTGCTGACCATCGACCCGGCGCGCCGGCTGGCCCAGTCGATGGGGATCGCCTCGCTGGACAACACGCCGCGCAAGGTCGCGGGGGTGTCGGGCGACGGCGGCGAACTGCACGCCATGATGCTCGACATGAAGCGCACCTTCGACGAGATCGTCGAGGCGCACGCGGAGGGGGAGCGGGCCCGGGCCATCCTGGCGAACCCCTTCTACCAGTCCCTGTCGGCCGGTTTCGCGGGCACGCAGGAGTACATGGCGATGGAGAAGCTGGGCCAGCTGCGGGCGCGGGACGACTGGGACCTGATCGTGGTCGACACCCCGCCGAGCCGGTCCGCGCTGGACTTCCTCGACGCGCCGAAGCGGCTGGGGTCCTTCCTGGACGGGAAGTTCATCCGGGTGCTGATGGCTCCGGCGAAGGTCGGCGGGCGGGCCGGGATGAAGTTCCTGAACGTCGGCATGTCGCTGATGACCGGCACGCTGAGCAAGCTGATGGGCGCCTCGCTGCTGAAGGACGTACAGACCTTCGTGGCCGCCATGGACACGATGTTCGGCGGCTTCCGCACCCGCGCGGACGCCACTTTCCGGCTGCTCCAGGCCCCGGGTACGGCCTTCCTCGTGGTCGCCGCGCCCGAGCCGGACGCCCTGCGCGAGGCGGCGTACTTCGTCGAGCGGCTGGCGGCGGAACGGATGCCGCTGGCCGGCCTGGTACTGAACCGGGTCCACGGCAGTGACGCCGAACAGCTCTCCGCGGAACGGGCGTTGGCCGCCGCAGAGAATCTTGAGGACTCCGGCATTGTCGATCAGGAGTCCGGGAAAGCTGGACTTCGTGACTCGGACGCGGACACCGGCACTCCCGAGACCGGCTCCCCCAGCGCCGTCGACGCCGACGTGGACGAGATCACCGCGGGACTGCTGCGCCTGCATGCCGAGCGGATGCAGCTGATCGCGCGCGAACAGCGCACGCGGGACCGCTTCACCTCACTGCACCCCGAGGTGGCGGTGGCCGAGGTGGCCGCCCTGCCCGGCGATGTGCACGACCTCGCCGGGCTGCGGGCCATCGGAGAGCAGCTCGCGACCGGGGTTCCGGCCGGAGCGTAGGCGTTCGTACGTGCGGCTGGGGGCGGTTTACCCGGCTGCCGCGTACGTCTCGTACGGAACGTCGATCTCCGCGTCGACATCCATGGTGAGGATGTCCGTACTGCGCTCGTACTCCGTGCGGGCGGTTTCGAGCAGCCGTCGCCACGAGGTGACGGTGGGACGCCGGCGCAGCAACGCGCGACGCTCCCGCTCGGTCATTCCGCCCCATACTCCGAACTCGACACGGTTGTCGAGCGCGTCGGCCAGGCACTCGGTCCGCACCGGACATCCGGTACACACCGCCTTGGCCCTGTTCTGTGCCGCTCCTTGAACGAACAGTTCATCCGGATCGGTAGTGCGGCAGGCTGCCTGCGCACTCCAGTCGGTAACCCAGCCCATCCCGGCGCCGTCCTCTCCCGAATCGAGGCTCCCCCACGGCGGTAGCGGCATATTCACCGCTGCCAGTTGAGGACGTTACGGAAGGCGGGCACAGTGCAACACCCCCGACGGGCCCAATCTTGAATGGTCCGAACGGACTATGGGTAAGCGGCAGATCACCCGACGGAGTGATCCGACGACATGCCCGACCATTCCGGCGATTCGGGTGAAATCGGAGAATCACCGCTGGGCACCGTCCGAGTGAACGGCGGGATTCGGACATCAGTCCATCCCATTCGGCAGGGGTGAAAATCAAGCCGAGGGGTTGATGTCGCGCCGGGCTGCTGTGACAGTTGGGGACAGCTTAGGCCAAGGCATTCGCGCATGTCCGGCGAATGAGAACGTAGGCTGCCCTCCATGGGAAAGAAGCGCTCGGGCGGCGGGCTCACGGGGCCGCAACAGGCCGCCAAGTTCCTCGGGGTGTCTGTTCTCTCCGGAGTCGTACTGGCCGGCATCGCGATCCCGGGCGCCGGCGCCCTGGGCCTCGCGGCCAAGGGGACGGTCGAGGGATTCGACGAGATCCCGGCCAATCTCAAGACACCTCCGTTGAGCCAGCGCACCACGATTCTGGACGCGGAGGGTGGCTTGATCGCCACCGTCTATTCACGGGACCGGCAGGTCGTCCCGCTGACGGCCATCTCCCCGTACATGCAGAAGGCGATCGTCGCCATCGAGGACTCCCGTTTCTACGAACACGGCGCGGTCGACCTCAAGGGCATCCTGCGCGCGGTCAACCGCAACGCGCAGGAGGGCGGCGCGGCCCAGGGCGCGTCCACGCTCACTCAGCAGTACGTGAAGAACGTCTTCGTCGAGGAAGCCGGCGACGACGAGTCGAAGGTGCGCGAGGCGCAGGAGAAGAGCCTCGGGCGGAAGATCCGCGAGCTGAAGTACTCGATCCAGGTCGAGGAGGAACTCGGGAAGAAGAAGATCCTCGAGAACTACCTCAACATCACCTACTTCGGCCAGCAGGCGTACGGAATCGAGTCCGCGTCCCAGCGCTACTTCAGCAAGCCGGCCAAGGACCTGACCCTGGACGAGTCCGCGCTGCTGGCCGGCGTGGTGCAGTCGCCGACCCGGTACGACCCGGTCAACGACTCCCAGGAGGCGATGAAGCGCCGCAACGTCGTCCTCCAGCGGATGGCCGACATGAAGGACATCTCGCAGGCGGAAGCCGACGAGGCGAAGGAGAAGCCGGTCACGCTCAAGGTGACCCGGCCCAAGAACGGCTGCATCACCGCCGTGAAGGGCGCCGGCTTCTTCTGCGACTACGTGCGCAACACGTTCCTGACCGACCCGGTGTTCGGCAAGACCCGCGAGGAGCGCGCCAAGCTCTGGAACCGCGGCGGCCTGACCGTACGTACGACCCTCGACCCGCAGTCGCAGGACTCGGTCAACGAGTCCATCAAGGACCACGTCCACCAGGACGACAAGGTCGCGACGGCCGTCACCCTGGTACAGCCCGGCACCGGCCGGGTGCTCGGCATGGGGCAGTCCAAGCCGTACGGCTTCGGCAAGGACGAGACGCAGATCAACTACTCCGTCGACAAGCGGATGGGCGGCTCCAACTTCGGCTTCCCGACCGGCTCCACCTTCAAGCCGTTCGTCGCGGCCGCGGCCATCGAGCAGGGCATGCCGCCCACCAAGATGTACGCCTCCCCGCACGACATGGAGTACCCGAGCGGCGTGCAGACCTGCGGCGACAAGCCGTGGGTCAACGACAGCAAGCCCAAGGACCGGGTGGAGAACGAGTCGGAGTCCGAGGTCGGGCCGTACGGAATGAGGGAGGCGATGGCCAAGTCGGTCAACACCTACTTCGTCGAGATGATCAGCGACATCGGGCTGTGCCCGGTCACCGAGATGACCACCAAGCTCGGCGTCGTCCCGGCCGACGGCGCCAAGCTGCCGGAGGTCCCGGCCATCGCGCTCGGCACCCAGGGCATGTCCCCGCTGACCATGGCCAACGCCTACGCGACCTTCGCCAACCGGGGCGTGCGCTGCACCCCGATCGCCATCGAGTCGATCACCGACGCGCACGGCAAGGCGCTCTCCGTCCCCAAGTCGCAGTGCGAGCGGGTGATGTCGGAGAAGACGGCCGACACCATCAACACCCTGCTGCTCGGCGTGGTCGACTCCGGTACGGGCGCCCAGGCGGGTCTCACCGACCGGCAGAGCGCGGGCAAGACGGGTACCACCGAGAACCGCTACAACGCCTGGTTCGTCGGGTACACCCCGAACATGGCCGGCGCGACCTGGGTGGGCTCCGCGGGCCTCAAGCAGGTGTCGATGGAGAACATCACCATCGGCGGCGAGTTCTACGACAAGGTCTACGGTGGCGGGCTGCCCGGCCCGATCTGGAAGCAGGCGGTGACGGGCGCGCTGGCGGGCCGGGAGAACCAGAGCTTCTCGACGCTGTTCATCGCCGACACCGCCTCCCCGTCCGGGGGCGCCCGCGGCAACCGGCCGGCCAGCCCCACCCCGGCGAAGCCGGCCAAGCCGGGGAAGCCGGGCAAGCCCGGACGGGACGGCAAGCCGGGCGACGGCGATCCGGGCGGGGCGACGATCGCCGGAACCGGCGGCGACGTTCCCGTCGACCCCTTCCCCGGGCTGCCCATCCCGCCGGGCACGATCGGCGGCGACGTCCAGTAGCCCCTTAGTACGAGGCCCTGTATGAGGGAGGCCCGCGCCGGATGATCCGGCGCGGGCCTCCCTCATGTACGCATGTACGCCTGCTCGGCCAGGTAGGCCTGGTAGGCGGGCCCGCCTAGGACAGCCGCTGCTTGACGGCCGCGGCGACGCGGCCGCCGTCCGCCAGCCCGGCGACCTTCGGGTTCACGATCTTCATGACGGCGCCCATGGCCCGCGGCCCCTCGGCCCCGGCCGCCTTCGCCTCCGCGACGGCCTGCGCCACGATCTCGCCGAGCTCCTCGTCCGTGAGCTGCTTGGGCAGGTACTGGTCGAGGAACTCACCCTCCGCGAGCTCCCGCGCCGCCGACTCGGCCCGACCACCCTGGCTGAACGCCTCCGCGGCCTCGCGGCGCTTCTTCGCCTCCTTGGCGATCACCTTGAGGACTTCGTCGTCGGAGAGGACACGCGCTTCCTTGCCCGCGACCTCCTCCTTGGTGATGGCGGCGAGGGTCAGTCGCAGCGTGGACGAGCTGAGCTCGTCGCGCGCCTTGATGGCAGCGGTGAGGTCTTCCTGGAGCTTGGCCTTGAGCGTGGTCATGCACCGAGTCTGCCAGGTGCGGCGGCGTCGGCGCCCGCCGGTTTTCCGTAGGGGTGACACGGGGTGCGACGATGGGGGCATGCGTGCGCGTTACGGAGTACCCCTGAAGGTCACCGCCGGGATCGCGGCGGTGGGGGCCGCGGGTGTGGCCTATGCGGCCGGATTCGAGGCGCGGTCGTTCCGGCTGCGCCGGGTGACGGTCCCCGTCCTCCCCGCCGGAATGCGGCCCCTGCGGATACTGCAGGTGTCGGACATCCACATGGTCGGCGGGCAGCGCAAGAAGCGCGCCTGGCTCCAGTCGCTCGCAGGGCTGCGCCCGGACTTCGTGGTGAACACGGGCGACAACCTCTCCGACACGGAGGGCGTGCCGGAGGTGCTGGACGCCCTGGGTCCGCTGATGTCCTTCCCCGGTGTGTACGTCTTCGGTTCGAACGACTACTACGGGCCGCGGCTGCGCAACCCCGGTCGCTACCTGATCGAGAAGGCGCAGGGCCGGCACGGGCTGAACGGCAACAAGCCGGTCGTCGGCGCCGTGCACAACCCGTGGGAGGAGTTGCGCGACGCCTTCGACGCGGCCGGCTGGCTGAACCTGACCAACACGCGGGCCCGGATGAAGCTGGACGGGCTGGAGCTCGCCTTCACCGGCCTGGACGACCCGCACATCAAGCGGGACCGCTACGCGATGGTCGCGGGCGGCCCGGAGGCGGACGCCGACTTCTCGATGGCGGTGGTGCACGCCCCGTACCTGCGCGTCCTCGAAGCCTTCACCGCCGACCGCTACCCGCTGATCCTGGCCGGTCACACGCACGGCGGGCAGCTGTGCATCCCCTTCTACGGGGCCCTGGTGACCAACTGCGACCTGGACACCGACCGGGTCAAGGGCCTGTCCACGCACACGGCGAACGGCAACCGGTCGTACCTGCACGTCTCGGCGGGCTGCGGCACCAACCGCTTCACCCCGGTCCGCTTCGCCTGCCCGCCGGAGGCCACCCTCCTGACGCTGACCCCCGCCCAGCCCGGCTGACCGGCCCGCGGGCGCCCCGCGAAAACCGGATTTCGTCTCCGGCCGACGGTCCGCTAAAGTAATCGATGTCGCCAGGACAGCACACGCTGCACAGGTGACGATCGGGGTGTAGCGCAGCTTGGCAGCGCGCTTCGTTCGGGACGAAGAGGTCGTGGGTTCAAATCCCGCCACCCCGACTTCGTAAGCAGGAAGGGCTTGATCCGCATGACGGATCAGGCCCTTCCTGCGTCTCCGCGTCTTTTCCGCGCGCCCGCCCGCCGGTTGGGGTGTGCCCGGGCCCGAGGTCCGTGCCGTTTTGCCTTCCTCCCCCGTCTCCGCGCCCGTGCGCCCGGCGGTCCGGGGCGGCCGGGGCGGGCCGCCCGGATGTCTCCGACCGTGTTCCGGACCGAGGTGCTCGGCGGCCTGGTGGTCGCGCTGGCGCTGATCCCCGAGGCGCTCTCCTTCTCGATCATCGCGGGGGTCGACCCGGCCATGATCTCGGCCGCGACCGGCGCGCCGTCGCGCTCGTGATCGCTCCGCCCAACCGGGAGCACGGCCTCGGCTACCTGATCGCATGATCGACCTGTCGTCCGCCCACGTCTGGGACGCCTCGCCCGTCGCCGCCCTCGACGCCGTCGAGGCCAAGTACCGCCGGCGCGGCAAGGCCGTGGAGATCACCGGCCCGAACGGGCGCACCGCCCGCCTGCACGGAACGCTCAGCGGCGAACTCTCGCCCGGCCACTGACGGGGCACCGCCCGGGCACCACCGCCGGCCGGAGACCCCCACCGGCCTGACCCGCGCGCCGACGGACCCGGTCCCGTAGCTCGACCGGTTCGATACACGGTGCATTCAATACACTGTTGTATCGTTCTGGCATGGCTCCATCGAAGACTGCTGCCGCCGATTCCGGACGGCCGCCCCGGCGGCGGGTGCACACGCGTGAGCGGCTGCTCGACGCCGCTGGGCGGGTGCTGGTCGAACAGGGTTACGCGAAGACCAGCATCGAGGACATGTGCGCGGCGGCCGGGTACACCCGGGGGGCCTTCTACTCCAACTTCGAGAGCAAGCAGGACCTCGTCCTCGCCCTGTTCGACCGCCACTCCGCGCACCGGCTCGATCAGTTGGAAGGACTGCTGCGGGATCCGGCGCCGGGGGCGGCACGCCGGATCGGGGAACTGCTCCTGGCAGTCGATCCGGACGAACGGGGCTGGATCCTGCTGTTCCTGGAGTTCCGGCTCGACGCGGCCCGCACCCCGGAGCTCAGCATGCGGCTGCACGAACACGACAGGGCTGTCACCGGGGCCCTCGCCGCCCTGCTGGAGCGCACCGGAACGCGCGTCGGCGCACAGAGCCTCGCCGTGTTCCTGCTGGCCTCCCGAGAGGGCATTCTCGCCCGGACCGCCGCAGGCGGAGCCGGCGGCGAGGAAGCACTGGGCGCCGCCGTCGAGGTACTCGCCGTACTGCTGCCCACCCTGCTGCCCTGCCTTGAACAGGCGCCCTGAACGTCAACTGAGAGACGTGATGCACGCAACCGCCCAGTCGGACCCGCGGCGCTGGAAAGCGCTGATATTCATCGGCATCGCCCAGTTGATGGTCGTGCTCGACACGACCATCGTGAACATCGCCCTGCCCTCGGCCCAGCACGACCTGGGCATCTCCGACGGCAACCGCCAGTGGGTGATCACCGCCTATTCGCTGGCCTTCGGCAGCCTGCTGCTCTTCGGCGGCCGCATCGCCGACCTGACCGGCCGCAGACGTGCCTTCATCATCGGACTGCTCGGCTTCGCGGGCGCGTCCGCGCTGGGCGGCCTGGCGGTCAGTCCCGGGATGCTACTCGCCGCCCGCGCCCTGCAAGGCGTCTTCGGCGCGCTGCTCGCGCCCGCCGCGCTGTCGTTGCTCGCGGTCACCTTCACCGAGGCCAGGGAACGGGCGAAGGCGTTCGGGATCTACGGCGCGATCTCCGGTGCGGGCGGTGCCGTCGGCCTGATCATGGGCGGGGTGCTGACCGAGTACCTGAACTGGCGCTGGGCGCTCTTCGTCAACATCCCGTTCGCCGTCGCGGCCGTGGTCGGCGCAGTCACCGTGGTCCGTGAGCCGGCCGGCGCCCGCAACGGCGCCCGCCTGGACCTCCCCGGTGTCGTCCTCGCCACCACCGGCCTGCTGTCCCTGGTGTACGGGTTCACCCGCGCCGAGTCCGACGGCTGGACCGCCCCCGTCACCCTCGGCTTCTTCTTCGCCTCGGTGGCCCTGCTCGGAACGTTCCTCTTCGTCGAGCGGCGGGTCACGGCCCCCCTGCTACCGCTCCGGGTGGTGACCGAACGCAACCGGGGCGGAATCTACCTCTCGCTGGGCCTGTCCGTCATCGGCATGTTCGGCCTCTTCCTGTTCCTCACCTACTACCTGCAGATCGTGAAGGGGTACACGCCGGTCGTCGCCGGATTCGCCTTCCTGCCCATGGTGGTGGGGATGGTGATCGGATCGACGCAGATCGGTACCCGTCTGATGACCCGGCTGCCGCCGCGCCTGCTGATGGGGCCCGGCTTCCTGACGTCGGCCCTCGGCATCGCGCTGCTCACCCAGATCGAGGTCGACAGTTCGTACGTGGGCCTGGTGCTGCCCGCGCAGGTGCTCCTCGGCCTGGGAATGGGTACGGCCTTCATGCCGGCGATGAGCCTGGCCACCCGCAGCGTGCAGCCACAGGACGCCGGCGTGGCCTCTGCCATGGTCAGCACCTCCCAGCAGGTCGGCGGCTCCATCGGCACCGCCCTGCTGAACACCATCGCGGCCGGCGCGACCACCGACTGGCTCGCCTCCCACGCCCGTTCCGGCGCGGACGCGGCCCGGCTCGCGAACGAGGCCGCGGTGCACGGCTACGCCACCGCGATCTGGTGGGCGGTCGGCATCCTCGTCGTGGCCGCGGTCGCCGCCTTCCTCCTCATCGACGCCAGGCAGCAGAACGGCAGTTCCCAGCCCGGTGGCGCCGGGACGGACGGGGCCGACGCCGTGCCGGTGGCAGCCGGCCACTGATCGCGCTGACGCGGGAGGAGCCGCCGGATACCATCCGGCGGCTCCTCCCGCGTATCACCCCACGCCCACCTACCGGTTCGTGAGTACCGCCTTCATCACCGAACCGTCCGCCACCGCGGCGAGCGCTGCCTCGTGGTCGTCCAGCGAGTAGGACGACACCAGGCTGCCCAGGTCGAAGCGCGCTGTGAGGGCGGGCAACAGGCGTACGTACTCGACGAGGTGCGCCCCGGTGAACGCCCAGGATCCGACGACGTCGAGCTGCCGGTGCACGATCTGGTGCGGGTTGAGCAGGGTGTCACCGGCATCCGTGTACTGGCCGATGACCAGGTAGGAGCCGCCGCGGCGGGCGAGGGTGAGGCCCTGGGCGACGGCGGCGGGCACACCCGCGCACTCGATGACGAGGTCGGCTCCGGCGCCCCCCGTCTCTGCGAGGACCCGGTCCCGGACGGCCGCACTGCCGCCGGGCGCGGTGATGTCGATGTGTACGTCGCCGATGCCGGCGGCGGCCGCGAGGGCCAGGCGGCTGTCGGGACCCCCTACGACGATGACCTTCGCGGCCCCGGCGAGCCGCGCGAACGCGGCGGCCGC
Organism: Streptomyces sp. NPDC026522; assembly: GCF_055567555.1. NCBI lineage: Bacteria > Bacillati > Actinomycetota > Actinomycetes > Kitasatosporales > Streptomycetaceae > Streptomyces > Streptomyces sp. NPDC026522. The sequence goes on from NZ_JBVHQF010000003.1 coordinate 168,309, forward strand.
CAGGCCCACCGGGCCGCTGCCCTGGACCACGACCGTCTCACCGAGGCGGACCGGCCGCCGCTCGTAGAGGGCGTGCACGACGGTCGGCCCCGCGCAGGCCAGGGACATGGCTGCGAGCGGGTCGATGGCGTCGTCAAGCTTCACGACGGTGGTACCGGGCTGGAGCACGATGTACTCGGCCCAAGCGCCGGAAAGCTCGGGGCCGTCGGCGGTGGAGCGGTTCACCCCGTAGGTGCGGCGGTTCTCGCAGAGGGTCGGTTCCCGGTGCAGCCGGCACGCCACACAGGTGCCGCAGGCGATCGAGGAGGCCCACATCACGGTGTCGCCGGTGTGCAGCGCGGCCCCGGTGGCGTCGTGAGCGGGGGCGCCCCGGCCCAGCTCGTGGACCGTGCCCAGGCCCTCGTGGCCCAGGACCAGCGGGGTGGGGATCGGCAGATGGCCCTGCTGGAGGTGCAGGTCGGTGCCGCAGATGCCGCCGTGGCGGCAGGCGACGAGCATTCCCCCGGCCGGGGCGGGCGGGACTTCGTACTCCCGCAGGGCCGGCGGCCGGCCGAACTCCTCCAGGACGACGGCCTTTGCGCGCATCACGCCGGCACCCCTTCGAGGGCGTCGAGGAAGGGGACGTCGAGGGTCCGCAGCGGCTCGGTGTCGCGGCACACGACGTAGTCGGGCCGCGGTTCACCGGGGTAGCTCGGCAGGTTGGCGGTGTCGTTGTAGGTGGCGATGAGCAGGCGGCGCGGGAAGGGCGACATGTTGGGTGCGGAGCCGTGCACGATCTCGGGTGAGAAGAAGACGAGGGATCCGGCCGGGCCCTTGGGACTGACCATGCCGCGCCCGGCGACCAGGACGGAGAGCTGGTCGGGGGTGAGTGCGATGTCGTCCGGGTCCAGGTGCTGCGCGGACTTGGCCTCGGCAGCACGGCTGTCGCGCACCAGGCCGGAGCGGTGCGAGCCGGGCAGGAAGATGACGGGGCCGTTGAATTCGTCGACCGCGTCGAGGAAGACCCCGACGTTGACCTGGAGCGGGGCAGGCAACCGGTCTGCGATGCGCCAGGCGACGTAATCCTGGTGCCAGGACCACTTCTCGCCGCCGAACGCCGGCTTGGCGTTGATCTTGAACTGGTAGACGTAGACGTCGTCCGTGAGGAGCTGCCGCACCGGCCCGAGCACCCTAGGGTCCCGGATCAGCCCGGCGTACTCGGGCTGCCGCTGGTGCGAGGCGTACACCGCGCGCACCTCGTCGCGGGACTCCTCCCTGATCACCTGCGGGCCGCGGACGTCACAATCGCGCAGGAACGCGGCTCGCAGCCGATCCACCTCCCGCTCGTCCAGGGCGGACTCCACGAGGAGGAATCCGTCCTCGCGGTACCGGGCGATCTGTTCTTCACTGAGATGCATGGGTTTCCTCCGTATGACGGTGTGTATCGGCGCGGGGCGTGATCGGTGCCGACGTGATCGGTGCGGACCGGGCGCGAGCGGCGGGGCGCTCAGCCCATGAAATTGCCGCCGTCGACGACCAGTTGCTGCCCCGTCACATAGCGGCCCGATCGGCCGACGAGAAACTCCAGGGAATCGGCGACGTGCTCGACGGTGCCTATGGAGCGCAACGGGATCTGCGCGAGCACCCGGGCCCGCCGGGCGGGGTCTTCCAAGCCGTACCGCTCGACCACCTCAGGAGTGTCGGTGAACCCGGGAATGAGCGAATTGACCCGGATCGCGGGCGCGAGCTCCAGCGCCAGGCAGCGGGTGAAGTGCAGGAGTCCCGCTTTGCTGGCGCAGTAGTTCACCCCGTTGGCCCGCGGGCGGATGCCCGTGGTCGCACCGACGTTGACGATCGTGCCCCGGCCCGCCGCCACCATCGCCGGGGCGAGGGCCCGGGTCAGGCGGAACGGTCCGGACAGGTTGGTGGCAACGACCTGGTCCCAGTCCTGATCACTGAGTTCCAGGAACGGCCGGTCCCGGTTGATGCCGGCGTTGTTCACCAGCACCTCGGGAGCGCCGTGCTCGGCCAGGAGCCGTTCGCACACGTCACGTACCTCGTCCGGGCGAGCCACGTCGACCTGGTGGGTGTCGATCCGGCCTGCTCCGAGAGCAGCCGCCTCGTGAGCGGCCTGGTGGTCGCCTCGGTAAAGGGCGGCCACCCGGTGACCGAGGCGCGCCAGCCGCAGGCTGAGAGCGAGGCCGATGCCCCGGGTGCCGCCGCTCACCACGGCCAGGGATCCGGGCATGTCAGAACGGCCGGTCGCCGGCGATGGCGGTGCGGTCCGCGACCCGGCGGTGCGGATGATAGTCCGAGGTGGCGTAGTGCTGTACGGCCCGGTTGTCCCAGAAGGCGATGGACTTCGCCTCCCAGCGGAAACGCACCTGGTATTCGGGGTACTCCAGCTGACGGAAGAGGTAGGCCAGCAGCTCCTCGCTCTCGTCGGCCGGAAGTCCCGCGACGTGCGTGGTGAAGATCGACGTCAGGAACAGGGTCTTGCGACCGGTCCTCGGGTGGGTGCGCACCAGCGGGTGCTCCACCGGCGGGTAGACCGCTTGGAAGTGCGCCCGCTGCTCGTCGGTCATCAGCTCGCGGTAGTTCGCCGACGGCGTGAAGTCGTTGACCGTCTTCAGCCCGTCGATGCGCACCTTCACCTCGACGGGGAGGTTGTCGTAGGCCGCCGCCGCATCGGTGAACAGCGTGTCGCCGCCGCCCCCTCCGGGAAGTTCCACCATGCGCAGGACGGCGCCCATCGGGGGGCGCTCGACCCAGGGGAAGTCATAGTGCCAAACGTTCTCGAAGCCGGGGTTCCGCTTGCCCTTCTCCAGCCGCACGACGTCCTCGCCCGTGCCCGCCGGCAGGAACGGGTGACCCTCGATCCGGCCCCACCGGCAGGCGAAGGCCCGCTGCTGGTCGGCGGTCACGTCCTGCTCGCGGAAGAACAACACCTTCCATTCGAGCAGGGCCCGGTCGAGCTCGGCGAACACCTCGTCGCTCAACGGGGCGCACAGGTCGATGCCGTGGATCTCGGCGCCGATCAGCGGTCCCGACGGGCGCACCTCGAAGTGCTCGTACGGCCCGCCCTGCTGTCCCTCGGCGAGCCGGCGCAGCAGCCGGGGACCGTGGTAGTCCGTCCGGCCCTCGATGCCGCGGCGGGCCAGTGACCGTACGGCTGCCAGCTCGGCGCCGACGGCCTCCGTCTCGGGGTGGGTCGGGATGATCGTCATGCGGATGAACCTCCTGGTCCTCGTGGCGCGGGTGCGCCGCGGTGGTGGGGCTGCCGCCCCGGGCTGTCGTTACGCGCTGGTGGACCGCAGCCGAGCGGCCAGGGTCAGCCCGATATCCGCCAAGGCACGCGGGCGCATCATCCGGTGGTGGGTGGCGGGCACGTCGTGCGACGCGATGGCTCCCTCGATGTGCGCCGCCCAGGCCAGCGCCGTGCTGCGGCCCGCTTCGTACGGATCGTCGGGGTCGGTCTCCGCGGCACGGAAGAACAGCAGGTCGCCACGGAACACGCCCGGCCTGAAAGCGGCCATCAGGTCGATGTTGTTGCGATAGACGTCGAGGAGTGCGGCGCGGGCCGTGTCGTCCCCGAAGGAGAACGCCTCATCGCCCGCCGACTGGAGGAGCGAGCGGTCGAACTCCTCCTCGCTGACCTCGGGCAGGTCGGGACGGAGCCGGTCGTCGACGGGATACGAGTCCACCATCACGAGCAGGTCGACCGTCGCGCCGCCCCGCTCTAGGAGGGTGGCCATGGCGTGCGCCACGAGACCGCCGAAGGACCAGCCGAGCAGCCGGTAGGGGCCTTCGGGCCGCACCGCGCGGATCTGTGCCACGTAGTCCGCGGCCATCTCGTCGACAGTGGCCGGAAGGCCGGGCGCTTCCCCGGGCCCGCGCGCCTGGAGCGCGTAGACGGGCTGGTCGTGGTCGAGGTACGGCACGAGCCCCGCGTACGGCCAGCCCATTCCGGCGGCCGGATGGACGCAGAACAGCGGCGGACGGGAGCCCTGCGCGCGCAACGGCAGCAGGGTGCGGGGCGCGCTGCCGGACGAGGGGTCGGCGACTCTTAGGGCGAGCCCGGCCGCGGTCGGGGACTCGAACAGGGCGTGCACCTCCAGCGGCGTCCGGAGGGCGGTCCGGATCCGCGCGACGAGGCGGGCGGCGAGGAGGGAGTGCCCACCGAGGTCGAAGAAGTTCTCGTCGACGCCGACCGAGTCCAACTCCAGTACCTGGGCGAACAGGGAGCACAGGACGCGCTCGTGCTCGGTGGCCGGTTCGCGGGCCGGGGCGGCCCCGGTGAGCCGGGGGTCGGGAAGTGCCCGGCGGTCCAGCTTCCCGTTCGGGGTCAGCGGAAGCTCCGCCAGCTCCACGACGGCCGAGGGCACCATGTGGGCCGGCAATATCCCCCGTACGAAGTCGCGCACCGCAGCCGTGTCGCAGCCCGGCGTCTGCGACACGACGTATCCGACGAGCCGCCGGTCCCCGGGCCTCACCTCGCGGGCCACCACCTCGGCGTGGGCGATTCCGGGGCAGGCTGCGAGGGCCGCCTTGATCTCACCGGGCTCGATCCGGAAGCCACGGATCTTGATCTGCTCGTCGGAGCGGCCGTGGTACTCCAACTGGCCGTCGGGCAGCCAGCGGACCACGTCGCCGGTACGGTACATACGGCTTCCCGGCGCCCCGTACGGGTCCGCGACGAACCGTTCCGCCGTCAGCCCCGGGCGGTTCAGATAGCCCCGGGCCACCCCGGCCCCGGCGAGGTACAGCTCTCCTCGTACGCCCTCCGGCACCAGGCGCAGCCCGGCGTCCAGGACGTACGCCCGGATGTTGGGGATCGGCCGGCCGATCGGCGCCGCCGCCGGCCACCCGGCCACGTCCGCCGCCATGGTGTGGGACGTCACCAGGTGCGTCTCGCTCGGGCCGTAGTGGTTGTGCAGCCGGCGCCCGGCCTGGCTGCCCACGAACTCCCGCACCTGGCGGCTCGGCGTGAGGGCCTCGCCGCCCTGCGCCAGGACCCGCAGCGACGGAATGGTCCGCCCCTGAGCGAGGGCCGCCTCGCACAGGGCCTCCAGGACGAGGTTGGGGGCGAAGAATTCGTTCACGCCCTCCTCGTCCAGCCAGGCGGCCAGCAGCTCGGGGTCGCGCCGGACCTCGTCGGCCGGTACCACCAAGGTCTTGCCGAACAGCAGCGCGGACAGGATCTCCTGTACCGACACGTCGAAGCTGAGCGCGGTGAACTGGGCGATCCTGGTCCCAGGGGCCGACGGGAATGCCTCGTCGTGCCATGTCAGAAGGTTGACCACCGCCTGTCCCGGCATCACCACGCCCTTGGGCCGGCCGGTCGTACCGGAGGTGTAGATGACGTACACCGGATGCGCCGGGTCGAGCCGGTCCCGCCGGCTGTCCTCGATCTCCGTGCCGTCTTGGCCTTCCAGCTCGGCCAGGGTGCCGGGCGCGTCGAGGATGAGCTGCGGGGCGTCCGTGCGCGGTACCAGCGAGGCCGTGTCGGCGGTGGTCACCACGACCGCCGGGGCGGTGTCGCCCAGCATGAACGACAACCGCTCCGCGGGGTATTCGGGGTCGACCGGCAAGTAGCAGCCGCCGGCCTTGAGGACGGCGAGGACCGCGACGGCGAGCCCGGCAGAGCGGGGCAGCGCGAGGGCGACGATCCGCTCGGGGCCGACACCCCGGGCGATGAGGAGCCGGGCGAGCCGGTTCGAGGCGGTATCCAGCTCCTGGTAGGTCAACGTCGCCTCCGCCGAGACGACGGCCGGCAGGTCCGGAGCCTTCGCGGCTTGCCGGGCGAACAGCTCGGGCAGGGTGGCTTCGCGGTACTTCCGTTCGGGGCCGCCGAGCTCGGTGAGCAGTCGGACCTCCTCGCTCTCGGTGAGCAGCTCCACGGCGCCGACCGGGGTGTCGCGGTCGGCGATGAAGGCGCGCAGGAAGCGCAGGAAGCGCTCGTGGTGCGCAGCGAGTTCGTCGGCGTCGTAGCGGGCTGAGTTGGCGACGAGATCGATGCGCAGCCCCCGGCCGTCCGCCCGGTCGAAGGCCGTGAACGACAGGTCCTCCACGAGCCCCTGGGTCAGGTGGTGTGCGGTGGCGGGCTGCCCGGCGAAGTACAGGTCGTAGTCGAAGGCCATGATGTTGACCATCGGCCCGGACCGGTAGCGCCCCGTGTCCGGCAGGCCGAGGTCGCGCGCCAGATGCTCGCCCCGGTGGCGCTGGTGCCGGATCATCCCCCGGAACGCGCCGGCGACTTCGCGGACCAGCTCGTACACCGTGAGGTCGGGGCGGACCGTGACGCGCAGGGGCAGGACGTTGGAGTACATCCCCGGCATGGTGCGCGCCGCGGTGTCGGTGCGGGCGGCCATCGGCAGGCTGAGAATGACGTCCTGTTCACCAGAGAGCCGGTGCACCTGGGCGGCCGCGGCGGCGATCACGAGGACGGACCAGTGGGTGCGTGCCGTCCGGGCCGCCGCTTTGAGTGCCTCGGTCTCGGCCTCGGAGAGGCGGCCGCTGTGGCTGATCTGCCCTTGCCCGGCCGACCCGCCCGCCGACCGGACGGCGAGGGTCGGGACCTCCGGCCCGTCGGCGAACCGGGTCGTCCAGTACGCCCGGTCGGCCGCGCCCCGGTCGGAGGTCTGGTAGTCCGCGTCGTCCACCAGCATGTCCCGGACGGACCCGAACCGGCCCGCAGGCATGGGAAGGCCGGCGGTCGTCGCGGTGTAGAGCTCGGACACCCGCTGGGCGATGAGCGCACCCGTGTGCCCGTCCGCGACGGCGTGGTGGGCGCTGAGGTACCAGAAGGCACGCTCCGGTCCCAGGGTGAACAGCGCGTAGGAGAAGAGCGGCCCTCGGGAGAGGTCCATCCGGCGGGCGAGGTCGGCCTGCATCCACGCCTCGGCGGCGGCGGCCGGGTCCGGTTCACCGCTGACGTCGTGGACCGGGAACTCCCAGTCGCGGAAGACGCTCACGTACTGCCGGGGCTCACCGTCCTCCTCGACGAACCGGGCGTGCAACGGGACGGCCTCCGCGACCGCCTGCCGCACGGCCGCTTCGAAGTCCCGCCGGTCGATGGGCCCCTGGAGTTCCAGGTACTCCCCGATGCGCTGCTGCGGGGCGGCCGGATCGACCTGCTCGGCCAGCCACATCTCGCGCTGTGCCGTCGACACGGGAAGGTGCATGCCGCCGGGTCCGGACCGTGACACTTGTCCCACACTCCTCATATCGCGCGCCGATCGGCGGCTTGTCGCCGAATGCAAGGACGGAATGTGGATGGCGCACGGAAAGCCGGGACGCCAATACGCATAGCGCCGCGAACCCCCCGGGCCAGTGCAGCACCACCCGCCCCCACCTGCAAGAAGAACGCTAGACCGGGTCGCTAAACCGGCGCATGCGCACCACTGACATTTCATGCCGCTAAAGCGCTTATAAACGGAGCGGGGTGTCATGCTCCAGGAGGACGGAAATCCGCGGAACAGGCTCTAGATTCGCGCTCTATGAACATTTCTGCGCCTCCCCGGCCGGGGCCGGCTCCTCCTCCTGCGCCGCCGCGCCCGGCGCCGCGCACGCTCCGTGACCGGGCGACCCCCGCGTCCCGGCCGCGCGTTCCCACCCTCGCCGCATACGCCTGCCTGTTGATCGGACTGATCGACCTGGCAGCCGCCGTCTTCCCCGGCTTCCGCCACAACCGGGTGCGGCTGCTGGCCGGTCAGCTACCGGGTGGAACCACGACCGTGGCCTCGGTCGGCTCGCTGATGGTCGGCGTGCTGCTCGTACTGCTGGCGCACGGGCTGCGCCGCCGCAAGCGGCGCGCCTGGCGGGCTGTCACGGTGCTGCTCCCGGTGGGCGGCCTGCTGCACCTGCTGCGGTGGCACACCACGGCCGCCGCCGTGGTGTCGTTCGCACTGCTCCTGGTGATGTTGGCCTACCGCAGGGAGTTCTACGCGCTGTCCGACCCGCGCACGCGCTGGCGAGCGCTCCTGAACTTCGTCACGGTGGGCGGCGTCTCCCTGGCATTGGGCATGCTGATCACCAATGCGCACCCGGACTTCGAGGCCCGCTCGCCCTCCCTGGAGGAGCGGCTGCGACACACCGCGTACGGCCTGTTCGGGGTCGAGGGACCGGTTCGCTACACCTCCGAGCGGATCGGGGACCTGGTCGGCTACTCACTCGGCGCGCTCGGTCTGATCACCCTGCTGACCACCTCCTACCTGTTCCTGCGGCCCGAGAAGCCGAGGGCGGAGCTCTCCGCGGGCGATGAGGCACGGGTGCGGGAGCTGCTCGAGCGGCACGGGGCGCGCGACTCGCTGGGGTACTTCGCCCTGCGACGCGACAAGAGCGTGCTGTTCTCGCCGACCGGCAAGGCCGCCATCGCCTATCGCGTCGAGTCCGGCGTGATGCTCGCCTCCGGCGACCCCATCGGCGACGTCGAGGCATGGCCGGGGGCAGTCAAAGTGTTCATGGACGAGGCCAGGCGGCACGCCTGGGTGCCCGCCGTGATCGGGTGCGGCGAGACCGGCGGCGAGGTGTGGACCCGTGAAGCGGGGCTGGACGCCCTGGAGCTGGGCGACGAAGCGGTCGTACACACCGCGGACTTCTCGCTCGGCGGGCGGGCCATGCGCAATGTGCGGCAGATGGTCAAGCGCGTCGAGCGCAATGGCTACTCCTGCAAGGTCCGCCGAGTCTGCGATCTCGAGGACGCGGAGCGGGCGCGGATCGCGGCTGCCGCTGCCCGCTGGCGCGGCACGGACATCGAGCGCGGCTTCTCCACCGCCCTCGGCCGCTTCGGCGACGCGCAGGACACCGGCTGTGTGGTGGTCACCGCGCACCAGGTCGCGGCCGACGGGGCAGGAGAGCCGGGGGAGGCGGGAGAAGGGGGAAAGATGCCGGAAACCGACGACCTGAAGGCCGTGCTGCACTTCGTACCGTGGGGGCCCGAGGGGATCTCCCTGGAGCTGATGCGTCGGGACCGCGCCGCCGACCCCGGCCTCAACGAGTTGCTGATCGTGGCCGTTTTGCAGGCGGCGCCCGCGCTCGGGATCCGCCGGGTGTCACTCAACTTCGCGATGTTCCGCTCGGCCCTGGCCCGGGGGGAACGGCTGGGCGCGGGGCCGGTGTTGCGGGCCTGGCGGTGGCTCCTCGTCCTGCTCTCGCGCTGGTTCCAGATCGAGTCGCTCTACAAATTCAACGCGAAGTTCCAGCCGGAGTGGGTACCGCGGTACGTGGTCTTCCCGCACAGCCGCGATCTGCCCCGGATCGGACTCGCGGCGATGCAGGCGGAGGCCTTCCTCACCCTCGGCCTGCCGAAGTGGGTCCGCAAGCCGCTGCAACACGGGCTCGCGGTCGCGCGGACGAAGCCTCCGGCCCCGCGCGCGGAGCGCGCCGCGGGGCCGGACGAACCGTAGAGCGTGCTGCCGGTCGGGCACCGGGGCCCGTTCAGCAGGCGAGATGGGCGAGGGTGCGCTCTTCGAGGTGGGCGTCCCGCGCCAGGACGGCCTGCTGCAACTGCCGGAGCCGGGGACCCGGTTCGATGCCCAGCTCATCGATCAACACGCGCCGGATGCGGTTGTAGATCATGAGGGCTTCGGCCGGGCGGCCGTTGCGGTAGAGCGCGAGCATCAGAAGGCCGGAGAAGGTCTCCCGCATCGGTTGTTCGTCGATCAACCCGTAGAGCTCGCCGATCAGCGGCTTGTGCCGGCCCAGAAGCAGTTCCGTCTCGGCCCGCTCCTCCAGGGCGGCCGACCGCTTCTCGTCCAGTTGGTGGCCCAGGCTCTGCAGTGCCGGCACCGTGCGCAGGTCCGCCAGGGCCGGCCCGGCCCACAGCCCGAGCGCCTGGGACAGCAGCATCGAAGACTCCTCCAGCCGACCGGCCGCCCGCAGTTCCCCGGCCCGCAGGCACAGCGATTCGAAGCGGTGCAGGTCCAAGCTGAACGGAGCAAGCTCCAGCATGTAGCCGGGCGGCCGGGTCAGCAGCCGGGACGCGTCGAAGCCCGCATCCGTCAGGTGTTTGCGCAGCCGGGAGACGTAAACCTGCAGGGCGGTGGACGCGGTGCGCGGCGGCGTACCCGACCAGAGGGCCTCGATGAGCTGCGGCGCGGACAGCGGACGGCCCTCGTTCAACCCCAACAGGGCCAGCAGGGCCCGGAGTTTCAAGGCTTGCGGGGTACGCGACGTGCCGTCGGCCGTCTCCACCGCCAGTGCTCCGAGAACGCGAAAATACACGATCCTTCTCATCCCCCGTGGTCAAAGGGCCCGGAGTTCGCGGAACCGACGGTCCGGTGAGTCCGAGCATGGTGTGCGATGAAAACGGAAGCCGCGCCGACAGCTGACGACACAGGTTGGCGACTGCACACCTACAGGCGTGCGCCGGTCGCCGGCACGCTGGAATTTCCGCTGACGATCCGACGACACCAGACCGCCTGGATTCCCCCCAGGACGGCCCGGCTTGGTCTGCGCCGGATCACGATTTTGGACACTATCACGCACCCGATGGGCCATTTCTGCCCCTGCGATAGGCGCTCGTGGCGGTCGGTTCAGGTCGGCGCCAGCCGCCTTGCGATGCTTCAAAGCAGAACGAGTTCGAGAGAAGATGACGCATCGTGATATCGGTTCGCCCCAACCGCGGGGACGGCGGCCCAGAACCCTTTCCACCGGTAAAGAATCGATGCTGGATGCAAAGGTTCCGCTTCATTCCCGGCGACCGAAAGCCTGCATTCGAGCACCGTTCGAACTCCCTCCGCCCAGCCGGGATCCCGCTGGTCAGCCAGAGCCCACCCGACAGGGAACCGGTCATATCGTCTCATTTCAGGACGCTATGGCCAGGTAAAAGGAATTCCATGGATCTGAGGTTCCCCTGAGGATCCGGGCAGTCATCGCTCTGCGTGACCGGGAAGTCGATTGAATCGCTATTGATCATCCTGCTAAGTTACCTACGAGGAAAGACGCCCCAGCCGCATTGATCGGGCCCAGCCCGAGGTGACCGCGTAACAGGGGAAGGGAACCCTGCAGATTCCCGACCTCCCCGTGGCATCCGCGAGGGGGACCGGGCGCGACTTTCCATCGGGCGATCTGACCAATCTTCCGGATTTCATCTCACCGCTTGCACCTCAGCCTCGCAGCTCCGTGCAAAGCGACCATTTCGCGAGCGAGTCGATTCGAGTGGTCCTTTCATTTTCCGGGCCGGGGGCCCTCATGCCCGGAAACCCAACACACGTGAATTCCATACAGAAGGCGAGCACAGTGAACGCCAAGCGTTTCATCGCAGGGGCCGTCGTCACCGCAATTGCCGCCACCGGGGCCGTCGGCCTCGGTTCGGCCAGCGCGTCGGCCACCTCGCTGCCCGAGCAGAAGGCAGCGGCCCAGCAGTCGGTCGCCACCGCGACCGTCGTCAACGACGGCGTACAGCCGCAGTTCTGGCACGCCGTCGCCCAGAGCGTGGTCGCCGCCACCGCGGTCAAGGCCACCGAGGCCGCCGTGAAGGCCACGACGAAGGTCAGGTCCTCGTCCAGCGAGTCCTCGTCCTCCTCCAGTGGCGGTCCCGCCATCAGCCCGAAGGGCGCGCACGGGGTCATCCCGGGCGACGCCCAGTACGACGCCAACTGACCGGTGTGCCGGGGCCGTCCGTAGGACCGGCCCCGGCACCCGGCCCGGCACCACCTGAATACGTGCCCGGCGGCGCCCCCTCCGCCGCCGGGCACCCCAGGAAGAACCCTTACACGCAACGGAGGTGTCCCACCATGAAAGCCTTCGGGCGAGCCCCCAAGAGCACCGGTGGCGGCCCGACGCCGGCACCCGAGCGCGCGATCACGGCCCGACTGCGTGTCTGCACCGCGCTGGCGCTGGCGCCGGTGGCGCTGTACACGGCCGCCTGCCTCGCCTACAACGCGCCCGACTCACCCGTCAAAAGCCGCGTCCAAGGGCTGGCCACCAAAGCCATGCAGCCCTATTTCTGGCAGGACTGGCAGCTCTTCGGACCCACCCCGGGCAGCAACAACGACCTGATCTACATGACCGTACGCATGAAGCCCGCCGGGTCGGACGAAGTGGTGGAGACGAGACCCGTGGAAATCGAGGACGCCATCGACCGGACCCCGCGCGAGTTTCCGCTCAATCCGACGAAGCTCCCGGGTCTGCCGCTGGCCTTCGATGCGGCGGCCAATCGATACGCCAGCGCGGTGACGAACTTCAAGAACCTGCCCGAGACGGATCGCAAACCGGCGCAGGACCTCCTGGACAAGCAGTACGCGTCGGAATTCGAGGAGATCCAGCGCTTCCTGTCCGCCCAGGCCGACTCGATGTACCCGAAGGCGCAGATCATATCCGTGCAGGCCACCTTCAAGAACAAACCCATGATTCCTTTCTCCGAACGGTATGCGAGTCCCAGGCCCGACCAGCCGGTCAAGTCCATTCTTGAGACCTCGTGGATGGACTACGTTCCGGGGGTGGCCGGCTGATGCGCGCATGGGCAACGTCCGGCCTGGCCCGGCTTGACGCCGGACTGCTGCGAATGGCGAGCCGGAAGCACCGTCTGATCGGGATAGCGCTGCTGCGGATCGTGATCGGCCTCGCGACAGTCATGTACTGCCTCTCCGACTACGGAAACCGGCGATTCCTGTGGGGGCCCGACTCGTACAACTCGATCGAAACCGCGAAGGCCGCCCTGTCACCGGGCAGCTTCTCCGTCTACTTCTTCAGCCATTCCACCGTGTGGTTCGAGATCGTGTTCCACGCCACCATTCTGGTGTCCGCCGTTTACATGGTGTACGGCGGCAGGGCACTGACCCTGGTCCAGGCGGTACTCATGTGGTCCCTGCACAACCGGAACCAAGATGTGCTCGAAGGCGGTGACAACCTCGCCCAGATCCTCATCATCTTCATGGTCTTCACGGTGTCCAACGCCTATTTCGCACCCGGTGCGAAACAGCGCCGTGCTCGCCTGCGGGAGGACGAGGGGCCTTCCCTGCCGACGGTCGTGCACAACCTGGCCGCCTACCTGATCGTCTTCCAGACGGCGATCCTCTATTTCGCCGCCGGCTACTGGAAGATCGCCGGGAAGATGTGGCAGGACGGCGTCGCCATGTACTACATCAGCCGGCTCACCGGATTCCAGATCTGGCCGGCCTATGCGCACCTGATGGGCAACGCGTACGTCACTACCGCCGTCAGCTACTTCACCATCTTCGCCGAGCTGGCCCTGCCCTTCGCGATCCTGTCCGCGCGCGGCTGGGTGCGGAAGGCCAACACCTTGGCCCTGGAGGGCATGCACCTGGGCATCATGGCTTTCATGGGACTGGTGTGTTTCGGTCTGTTGATGATCGGTGCGGACTGCACCTGTTTGCGCGACGATGACTACCGGTCGCTCAAAAACCGTGCCGCGGACCTCGCGTCGCGCTTCACGGCTCGTGTGCGGCCCCCCGTGCCGACCGGGGCCCCGCTCGGCAAGGCCCCGGTGAGCCTGCTCGAAACCCAGGGCAGCGGAGCCGATGCGTAGGCCGGACCACACCGAGGGGGCCCGCGCGCTCGAACGGTTCCTCCTGGCCGACCCCGACCGGTGGCCCGGGCTGGCGCCCCGCGTCGTGGCCGCCGTCGGCCACCAGCGGCTGCGCGAGATCGTCGCGGCGACCCGGGAGCACGTCGGAGACGTCACCGGTGTCACCGACGGGCGCGACGGACTGGTGATCGGGGGTACCGCCGGTCAGGTCCTCGCCTACGCCCAGGCGGATGCCGACGGGAACCTCGTCCATCTCCGCATCTCCCCCGGCCGCTACCGGGCCGCCCGGCTGCGCATCCCGGCAGCCGGGCGCGGCGGCGCGGCTTGGCTCGTGTGGTGCATGCTGCTCGCCGTGCGCGTCGCAGCGTGCTGGAACGCGCCATCCGTGACCGCCTGGTGCGCCGATGTGTGCGTGGTGGGTGCCTCCTATGTCGTCATGGAAGGCTTCTTCAGCCCGGCCCGGCTCCCCCGTTGGTTGCGCCGGTCCGTGGAGGCGGGCGCGCTCGTGGCGCTGGCCTCCGCCTGGCAGCTGTCCCGCCTCCCCACGGGGCACGACGATGTGGAGCTCGCGGCCGGCCTCGCCCTTCTGGCGGGCTGCGCCGGGTACCTGGCGTGGGCGCGGCGCCACCGGTGGGGCGCGCCACTGTCCGTCCCCCTGCACTTCCCGCTGCGGGACGGGACCTGGCTCATCGCCCAGGGCGGCGGCCGCGGCCTCAACCACCATCTGCCCCAGCCCGAGCAGCGAGGGGCTCTCGACGTCGTCGGCATCGGGGCACGGGGGGTCCGGCTCCGGGGCGGCACCGTCCCGGACGCGTTCCGGATCTACGGCGCGAAGCTGTACGCCCCCTGCGACGGCCACGTCGTGTCCGCCGCCGACGGGTACGCCGACCAGACGCCCGGCACGATCCGCTACGAACCGCCTTACGGCAACCACGTGTTCATCGACACGGGCCGCGAGATCGTCAAGCTCGCGCATCTGCGGCCGGGCAGCGTGACGGTGTCCGACGGCGACCGGGTGCACACCGGTCAGCTGCTCGGCGAGGTCGGCAACTCCGGTAACACCAGTGAGCCGCACCTGCACATCCACGCCGAACGCGAAGGTGTGGGACTCGACCTCAGGTTCACCGGCATCTCCGGAACGCTGCACCGCGGGCGCACCCTACGCACCTGACCGACCCCTCGAATCGGCTCCCTCACCGACCCGCACGTCACCTCCGGCAGTCCGGCGCGTCTTCGCCATGCCCCCTTTCGTCATGCCCCCTTTCGCCATGCCTCCTTGCCCGAAGGGAAATCCGTGTCCCCGTCGTCTCCGCTCCGACGCATACGACCCCGCACCCTCGCGGCCGTGGCCTGCGCCGCGCTCCTGGGCACCGCGCTCGCCGCCCCGGCCGCCCAGGCCGAAGCCCCCTCGGCGCAGCGCCACGTCGTGCCGGGCTCGCACCCCGGCTATGCCACCGCCGCGGCCGACACCGGCCCGGTCCCCGCCGAGGAGCACCTCACCGCCCGCCTGTACCTCGGCTCGCGCGACCCGGCCGGCCTGGCGGCGTTCCTCAAGACCGTCACCGACCCCCACGACCCGGCCTACCGCCACTTCCTCACTCCCGACCAGTACCGCCGGCGCTTCGCCCTCAGCGCACAGGAACACCGGGCCATCGCCCACTGGCTCACCGGCGCCGGGCTCACCGTCACCCGGGACACCCCGCACTACCTGGAGATCTCCGGCCCGGCGAAGGCCGTGCAGGAGGCGCTCAAGAGTCCCGTCCACCGCTACCGGACCGCCCGGGGGACGGTCACCGCCCCCACCGGCGACGTCAGTGTTCCGGAAGCCCTCGGCGCCGACATCGTCGCCGTGTCCGGACTGTCCGCACCCGCAGCGGCCCGACCGCAGTCCTCGCGCGCCACCGCCCCCACCGGTACGCCCGCCGTCTGTTCGGACCACTTCGGGGAGAAGCCCGCCACCGGACTGCCCCCCGCGTACGACAAGACGCCCGCCTTCTCCTCCTGCCCCTACCTCCCCGCGCAACTGCGTCGCGCGTACGGCGCGGGAGGCCCCGGCGCGACCGGCAAGGGCGCCACCATCGCGATCGTTGACGCCTACGGGTCCCCCACCATGCCCGCTGACGCCGACCGGTTCGCCCAGGCCACCGGGGACCGTCCCTTCCGCCCGGGCCAGTACCGCCAGCAGGTCACGCCCAAGGAATGGAACGTGGGGGCCGCCTGCGCACCGCCCGAGGCATGGGCCGGGGAGCAGGCCCTGGACGTGGACATGGCCCACGGGCTCGCGCCCGACGCAGACGTGCTCTACATCGGCGCCGACTCTTGCCTGGACGACGACCTCATGGACGCCGAGGCCACCGTCATCGACCGTCGCCTGGCCGACTCCATCTCGAACTCCTGGGCCGAGATCGTCCACTCCGACCCCGGGCATCTGACTCCGGACCTGGTCAACGCGTGGAACCTGCTGTTCCAGCAGGCCGCCGCCGAAGGCATCGGAGTGTACTTCGCGGCTGGTGACTGCGGCGACTCCTCCCCCGGTGCGGCCGAGACCGGAGTCAACTGCGACATGAAGACCACCACCGCCCAGGCCGACTTCCCCAGCGGCTCCCCGTG
The DNA here is from genome assembly GCF_055567555.1 of Streptomyces sp. NPDC026522. Taxonomy (NCBI): domain Bacteria; kingdom Bacillati; phylum Actinomycetota; class Actinomycetes; order Kitasatosporales; family Streptomycetaceae; genus Streptomyces; species Streptomyces sp. NPDC026522. Next base: position 184,390 of record NZ_JBVHQF010000003.1, read on the forward strand.
GGTGACCTCCGTGGGAGGCACCACCCTGGCCCTGGACCGGCAGGGCGACTACGCCTGGGAGACCAGCATGGGCGATGAGCTGTCGGTCCTCACCGGCACCGGCACCCAGCGGGCCTGGGGACCCGTCCCCGGGGTCTTCGCCTTCGGCGGAGGAGGAGGGCTCAGCGACTTCCCCGAGCCGTGGTACCAGCACGGTCACGTCCCCGCCCCTGCGGCCGGCACGTCCGCCCGCAGGGCGACCCCGGACGTGGCCATGGAGGGTGACGGCGCCCTGCCCGTCCTGGTCGGGCTGACCGACAGCGGACAGTTCCAGCTCGTGGGCTTCGGCGGCACCTCCGCCGCCACCCCCGCCTTCGCCGCCCTGCAGGCCGACGCCCAGCAGGTGACCGGCCATCCCCTCGGCTTCGCCAACCCCTTGCTGTACGCCCTCGGCGGCTCGACCGCCTTCCGCGACGTCACGGACCAGCCCGCGGCCGCGGGACCCGGGCCCCTCACCGCCGTGCGCGACTACGGGCCTTCCGAGGACGAAAAGCAGCGCTACGTCCTGTACGCCCTCGGCCGCGACTACGGCCTGCACGCCGGCCCCGGCTACGACTACGCCACCGGGCTCGGTTCGCCCTCGCCGGCCTACCTCCAGTGGTTCCGGCGCACCGGGGGACGTCTGCGGTGACCTTGGACGCGATCGTGGTGGGGGCCGGCCCGAACGGGCTGGCCGCCGCCGTCGCCCTGGCCCAGCAGGGCCTCTCGGTCACCGTGCTGGAGGCGGCCGACACCATCGGGGGCGGCACTCGTACCAGCGAACTCACCCTGCCGGGACTGCTCCACGACCACTGCGCGGCCGTCCACCCCATGGCCCTCGCCTCGCCCTTCCTGCGCTCACTCGGGCTGGAGCGGCACGGCCTGGAGTGGCGGTGGCCCGAAATCGACCTCGCCCATCCGCTCGACCGGGGCCCCGCGGCGGTGCTGCGGCGTTCGCTGGACCGGACGGTGGGCGGCCTCGGCGCGGACGGAAACGCGTGGCGCAGGCTCTTCGCACCGCTGTCGCACCACTACGATTCCCTGGCCACCGAGCTGATGGCGCCCCCGCTCCACCTGCCCCGGCATCCCCTTCCCCTGGCCCGTTTCGGCCTCCTCGCCCCCCGCACCGCCACCGCCGTCGCGAGCCGCTGGCAGACTCCCCAGGCCCGCGCCCTGTTCGCCGGCGTGGCCGCGCACGCGCTGCGCCCCCTGGCCGCGCCCGGCAGCGCCGCAATCGCCCTCATGCTCGTCGCGGCCGGACACCGGCACGGATGGCCCGTCGCACATGGCGGGTCCCAGGCCGTCACCAACGCCCTGGCGGCGCGTCTGACCGAACTCGGGGGCACTGTGGAGACCGGCGTCCGGGTGCGCTCCCTCGCGCAACTGCCGCCCAGTCGTGTCACCTTGCTGGACGTGGCACCGCGCGCCGCCGCGGTACTGTGCGGCGACCGCCTCCCCGCCCGTACCCGGCGCGCCTACGCACGCTGGGCGCACGGGCCGGCGGCGTTCAAAGTCGATATGGCCGTCGAGGGCGGAGTGCCATGGCGCGACGAAGCCTGCCGGCGAGCCGGGACCGTGCACCTGGGCGGCACTCTGGAGGAAGTCGCCCACGCCGAGCGGGCCATCGCGCGCGGCCGCATGCCGGAGCGACCCTTCGTCCTCGTCTCCCAGCAGCACCTCGCCGACCCCGTCCGCTCCGCAGGCGACGTCCATCCCGTCTGGGCCTACGCGCACGTTCCGCACGGTTACACCGGCGATGCCACCGAAGCCGTGCTCGGCCAGCTGGAGCGCTTCGCACCGGGGTTGCGGGAGCGCGTGATCGCCCGCGTGGCCACGTCCGCCGCGCAACTGGAGACGTACAACGCCAACTACATAGGGGGCGACATCCTCACCGGTGCCAACACCCTCACCCAGATGGTGCTGCGCCCGCGCGCCGCGCTGGACCCCTACCGCACCGGAATACCGGGGGTCTTCCTGTGCTCCGCGGCGACCCCACCGGGCCCCGGAGTCCACGGCATGTGCGGCTACCACGCCGCCGGCTCGGCCCTGCGCCACCTCGGCATACCGCGGCCACCCCTGGACCGGCCCTGACAGGGCCACCGACCTCTTCCTCCCTTCAGTCAAGGAGCACCCACTTCATGTCGAACCCGTTCGAGAACAGCGGCGGCAGCTACCTGGTCCTCGTGAACGAGGAGGACCAGCGGTCCCTGTGGCCGGCCTCCGTCGCCGTCCCGGCCGGCTGGTCCGTAGCCCGCGACGAGAGCAGCCGGGCGGCGTGCCTTGAGTACGTCGAGCAGACGTGGACGGACATGCGGCCGAAGAGCGCGCGGCGGTAGAGGAGCAGCGGAAGCCACGGAGTGGGACGCTCCCGAGCCCGCCGCCTACCGGCACTTCGCCGACCGCGGGGCCCTGGTCCACGGGGTCTCGCAGGCGGCCATGGCGCGGGTGGCCTTCGCCATGGAGGCCGAGATCGACGGCCTGCCGCCGGCGGAGGACCCCGTCGTACGGGCCCGGGCCCGGTTCCGCGCCGTGGGGACGGGGTACATCCGCTTCGCCGTCGCCGGGCCGGGCTGGTTCCGTACGGCCTTGCACGTCCCGGCCGGCATGGCCCGCGCCACCGACACCACGGCCGCCGGGCTCACCCCCTTCGAGCTGCTCGGGACCGCGCCGGACGCCCTCGTGGAGACGGGCGCCTGCCTGCCGGACGCCGGCCCGGGGCGGAGTTCCTCGCCGGGCCGGCGGTCCCGGACATCGGCGGGCCGCAGCGCGGGTGACGCCGGAGCGCGGGATCTGAGCCCCTCACCCGGCTCAGCCGCGGTGGTCCAGCGGGTTCGCCGTGATGCGGGCCTCCGCGCCGCCCGCCACGTAGGCCGCCGCCGCGCAGTCCGGCTTGCGCACCGCCTGGTCCTCGACCAGCGTCAGGAACGCCTTGCCGAAGCCGAGCCGCGGGTACTCCGCGAGGAGTTCGGCGAGGAACGGCTCGGGGAAGTCCCCCACCCGCAGCCCCGACACGTCCGCGCTCGTCCCCACCTGAAGGAGGTGGCTCTCCACGTCCTGCGCCGCCGTGACGTCGTCCCGCATGTGCAGGACGATCACCTCCTGCGCCCGCGCCCGCCGGGCCGGCGGCCAGCCCAGCCCCGCCGTCAGGACGCGCGCGACATGGCCGCCCGCCTCCTCGAACGGCAGCGTGTGGCTGTCGAACGGGGCGGTCAGCCCCAGGTCGTGCAGCAGCGCGCTGACGTAGAAGAGCTCGGCGTCATGGGCCAGATCGTGCTGCCGCGCGTACCACGCACCGAAGGCGTACGAGCGGATGGAGTGGTTCAGCAGGGTCGCGTCCGCGTACTCGGACGCGATCTCCAGCGCGGCGCGCCCGGCATCGGTGTCAAAGGTCCATGTCATGGGCGCAGCGTAGGCCCCTGCCGTCGAACTGCCGTACTACTTCCGGGTGAAGTCCACTTCCGCCGGGCCGTCCTGCCCGGGCCAGGCCAGCAGCCGCGTCACCGCGGGCGGGCTCTCGGCGAGGACGCCGCCGCGCGAGACGACGTACCGGGGGCGGACCTGGCGGCGGATCGCCTCCTGCGGCGAATCCGCCGGGAGCAGCAGGAACGAGGCCGGAGCGCCCGCCGCGATGCCGTACTCCGCCTCGGACAGGCCGAGCACCCGCGCCGCACGGTCCGTCACCATCGAGAACGCCACCGGAATCTCGTCCGCGCCGGTCAGCTGGGCCGCGTACAGGCCGACCAGGGCGGTCTGCAGCGGGTTCGCCGTCCCGAGCGCGTTCCAGGGGTCCATCACGTCGTCATGGCCGAAGGCCACGTTCACGCCGGCCGCCAGCATCTCCTTGACCTGGGTGAGGCCGCGCCGCTTGGGGTAGCCGTCGAAGCGGCCCTGGAGGTTGAGGTTGGCGAACGGGTTCGCGACGAGGTTGATCCCGGAACGCGAGAGCAGCCGCTGGAGTTTGAAGCTGTACCCGCCGCCGTAGGAACCCATCGCCGTCGTGTGGGAGGCCGTCGCGCGCTCCCGCAGGCCCGAGCGCAGCGCGAGCGTGGCCAGCACCTCCACGAACCGGGACTGCTCGTCGTCGATCTCGTCACAGTGCGCGTCGACGCGCAGCCCGTACTCCTCGGCCAGCGCGAAGGCGGTGCCGAGCGAGGCGACGCCGTCCTCCCGGGTGTCCTCGAAGTGCGGGATCGCGCCGACGACGTCCGCGCCGCGCCGGACCGCCTCGCGCAGCAGCGCCGCGCCGTCCGGGAAGGAGACGATGCCCTCCTGCGGGAAGGCCACGATCTGGAGCGTCATGACGTCCCGCACCCGGTCGCGGACCTCCAGCAGCGCGTCGAGCGCGGTGAGCGCCGGATCGGTGACATCGCAGTGGGTCCGCACGTGCAGCACGCCCTGGGCCGCCTGCCAGCGCAGCACCTCCGTGGCGCGGGCGATCACGTCCTCGCGGGTCAGGGTCCGCTTTCGCTCGCTCCAGCAGGCGATGCCCTCCCAGAGGGTGCCGGACGCGTTGGGGCGCGGCTCGCCGGCGGTCAGGGCGGTGTCCAGGTGGATGTGCGGCTCGACGAAGGGGGGCGTGAGCAGCGCGCCGTGCGCCTCGATCAGCACGCCGGTCGCCGGTGGTTCCTTCTGGTCGTCGTACGGGACGACGCGCGCGATCCGCCCGTCCTCGGCCACCTCCACGTCGGACAGGCCGGGTGCGTTCAGCAGCCGGGCGCCCCGGACGATCATCCGCATGGGGCCAGCCTAGGGGCGGTCCGGGTACGGCACCCGCGATGCGCCCGTTCGGCGTACTCGGCATCCCGGCGCCCGGTACGGCAAGGTGGGGGCCATGACCAGCGACACCGATGTGACCTCCGTACCGTCCTCCGAGATGCCCGACTGGGAGAAGCGCTTCCGGGCGCCGCGCGTCGGGCTGCCCGAGTGGGCCGAGGACGCCCCGGACCGCTCGCTCTTCGTCTCCAACGCGACCGGCACCTACGAGCTCTACGCGTGGGACCGCGCCACCGGCGTCCAGCGGCAGGCCACGGACCGCCCCAACGGCACCACCGACGGCACCGTCTCCCCCGACGGGGAGTGGATCTGGTGGTTCTCCGACACCGACGGCGACGAGTTCGGCACCTGGGTGCGCCAGCCCTTCGCGGGCGGCCCCGACGAACCGGCGACCCCCGGCCTGGCGCCCTCGTACCCGGCGGGGCTGGCCATCGGCCGGGACGGCACGGCCGTCGTGGGCCGGTCCACCGACGAGGAGGGCACCAGCATCCACGTGGTACGGCCCGGCGGGGGCGAGCCCGCCGTGATCTACCGGCACCGCGAGTCGGCGGGCGTCGGCGACCTGTCCCGGGACGGGACCCTGATCGCGATCGAGCACACCGAGCACGGCGACGCGATGCACTCGGCGCTGCGCGTGGTCACCCTCGACGGCGCCACCGTCGCCGAGCTGGACGACTCCAAGGGCGGTACCGAGGAGCTTGGCCTCGGCGTGCTCGGCTTCGCCCCGGTCGCCGGCGACACCCGGCTGCTCGTCGGGCACCAGCGGCGCGGCCGCTGGGAGCCGATGGTGTGGGACGTGGCGGCCGGCACCGAGGAGGAGCTGGCCATCGACCTGCCGGGCGACGTGGGCGCCGAGTGGTACCCGGACGGGTCTGCGCTGCTGATCCACCACGGCTTCGAGGCGCGCAGCGAGCTGTGGCGGTACGACCTGGCCGCACGGGAACTCGTACGCGTGGACACGCCGCCGGGGTCGGTGTCCGGTGCGACGGCCCGGCCGGACGGGACGGTGGAGTACCAGTGGTCCTCGGCCGCCGAGCCGTCGGCGATCCGCTCCACGGCGGGCGGGATCGTGCTCGACCCGCCGGGTATCCGGCCCCCGGGCTCGGTCCCCGTGGAGGACGCCTGGGTGGACGGCCCGGGCGGGCGCATCCACGCGCTGGCGCAGCGGCCCGTCGGCCACGGCGACGGCCCCTTCCCGACGATCTTCGAGATCCACGGCGGCCCCACCTGGCACGACAGCGACGCCTTCGCCGCCACCCCGGCGGCCTGGCTGGACCACGGCTTCGCGGTCGTCCGCGTCAACTACCGCGGCTCGACGGGGTACGGGCGGGAGTGGACCGACGCCCTCAAACACCGCGTCGGGCTGATCGAGCTGGAGGACATCGCGGCGGTCCGGGAATGGGCGGTCGGCTGCGGCCTCGCCGACCCGGCGCGGCTCGTGCTGTCGGGCGGCTCCTGGGGCGGGTACCTGACGCTGCTGGGCCTGGGCACGCAGCCGGACGCCTGGGCGGTGGGCCTGGCCGCCGTGCCGGTCGCGGACTACGTGACGGCGTACCACGACGAGATGGAGGCGCTGAAGTCCCTGGACCGCACCCTCTTCGGCGGCACACCGGAGGAGGTCCCGGAACGGTTCGAGGCGTCCTCGCCGCTGACCTACGTGGACGCGGTGAAGGCTCCCGTCCACATCGCGGCGGGGGTGAACGACCCGCGCTGCCCGATCCGGCAGATCGACAACTACGTGGAGCGGCTCGCGGCGCGCGGGGCGGTGCACGAGGTGTACCGGTACGACGCCGGACACGGCTCGCTCGTCGTGGAGGAGCGGATCAAGCAGGTCCGGATGGATCTGGAGTTCGCCCTCAAGCACCTCCCCGCCTGACCCGGCACCGGTGATCCGGTGCGCCCCCCGTACGGTGGTGGGGTGCACCGGTTTCTCCTGACCCCGCGCTGGTGGGGGATCAACGTCTTCGTCGCGCTCGCGATCCCCTTCTGCCTGTTCATGGGCACCTGGCAGCTCGGCCGCTTCGAGGACCGCGTCGGTGACCACCGGGAGGCCACGGACCGGCGGCCCGACGAGCAGGCCGCCGCACCGCTGGACTCGCTGCTCCCGGTGGACAAGAAGACCTCCGGACGGCTGGCCTCCGCGGCCGGGGTGTACGGGGAGCAGCTGCTGGTTCCCGAGCGCGACCTGGACGGCAAGAGCGGCTTCTACGTCCTGAACCTGCTCCGGACCGACTCCGGCAAGGCCGTCCCGGTGGTCCGGGGCTGGCTGCCGGGCGCCGCGGACCCGGCCAAGGCCCCGGCCGCGCCGGGCGGCCGGGTGGAGGTCACCGGGGCGCTCCAGGCCTCCGAGAACTCGGGCACGAAGGGCGTGCACGCGCAGGGCGGGCTGCCCGCCGGGCAGCTCGGTGTGATCGGCGCGGCGACGCTGGTGAACCTGGTCCCCGAGCCGCTGTACGACGCGTGGCTGACCGTGCAGACCCCGTCGGACGGGATGCTTGCGGTGCCCGCGAAGGCGCCGGACAACACCGGGCTCGACCTCAAGGCCTTCCAGAACCTGGGCTACACGGGCGAGTGGTTCGTCTTCGCCGCCTTCGTGCTGTTCATGTGGTTCCGCTTCTACCGGCGCGAGGTGGAGACCCTGCGCGACGCGCAGGCCGGCCTGCTGCCGGAGCAGCCCCGGGCGGCCGCTACGGCTGCGGCGGCGCCAGCGGAATGACGCCGGTCCGGTAGACGGTGCCGCCGCAGGCCGCCGGGATCGTGGCCTGCGTCATCGGGGCGCCCGCCGACGGGGTGTGGGACACCTCGACCCCGGTCGGGGCCCGGTCGGTGGCGGCGCCCAGCGGGCCGGCGGCCGTCGGGGCCGGGTCGGTGGCATCCGCCGTACCGGCCGCGCCGCTCCCGCCGCCCTGAACGGGCTTCGCCGACGGGTCGGCGGTCCCCGCCGGGCAGGACCGTTTCGAGGGCACCCAGGCGAACCGGACCTCGTACGCCGCGTTCGGCTGGAGCACGACCACCGGGGAGTCCACGGACGGGTCGGGCAGCAGCCCGCTCGCCGGGTCCCCCGCGGTGTGGCCGACCACGGCGACCGCGGGGCTCCGGGTGGGCGGCGGGGGACCGGCCGCGGGGGCGGCGGTCACGGTGTCCGGGCCCGCGGCGACACAGCCCCGGTCCGAGACGTTGGTGACCTTGAAGCTGCCGTACACCGAGCCGTCGGCCCCGGGCGGGCGGGCGCTGCCCAGGACGCCGAGCTGCCCTGCGGTGCACTCGGGGAGGCCCTGCGCCGCCCCGACCGGCGGGAGCTGGGGGTGGCGGGTGCCGGGGGCCGAGGTCGAGGCCCCGCCGGCCGTCGGGCCCGCGACCGCGCCGCCCGGGGACGAACCGCTCGGGTGCGGGGCGGGGCTGCCGCCGGTGCCGCCGGGCTGCCCGTCGCCGTCGGCGGGGGTCGCCGGCCCGGGGTGGGCCCCGACGCCGTTCTGGTGCGGGTGGGACGAGCTGCCCGCCTTGCCGCCCTGCGGCTGCCCGTGCCCGGCCATCGTGGAGTGCCCGGCGGCGCCGCCGCCCGCGGTGCCGGTCATCCGCAGGGCCGTCGGGATCGCGGCCCCGGCCAGCAGTACGGCCGCGGCGGCGCCGACCAGGACCCGGCGCTTGCGGGTCCGGCGGGCGGGGACCGCGTACCGCAGCCGCTCCAGTGCGTCCTCGGCGGGTTCCAGACCTTGCACGGCGCCGCCCAGCAGGGCCCGCAGCCGCTGCGCGTCCAGGGGATCCGGGCCGGCCGGCCGGGTGGTGTGGTCGTCCTTCATGACTGCGCAGCCTCCATCGCCACCCGCAGCGCGGCAATGCCCCGCGAACCGTACGCCTTCACCGAGCCGAGCGATACGCCGAGCGTCTCGGCGACCTGGGCCTCGGTCATGTCCGCGAAGTACCGCAGTACCAGTACCTCGCGCTGCCGTCGCTGGAGTCCCCGCATCGCCTTGATCAGGTCGTCGCGCTCCAGCTGGTCGTACGCGCCCTCCTCCGCGCTCGCCATGTCCGGCATGGGCTTCGAGAGGAGTTTCAGGCCGAGGATGCGGCGGCGCAGCGCGGAGCGCGACAGGTTGACGACGGTCTGGCGGAGGTAGGCCAGCGTCTTGTCGCGGTCCCGTACCCGGTTGCGGGCGGAGTGGACGCGGATGAAGGCCTCCTGGACCACGTCCTCGCAGGACGCCGTGTCGTCGAGGAGCAGCGCGGCCAGCCCGAGGAGGGAGCGGTAGTGGGCCTGGTAGGTCTGGGTGAGGTGGTCGACGGTGGTACCAGCGACGACGGCCTGCTCGACGGACACCCCGGCGGGCACCCCCGCGGGCATTCCGGCGGCCTCGTCGGCGGCCCGCGCCGGCGCACTCCCGGCGGTCTCCGCGCTGTCGCGGGGCGCGGGGACGCGGCCGCCGCGGGCCGGCCGGGCCGCGGCCGTCGGAACGCCGCCCGGCGGGACGGGAAGGATCATCGGGGGCCCGCCGGGCGCGGGGGGCCGCCAGCGCGCCGGGGCGATGCGCGCCGGAACGATGGTGAAGTCGAGCAATGCCTCTGCCACGCCCGTTGGACTCGCGTCGTCCCGCCGGGGTTGTACGCGCCGGGCAGAGTGGTCGGCGTCTTTCCCGCCGGGCTCGTCTCCGCCGGGCTCGTCTCCCTCGCCCTCGTCCCCGTCGCCCTCGTCCCCGTCATGCGCACCGATCTTCCCGTTCGCCCCGTTTGTCCAGGCGGCAGTCGGGCCATCACCTTGATCAAGGGATCGGCATTGATCCTACAAAGCGAATTGCGCGAATTCACCCGCGATCAGTTCCGAGATCTGCGTCGCGTTCAGGGCCGCGCCCTTGCGCAGATTGTCGGCGCAGACGAAGAACTCCAGGGAGCGGCTGTCGTCGAGCGAGCCCCGCACCCGGCCCACCCAGGCCGGATCCGTCCCGGCCGCGTCCACCGGCGTCGGGAACTCCCCCGCGGCCGGATCGTCCACGAGGACCACTCCGGGCGCCGTCTCCAGGGTCTTGCGGGCCTGCGCGGCGTCCACCTCGCGCTCGAACCTGGCCCGCACGGTCAGCGAGTGCCCCTCCAGCACGGGAACCTGTACGCAGGTCACCGCGATCGGCAGCTCCGCCAGTTCCAGGATCCGCCGGGTCTGCGACCGCACGGCCAGCTCGTGCGAGGACCAGCCGCCCTCGCGCAGCTCACCGGACCAGGGCACGACGTTCAGCGCGAGCGGGGCCGCGAAGGGCCCGGTGTCCTCGCCCACGACCCGCCGCACGTCCCCGGGCTGCTCCCCGAGGGACGTCCCGGCGACCAGGGTCAGCTGGCGGCGCAGCGCCTCCGTACCGGCCCGGCCCGCGGCGCTGGCGGCCTGGTACGAGGACACGGCCAGGTCGGCCAGCCCGTACTCGGCGTGCAGCGCGCCCAGCGCGGCGATCATGGTGGCGGTCACGCAGTCGGGGCCCGCGACGATGCCGCGCGGCCGGACCCGTACGGCATGCCCGTTCACCTCGGGCACCACCACCGGCACCTGAGGATCCTCCCGGAAGGCAGCCGATTGGTCCACGGCCACGGCTCCGCGCGCCGTCACGGCGGGCGCCCACTGCGCGGAGACCTCGGCCGGGGTCAGGAACAGCACCACGTCGCCCTCGCCCAAGCCGTCGAAGGCGTCCTCGTTGAGGGCGAGCACCTCGGTCTCCCGCCCGCGCACGGCCAGTACGCGGCCGGCCGAGCGCGGCGAGGCGATCAGGCGGATGTCACCCCAGACGTCGGCGCGCTGGGACAGTATCCGCAGGACGACGGAGCCGACCGCTCCGGTCGCCCCGACCACGGCGAGCGCCGGGGCCGGGGCCGACCGGGTGCCGGTCATCGTCCGGTGCCTCCGTAGACGACGGCCTCGTCGCTGTCGGAGTCGAGGCCGAAGGCCGTGTGCACGGCGCGGACGGCCTCGTTGACGTCGTCCTGGCGGGTCACGACCGAGATCCGGATCTCGGAGGTCGAGATCAGCTCGATGTTGACGCCCGCGTCGGACAACGCCTGGAAGAACGAAGCGGTGACGCCGGGGTTCGTCTTCATGCCCGCGCCGACCAGGGAGATCTTGCCGATCTGGTCGTCGTAGCGCAGCGAGTCGAAACCGATCGCGCCCTTCGCCTTCTCCAGGGCCTCGATGGCCTTGTGGCCCTCGGCCTTGGGGAGGGTGAAGGAGATGTCCGTCAGCCCGGTCGAGGCGGCCGACACGTTCTGCACGATCATGTCGATGTTGATCTCGGCGTCCGCGATCGCGCGGAAGATCGCCGCGGCCTCGCCCGGCTTGTCCGGGACGCCGACGACCGTGATCTTGGCTTCGGAGACGTCGTGCGCGACTCCGGAGATGATGGCGTGCTCCACCGGCTCGTCCCCTTGCGGATTCTCGTTGCTGACCCAGGTGCCCGGCAGTCCGGAGAAGGACGAGCGGACGTGGATCGGGATGTTGTAGCGGCGCGCGTACTCGACGCAGCGGTGCAGCAGCACCTTGGAGCCGGAGGCCGCGAGCTCCAGCATGTCCTCGGAGGAGATCCAGTCGATCTTCCGGGCCTTCTTCACGACGCGGGGGTCCGCGGTGAAGACGCCGTCGACATCGGTGTAGATCTCGCAGACCTCGGCGTCCAGCGCCGCGGCCAGCGCGACGGCGGTGGTGTCCGAGCCGCCGCGGCCGAGCGTGGTGATGTCCTTGCTGTCGGCCGACACACCCTGGAAGCCGGCGACGATGGCGATGTTGCCCTGGTCCAGCGCGGTGCGGATCCGGCCCGGCGTGACATCGATGATGCGCGCTTTGTTGTGGACCGAGTCGGTGATGACTCCTGCCTGGCTGCCGGTGAACGACTGGGCCTCGTGGCCCAGGTTTTTGATCGCCATGGCCAGCAGGGCCATGGAGATCCGCTCTCCCGCCGTCAGCAGCATGTCGAACTCACGACCGGCGGGCATCGGGGATACCTGCTCGGCGAGATCGATCAGCTCGTCCGTCGTGTCGCCCATCGCGGAAACCACGACGACCACCTGGTGGCCGTTCTTCTTGGCATCCACGATCCGCTTGGCGACGCGCTTGATGCCCTCGGCATCGGCTACGGAGGAGCCTCCGTACTTCTGCACGACAAGGCCCACGTGCGCTCCTCGCTCAATCCAGTACTGCGGTCAGTGACGCAGTCTAACGAGCGACCGGATTACGACCGCCACGTACCACATCATGAGATGTTGCGTTCATCCCAGGATCACCGTGTCACCGGCCCGTGCGGGCGACGCGCACGGCTAGACGCGGCCCATGCCGCCCAGTTCCTGCGCCATGACCTCGCCCGCCTGCTCCGCGAGGTCGTCCTCGGCGAGGTCCTCGTCCGTGTCCAGGCCGTCGAGGGCGTCCAGCGGCTGGTCGAGGCGGACGTGCGCCACCAGCGACTGGAGCGCGCGCAGGGTGGCCGAGGCCGTCGAGCCCCAGTTGGAGAAGTAGGAGAACTGCCACCACCACAGCGCCTCGGTGGTCCGGCCCGCCCGGTAGTGCGCCAGCCCGTGCCGCAGGTCGGCGACGACGTCGGCGAGGTCGTCGGAGATCCGGTGCGCGACCGGAGCCTTGCGCGGCTCGTAGGGGTCGAAGACCTCCGAGTACACGTCGACCGGGTCGAGCATGTACGCGAACCGCTCGCGCAGCTCGTCCACGTCGGGCTCCGGGCCCAGGTCGGGCTCGTAGCGCTCGTCCGGCAGGACGTCCTGGTACGCGCCCAGCCGGCCGCCCGCCAGCAGCAGCTGCGAGACCTCCAGCAGGAGGAAGGGCACCGCGCTGTCCGGGTCCTCGCCCTTGGCCACCTCGGTGACCGCGACGATGAAGGAGTCGATCTGGTCCGCGATCTGGACGGCGAAGTCGTCCGGATCCTGGCCCAGGGCGTGCAGCGTTGCGTCAGACATCGAGAAGTCGCCTTCCTTCAAAGGCCCGCCCCAGCGTGACCTCGTCCGCGTACTCCAGATCTCCCCCGACGGGGAGGCCGCTGGCCAGGCGGGTGACCTTCAGGCCCATGGGCTTGATCATGCGGGCGAGGTAGGTGGCGGTCGCCTCGCCCTCCAGGTTCGGGTCGGTGGCGAGGATCAGTTCGGTGACCGTGCCGTCCGCGAGGCGCGCCAGCAGCTCGCGGATGCGCAGGTCGTCCGGACCGACGCCCTCGATCGGGCTGATCGCGCCGCCGAGGACGTGGTACTTCCCCCGGAACTCACGCGTGCGCTCGATCGCGACCACGTCCTTGGGCTCCTCCACGACGCAGATCACCGAGGGGTCGCGGCGCGGATCGCGGCAGATCGCGCACCGCTCCTCCTGCGCCACGTTCCCGCACACCGCGCAGAACCTGACCTTGTCCTTCACTTCGAGCAGCGCGTGCGCGAGGCGGCGGACGTCGGCGGGCTCGGCCTGCAGGATGTGGAAGGCGATCCGCTGCGCGCTCTTGGGCCCGACGCCGGGCAGCCTGCCCAGTTCGTCGATCAGGTCCTGGACCACGCCTTCGTACAACGGACTGCCTTCTTTCGATGTCTGCGCTCATCTGCGCTTGTCAGGGCCGCAGCCTGGGTGCACAGGCTCCGGGGAGGGATCGCGGGGTCAGAACGGGAGGCCGGGGATCCCGCTGCCGCCGCCGAAGCCCTGCGCCAGGGGGCCCAGCTTCTCCTGCTGGAGCGCCTGGGCGTTCTCGTTGGCCGCCTGGACCGCCGCGACCACCAGGTCCGCGAGGGTCTCGGTGTCCGCGGGGTCCACCGCCTTCGGGTCGATCACGAGGGCGCGCAGCTCACCGGAACCGGTGACCGTCGCCTTCACCAGACCGCCGCCGGCCTGTCCCTCGACCTCGGCCTGCGCCAGCGCCTCCTGCGCCGCGGCGAGATCCTGCTGCATCTTCTGGGCCTGCTGGAGCAGCTGCTGCATGTCGGGCTGGCCACCACCGGGAATCACTGGGCACTCACTCCGTAGCTGGGGACGCTTCTCAACGCTTGGTCAATCCGAGCCTACGTGCTCCCCGCGCGCAGCGCCCTACGCCGTGAGGACCAACTCTTTCGAGTGAGAGAGCGGGAGTGCGCGCACCTGCTGGAGCCCTCCTTGTGAGCGGAAATCGCGGGATTCGCCGCCCATCGCGCGTCATTCGAAGGTAGGAAGTGCATGCGCACCATTGCGCACACGCGCACCACCACACGTCAGCGCAGGCAGAGGGAGTGCCGGTGAGTCAGCCGGAGATGCAGCCCGAGGGGCCACCCCGGGATCCCGCAGAGGACGGCGACCTGACCGGCCGGCCGTTTCCTCTCGGGGACTGGGGCGAGCCCGCCGAGCGGCTCGACGAGCTCTACCGGCGGGTCGAGGCCGACGCCCTGCGCACCGCCGAGTGGTACCTGGCCGACCGGGCGCGCAAGCGGCTCGGGGCGCGCACCCTGCGGGCCGGTGCCGCCGCGGGGGCCGTGGCGGGCGCCTCGATGCCGCTGCTGGAGCTGACGGGCTCCGCCCCGGGAGCGTCCTCGTACGGCTACCTGTGCCTGCTGCTCGGTGCGGCCTGCCTGGCCTGCGACCGGTTCTTCGGGCTGACCTCCGGCTGGATGCGGGACGTGGCCACGGCGCAGGCCGTACAGCGCCGGCTGCAGACCCTCCAGTTCGACTGGGCCTCGGAGAACGTACGGGAGGTCCTGGGCCCGACCGAGGGCACGGCGAGCGAGGCGGCGGAGCGCTGCCTGACCGTCCTGCGCCGGTTCTCCGAGGACATCACGGAACTCGTGCGCTCCGAGACGGCGGACTGGATGGTCGAGTTCCGGGCCGGCCCGGCCCCGCTGGTCATGCAGTCGCTGGGCGCCGCGGCCGCCCGGCCGGATCCCGGCGTCCCCCCGGCCCGCTTCGCCCTCCCCCCGGGCACCCGCCCGAACATGCCGCGCCAGCGGCCCCCGGAACAGCCCCGCTGAGGCTGGACCGGGGGGCGCGCGGCGCGCTCAGCTGAAGATGATCATCGAACCCTGGCCGAGGCTGCGGGTCGCCGCCGCGTGGAGTCCCAGCCACACGTGCCGCTCCCGAGCGAAGGGGCTGTCGTCGTACGGGATCGGCCCCGCCGGTTCCTCCAGCGAGGTCGGCCGGCCCGGCGGCGCGGGCGCGGCCGGCGGATTGCCGGGGTCTATCCCGATCGCGGGCGCCACGAAGGCCAGCTCCCGCAGCAGCCCCTGCGCGGAGCCCAGCGGTCCGCCCCCGGCCAGCAGCTCCTCGTTGGCCAGCGGAGCGGGGAAGTCCACCGGGACGTACGCCCCCGCGTGGTCGTAGTGCCAGACGAGGTGCGACTGCTGGGCCGTGGACTCGAACATCTCCAGCAACTGCTCGTAGTCACCGCCCAGCTCGTCGACCGGCGTCACCGGCAGCCCGCAGATCTGGAGCAGGTACGCCCGGCGCAGGAAGTGCAGGGCGTCGTAGTCGAAGCCGGCCACCGGAGCGACGTCGCCGCTCAGGCCCGGCATGTAGGCGAACACCGGGACGGACGGAAGGCCCGCCGCGCCCAGCGCCTTGTCGTACGAGGCGATCTCTTCCGCGAAGGGGTTGTCGGGGCTGTGGCACAGCACGTCGACAAGGGGGACCAGCCACAGGTCACAGGCCACGCGGCCTCCGATCAGTCGTTGCCGCCGATCGGGCCAGCGTAGTGCGCCGGACACGCTCCGCGAAGGGGTCGGCGGCTACCGGCCCGCGACCGGCCCGGGGATCGGCCGCAACCCGGCGGCCCAGTCCAGCCCGTGCTGGTTGTACGCGTGCACGATGCGGCGTACCTCCGCGGCATCGGCCCGCGTCACCGCCTCCACCAGCTCGCGGTGGCCGTCCCACAGGGCCCGCCGCATCTCCTGCGCCGTGGCCCGCTGGAGGTGGGGTACCGAGAAGACCCAGCACTGGACCCGGATCCGGTGCAGGAACTCGGCGATGTACGTGTTGCCGACCAGCCCGCTCAGCTCGCGCCAGAACCGCAGGTCGTAGCCGATCAGCACGTCGAGGGAGCCGCTCTGCGCGGCCCGCCGGGCCTCCTCGGCGCGACGGCGCACGGAGACCAGCAGCTCGGCCGAACCGACCGCGGTGCCGCGTTCGACGAGCCGGCGGAAGATCCCGTCGACGACGAGGATGCGGGCCTCGACCATGCCGCGGAAGTCCTCGACGCTGTAGGTGCGCACCCGGAACCCGCGGTGCTGCACCGACTCCAGCAGGCCCTGTGCCGCGAGGTCCACCAGCGCCTCGCGCACGGGCGTCGCGGAGACCTCGTACTGCTCGGCGATCTGCTTGACCGTGAACTCGGTGCCGGGAGGCAGGCGCGCCGCGAGCACCTCGTCGCGCAGCGCGTCCGCTATCTGCTGGCGAAGTGTGGTGCGGGTGACAGCTCCGCTGCCTGGCATAGGGGTCCGTCTCCTCGGTAGGACTTCGGACACCTTAGGCCAGCCGATACGGCCGAAACTGATCGGTATACAGGGAGATAGCGGACATAGCGCCTGATACTTGGGCGCCCGTGCGCCATGCTGCGCGTGCTGCCGGCCGACCGCGGGCCGATCGGCCGACCGGCCGGTGGCGTGCCGAACCGCCACCGGCCGGTGGCGGCCGGTGGCGGTTGGTGGCGGCCGGTCAGCCGGCCGTCGTGTGGCGGTCGGCCACGTCGAGCGCCGCGTCCAGCAGGGCCAGGCCCTCCTTGGCCTCCGCCTCCGAGACGGTGCAGGGCGGGACGACGTGGGTCCGGTTCATGTTGACGAAGGGCCACAGGCCGGAGGCCTTGCAGGCCGCCGCGAACTCGGCCATCGGCGCGTTGTCGGCGCCCGCCGCGTTGTACGGGACGAGCGGCTCGCGCGTCTCCTTGTCCCGTACGAGTTCCACGGCCCAGAAGGCACCCAGGCCGCGGACCTCCCCGACCGACGGGTGCCGCCGGGCGATGTCGGCGAGCTCGGGGCCGATCACGTCCGCGCCGATGCGGGCGGCGTTCTCCACGACGCCCTCCTCCTCCATCGCGTTGATCGTCGCGACGGCGGCGGCGCAGGCCAGGGGGTGGCCGGAGTACGTCAGGCCGCCCGGGTAGGGGCGGGTGGCGAAGGTCTCGGCGATCGCGCCGGAGATGGCCACGCCGCCGAGCGGCACGTATCCGCTGTTGACGCCCTTGGCGAAGGTGATCAGGTCGGGGGTGACGTCCCAGTGGTCGGCGGCGAACCACTTGCCGGTGCGGCCGAATCCGGACATGACCTCGTCCAGGATGAAGACGATGCCGTACCGGTCGCAGAGCTCGCGGACGCCCGCGAGGTAGCCGGGCGGCGGGGTCATGATCCCGGCCGTGCCCGGCACGGTCTCCAGGATGACCGCCGCGATGGTCTGCGGCCCCTCGAAGGCGATGGTGTCGGCGAGGTGGGTGAGGGCGCGGGCGCACTCCTCGGCCTCGTTGGCCGCGTGGAAGGGCGAGCGGTAGAGGTAGGGGCCCCAGAAGTGCACGACGCCGGCGGCGGCCGTGTCGGAGGGCCAGCGGCGCGGGTCACCGGTGAGGTTGATCGCGGCGGCGGTGGCGCCGTGGTACGAGCGGTAGGTGGACAGCACCTTCGGCCGGCCGGTGTGCAGCCGGGCCATCCGTACGGCGTTCTCGACGGCCTCGGCGCCACCGTTGGTGAAGAAGACCTTGTCGAGGTCGCCCGGGGTGCGCTCGGCGATGAGGCGTGCGGCCTCGGAGCGGACGTCCACGGCGAAACCGGGGGCCAGGGTGCAGAGCTTCCCGGCCTGCTCCTGGATCGCGGCGACGACCTTGGGGTGCTGGTGGCCGATGTTGGTGTTGACCAGCTGGGAGGCGAAGTCGAGGAAGCGGTTCCCGTCGTAGTCCCAGAAGTACGACCCCTCGGCGCCGGCGACGGCCATGGGGTCGATCAGGGCCTGGGCGGACCAGGAGTGGAAGACATGGGCGCGATCGGCGGCCTTGACTGCCGCGCCGGTGACATGAGGGGTCATACGGTCACGCTAGGAGTTCCCAGGGAGGGCGGGACATCGGCGGACTGTATGGGGGTGGCGGCCCGCCCTCGGCAGTCTGTCTGCGGGTGGGGGCGGGGGCCGGGCATTGACAGCTTGCTGCCGATACGACAGCCTGCTGTCCTATGGCGCCTTGGGCGTGGCCTGGGGCGTTGCCCTTCGAGGAGGCGAGCACCATGAGCGACACGTCCCGGGAAGCCCCCCGCAAGCCGGTCCACCTCGCGGTGTACGACACGTACGCGGACTGGGAGACCGGCCACACCACGGCGCACCTCACCCGGCGCGGCCACCGGGTCCGTACGGTCGGCTTCGCCACCGGGGCCCCCGTCACCACCATGGGCGGGCTCCGGATCCAGCCCGACCTCGCGCTGGCCGGTCTGCGCCCCGAGGACTCCTCCCTGCTGATCCTCACGGGCGCCGGACTGTGGGACGCCGGGGACACCCTGGCGCCGTTCGCGGCGAAGGCGCGCGAGTTCCTGGCGGCGGGGGTTCCGGTCGCGGCGATCTGCGGCGCCACGGCCGGCCTGGCCCGGGAGGGGCTGCTGGACGGGCGCCGGCACACGAGCGCCGCCGCCGCGTACCTGGCGGCGCAGCCCGGCTACGCGGGCGGCCCGCACTACGTCGAGGCCGACGCGGTCACGGACGGCGACCTCGTCACGGCGGGGCCGACCGAGCCGGTGGCGTTCGCGCGCGAGGTCTTCGCCCGGCTCGACGTGTACGAGCCGGTCGTGCTGGACGCCTGGTACCGCCTCTTCCACGACTCGGACGCCACCGCGTACCCGGTGCTGATGGCCGCGGCGGAAGCGGAATCCGGCGATGCCTGAGCCGGGGCCCGGGTCCGGGACGGAGTCCGGGCCGCCCGTGCCGCTCTCCGTACGGGGCCGCCAGGAGCTGCTGAGCCGGACGGCCCTCGGCGTCTTCCGGTTGAACGGCCAGTTCCTGGCCGTCTCCGAGGAACTGGCCCGGCCCGCCGGGCTGACGGCGGCGCGCTGGCAGGTGCTGGGCGCGGTGCTCCGCGAACCCCTGCCCGTCGCCGGCATCGCCCGGGCCATGGGCATCACCCGCCAGAGCGTCCAGCGCGTCGCCGATCTGCTGACCGCGCAGGGTCTGGCCGAGTACGTACCGAACCCCGCCCACCGGCGGGCGAAGCTCCTGCGGCCGACGGAGGAAGGGCGCGCGGCGAACGCCCGTATCGCGCCCGGTCACGCGGCGTTGGCCGGGCGGCTGGCCGAGGAACTCGGGGAGGAGGCCTTCGCGGAGACGGTCCGCACCTTGGAACGGCTGTCCGCGGCACTGGAAGCGCTGGACGCGCTGGACGCGCTGGACGCGTCCGGGGAGTAGCGCCGCGCCACGCCAATTGTGTCGAAGTCAATAAGCCTGCAAGCAAAGCTTGTTGCGCGTCGCGGGAGCGTCGCAGACTGCCGCACATGGAGCCGTTGGACGTAGTGGCACGACTGTGGGAGCGGATCGGGGCGCGCGACTGGGACGGCGTCGCCAAGCTGGTCGCCGAGGACGCCGTGATCGAGTGGCCGGTCAGCGGCGAACGCATCGTGGGCCGGGCCAATTTCATCGCCGTCCTCGCCGAGGACGGCGACGCGGGCGGTGACGCTTACGAGGATGCCTACGGAGACGCTTACGGGGACGCGGGCGGGGCGTCCGTGGAAGTCCTGCGCGTCCTCGCCGACGGGGAACTCGTCGTCACCGAGGTGGAGATACCCGAGGACCACGTGGTCTACCGGGCCGTCTCGCTGTGGACGGTGCGGGACGGGGAGATCGTCGGCGCCAGGGAGTACTGGACCAGCCCGGGCCAGGACCCGGCGCCGCGCTGGCGGGCGGGGTACGTCGAGCCGCTGGTCGCGGACTGAGCCGCGATTCGAGGCGGAGGTGCCAGAGTGGGGGCGTGTACCCCCAACTCCTCACCGCCACCGGTGTCCTGGCCCTGCTGACGCTCGTTCCCGGGCCGGACATGGCGATCGTGACGAAGCAGGCCGTTTCGCGCGGGCGCGCCGACGGGCTGCGCACGGTCGGCGGGATCGCCGCCGGGCTGCTCCTCTGGGGCGCCCTGACGGTCGCCGGGCTCGCCGCGCTGCTCGCCGCCTCCGCCGAGGTGTACCTGGTGGTCAAGCTCGCGGGCGCGGGATACCTCTGCTTCCTCGGCGTGCGGTCGCTGCGCCACGCGGGCGCCGAGCCGGCCGTGGCGGCCGCACCGGGCGGCCGCGGGGGAAGCGCCTGGCGCACCGGTTTGGTCAGCAACGCGCTGAACCCGAAGATCGCCGTCTTCTACACGGGCCTGCTGCCCACCCTCGCCCCGGCCGGCCTGCGCCCGGCGGCGGGCATGGCACTGCTCGTGGGGGTCCACGTACTGCTGACCCTGCTCTGGCTGGGCACGTACGTGTACGTCCTCTCCCGCGCCCGGCGCTTCTTCGCGCGCCCGCGCGTCCGCCGGGCCCTGGACCGGGTGACGGGCGCGGTCCTGATCGCCTTCGGCGTGCGGGTGGCGACGGCGGCCTCGTAGCCCATCGGCCCCTACCTCAGGGTGAGCCGGTCGAGTTCCTCGCCGATGGCGAGCCGCAGCCTGTCGTGGCGGGGTGCCAGCGCGTAGCGCTCGCCGCGCCAGAACTGTGGGTCCGGGTACCGCCAGACGGGCTGCCGGAGGAGGTCGGCGGGCTCCCAGTCGTAGCGGGGCCAGATGTGGGCGTGGAGGTACGGATCGGTATTGCCGAGGATCTCGATGTTGACGCGGCGGAACGCCGGATCGAGCCGCGTGCAGGCGCGTTCGACGGCTTCGGCGAGCCGTTCCAGGTCGGTGAGGTATGCGGTCCGACGGGGGCGGGCCAGGTCGGAGAGCCGGGTCGCGGCGGGGTCGTCCGTCAGCAGGACGGAGTAGCCGGGCAGGAACTGCCGGTCTCCGATCACCGCGAACCCGGCGTCGAGCCGGCGCATGACGGTGGGGTTCCGGCCCCGGTGCGCGTTGCCGATGCGGTCTTCCCGCCAGTCGCCGTCACCCATGGCCGTGCTCCTTCCGGTGCTTCCGGTGCTCTGCTCCCGGTCCCTGCTCGGCGCGGGCGCCGAAGACGGCCGCCGACCTGCGGCGGGGCGGCCGGGGTGTCGCGCCCGCCGCGACACGGCCCGGGTGCCGGCCCGCTTCACGACGACGTGTGCCAGCGCCGCCGGCGACGGGGCGGTGACGGGCGCGGGGCGTGCCGGGCCGGACGTGCCCGTCTGCGGGCCGGCCCGGCCCCCGACCACGTGTGCCGCCCCGGCCGTGATGGCGGCGCCACGGTCCGGGCGCCCTGGCCCCCACCTCCGGCGCACCGCGCAGCCCCGGCGCCCTGCGGCGAACGCGACCAGCCACACCGACGGCACAGGGTGTACCGGGCCGGACACGCCCGTCCGCCGATCCACCGGGCCACCCGCCCCCGGCGCCCTGCGGCCCGGCCGGGCCGCGGTGCGCTGCCGACGGACCAGCCGCCCGGCCACACCGCCGGCTCTCGGTATGCCGGGCAGGACATCCCCGCCCACGGATACATCGGACGCCGCGACCCCGACGCCAGGATCCGGGCCCCCACCCCGGCGCACCGCGCAGGCCCGGCGCCCTGAGGCCACGCCACGGCAACCGGCGCGACCAGGGCCCCCACCCCGGCCGGCAGAGCCGGCTGGGCGAGCCACCCCAGCCAGCGGCGGCGCAGGGCGTACCGGGCCGGACGCACCCGGCCGCCGACCCACCGGCCGGCGGGGCCTCCCGGCTACCCGGTCCGGCCACCCGGACCGGCCGCAGACCGCTCCTCGCCGAAGGCCGCCCGGGCTCTTGGGCCGCTGGATAACGCCCCGTCAATGTGCCTGCTCAAAGCCGCGCATGGGACTGGAGTAGCCCGCCTCATACCTGAGAGCTACCTGCGAAGGCCGCTCCCCAGCGGGACGCCGACGAGAGGGGCTGATTCCTAACTTCGGTACCAGAGACGAACGCCCGCTCTCCGGACCGAAGGACACCCTCATGAACGCCACTGGCAGCCGCCTGAAACGCACCCTGCTGGCCGGGCTCGTCGCGGCGGCCGTGGTGCTTCCCGTCTCCGCCGCGGCCTCCCCCGACGTGCCGGCACCGAAGCCCGTCGCGTTCGCCGCGACCACCGCCCCGCACAGCCGGTACGCCGCGAACCTCGGCAACATCACCGAAGCGGCCCGGAAGGCGCAGGAAGCCGGCCGCATCGGGCGGGCGGCGAAGTTGCGGGCGATGGCGCAGGGTTCGGGCGGCGACGGGGTTCCCGCCCGTTTCCTCGCCTTCGACGGCCGGGGGCAGGGCCGGGCCGTCGAGGTGTTCGGTGACCTGGAGGGCGCCGACCGGGTCACCGTCCTGGTGCCCGGCTCCGACACCACGCTGGACACCTACCAGAGATTCCGTGCCGGGGCGGTCGCCCTTGCGCAGCGCCTCCAGGCGGAGCACCCGAGCTCCGCCGTGGTCGCCTGGCTCGGCTACGACACCCCCGGCACGGTCAGTACCACGGTCCTGACGGCCTCCCGCGCCGATACGGCCGCCGCCGAACTGGCCCCCTTCCTGTCCGGCTTGGAGGACCTCACCCGCCCCGGGACCCGGATCTCGCTGCTCTGCCACTCCTACGGCTCCGTGGTCTGCGCCCGGACCCGTACCGGCCCCAAGGTCACCGACCTCGTGCTGTACGGCAGTCCGGGTACGGGCGCCGACTCCGCGGCCGCGCTGCACACCCCGGCCCAGGTGTGGGCGGGGCGCGGCAGCCGCGACTGGATCGGCAGCGTCCCCCATGTCCGGTTCGGCGGCGTCGGGTTCGGTACCGATCCCGTCGACCCGGCCTTCGGCGCCCGCGCGTTCGCCGCCGGGAGCGCAGGGCACAGCGACTACCTCAAACCCGGCACCACATCCCTCGACGGCCTGGCCCGCATCGTCATCGGGCCCGGGCCCGCCACCACGTCGCCGGAGGTCTCCCATGCGTAGGGTCCACGCCCGCTGGTCCCGGCTCGCGGACCGCGTCCACGCCGGGACCCCGGCCTCCCGAGACCGCAGCGTGGACGCCTTGCGCGCCCTGGCCATCCTCGGCGTGGTGCTGGGCCACTGGCTCGTCACCGCCCTGACGGCGGGCGACGGCGGCCTGAGCAGCACGAGCCCGCTGGCGCACATGCCGTGGCTGGCGCCCGTCTCGTGGGTGTTCCAGACGCTGGCCGTGTTCTTCCTGGTCGGCGGCCATGTCGCGGCCCAGGGGTACGCCTCGGCCCGGGCGCGCGGAGCTGCGTACCGCACGTGGGCCGGGCAGCGGCTGGGCCGGCTGTTCCGGCCGGTGGCCGCGGTGCTCACGCTGTGGGGCGTCGCGTCCGTCGGGATGCTGCTCGGCGGGGTGGCACCGGACACCCTCCGCACCCTGCTGCGGCTCGTCCTGTCCCCGCTGTGGTTCCTGCTGGTCTTCGCGGCGCTGACCGCCGCGACGCCGCTGGTGGCCCGGCTCCATCCGGTGTGGCCGCTGGCCGTGGTCGCCGGCGTGGATGCCTGGCGGTTCGGCCTCGGGGGCCCCGAGTGGGTCGGCTGGGTCAATGTCGCCGCCGGCTGGCTCGTCCCCTTCACGCTGGGCGCCGCCTGGTCCCGCGGCGCGTTCGCCCGCCGCGCCCCGGCAGTGGCCCTGTTCGCGGCGGGCGCCGTCGCCACCGCCGGGCTCGTCCTGTGGGGTGGGTATCCCGCGTCGATGGTGGGGGTCCCGGGCGCCCCGGTTTCCAACCTCAATCCGCCCACCCTCGCCGCCGTGAGCTTCGCTCTGGCCCAGTGCGGCCTGGCCCTGCTGGTCCGGGAACCGCTCGCCCGGGCCATGCGGCGGCCCCGGGCCTGGGCGAAGGTGGCCCTGCTGAACCTGTCCGCGATGACGGTCTTCCTCTGGCACCAGACCGCGATGATGGCCGTCACCGCCCTCGGGCTCCTCGTCTCACCGGATCTGCCCGGGCTGCACACCGTGCCCGGCTCTGCGGAGTGGATAGCGAGCCGACTGCTGTGGCTGCCCCTGTTCGCCGCCGCGCTGGCCGTCTGCTGGGCCGCGTTCCACGCGTACGAGCAGGCCGCTTCCCCGCGCCGCGCCCCCGTCACCCGGCCCTCTCCGGCTCCCCCCGGCCTCCGGGGGGCTCCGATCAGCGAGGTCACCCGTGCCTAGGCTGACCGATGTGAATGTGCAGAGCGAGTCCCCGTTCCCGGCCCTCCTGACGCCTGGCCGCGACCGGCGCGGTCTGGCAGGGGAGTTGTTCACGTTGCGGAAGGATCCGCTTCCACCGATGGCGCGGCCCCGCTGGCTGGCCCGGCTGCCCCACGCCCTGGTCGGCTACGCGGCCCTGTTCTTCGGCTTCCTCACCTTGGTGCAGCTCCAGGACCACTACGACGCCCACGGCCCCGGCAGCGTCCTGTTGTCGATCTTCACCGGCTTCTCCCTCGTGATCGCGATGTTCCGGCCGGTCGCGGCCTGGTGGCTGGGCCTGCTGACCGCCGCCTTCATCGCCTGGACGATCCACGGCCAGGTCGGGCCGGGCCAGCTCTGGCCGTGGACGGCCATCGGACCGTTCTCCTTCGCCCCGCTGGTCCTGCTGGTGGCCCTGCGCGTACCGCCCCGGGTGACCATCGCCGTCATCGGCGTCTCGCTCGCCGCCACCGCCGCGGCCGAAGGGTTCTTCCGGCCGGAGAAGGCCCAGAGCAGCTTCGTCGTGGCCCTCCTCGTCTTCGGTTTCGCCGGGCTCCTCGGCTATGCGCTGCGGGCGATGCGCCTTGCCCGCGGCCAGCTCGTCGCACAGGAGACCCTGACCGAGGAGGAGCGGGCGCGGCGGACCCTGCTGGAGGAGCGCAGCCGGATCGCCCGCGAGCTGCACGACGTCGTCGCACACCACATGTCGGTGATCTCCATCCAGGCTCAGGTCGCCCCGCACTTGGTGGAGAACCCGTCCGAGGAACTCAAGGAGAACCTGGCGGGCATCCGGGAGAACGCGCTGGAGGCCCTCACCGAACTGCGCCGCGTCCTCGGTGTGCTGCGCTCCGAGCATCCCGACGACCCGGCGAACCCGCACCATCCGCAGCCCACCCTCGCCGAACTCGACGCCCTCGTGGACAACGTGCGGGCGGCCGGGCTGGAGGTCACCACGCAGACAGCGGGTGTCCGGCGGCCCCTGACCCCGGGCACCGAGCTCACCGCGTACCGGATCGTGCAGGAGGCGCTGAGCAACTGCCTGCGCCACGCGCCGGGCTCCCGGGTCGAGGTGGGGATCGCGTACGGGCCGCGCGAGTTGCACCTGTGCGTCGCCAACAGCGCTCCGACCCGGGTGGCCGCGCCGTCCCCCGGCGCCGGGCACGGGCTGCTGGGGATGCGCGAGCGGGCGGGCATGCTGGGTGGCGAACTGGCCGCCGGCCCCCGCCCCGGCGGCGGGTACGAGGTGAGCGCCGTGCTGCCCATGGATCTGCCCGGGGGCGCCGCGCCCGGGACCGACGAGACGGAGAAGGCCTCATGAGCGCCCCGATCAAGGTGATGATCGCCGACGACCAGATGATGGTCCGGCAGGGGTTCACCGTGCTGTTGAACGCTCAGCCCGACATAGAGGTCGTCGGCCAGGCCGTGGACGGCGCCGAGGCGGTGACGAAGGTCGCCGAACTCCGCCCCGATGTGGTGCTGATGGACATCCGCATGCCCGGTATGGGCGGCATCGAGGCGACGTCCGTCATCACCGCCGACCACGCCGCCGCCGTGAAGGTGCTCGTCCTGACCACCTTCGACCTGGACGAGTACGTGTACGAGGCCTTGCGCGCCGGGGCCTCCGGCTTCCTCCTCAAGGACGCGTCGGCGGACCAGCTCGCCGAAGCCGTGCGCGTGGTGGCGGCCGGTGAGGCATTGCTGTCGCCGAACATCACCAAACGGCTGATCACCGAGTTCTCCCGGCTGGGGGCACCCCGGGCGCCGTCCCGGGCGCGGATCGACGAGCTGACGGAGCGGGAGACGGAGGTGCTGTCGCTGATCGCGCAGGGCCTGTCCAACGCGGAGATCGCCCGGCACCTGGTCCTGGCAGAACAGACCGTCAAGACGCATGTGAGCCGCGTCCTGGTGAAGCTGGGCCTGCGCGACCGGACGCAGGCCGCGGTGTTCGCGTACGAGACGGGCCTGGTCCGTCCGACGGGCTACTGACGCACCGCCGTAGTACTTGAGGGGGAGCCGCGGATATCCCCACCAGCGGCGACGCGGATGAGGGGGGCGTGGACCTACGGTTCAGACATGACCGAGACGACCGCCGGGGGGACAGCCCGGACACCGGAACTGACAATGGCTTCGGGGCTGCTGAAGATCCTGCGCCAGGACCTGATCAGCGATGCGTTCGCCTACCGTCCCCTGCGGCCGGTGCGGGCGCGCGGCCCGCTGCTGCGGCTGCTGCCCGCGGGGATACGCGCGAGGGCCGGCTACCTTCCGCACGCGCTGGTGGGACTGATCGTGGTGATCATCCTGGTGTCCAGCAGCGTCAACTCCTACGGTGTGCCGCATTCCCTGCGCCTGTTCACGGGCCTGATAGCGGCGGCCCCGGTCGTGATGACCCTGGTGCGTCCCATGGGGGCGTTCTGGGTGGCGCTGGGTACGACGGCCTTCCTCTCGCTCGTCGAGGACCGGAACGTCGCCTGGCCGTGGTCGCCGACGAGTTTCGTCGCCTACCTCGCGGTGCTGACCATCGTGGCCATGCGGAGCCGGCCCCGGGTGGCCTGCTGGCTGTGGGTGATCACCGTGGTGTTCGGGACGGCGATGCCCGTGCTCACGAGCACCTACGAGTCGGTCAACGCGGCTCCCATGGCGTTCGTCTCCGCCCTCACCCTGCTGACGGTCACGGTCCGCAACACCCGTCGCCAGGCCGAGCGGGAGGTCACCGCACAACAGCAGGTGACGGCCGTCGAGCGGGACCGGCGCACGCTCCTGGAGGAGCGGACGACCATCGCGCGCGAGCTGCACGACGTGGTCGCGCACCACATGTCCGTGGTGGCGATCCAGGCGGAGGCCGCGCCGTACCGGGTGAAGAATCCGCCGGCGGAGTTGGAGGCGGCGTTCGTCACCATCCGGGAGAACGCGGTGGCGGCACTGACGGAGCTGCGGCGGGTGCTGGGGGTGGTGCGCTCCGCGGACTACGAGGCGCCGGACGCGCCGCAGCCGACGCTGGCCTCGCTGGACGGGCTGCTGGCCAATGTGCGGGAGGCCGGGCTGAGCGTGGAGAAGACGGTCACGGGGGCGGTCCGGGAGCTGCCGCAGGGCGTGGAGCTGTCGGCGTACCGGATCATCCAGGAGGCGCTGAGCAACTCGTTGCGGCACGCGCCGGGGGCGGCGGCCGGGGTGGAGGTGTCGTACGTGCTCGGCGGTCTGGGGGTACGGGTCGTCAACGGGCCGCCGACGGAGAAGGTCCCGCCTTCGCCGGGCGCGGGGCACGGGATCACCGGGATGCGGGAGCGGGTGGCCATGCTGGACGGAGAGATGACGGCCGGGGAGACGGCGGCGGGCGGGTACGAAGTGGCCGTGTTCATACCGGTGCGCCGGGCTCCGGAGTCGTCGCCCTCGGCGACGAGCGCGTCCCCGGCCGCGCTGCCACCCTCACCGCGGGAGCGCTCGGCATGACGATCAAGGTGCTGATCGTCGATGACCAGATGATGGTCCGCGAGGGCTTCTCCGTCCTGCTGAACGCGATGGAAGGGATCGAGGTGGTCGGCGAAGCGGTCGACGGCCGTCAGGCCATCGCGCAGGTGAGCGCCCTGCGGCCGGATGTGGTGCTCATGGACATCCGGATGCCGGAGATGAACGGGCTGGAGGCGACGCGGCGGATCGTGGCCGCCGACACGAACGCGAAGGTGCTGGTGCTGACGACCTTCGACCTGGACGAGTACGTGTACCAGGCCCTGCGGGCGGGCGCGTCGGGGTTCCTGCTCAAGGACGCGTCCGCGCGGCAGCTGGCTGAAGGGGTGCGGGTGGTGGCGGGTGGTGAGGCGCTGCTGGCCCCCTCGGTGACCAAGCGGCTGATCTCCGAGTTCTCGAAGCTCGCGGAGGCGCCGAAGCTCGCGGACCCGGCCGGGGTCGTGCAGCTGACGGAGCGGGAGACGGAGGTCCTGATCCTGATCGCCCAGGGCCTGGCGAACGCGGAGATAGCGGACCGGCTGGTCGTGGCGGAGTCCACGATCAAGACCCATGTGAGCCGGATCCTGGTCAAGTTGGGCTTGCGCGACCGTACCCAGGCGGCGGTGTTCGCGTACGAGACCCGTCTGGTGACCCCGGGGTGAGGGGAAATCAGGCCGGTCGGCAGGCAGCCGGCGGCGGAAGGGAGGAAGAGGCGTGATCTCGATCTAGGCTGCGGGGATGCGCTTTGATCCGTGGGATGCCGCGTTCGTAGCCGACCCGTATCCCGCCTACCGGGAGCTGCGCGAGCAGGGGCGGGCGGTGTGGTCGGAGGCGACCGGCCAGTGGCTGGTGCCGCACTACGCCGATGTGAGCGCGTTGCTGCGGGACCGGCGGCTGGGGCGCACCTACCTGCACCGGTTCACGCACGAGGAGTTCGGGCGGCAGGCTCCGCCGCCGGAGCACGAGCCGTTCCATGTCCTCAACGGCAACGGGCTGTTGGACCTGGAGGACCCCGCGCACGCGCGGGTGCGGCGGCTGGTGGCGAAGGCCTTCACCCCGCGCACCGTGGAGCGTCTCGCGCCCGCCGTCGAGCGGCTGGCCGGGGAGCTGGCCGGCGCCCTGCTGGCCGACGGGGGCGGCGACCTGCTGACCGCCGTGGCGGAGCCGCTCCCGGTCGCGGTGATCGCGGAACTGCTCGGGATCCCGGAGTCCGACCGCGCACTGCTGCGGCCCTGGTCAGCGGACATCTGCGGGATGTTCGAGCTCCGGCCCGACGAGGAGACGGCGCGGCGGGCCGTCCGGGCGAGCGTCGAGTTCAGCGACTACCTGCGCGGTCTGATCGCCGAGCGGCGGGGGCGCCCCGGGGCGGACCTGATCTCCGCCCTGATCGCCGCCCACGACGAGGAGGGCCGGCTCAGCGAGCAGGAGATGATCTCCACCTGTGTGCTGCTGCTCAACGCGGGCCACGAGGCGACGGTCAACACCACCGTCAACGGCTGGTGGGCACTGTTCCGCAATCCCGCACAGCTGGACGACCTCCGCCGCCGTCCCGAAAAGTTGTCCACAGCTGTGGATGAACTCATGCGGTACGACACACCCCTACAAATGTTCGAACGCTGGGTGCTGGACGAGATCCGGATCGGCGACACAGTCATCCCGCGCGGCGCCGAGGTCGCACTGCTCTTCGGTTCCGCCAACCGGGACCCGGCGCGCTTCGAGAACCCCGACGCGCTGGACCTCGTACGCACCGACAACCCCCACCTGACCTTCGGGGCGGGGATCCACTACTGCCTGGGCGCTCCGCTGGCCCGACTGGAGCTCACGGCCTCGTTCGGCGCCCTGCTGGCCCCCGGGGCACCGCCGCTGCGGCTGGCGGCGGAGCCGCAGTGGCGGGACGGGTACGTCATCCGGGGGCTGCGGGAGCTGCTGGTCACCTGCTAGCGGCGGGCCCCGCGGCCGACGGCGTCAGCGCGGCACGGTGAGGGACCAGGCAGCCGGGCGCAGGGTCCACGTGCGCCGGCGCAGCGGGCCGGTCACGGCGGCGTGGTCGGCGCGGTAGCGGAAGTCCGCGCCCGACACCGTCACCGTCGCGGCCCGCCGGGTAAGCGCCGCGCACCCCGCGAGCCGGACCACCACCTCCGCCGGGCCGCCCGGCTCCCGGGTGACCACCGCGACGTCCTGCACGGGGTGGTCCACATCCGCCAGCACCGTCCCGTCCGCCTCCACCCGCAGCCGGTGCACCGGCCCCGCCTCCGGCTGCCCGGCCCCCGGCGGGCCCGGCAGCAGCATCCGGAGCAACGACCGGTAGCTCCGTACGGGTGGAACCTGCTTCCGGGCCGGCGGCGGGATCCGCAGGCCACCCAGCACCACCCCGTCGCTGTCGTCCACCAGCAGGTCCCGCGCTTGGACCGCCCCGTCCAGCGCCGCCCGCGCCGCCATCACCGCCGACAGCGGCACGCCCAGCGACCCCGCCAGGGTGAGGGAGCCCACCGGCCCCACCGGGATCAGCGACAGGGGCTCCCCCGACAGGTCACGCGAGCGGTGCAAGAGGGTCACCGCCCGTAGCAGCGCCCCGTCGTCGCCGACGATCACCGGCCGTCGATGGCCCCGGCGGGCGAGTGCCCGCGCGAACTCCTCCGGCGAGTCGGGCAGAGAAACTTTCGCCGCGGCACCGGCGCACAACACATCTTTCGCGATCCGCACGGACTCGCCGTCAAGACGGCGGGCGACCGGGTCGACGAGCACGAGCAGGCCGCCTACCGGCGCGCCCGCATGGCTCATGGTGGGCTCTGGAGCCGACACCTCGGTCCTTCCTCGGGTAGCATCTTTGTGCAAGAGGCCCTTGCGCTATTGCGCCAGGGCCTTCGTCTATTCCGGGGTACCGGTCCGACGGCTCAGCCTGCGGTGTACATCGTCGTACGCCCCCTGACCTTGGACATGCCCCATCCGGAAGAGGTGTACGCCTGTGCCCGCTCTTGTGCTGCTCGGAGCTCAGTGGGGTGACGAGGGCAAGGGAAAGGCCACCGACCTGCTCGGTGGATCCGTTGACTATGTGGTGCGCTACCAGGGCGGCAACAACGCCGGCCACACGGTTGTCGTAGGCGACCAGAAGTACGCGCTGCACCTTCTCCCTTCCGGCATCCTCTCCCCCGGATGCACGCCGGTCATCGGCAACGGTGTCGTCGTCGACCCGGCCGTCCTGCTCTCCGAGCTGCGCGGCCTGAACGAGCGCGGCATCGACACCTCCAAGCTGCTCATCAGCGGCAACGCGCACCTGATCACGCCGTACAACGTCACCCTCGACAAGGTCGGCGAGCGTTTCCTCGGCAAGCGCAAGATCGGTACGACCGGCCGCGGCATCGGCCCGACGTACGCCGACAAGATCAACCGCATCGGCATCCGCGTCCAGGACCTCTACGACGAGTCGATCCTCCAGCAGAAGGTCGAAGCGGCGCTGGAGGGCAAGAACCAGCTCCTCGCCAAGCTCTACAACCGCCGCGCGATCGACGCCGCCGCGATCGTGGAGGAGATGCTCCAGTACGCGGAGCAGATCAAGCCGTACGTCGCCGACACCACCCTGATCCTCAACAACGCGCTGGACGAGGACAAGGTCGTGCTGTTCGAGGGCGGCCAGGGCACGCTGCTCGACGTCGACCACGGCACGTACCCCTTCGTGACGTCGTCCAACCCGACCGCGGGCGGCGCCTGCACCGGTACCGGTGTCGGCCCGACGAAGATCAGCCGCGTCATCGGCATCCTCAAGGCCTACACGACCCGCGTCGGCGCGGGCCCGTTCCCGACCGAGCTGTTCGACCAGGACGGCGAGGACCTGCGCCGCATCGGCGGCGAGCGCGGTGTGACCACCGGCCGTGACCGCCGCTGCGGCTGGTTCGACGCCCCGATCGCCCGCTACGCCACGCGGGTGAACGGCCTGACGGACTTCTTCCTCACCAAGCTGGACGTGCTGACCGGCTGGGAGCAGATCCCGGTCTGCGTCGCGTACGAGATCGACGGCAAGCGCGTCGAGGAGCTGCCGTACTCGCAGTCTGACTTCCACCACGCGAAGCCGATCTACGAGAACCTCCCCGGCTGGTCCGAGGACATCACCAAGGCCAAGACCTTCGCGGACCTCCCGAAGAACGCCCAGGCGTACGTCAAGGCGCTGGAGGAGATGTCGGGCGCCCCGATCTCGGCGATCGGCGTCGGCCCGGGCCGGACCGAGACGATCGAGATCAACTCGTTCCTGTAGGGCCACCCGTCCTGTGGGACCGCTG
The DNA here is from genome assembly GCF_055567555.1 of Streptomyces sp. NPDC026522. Classification (NCBI taxonomy): domain Bacteria; kingdom Bacillati; phylum Actinomycetota; class Actinomycetes; order Kitasatosporales; family Streptomycetaceae; genus Streptomyces; species Streptomyces sp. NPDC026522. The sequence continues at coordinate 216,066 of NZ_JBVHQF010000003.1, forward strand.
TTGCCATAGGACCGCGTTCCCGTAGGACCGCGTTCCCGTAGGACCACGTTCCCCTAGGACCACTGGTCGATCCGCCCGCCGAGGGGGCCGGGTGCCACCGCGCACCCGGCCCCCTCGGCCGGTCAGGCGGAGCGGTGGACCAGCAGCAGGGTGTACGTGCCCGTGACCGTGTCGTGCACCGGGGTCAGCGCCGGCGTGTTGCGGCTGTCGTGCTCGTCCAGGTCCGTGCCCTCGTCCCAGCTCCGGCCGTCGAAGACCGCGTGCCGGAGCCGGTCCGCGCGGGACGACGGGTACACCGCGTGCAGCCTGCCGTCGTACGAGGCCACGGCCGCCCCGCGGCGGCTGGTGTGGCCCTCGCCCAGCGGGGCGGGCTTGTGCCAGCCGGTGCCGTCGTAGACCGCGTGCATCAGGCGGGCGTCGTCCGTGCCGAAGCGGTAGACGAGGTGGATCGCGCCCTCGTGGACGGTGGCGGACAGGTTCGCCGGGCAGCCGTTCTTGCTCCAGACGCGCAGCATCCCGTACGCGCCGTCGCCCCCGGCCGGCCTCTCCCACGGTCCGCCCGCCGTCCGCGCCACCCGGTGGATGATCTTCCCGTGCAGCGGTGCGACGGCGAGCAGGTGCAGCGCGTCCCCGTACGAGACCAGCGCCGGGGCGATCCCGTCCTCCAGGGCCACCGTCGGGGCGGGCGCCTGCGGTCCGTCCCCGGCGAGCGGGGTGACGGCGACGCACCGGCGGCCCGACGGCTCGCCGAGGGTGTACGCGCAGTGGAGTCCGCCGTCGTGGACGGTCAGGGCCGGCGTGTCGACCGCCTCGCCGAGCAGCCGTTCCCGGGTGACCTCACCCCGCAGTACGTCCAGCAGTTCCGGCGCGTAGGTGGTCACCCGCAGCGGCAGGTACCGCCCGTCCTGCTGCCGCGCGCCCCGGTGAGCGCAGTACAGCTTGCCCTCGTGGACGGCGATCGCGGGCGCCGCCGCGCTGGTCCGGTCGGCGAAGACCTGGTCGGCCTGCCAGCCGCCCGCCGTGCTGTAGACGGAAAGCCAGAGCTTCCGCTCGTCCTCGGCCATGCATGCTCCCCTTCGCTCGACCGGACGGGAAACCGGGACCGTCCAGAGGGCAACGGCGGGTGTCCCGCGCCGCGAACGACCGTAGTCAGGCGGGCATCGTCAGCCAACCCACCTGTGGGATACCGGCCACGCCAGAAGATCAACAAGGCCAGAACCAGGCCCCTTGGGGTGCTTTTGTCCCGTCACCAGGCCAGCTGGGAGATCTCCTCGGCGACCACCGCGCAGGCGTCGGCGGCCGGGTCGATGAGCGGGAAGTGGCCGACCCCGTCCAGCAGGGTCAGCCCGACCAGCTCGCCCGCCCTGGCCGCCGCGGCGACGTACGCCTCCGCCACCTCTTCCGGGACCACGATGTCGTCCCGGCCCTGCACCACGGCCGTCGCGATGCCCGTCGGCAGCAGGGCGGCCGGGTCCGCGTGCGGCAGCCGCTCGTCCCAGTGGCGTTCGCCGCCCAGCAGCTGCGCCGACGCGCCGCCGCAGACGCCCATCCGCTCCGCCACCGCGAAGTCCGCGATGGGCGCCAGCGCCACCACCCCGCGCAGCTGCGGCGGGGACGGCAGCCGCCAGGGGCTGCCCTCCGGCAGGACGTGCCGGGCCGCGGCCCACAGGGCGAGGTGGCCGCCGGCGGAGTGGCCCGTCACCACGGTCCGGCGCACATCGGCCTGCGGCAGCGCCCGGGCCGCGAGCCCCGGCAGCGCGTCCATGGCGGCGGCGACGTCGTCGAAGGTCTCCGGCCAGCGCCCCGCGACGGGAGCCTCGGCGCCCTGGTGCGGCAGCGCACTCCCACGCCGGTACTCGACATTGGCGACGGCGAAACCGCGCCGGGCCAGGAAGTCCGCCAGCGGGGTCACATGGTGCCGGTCGTAGGGGGCCCGCCAGGCGCCCCCGTGCAGGACCACGACCAGCGGGGCCGGGCCCGGGGCGGCGCCGCGCGGGGCGTAGAAGTCGACGACCTGGTCCGGGTGTTCCCCGTACGCGGCGCTCGCGTCCGGCGCGACCGGCGGATGGGAGAAGGCCGAAGCGGACTCGGCGGCGTCCCGTTCGACTGCGGGGTCCGTCATCGGCTCAACCTCTCGGTAACGCATGGGGCAAAGGTGAACAGGAGCAGCAGGAGCAGCGGGAGTTACGGCGGGGACACGTGTTCCGGTGTTCCGGCAGAGCGGGACCGTATCAGGCCTGAACACGCCGTCAGGTGGCGGGCCGGGGCAATGAGGACGCGGGCGGAGCCGAAGCTCCGCCCGCGCTGTGATGTGCCTCGTGATGTGACGTTTCTCCGCTACATCACCCGAAAATGTGACCCAGCGTCCGGGCCGCGCGCTCCACATCGGCGAATCCGACGTACAGCGGGGTGAACCCGAAACGCAGGACATCGGGGGCCCGGAAGTCCCCGATCACGCCCCGGGCGATGAGTTCGGCCATGACCGCGCGGGCGTTCTCGGACCGCAGCGAGACCTGGCTGCCGCGCCGGGCGTGCTCCTCGGGAGTCACCGATTCCACGGCGCCCGCCGGGACGTACGCGGCCACGCACTCCAGGAAGAAGTCCGTCAGGGCGAGGGACTTCGCCCGCACCGCCTCGACCGGCACCCCGTCCCAGGCGTCGAGGGCCGACTCCAGCGCCAGCATCGACAGGATGTCCGGGGTTCCCACCCGGGCCCGGGCCGCGCCCGCCGCCGGGACGTAGTCCGGTGTCATCGCGAACGGGTCCGCGTGCCCGTTCCAGCCGGGCAGCGGGGAGTCGAAGGCGGCCTGGTGCCGTTCGGCGATGTACAGGTACGCGGGTGAACCGGGGCCGCCGTTGAGGTACTTGTACGTACAGCCCACCGCGAGGTCGACCGCGTTCTCGTCCAGGCCCACGGGCAGCGCCCCGGCCGAGTGGCACAGGTCCCAGACCGTCACGGCCCCGGCGGCCCGGGTCGCGCGGGTGAGGGCCGGCAGGTCGTGCAGCCGCCCGGTGCGGTAGTCGACGTGGTTGAGCAGGACGACGGCGGTGTCCGCCCCCATCGCCGCCGCGGCCTGCGCGGGGTCGACCGGGACGACCGTCAGACCGGTCATCCGGGCGGCCGACGCGGCGATGTAGCCGTCGGTGGGGAAGGTGGAGGCGTCGACCAGCAGCCGGGTGCGGGCCGGGTCCGCCAGCCGGGCCGCGCCGACCAGCGCCTTGAACAGGTTGACGCTGGTGGAGTCGCCGACGGTCACCTGGCCGGGCGCCGCGCCGATCAGCGGGGCGATCTTGTTCCCGACGCGCTCGGGCGCGGTCCACCACCCGGACTCGTCCCACGAGCGGATGAGCAGCTCGCCCCACTGGCGGTTCACCACGTCGGCCGTGGCGGCGGCGACGCCGGCCGGCAGGGCGCCCAGCGAGTTGCCGTCGAGGTAGACGACGCCCTCCGGCAGGATGAAGCGCTCGCGCAGCGTGCCGAGCCCGTCGGCAGCGTCCAGCGCGGCGGCGCGAGCGGCGAGGTCCCCCGGGGCGGAACGGGTTTCGGTCGTCGTCGGCTCAGACATGGCTGCGCGCCGTCCACAGCTCGGGGAACACGTTCTTCTGCGCGCGCTTCTCCAGCCAGGTCACGCCCGCGGAGCCGCCCGTGCCCGTCTTCGCGCCCATCGCCCGGCGGGTGGCCACCAGGTGGTCGTTGCGCCAGCGCCACACCAGCTCCGCCACGTCCGTCAGCACCTCGCCGAGCCGGTGCAGGTCGGGCTGCCCGTCCGGGTCGGCGTACAACTCCGTCCAGACGGCCTCGACCTGCGGCGACGGCTCGTAGCGCTGCGCCAGGTCGCGGTCCAGGACGGACGCGGGCACCGGCAGGCCGCGGCGCGCGAGCAGCCGCAGCACCTCGTCGTAGAGGCTCGGCTCCTGGAGGGCCTTCTCCAGCTCCGCGTGCACGCGCGGCGCGCCCCGGTGCGGCACCAGCATCGACGCGGACTTGTCGCCGAGCAGGAACTCCATCCGGCGGTACATCGCCGACTGGAAGCCGGAGCCCTCGCCGAGCGCGGAGCGGTAGGAGTTGAACTGGGCGGGGGTCAGCTGCGCCAGCGGGCGCCAGGAGGCGTTGAGCGCCTCCAGCTCGCGGAGGGAACGTTTCAGCGCGTCCATCGCGGCCGGGATCCGGTCCTCGCGGAGGGCCTTGGCGGCCGTCTCCCACTCGTGGACGATCACCGTGAACCACAGCTCCATGACCTGGGTCGTCACCAGGAAGACCATCTCGCCGGGATCGTCCGAGCGCAGGTGCTGGAGGTGGGTGAGGACGTCCGCCTGGACGTAGTCCTCGTAGGGGGTGGTGCCGGCGAAGTCGAGGTTCGGGGTGTCCGAACCGGCTCCGGAGGCATCAAGGGCGTGCGACATCTCTGTCTCCTCGACACGTGCTTCCGGGTAGCGGTCCGCTCCTTCCGGTGAGGCAAGTGGAGCCCCGGTCCCCTGCTCGCATCATAAACAGGAGTTCCGGGGCCCCTCTAGGCCAGCAGGCCAGGGCGTTACGCGAGCGTGTCCGCCGCCGTCTGCGAGGAGTCGCGCAGGAAGGTCGAGCAGCGCTCGTACTCGTCCTTCTCGCCGATCGCCTCGGCGGCGCGCGCCAGGGCGTGCAGGGCGCGCAGGAAGCCGCGGTTCGGCTCGTGCTCCCACGGCACCGGGCCGTGGCCCTTCCAGCCGGCCCGGCGCAGGGCGTCCAGGCCGCGGTGGTAGCCCGTACGGGCGTACGCGTACGACTCGACGGTGCGGCCGGCGGCGAAGGCCTCGTCGGCCAGGGTGGCCCAGGCGAGCGAAGACGTCGGGTGGGCGGCGGCCACCTCGGCGGCCGGGGTCCCGGCCGCGAGGGCCTCGCGGCCGGGCTCGTCGGGCAGGTGGGTGGGGGCGGGGCCCCCGAGCAGGTTCTGGTGAATCGACATGCGCCCAGTCTGGGGTATCGGACCCGTTCCACGCCGCCCGGTGGTGGGCGCCCCACCACCGACGGCGGCAGGGGTGTGCCCGGCACACCTCCCCGCGGGGCGGCCCGGGGGCGGAACGTAGGGGTAGCCGACGGAGGGGGTAGCGCGTGAACACCGGCACCGGCACGGGGCCCGGCCGGCCCGAGCGGATGGACGAGGTCGTCGAGGAGTTGTGCGCCGCGGTGTTCGCGCCGCTGCGCCGCCGCGACCAGCGCGAACGGGGACGTCAGTACGTACGGGGGCTGCTCGCCGCCGAGGGGCGCAAGTCGATCCGCAACATGGCGCTGCAGACCGGCTCCGGCGGCGCCGCCGAGGAGCAGGCGCTGCACCACTTCATCGCCGGCTCCACCTGGGACTGGCAGCCGATCCGTACCGCGCTGGCGCACCACCTCGCCCGGTCGGCGCCGCTCGGCGCGTGGGTGGTGCAGCCGGTGGCGATCCCGCGCGGCGGGGAGCACTCGGTGGGCGTCGGGAACCGCTTCGACCCGTACCAGGGGCAGATGTTCCGCGGCCAGCAGGCCTTCGCCACGTGGTTCACCTCGGGCGGGGTGGCGACGCCGGTGGCCTGGCGGCTGTTCCTCGGCGGCGAGGGGCCGACGGAACCGGCCCGGTCCGCGGAGCCGGCGGATTCGTACGCGGCCTGCGCGGTCGAGGGGGTGCCGGACCTCGCCCGGGGGTCCGCCGCGGGCGTCCGGCCCGTCGTGCTCGACGTCCCCGGCATCGCGACCCGGGCCGCGCTGGGCCGCTTCGCGCAGGCCCGGGTGCCGGTGGTGGCGCGCATCAGCCCCGGTGCGCGGCTGGGGGTGGCGGACCAGCGGCTGCCGAACTACGGGGCGTTGCCGATGGCGGCGCGGGACATCCTGCAGAACGTGCGGGGGATGCGGATGCCGGTGGAGTGGACGGACCCGGACCGGCCCGGGACCCGGCGCAGCTCACTCGTGGCGGCGGTCCGGGTGCTGCTCGCGGGACGGGAGCTGCTGCTGTTCGGGGAGTGGTCCGATGCGCGGCGGCTGCCGGGGCGGATGTGGGTCACGGACATGACGCGGGTGGCGCCGGGGGCGCTGGTGCGGCTGACGAAGGAGGCCGGGACGGTGTCCCGGGCGGCGGGGGCGAGCATGGACCGGGTGGGGCTGCGGGACTTCGCGGGGCGGTCCCTGTCGGGGTGGCACCGGCACGTGACGCTGGCGTCGGTGGCGCATGCGGGGCTGTGGCTGGGCGGCCGGCTGCCGGTGGCCGCGCCGGACCCCGACCCCGACCCCGGCCCCGGCCCGCGCGCGCCCCGGCCCCGCGCCGCGCTGGCGCACTGCTGACCCGGCCGGCCGGGGGGCGCGTCAGGGGGTGTTTGCGTCGCTGCGCTCCGTCGAGCGGCGGGCGCGCAGGACCGCGCGGGTCTTGCGCAGCCGGAGCGCCATCTGGATCTCCAGGGCCTGCCCCGGCTTCTGCCAGCCCTCGCCCAGCAGTTCCGTGATCCGCTCCAGCCTGCGCGACACCGTGTTCGGGTGGACGTGCAGGGCCTCTGCCGCGTGCGTGGGGCTGCCGCCCGAGGCGAAGTACGCGTCCAGCGTCCGCGTCAGCTCCGTCAGCCGGTCGGCGTCGTACTCCAGCACCGGGCCGATCGTGGACGCGATGTACGCCTCCACGTCGTGATCGGCGGACAGCAGCAGCCCCACGAACCCCAGCTCGCGCAGCGAAGCCGTGCCGCCCGCCCCGTCGAGCGCGGTCAGCGCGTCCAGGCAGCGCACCGCCTCCGCGTACACCCGGGCCACCTCCCCCGGCCCCTCGGCGGGCCCGGCGGCGCCCGTCGACACCGCGTGGCCCAGCAGCGGCGACAGCTCCCCCGAGGCCCGGTGGGCGGCGGCCGAGGCGTCCGTACCCGGCAGCAGCAGCACGATGCAACCCCGGCGGACCCCCTTGAGGCCGCCCATCCGGTAGGCGTACGAGGACGCCCACGCCACCGCCCGGCCCAGCTCGCCGCCCTCCGGCCGGGCCACGACCACCACGTGCGGCCGGTCGAGGTCGACGCCGAGCCGCCGGGTGCGCTCCGCGAGGCGCAGGTCGAACGAGTGCGGCCGCTCCAGCAGATCGGCCAGCAGTTCGTCGTGCACGGGCCCTTCCGCGGCCGCCGTGCCCCGCTGGATCAGCATCAGCGAGGCCACCGACTGCGCCGCCAGCCGGAGCAGCCGTACGTCCTCCTCCGCGAGCGGCGCGGACGCGCTCAGCAGCAGCACCCCGAGGTCCTCGGCGCCCGCCAGCACCGGCGCCAGCCACACCTCCTCCCCGGGCAGCTTCACTGGGCGCCGCCCGGTCAGCGCCTGGAGCGCGGCCTTGGTCACCGACTCCCCGTCCAGCGGCGGGAGTTCCCCCGTGACGGCCAGCACCCGGCCGCCGGGGTCCCGGACCTGGAGCACGCCGTCCAGCGCGTCGGCGGTGGCCCGGGCCAGGGTCACCAGCCCGGCTCCGTCCAGGACCAGTCCGGCCAGCCGGGCGTGGCACTCCCACAGGTAGCGGACCCGGGTGAGGGCGGTGTTGGTCCGCGTGCCGAAGGCCGCCAGCTCGGTGACCTCGTCGCGGGTCTGCTCCAGCAGCCGGGCCTTTTCCAGGGCGACGGCGGCCAGGTCGGCGAGGGAGAGCAGCAGCCCGATCTCGTCGGGGGTGAACCGGCGCACGCAGCGGTCGGCCCCGTAGAGCGCGCCGAGGGTGGAGTCCCCGCGCCGCAGCGGTACCGCGATGATCGCGTGCAGCCCCTCCGCCCGGACGACGGCGTCGATGCCGGGCGCGTGCGCTATGGAGTCGTCGTTGAGGTAGTCGGCGGTCCAGACGGGGGACCGGCGCTGCTGGGCGATGCTGCCCAGGCCGGTGCCGCTGCCGAGTTCGAGCCCGATGTTGAGGGCGGTGGTCTCGCCCTCGGAGGTCCGCACGTATGCGGACCCGTCCGGGCGGCCCAGGGACAGCCACGCCATGTCGAAGCCGAGGAGCCGCCGGGCCCGCCGGGTGATCAGGCGCAGCAGGCCGTCGATGTCGTAGGGGGAGGTCAGGTCGTGCGCGGTGTCGACGAGGGCGGTCAGCGCCGCCTCGCGCTGCTTGCTGCGGCTCGCGCTCGCCCGGACCGAGCGGGCCAGCGCCACCGCGCGGGTCAGACAGTCGAGTTCGGCGGGGTCCGACCGCCCCGTGCGGGCTTCCTCCAGCAGGGCGTCGTAGGCGCTCTGCGGTGCTTCCCCCGCGAGCAGTTCCAGCACGGCGAGCACGCCCGCGCCGGCGCCCCCGCCCCGTGTCCCGCTGTCCCCCATACCGCGCTTCCCCCGTCCGGCCTGCTGTTTTCAGCCCGGATCTTGAACCTAGGTTCCGTGCGGCGGAGGGTCAAGCACCACACGCCACGGGCGTACCGGTAAGGAAGCGGGCGCAGCCGAGGGCCTCGACGCGTTCCTCGGCCCGGCGCACAGCTGCCGGGAAGGCGCCGCCGGCCCGTTCCCCGCCGGCCCCGCGCAGGCCGGCCAGTTCCAGCCGCAGTTCGCGGCTGCGGCCCAGCGCCAGTTCGGCTTCGACCCACTGCTCCAGCACCGAGCGCCGGTCGGCGTCGAGCACCGCGACGCGGGCGCCGAGCCAAGGGCCGACGTCGATGCCGTCCAGTGCCGGGCCGGTCCACAGGGCGAGGGCGCGGCGCAGTCGGCGGGCGGCCTGCTCGAAGTCGCCCCGGCCCATGGCCCGGTACCCGGCGCCCGCCTCGCGTTCGAATTCCCGGACGTCGGAGCGGCCGCCGCCGGTGTCGAGAACATACCCGCCGGCCCTGACGGACAGCACGGCCTCGGGAGTCCGTACCGAACCGGCCCGCAGCGCCTCCGCCAGCCGTTCGCGCAGCCGGCGGACGGCGGTGTGCAGGACGGCGTGGTGGTAGGGGGACGAAGTGCGGTGGGCCAGTTCGTCCGCGAGGACGGTCTCCGGTACGACGCGGTCGGGAGAGGCGGCCAGCGCCGCCAGCAGGTGCTGCGCCTCGGGCGTGGGCGCCGTGATGGGCACGCCGTTCTCGGTGACGCGCGGCACTCCGAGCACCTGTATGTCCACAGTCTTCTCCCCCTGGCCCAGGAGGCAGCGCCCCCAAAAAATAATACCCAGAAGCATCTTCTTGGGAAGGGGGAAGGGAAAACCGAGTGGCGCGTGGGACTCGTGGAAAGGAGGGACCGTCAGGCGCCCGGCCCTTCCGGCGCGTTGCCGGCCGGTCCGGCCGCCGAGCCGTGCTCGCGCGGTGCCACGCCCACCGCGCAGCCCTCCCGGCACTCGTGCGCGCCCTGGCCGCCGAAGAGCGCCCGCGCACCCCGCCCCGGAGCGGTGTCCAGCCGGATCGCCACGGCCGGGACGACCACGCTCGGCATGACGTGCGCGTACAGCTCCGAGACCTGCCGGTCCATGTCGAGGCCGAGCGTGTGGGACATCGTGTTGAGACCGGCGTAAGCGCCCACGATCAACTGCGAGGGAACCGCGGGGTCGACGCCCGGCAGCAGCTCCCCGCGCCGCTTCGCCTCCGCCAGCACCTCGGTGTGCAGGGCGATCCACGCCTCGTAGGGGGCCGCCTTGTCGAGGGTTTGACCGGCCCGGTCCAAGGTGAGCCGGGCACTGGCCCGCATGAGCACGTCGTGCCGCAACTGGTGGCAGAAGACCATGCCCATGTCCAGGAACTCCTGCGCCTTGTACTCCTGCGGCAGGGCCTGCGGCTGCCCCTGGTTCTGCGCGTCGATGACGGCCTGCGCCAGGGCTTCCTTCGAGCCGAAGTGGAAGTACAGGGCGCCCTTGGTGACCTTGGCGATGTTGACGATGTCGGACAGCTTGGCGGTCTCGTACCCGTACTCCTCGAACACAGTCGCGGCCGCCACCAATATGGCCTGCCGGGTGCGTACCGCCCGGTCCTGCTTCACCGGCGGGCGCTCTGTTCTCATGGGTGGGCCTCTCCTGCCCCCCGGATTTACATCCCCGGGAGTACGTTCTTGTGAGGTGATTCCACACCATCGCGCGGCCGCAGTCCACCGCCGTCCGTCACCTCCGGCCATCCCGTCAGGGTTTCGGACATGGCACAGGGGCCTGCCCGTCCCTGGTGGACGGGCAGGCCCCTGTTCTGGGCCCGGTCACGGACGCGGCCGTGACGGAGGGGCTACTTCAGCTTGGTGCCCGTGGAGCGCAGGTTCGCGCAGGCCTCGGCGACCCGCGCGGCCATGCCGGCCTCGGCGGCCTTGCCCCAGGTGCGGGGGTCGTACTTGGACTTCGTGCCGACCTCGCCGTCGACCTTGAGCACGCCGTCGTAGTTGCGGAACATGTGGTCCACGACCGGGCGGGTGAAGGCGTACTGGGTGTCGGTGTCCAGGTTCATCTTCACGACGCCGTTCTCCAGCGCGGTGGCGATCTCCTGCGCCGTGGAGCCCGAGCCGCCGTGGAAGACGAAGTCGAACGGAGAGGCCTTGCCGTACTTCTCGCCGACACCGGCCTGGAGGTCCTTGAGGAGCTCGGGGCGCAGGACGACGTTGCCCGGCTTGTAGACGCCGTGCACGTTTCCGAAGGAGGCGGCCAGCAGGTAGCGGCCCTTCTCGCCCAGGCCGAGGGCCTCGGCGGTGCGGATCGCGTCGTCGACGGTGGTGTACAGCTCGTCGTTGATCTCGTGGCTGACGCCGTCCTCCTCGCCACCGGTCGGGGTGATCTCGACCTCAAGGATGATCTTGGCGGCGGCGGCCTTGGCGAGCAGCTCCTGGCCGATGGCGAGGTTGTCCGCCAGGGTCTCGGCAGAGCCGTCCCACATGTGCGACTGGAAGAGCGGGTTCAGACCACGGCTCACCCGCTCCGCCGAGATGTCCAGGAGCGGACGCACGTAGCCGTCCAGCTTGTCCTTCGGGCAGTGGTCCGTGTGCAGCGCGACCGTGATGTCGTACTTGGCGGCGACGATGTGCGCGAACTCCGCCAGGGCGACGGCGCCGGTGACCATGTCCTTCTTGTACTGGCCACCCAGGAACTCGGCACCACCGGTGGAGATCTGGATGATGCCGTCGCTCTCGGCCTCCGCGAAGCCGCGAAGCGCAGCGTGCAGGGTCTGGGACGAGGTCACGTTGATGGCGGGGTAGGCGAACTTGCCTGCCTTCGCCCGGTCCAGCATCTCGTTGTAGACCTCGGGGGTTGCGATGGGCATCTGTCCGCTCCTTGGATGTGCGGGGAGTGTGCGATTGCTGGCCCTGACCTGGGGGCGACGTTGCCGTCGCGCCTATCTTTCCAGACTCGGTACCCGCCTCTACCCGGGCCCAGTGGACGTTTCACGTGAAACATTCGGCCGGGCCCGGAGGGCCGGGAGAAAACAGCAGGTCAGCGGCTGCGGCCGGCTGACGGCCGGGTTCCGCGGGCATCTCGGCCCGTGGACGCCCGGCCTCCGGAAGCACCGGACCGGGGCTACGGGGTGTCCGGCGGATCATGGCCGGGCCCGGGTCCACCGGTCACGCCCTAGGGCCTGTCGTCAAAATAGCGCCGGTAAGGCCCGCGGCGTCCGGTGCCGTGCAACGCAAGGTGGAGGGGCGCCCTCGTACTGGACGTACTTGGGAGCTCCGACAACGCGGCGGGGTGCGGTGCCGGGCGTCGCGGGCCAGGCGGGACTTTGACGACAGGCCCTAGGAGAGACCCAGGTCCGAGAGCTGGTAGCCGGTGAGGTAGGGCAGGCCCGCCGCGGCGATCGCGTCGGCCGCGCCGCGGTCCACGATCGTCGCCACGGCCACGACCTCGCCGCCGGCCTCCCGGACCGCCTCGACTGCGGTCAGCGGGGATCCGCCGGTCGTCGAGGTGTCCTCGACCACCAGGCAGCGCTTGCCCTGCACGTCGGTGCCCTCGATCCGGCGCTGCATGCCGTGCGCCTTCTGCGCCTTGCGGACGACGAAGGCGTCCAGGCGGCCGCCGCGGGCGGCGGAGGCGTGCAGCATCGAGGTCGCCACCGGGTCGGCGCCCAGGGTCAGACCGCCGACGCAGTCGTAGTCGAGGTCGGCGGTCAGGTCGAGCATGACCTGGCCGACCAGGGGGGCGGCCTCGCCGTCGAGGGTGATCCGGCGGAGGTCGATGTAGTAGTCGGCCTCCCGCCCGGAGGACAGGGTCACCTTGCCGTGCACGACGGCCTTGTCCTTGATCTGCTGCAGAAGCTCATCGCGTACGTCACTCATGGCTCCGAGCTTAAAGGGAGGCCGGGCCCCGCCTCGACGACAGCGCCTACGGCAGGCGCCGCCAGGTCCAGGTGGTGGAGATCTCCAGCGGGTCCACCGGGGTGACCAGCCGCGGCATGGTGTTCAGACCGTTCGGCGGGCCGGACTGGGGCTCGACGCAGATCGCCTCCGACTCCTCGTCGTAGACGACCACCCACTCCGCCCGGCTGGTGATCTTCAGTTCCAGCGCGCCGGGCCAGGTGAGGGTGACGTCCACCCCGTCGGGCATCCCGAAGCAGTCGTCCCACGGCCCCGGCTTCGGGTCGATGCGGTGACCGGTGGGGAGGTGGTCGGCGCCGCGTTCCTCCTGCCAGGCGGGGGCGAAGTCGAGCTCGGCCTCCGCGCCGCCCGGCACGAGGCTGCGGTTGAACCAGGGATGCCAGCCCGCCTGGGCCGGGAAGGAGTCCCCGTACGTCTCCACGCCCATCGTGAGCGTCAGCGCGTCCTCGGCCAGCCGGAAGACCTGGGTCACCCGGCCCGGGTACGGCCACGGGTCGGCGAGGTCGTACGTGAACACGGCCTCGGTGCCGGTGCTGCGGGCCGGGCGCCAGGCCGCGTCACGGCCGAAGCCGTGGATGGCGTGCGGGGGGTGGTTGAGCGGCAGCTGGTGGACGGTCGCCCCGTCGCGGAACCGCCCGTCGGCGGTGCGCCCGCACCACGGGACCATCGGAAAGGCGCCGTACTTGCGGCCCTGTCGCAGGAGCTCGGTCCCGTCGACGCGCAGACTGCTGATCCGGCAGCCGTTCTCCTGGTCGATCGTCAGCTCGGCGCCGCCGGCGCTCAGTCGCGTACTCATACGGCCGACCCTAAACGGCGCGGGCGCCCGCCGCGTTCAAGCTCCGCAGGTCTAGGGGGTGCCACGCGGGCCGGGCCCGGCCATGATCCGTCAGGCACCCCCTAAGGGCTGTCCCGTCATCCGCGGCGGGTCAGAGCGCGGCGTCAGATGCGATGCATCGCCAGGCGGAGGGTCGTCCTCGTACTGGGCGTATTCGGGCGATCCCGACAACGTGGCGAGGTGCCGTAGCCGGCGCCGCGCGCCCGCCGGGGATGACGGGGCAGCCCTTAGCGCCGGCGGCGCAGGACGCGGCCCACCACCACGGCCGAGGCGACGGCCAGGGCCGCGGCCGGGGCGATCCAGCGGAGGCCGGCCCCGGAGGCGGCGGAGGACGGGGCCGGGACGGGGGCGTAGCGGCCGCGCGGGGGTGCGTGGTCGACCTCCTCGGCGCTGCGGCCGATCATCGTGCGGCGGGCGTGGGCGGCTTCGGCCGGGGGCCGCGCGGGTCCGTCGAGCGGGCCCGGTCCGCCGAGGTCCTCGAAGCCGGTTTCGGCGAAGGGGTCGAGGGACGGGGGCGGGACCTCGGCGTCGAACACCGACTCGGTGATCCCGGTGACGCCCTCCCCGTCCCCGTCGCGGTCCGCGGAGTCGAGCACCGCGTCCTCGGCGTCCGCGACGGGGTCCGCGACCGGCTCGGCCTCCGGCTCCGCCGCCGCGGCGAGGTTCGCGGCGGTGCGGTCCAGCAGCCGCTGCACGGCCGCGGCGGTGGCCTCCGGCGCGAAGCCCGCGGCGCGCCCGGCGGCCGACCCCTTGCCGGAGATCTCCAGCCGGGTGCCGTCCCCCTGCGGGGTGAGCCGCAGCGTCAGCGCGAGCTCGACCGTCCCGGTGCCCCGCACCTCGGTGCCCTCCCCCTCCACGGCGAAGTGCTCCGGGTCCCGCTCGGTGACGGACAGCGCCCCCCGGTAGGTCACGGTGTGCCCGCCCACCCGCACCCTGAGCCGGCCCGCCAGCGGCCCGGACGCGGTGTCGGCGTCCTGCTGGAGCCCGGGTACGCAGCGGGCCACCCGGGCGGGATCGCGCAGCACTGCGCGGAGGTCGTCTGCCGGTACCGGAACGAACACCTGATGCTCCATGCGGACGAGCCTACCGACGAGACCGCTTCCTGTACCCGGTCCGGCGCCGACCCGGGCCCTACGTGTACCTCGGGTGCGGGAGCGTCGACGGCGGCAGGCCGGGCAGGCGGGTGCGTTCCGCCTCCCGGGCCGCGTCCTGGAGGGCCAGGGTGGACACCGAGCGCAGCCCCGGCGCGTCGCGCTCGACCCGCAGCTGCGGCACGGCGTCCCGGCCGGCGAGTACGAAGCCCCAGTCCTGCGGCCGGGTGCCGGCGCCGCCCTGGCCGCGGTCGGGCCCGGCGGCGAAGCCGGAGAGCCGGCCGCCCGCGCTGTAGGCCACGGTCCGCAGGCCGGCCGCCCGGAGGGTGGCCTCGACCGTCCAGTACGTGCGCGGCCGGGTGGCCAGCGGCCCCGCGTGCACCGCGATCCGGCCGCCGGGCAGCAGGGCCCGCGCGGCCAGCCCGTAGAACTCCTGCGAGTACAGCTTCGTGCTGGGCGTGATGCCCGGATCGGGCAGGTCGGAGACGATGACGTCGAAGCGGTCCCGGGAGCCCGGGCCCCGCAGCCAGTTGAAGGCGTCCTGCGTGACGACGCCGAGGCGGCGGTCCTCGTACGCCGCGCCGTTCAGCTCGGACAGCATCGGGTCGGTGCGGGCGAGCCGGACCACTCCCGGGTCGAGCTCGACGACGGTGACGGAGGCGACGTCCGGATAGCGCAGCACCTCGCGGGCGGCGAGCCCGTCACCGCCGCCGAGGACCAGGACCCGGGCGTGCGGGCCGGCCATCGCGGGGTGGACGAGGGCTTCGTGGTAGCGGTACTCGTCGTAGCCGCTGACCCGCAGCCGCCCGTCGAGGTAGAGGTCGAGCGAACGCGGCGAGCCGTCCGCCGGCCCGGTCAGCACCAGTTCCTGCACGTCGGTCTGTACGGCGACGCGCACGTCCCCGCCGTAGACGGCGCTGCGGGCGGTCCGCTCGAAGTCGCCGGCCAGCAGGGTCGCGGAGCCGAGCACGGCGAGGACGGTCACGTTCGCGGTGATCAGCAGCCAGCGGCAGCGGCGGCTGAGGTCGCGGCGGAACAGCCACAGCACGAGCCCGCCGCCGACAGCGGCGTTGACGGTGCCGGTGAGCATCGCGCCGGTGAGCTGGCCGAGCACCGGCAGGAGCAGGAACGGGAAGGCGAGCCCGCCGACGAGGGCGCCCACGTAGTCGGCGGCGAACAGGTCCGCCACGGCGCCGCCCGCGTCCTGCCGGTGGATCCGCTGGATCAGCACCATCAGCAGCGGGATTTCGGCGCCGATGAGCACTCCGATGGAGAACGAGAAGGCGACGAGCGCGGGCCGCGACTCCCCCAGCCAGGCGAAACTCGCGTACAGGGCCATGGCGGAGAGCCCGCCGAGCAGGGCGAGGGCCGCTTCGACCGCCCCGAAACCGAGCGCGGGCCGGCTGCGCAGCCGCTTGGCGAGCAGCGAGCCGACGCCCATGGCGAAGACCATGACGGACAGCACCACCGACGCCTGGGTGACGGAGTCGCCGATGAGGTACGAGCCGAGGGCGAGCAGCTCCAGTTCGTAGACCAGGCCGCAGGCGGCGCAGACGAAGACGGTGGCCAGGACGAGGAGCCGGCCGGTCCGGGGCCGTACGGGCAGGGCGGCCGGGACGGTCGCCACGCCCCGCGGCCCCGGAGCCGGCAGCGCCCGGCGCGGTACGGAACGGTCGATCATGCAGCGAACCGTACGTCACCACCCACTCGCACCCCGTCACTCACATGGGTGCAAGTGGTGCACCGGTCCAGCCAGTTGGAGTAACCACGGACCCGCCCCGCACCACCCTCACAGCGATGCCACGGCCACCGTCTCCGGCGCCCCCGCACCCGCGCCCATCCACACCCCCACCCGGGTACGGGTGGCGACCAACTGGCCTTCCTGCGGGTACGCGTGCCAGGTCCGCCACCGCACCTGGCCCTCGTGGCGCTGGGCCAGCAGGGCGGTGAAGGCGTGCGGGCTTCCCGGGAAGGTGCCGGCGAGTCCGTTCGGGTGATCCGCGACCAGTGCGAGCAGTTCCTGGGCGCGCCCGGCGAACGAGCCGCGCGAGAGGGTCTCGACGCGGGCGGCGAACTCGTACTCCCAGTCGCCCAGCCGCTCGGCCACCCCCAGCGGCAGCGGGGTGCTACTGCCGGGCATGCAGGCGACCGTCTCCGAACAGAGCACCTCCCCTTCCTCCAGGAGCACCTGGTGGGAGGCGCCGAGCAGGCGCAACTCCACCTTCGCGCCCGCGAGCTGGAGGTTCAGTACGGCGAGGGCGGGCAGCCGGTCCCGTCCCAGGGCCCAGGCGAGGTCGGCGGCACGCGTGTCGGTGTAGGTGGTCTGGAGGGTCGTGAGCATGAGTCGGCTCCGCAAACGCGCGAGGGAGGTGGGCCGGGGACCGCCAGCGGTTGGTCAACGGGTGGGGGGACACCGGCACGGGTCCACAGGAAGTCCAGGGAGGTCCGAGGACTGGTCTACTCAACCGAGGGAATCATGAAAGGCACGGCACTCACAGCGTTTTTACCCAACTTGAAAGGGTTTACATCCCCCCGGGGGCCACCCGGTTCACGTGTTCAACCGCATGCCGCCCGTACGTCGTAACGCGCAGCCGGACACGCGTGCCGACAAGGTGCTGCCGGGGTGCGAACGAGGAGACGCCCAAGGGAAGTTGTCCCCGCTGGGCGTCCCGTTTACGCGGTACCGGCCGTACCGATCCTCAACTGGATCCGCAGCCGCCGCCACCGCAGGAGGAACCGCACGAGGACGAGGACCCACAGGAGGAGCCGCCGGAGCAGCCGCCCGAGGAACCGTCGGAGCCGCTTCCGGCCCACCAGCTGCTGCCACTGCCACCACCACTGCCGCTCCCGCCGCCCGCGGCCTTGACGGCCACGATGACGATCCCGACGACGACGGCACCCAAGAGCACTACGGCAAGAACCATCTCCTCGCCCCTCTCTGAACCCCCGGAGTCCCGGGGTGCGGGACCCCCGTGTCCCGTGTGCGGGGGAGATGCCCGCAGGCCACTCGCGCCAAAGCACACTTGAGCAACTCCAGAGGTTCCCCGCAGGATGGCCGCCATGAGCGCACCCGCGGGCGGCAGCCGCCCCTTCCTGAACCGCCGACTGGCGGCCTTCGGCACGACGATCTTCGCGGAGATGTCGGCCCTGGCCACCGCCACCGGGTCGATCAACCTGGGCCAGGGTTTCCCCGACACCGACGGCCCGGCCGAGATCGCCGAGGCGGCCGTACGCGCGATCCGGGACGGCCGGGGCAACCAGTACCCGCCGGGCCCCGGCGTCCCGGAACTGCGGCTCGCGATCAGCGAGCACCAGCGGCGGTTCTACGGGCTGACGTACGACCCCGACACCGAGGTGCTGGTCACGGCGGGCGCCACGGAGGCCATCGCGGCCGCCCTGCTCGCCCTGCTGGAACCGGGCGACGAGGTCATCGCCCTGGAGCCGTACTACGACTCCTACGCCGCCTGCATCGCCATGGCCGGCGCCGTCCGCGTACCGCTGACGCTGCGCGCCCCCGGCTTCCGCCTCGACGTGGACGCGCTGCGCGCCGCCGTCACCCCCCGCACCCGGCTGCTCCTGCTGAACACCCCGCACAACCCCACGGGCACGGTCCTGACCCCGGCGGAGCTGGCGGCCGTCGCCGAGCTGGCGGTCGAGCGGGACCTGCTGGTCGTCACCGACGAGGTCTACGAGCACCTGGTCTTCGAGGGCTCGCACACCCCGCTCGCCTCGCTGCCCGGCATGCGCGAGCGCACGGTCACCATCTCCTCGGCCGGCAAGACGTTCTCCTTCACGGGCTGGAAGGTCGGCTGGATCACCGCCTCGCCCGCCCTGGTCGCGGCGGTCCGCTCGGTGAAGCAGTTCCTCACCTACGTCTCCTCGGGCCCCTTCCAGCACGCGATTGCCGAAGCCCTGGCCCTGCCCGACGCGTTCTACGAGACCTTCCGCGCCGACCACCTCGCCAAGCGCGACCTGCTCGCCGACGGGCTCGCGGCGGCGGGCTTCGAGGTGTTCCGCCCGCAGGGCACCTACTTCGTCACCACCGACATCACCCCGCTCGGCGAGAAGGACGGCCTCGCCTTCTGCCGCGCCCTGCCCGCGCGCTGCGGCGTGGTCGCCATCCCGAACCAGGTCTTCTACGACGACCGGGCGGCCGGCGCCACCCAGGTCCGCTGGGCGTTCTGCAAGCGGACGGAGGTTCTCCGGGAGGCGGTCGCCCGGCTCGGCCGGCTTTAGTGCGAAGATGCCGCGGGCACCCGAACGGGCGCGTTCGGGTCCCCCGAAAGACTTTCGACGCGGGAGCGCCGTGCGCGCCCGTCACCTGGGCGAACGGTGGTGTGGCGCGTGTCGGCGGGGAATCGGCGCGGGGGTCGGCCTCGTAGGGTCTTCCCAGCGTGGGGAAGCCGGTCGGGGGCCCCTTCCAGCGCGGGCTCCGGAACGACCGGCGCCGGAGCGAGGCTGACGAACGCGAACGCGCCGGGAGCGCCGGCGGGAGGACCGGGAGACATGGCTGCGGTTTCGACGGGTCCGACGGTCTCGCTGCGGCCGCCGCGGGCACAGACGGACGGCCCGTCGCCGGCCCTCCTCGCGCTCGGCGTGTTCGCCGCCGTCCGCGGGGCCGGGGTGCTGGTCATCGCGATCGGCGCCTGGTGGGCGGGCCGGGACCCGGTCCGGGTGCTCGGCGGCTCCTGGGACTCCGTCTGGTACCTCGGCATCGCCGCCCACGGGTACGGGCGGACCCAGATGTGGGCGAACGGCTCCGTACAGAGCGACTACGCCTTCTTCCCGCTCTACCCGGTACTGGTGCGCCTCGCGGGCGGCGGCGCGCTCGCCGCGCTGGGCGTGGCGTGGGCCGCCGCGGCCGGGGCCGCCGTCGGGGTCCTGCGGGTCGGGGAACGGCTGCTGGGGCCCCGGGGCGGGGTGTTGCTGGTCGCCCTGTGGGCCGTGCTGCCGCACGCCGTGGTGCTGAGCGCCGGCTACACCGAGGCACTGCTGGCCGCGCTCGCCGCCTGGGCCCTGTACGCGCTGCTGCGGGAGCGCTGGCTGTGGGCCACCGCCCTGGCGGTGCTCGCCGGGCTGACCCGGCCCACGGGGATCGCCGTGGCCGCCGCCGTGTCGCTGACGGCCCTGCACGCGCTGGCGGTACGGGGCCGGCGCGCGCCCGAGGTGTGGGCGGCCGCGCTGCTGGCCCCGGCGGGCTGGGCCGCGTACGTCCTGGCGGTGGGGGTGCGCACGGGGCATCCGGTCAGCGGGTACTTCACCGTCCAGCGGCGCTGGGGATCCCGCTTCGACTTCGGCGTGGGCACGCTGCGCGACGCCGAGAAGGTGCTGACCGGCGGCCCCGTGCCGTTCGCCACGACCGTCACCGTGGCGGTGCTCGTCGTGGCGGCGCTGCTGGCGGTCCCGCTGGTGCTGGACCGGGCACCGCTGGCGCTGCTCGCGTACACCGGGGTGCTGATGCTGATCACCTACGGCGGGGGCGGCTTCTTCGAGTCGAAGCCGCGCTTCCTGCTGCCCGCGTTCCCCCTGCTGCTCGCGCCCGCCGCGGTCATGGCCAGAGCCCGGCCCCGCACCGCGGTCGCGGTGACCGCGGTGCTGGCCGGGCTCTCGTACGGCTACGGGGTGTACCTGCTCCTGGTGGCGCCGGTACCGCTGTGACGGGTTACTGCTCCTCGTCGCCCTTGTCGTCCCCGCCGTCGGCGGAGTCGGCGTCCTGTTCCAGGCCGAGCTGCTCGATGAGCCACTTGTCGAACTCGATCGAGGCCCGGACCCAGCTGACGGTGGAGGACACGAAGTGCTCCAGGCTGACGCCGGTGCCGACCAGCATCTGCGCTTCGCCGATCAGGCGGACGGAGCCGTCGTCGTGCGTGTGGCTGTAGACCTTCGGCCACAGGGTGCGGCGGTTCCAGTCGTCGATCGTCTCCAGGAGCTGCGGCTTGTCTTCGATGCCGTGCGGACGGTCGTAGAAGGTCCGCACCGAGAAGACCTGCTGCTCGCCGTCGCCGCGGAACATGAAGTACGTACGGAACTCCTCCCACGGCGCCGCGAGGTCACCCTCGTCGTCGACGACGTACTTGAGCTCCATCTGCTCCAGCAGCTGCTTGACCAGATCCTGGTCGGGGACGACGGGGCCCGCCGGTCCTGTGGCCTGCGGATCGGGCTGCTGCCCTCCGAAGTTCGGAATCGAGGCCGGGTCGATGCTCACCGTGTACTTCCCTTCGTGCGGATGGGTGTCATCCTCCCCCATCGGTCCTACCCCGTGTCCAGCCCCGCACGTCCGATCCGCTCCGGGCGGACACGAGTAGGGCCCAGGTAAGGCCGGCGGCGGGCCGGGGCCCGGTTCCCGGGGCCCCGGCCGGCCTCACAGCGCCTTGCCGACCAGCAGGCCCTCCCCCGCCACGTCCACGCGTACGGTGTCGCCCTCGCGGACCTCGCCCGCCAGGATCTCCTTGGCCAGGCGGTCCCCGACGGCCGTCTGGATCAGGCGGCGCAGGGGCCGGGCGCCGTACGCCGGGTCGTTGCCCTTGTCCGCCAGCCAGGCCAGGGCCTCCGGCGTCACGTCCAGGGTCAGCCGGCGGTCGGCCAGCCGCTTGGCGAGCCGGCCGATCTGGAGCTCTGCGATGTGGGCCAGCTCGTCGCGGCTCAGCGCGGAGAAGACCACCAGGTCGTCCAGGCGGTTGAGGAACTCCGGCTTGAACGAGGCCCGCACCACCTCGAGGACCTTGGTCTTCTTGTCCTCCGGTGAGGCCAGGGGGTCCATCAGGAACTGGGACCCCAGGTTCGAGGTCAGGATCAGGATGGTGTTGCGGAAGTCCACCGTGCGGCCCTGGCCGTCCGTGAGGCGGCCGTCGTCCAGGACCTGGAGCAGGATGTCGAAGACCTCGGGGTGGGCCTTCTCCACCTCGTCCAGCAGGACGACCGAGTAGGGGCGCCGGCGCACGGCCTCGGTGAGCTGGCCGCCCTCCTCGTAGCCGACGTAGCCGGGCGGCGCGCCGACCAGCCGGGCCACCGAGTGCTTCTCGCCGTACTCCGACATGTCGATGCGGACCATGGCCCGCTCGTCGTCGAAGAGGAAGTCCGCGAGGGCCTTGGCGAGCTCGGTCTTGCCCACGCCCGTGGGGCCCAGGAAGAGGAACGAGCCCGTGGGCCGGTCCGGGTCCGCGATGCCCGCCCGGGTGCGGCGCACGGCGTCGGAAACGGCCCGTACGGCCTCCTCCTGGCCGATCAGCCGGCGGCCCAGCTCGGCCTCCATGCGCAGCAGCTTCTGCGTCTCGCCTTCGAGGAGGCGGCCCGAGGGGATGCCCGTCCAGGCGCCGACCACGTCCGCGATGTCGTCCGGCCCGACCTCGTCCTTGACCATGGCGTCCTTGGCCGGGCCGGCCTGCGAGGCCTCGGCCTCGGCTTCGGTGGCCTCGGCCAGCTCGCGCTCCAGGGCCGGGATCTCCCCGTAGAGCAGCTTGGACGCCGCGTCGAAGTCGCCGTCGCGCTGGGCGCGCTCGGCCTGCCCGCGCAGGTCGTCCAGGCGCTCCTTGAGCTCGCCGACCCGGTTGAGGGACTGCTTCTCCTTCTCCCAGCGCGCGGTCAGGCCGCGCAGCTCCTCCTCCTTGTCCGCCAGGTCCTTGCGGATCTTCTCCAGGCGCTCGATGGAGGCCGGGTCGGACTCGTTCTTCAGCGCCAGCTCCTCCATGCGCAGCCGGTCGACGGAGCGCTGGAGCTCGTCGATCTCGACGGGGGAGGAGTCGATCTCCATCCGGAGCCGGGACGCGGCCTCGTCCACCAGGTCGATGGCCTTGTCCGGGAGGAACCGGGAGGTGATGTAGCGGTCCGAGAGGGTGGCCGCGGCGACGAGCGCGCTGTCGTTGATGACGACCTTGTGGTGGGCCTCGTAGCGGCCCTTGAGGCCGCGCAGGATGGCGATGGTGTCCTCGACCGTCGGCTCCGCCACCAGCACCTGCTGGAAGCGGCGCTCCAGCGCCGGGTCCTTCTCGATCCGCTCGCGGTACTCGTCGAGCGTGGTCGCGCCGACCATGCGCAGTTCGCCGCGGGCGAGCATGGGCTTGAGCATGTTGCCCGCGTCCATGGCCGAATCGCCGCCGGCGCCCGCGCCGACGACGGTGTGCAGCTCGTCGATGAAGGTGATGATCTGGCCGTCACTGGACTTGATCTCGGCGAGGACCGTCTTGAGCCGTTCCTCGAACTCGCCGCGGTACTTCGCGCCGGCCACCATGGCGCCGAGGTCGAGGGCGACGAGCCGCTTGTTCTTCAGGGACTCGGGGACGTCGCCCTTGACGATCCGCTGCGCCAGGCCCTCGACCACGGCCGTCTTGCCGACGCCGGGTTCGCCGATGAGGACCGGGTTGTTCTTCGTACGGCGGGAGAGCACCTGGACGACGCGCCGGATCTCCTGGTCGCGGCCGATGACGGGGTCGAGCTTGCCCTCGCGGGCGGCCGCCGTGAAGTCGGTGCCGAACTTCTCCAGGGCCTTGTACTGGCCCTCGGGGTCGGGAGTGGTCACCCGCCGCCCTCCTCGTGAGTTCTCGAAGGCGTCCAGCAGCTTGCGCGCCGTCGCCCCCTGGGCGGTCAGGACCTCGCCGGCCGCGCCGCCCTTGGCGGCGAGGGCGATGAGGAGGTGTTCGGTGGAGAGGTACTCGTCGCCGAGCTCGCCCGCCCGTTCGTCGGCCTCGGCGAGCACGGCGAGCAGCTCGCGCGTGGGCTGCGGCGGCGCCACCGTGGACCCGGTGACGCTGGGCAGGGCGGCCAGCAGCCGCTCGGCGCCCGTGCGTACGGCGGCCTGGTCGGCCTCGGTCGCGGCGAGCAGGTCGATGAGGTTCTCGTTCTCATCGCCGGTGAGCAGGGCCAGCAGCAGGTGCGCGGGGGTCAGGTCCGGGT
Source organism: Streptomyces sp. NPDC026522 (assembly GCF_055567555.1). NCBI lineage: Bacteria > Bacillati > Actinomycetota > Actinomycetes > Kitasatosporales > Streptomycetaceae > Streptomyces > Streptomyces sp. NPDC026522. Next base: position 239,074 of record NZ_JBVHQF010000003.1, read on the forward strand.
GGCCGTCCTTCACGGCCCTGCTGGTGGCCGCGTTCAGGGCGTCGCGGCTCTTGTTCGTCAGCTCGGCTTCCACCGCCGCTCTCCTCTCCGTGGCAGGTTGGGGTCGTCACGCCGTCACGTACGGCATGGCACCCGATGTGACAGATACAGCGTGCACAAAGTTGAGTCTATTCCACTCAAGGACGTTTTCAAGGCTCGGCGGGCCCCGGACGTACGCTTCGCCCCATGGCCCACGACGTACTCCACCCGACGCCCGAATACCTCGCCTTCTGGCAGGAACGGCACGTCTGCACCCTCACCACCCACCGCCCGGACGGCAGCCCGCACGTGGTGCCGGTGGGGGTGACGTACGACCCCGCGGCCGGACTGGCCCGGGTGATCAGCAACAAGCACAGCAAGAAGGTCCGCAACGTACTGGCGGCGCCGGACGGCGTCGCGAGGGTGGCGGTGTGCCAGATGGCGGGGCGGCGCTGGGCCACCCTGGAGGGGCGCGCCACGGTCCGCACGGACGAGGCGTCGGTGGCCGACGCGGTGGAGCGCTACGCGCGGCGGTACGGGCGCACGCCCTCGCCGAACCCGGACCGGGTCGTCCTGGAGATCGCCCTGGACCGGGCGATGGGCCGCGCCTGAGGCGCACGGGGCGTCAGGCGCCTCCGCTGCCGCCCGCAGACATCACAACGGCGCCATCGTGGTCAGGTCCACGATGGCGCCGTTGTGTGGGGGTAGCGCCTGAGCGATGTGCAACGAGGGGGAATCGCTTCAGGCACTTCGGGGGGTGGCGGCGGTGATATCGGGCTCGAACAGCTGGTGGTCACGCTGGTCGAGGTTGACGAAGACCATTCCGTACCGCACCTCGCAGCGGACGGGCTGCGGTGCGCCCCGGGGGCGGCGCAGACAGCGGTAGGCGCGGACGTCTTCGTCCTCTTCTCGTACTACGACGATCGGCTGGCCGAACAAGGTGACCATCAACGAATCGCCGGCGTGGGGGATCGCCGTGGCGAGGTCGATGAACTGCCATCCGGACCGGTACGCCGAAGCCATCTCGCGTCGGAAGTCCCGGTCGTCGGGGGTCACTGGGAGACCTGCGCAGGGGCAGTGTCCCAGCCGAGGTCTAGGGGAGCCGCGTTCCAGCCGAGATCGTGCTTGCCTGCCGACTCGACGGGCGCACCGGCAGCACTGGCCTGAACGCTTCCCGCGTCCCCGTTGACGGCGACGACTGCCCCGAAGACCGCAACGGCGGAGAAAACAACGGCAAGCGCCGAGCGAAGCATTCTCTTATACATGGTCGGCTTCGTCCTCACTTGATGGAATCCTCTCCCCCGCAGTGACAGACGATGGCTTATTCAGGCACGTCAGTGCCACAGGGACGATGCATCATGTTCTTACATGTTCAGGACCCTGGGGGGTGGAGATTTGACAAGAAGCGAGACAAACCCGACACATCCCCACCCCGTCACGGCGATGTGCGCGGAGGGAGCACGGCTTTACGCGGCCGCGCTGAGCAGCGGCCGCGTCGCCCGCGGTGAGGTCAGGAACGCCCCCTGCCTGCTCGAATTCGCTCTGCTACGACCCGACCCGGATGACGCGAACCAACTCCGCGCGGTTCCCCCGTCGGTCGCACTCGCCCAACGGCTCCACCCCATCGAACGTGAGATCCAGGACCGCAGACGCACCGCTGTAGATCTCACCGATGCATTCGAGCCGTTCCTCACCATCAGCGCCCAGAGTCCCGCCAACACCCACGCCATCACGGTGCTGGAGGGAATCGACCAGATCAACGCCGCGCTCGACCTGGCCACCGCCGAGTGCCACACCGAGGCCCTGACCGTCCAGCCGGGCGGCGCCCGGCCCACGTTCATCCTCAGCGAGGCCCTGGAGCGCGCCGCGCCGCTGATCGACCGCGGGGTGAGCATCCGTACGCTCTACCAGCACACCGTGCGGCACAGCCAGGGCACGCTCGCCTACGTGGACCGCATCTCCACGGGAAAGGTGGAGATCCGCACGCTGGAGGAGCTCATCGAGCGCCTCATGATCTTCGACCGTACGGTGGCGTTCATCCCCGCGAGCGACGACCGCCGGGTGGCGCTGGAACTGCGGCACCCGGGACTGGTCGACTACCTCATCAAGGTCTTCGAGCAACTCTGGCGCCGGGCCGTGCCGTTGGGCGACGAGGTGACGTACACGCACACGCCGGATGGTATCTCCGGTGTCCAGCGGTCCATCGCCCAACTCCTCATCGAGGGGCACGTGGACGAGGCGATCGCGCGCCGGCTGGGGATGAACGTACGCACCTGCCGCGCGCACATCGCGAAGCTGGCGACCGCTCTGGGCAGCGGCAGCCGCGCCCAGCTCGGCTTCCTCATCGCGCAGTCGGGGATCCTGCACAGCGCGGCCCCGCCGCTGCCGCCGGGGCACGTCTGACGCGCGAGGCCGTCCGACGCACGAGGCCGTCCGACGCACGAGGCCGTCCGATGCCGGAACGCAGAGGACCCCGCCCGGTTTCCCCGGGCGGGGTCCAGATGTCCTGCGAAGCGGGCCGACAGGCCCTCCGTCGCCCCGGTCAGCCCTGCGGCCGCTTGGGGCGCCACACGACCAGCGCACTGCCTGCCTGCGGCGGCTGGTACGGGACCAGGTCGCGCCGGTACGAGGCGTGCACCTGCGCTTCCCTGGCCTGGAGGGCGGCGGCCGCGCCGTCCACAGCGGTGGACAGTTCGGCCACGCGCTGCTGCAGGGCCGCGACCTGGTTCTCCAGCTCGATGATCCGCTTGATCCCCGCGAGGTTGATGCCCTCGTCCTGGGACAGCGCCTGCACCGTACGGAGCAGCTCGATGTCCCTGGCCGAATATCGCCGTCCGCGCCCGGCCGTCCGGCCCGGTGAGACCAGCCCGAGGCGGTCGTACTGGCGCAGGGTCTGCGGATGCAGGCCCGAGAGCTGGGCGGCCACCGAGATCACATAGACCGGTGTCTCATCGGTCAGTTGGTACGGGTTCTTGCGGCGGCCGTCCATCTCATGCTCCCTTCGCGGACTCGAACAGCGCGGCACGCGGGTCCTCGGACCCGGTCGCGTCGCGGTACATCTCCAGCGCCTCGCGGGCCTTGTCCGACAGCTCCGCCGGGACGGCCACCTCGACCGTCACCAGCAGGTCGCCGCGGGTGCCGTCCTTGCGGACCGCGCCCTTGCCCCGGGCGCGCATCGTACGGCCGCCCGGCGTGCCGGGGGGCAGTTTCAGCGTGACCGAAGGACCGTTCAGCGTCGGCACCTTGATCTCGGCGCCGAGGGCCGCCTCCGCGAACGTCACCGGGACGGTCACCGTCAGGTTGTCGTCCTTGCGCCCGAACACGGGGTGGCTGCCGACGTGGACCACCACGTACAGGTCGCCGGCGGGACCGCCGCGCTCGCCCGGAGCGCCCTTGCCGCGCAGCCGGATCCGCTGGCCGTCGGAGACGCCCGCCGGGATCCGGACCTGCATGGTGCGGGAACTGCGGGCCCGGCCGCTGCCCTTGCAGACGTCACAGGGGGTCTCGGCGATCAGGCCGCGGCCCTTGCAGTCCGCGCAGGGGTCCGTCAGCGAGAAGCCGCCGCCGCTGCCCCGCGACACCTGGCCGGTACCGACGCAGGTCGGGCACACCCTGGGGGTGCCGTTCTTGTCGCCGGTGCCCGAACAGGCCTTGCAGGGCGCCTGCGAGGACATCCGGAGCGGGACCGTGGCCCCGTCCACCGCCTCCGTGAAGGAGAGGGTGACCTCCGACTCGATGTCCTGGCCGCGGCGGGGCTGGGTGCGGGTGCCCGCACCGGGGCCCGCGCCGCCGCGGTTGAACAGGCCGCCGAAGACGTCCCCGAGGCCGCCGCCGAAGCCGCCGCCCGCGCCGCCCGGCTGGGTACCGCCGAAGAGGTCGCCGAGGTCGAAGTTGAACGAGCCGCCGGCGCCGCCCGGGCCGGGGCGGAAGCCACCGTTCCCGAACAGCGCGCGGGCCTCGTCGTACTCCTTGCGCTTCTTGGCGTCCCCGAGGATGTCGTTCGCCTCGGAGATCTCCTTGAAGCGCTCCTCGGCCGAGGCGTCACCCTTGTTGGCGTCCGGGTGGAACTCGCGGGCGAGCTTCCGGTACGCCTTCTTGATCTCGGCCTCGGTGGCGTCCTTGGGGACACCGAGGACCTTGTAGTAGTCCTTCTCGACGAAGTCCTTCGTGCTCATCCCCGGTGGCCCTCCTCTCGTACACCTACATGTTCGACGTCAGCCCTTGTCCGGGGCATCCGTGTCCTTGTCAGACGGCTTGTCGCCGTCCGCGGACTCGGACTTCGCGGCGGGAGCCGCGCCCGGCTGGGGCTCGGCCACCGCGACCCGGGCGGGACGGATGGTGCGCTCGCCGATCCGGTAGCCCGGCTGCAGGATCGCCACGCAGGTCGTCTCGGTGACGTCCGGCGCGTACGAGTGCATCAGGGCCTCGTGGACCGTCGGGTCGAAGGGCTCGCCCTCCTTGCCGAACTGCTGCAGCCCCATCTTGGCGGCGGCGGTCTCCAGCGATTCGGCCACCGACTTGAAGCCGCCGACCAGTTCGCCGTGCTCCCGCGCCCGGCCGATGTCGTCCAGGGTCGGGAGCAGTTCCGTCAGGAGGGACGCGACCGCGATCTCCTTGACGGCGATCCGGTCCCGCTCCACCCGACGGCGGTAGTTCTGGTACTCCGCCTGGAGCCGCTGGAGGTCCGCGGTGCGCTCGCCGAGCGCGGTGCGGGCCTGGTCCAGCTGCGCCACGAGGGCCGTCTCCTTGCCGAGGGTCTCGGCTGCTGCGTCCCCGGCCGGGGCCGCCTCGTCCTCCTTGGAGGAGTCGGCGGCCTTCGGCTCGGCTGCCGCGTCGTCCGCGCCGGCGCCGGTGGGGACATCAGGCTTCTCGTCGAAACCCGGGGTCTCCTCCGACATCAGGCAGCGCCACCCTTCGGCTTCTCGTCGTCCACGATCTCGGCGTCGACCACGTCGTCGTCGGCCTTGGCCTGGCCGGCGTCGCCCGCGCCACCGGCGGCCTGGGCCGCCTGGGCGTCGGCGTAGATCGCCTGGCCGAGCTTCTGGCTGACCGCCGCGACCTTCTCCGTCGCGGTACGGATCTCGGTGGTGTCCTCGCCCTTGAGCTTCTCCTTCAGCTCGGCGACGGCCGCCTCGACCTCGGACTTGACGTCGGCCGGGACCTTGTCCTCGTTGTCCTTGACGAACTTCTCCGTCTGGTACACGAGCTGCTCGGCCTGGTTGCGGGTCTCCGCGGCCTCCTTGCGGCGCAGGTCCTCGTCCGCGTACTGCTCCGCCTCCTGGCGCATGCGGTCGACCTCGTCCTTGCCGAGCGAAGAGCCGCCGGTGACGGTCATCTTCTGCTCCTTGCCCGTGCCGAGGTCCTTGGCCGTGACGTGCATGATGCCGTTGGCGTCGATGTCGAAGGAGACCTCGATCTGCGGGACGCCGCGCGGGGCCGGCGGCAGACCGGTCAGCTCGAACATGCCGAGCTTCTTGTTGTACGCCGCGATCTCGCGCTCGCCCTGGTAGACCTGGATCTGCACCGACGGCTGGTTGTCCTCGGCCGTCGTGAAGATCTCCGACCGCTTGGTCGGGATGGTCGTGTTGCGCTCGATGAGCTTGGTCATGATGCCGCCCTTGGTCTCGATACCGAGGGACAGCGGGGTCACGTCGAGCAGCAGGACGTCCTTGACCTCACCCTTGAGCACACCGGCCTGGAGGGTGGCGCCGATGGCGACGACCTCGTCCGGGTTGACGCCCTTGTTGGCGTCCTGACCGCCGGTGAGCTCCTTGACGAGCTCGGCGACGGCCGGCATGCGGGTGGAGCCGCCGACCAGGACCACGTGGTCGATCTCGGACAGCTGGATGCCGGCGTCCTTGATGACGTTGTGGAACGGGGTCTTGCAGCGGTCGAGCAGGTCCGCGGTCAGCTGCTGGAACTGGGCGCGGGTGAGCTTCTCGTCCAGGTGCAGCGGGCCCTCGGCGGAAGCCGTGATGTAGGGCAGGTTGATCGAGGTCTCCGTGGAGGAGGACAGCTCGATCTTCGCCTTCTCGGCGGCCTCGCGCAGCCGCTGGAGCGCCATCTTGTCCTTGGACAGGTCGACGCCGTGGCCGTTGGCGAACTGCTTCACGAGGTAGTCGACGACGCGCTGGTCCCAGTCGTCGCCACCGAGGTGGTTGTCGCCGTTGGTGGCCTTCACCTCGACGACGCCGTCGCCGATCTCCAGGAGGGACACGTCGAAGGTGCCGCCACCGAGGTCGAAGACGAGGATCGTCTGGTCGTCCTTGTCGAGGCCGTAGGCCAGGGCGGCGGCCGTCGGCTCGTTGACGATGCGCAGGACGTTCAGGCCCGCGATCTCGCCGGCCTCCTTCGTCGCCTGGCGCTCGGAGTCGTTGAAGTAGGCCGGGACGGTGATGACCGCGTCCGTGACCTTCTCCCCCAGGTACGCCTCGGCGTCGCGCTTCAGCTTCTGCAGGATGAAGGCGCTCATCTGCTGCGGGTTGAAGTCCTTGCCGTCCAGGTTGATCTTCCAGTCAGTGCCCATGTGGCGCTTGACCGAGCGGATCGTACGGTCCACGTTCGTGACCGCCTGGCGCTTGGCGACCTCGCCGACGAGGACCTCGCCGTTCTTGGCGAAGGCGACGACGGACGGCGTGGTCCTGGCGCCCTCGGCGTTGGTGATGACGGTGGGCTCGCCGCCTTCCAGAACGCTGACGACGGAGTTAGTGGTGCCCAGGTCGATGCCGACCGCACGTGCCATTTTGATTCCTCCAGCTGACTTGAGTGGAACAGACTCAAGGATGCAGGAACCCTCCGCCTTCGTCAACAGAGGTGAGCCGAGTCGACTCAACTCTTACGCCAGCCTTACGCTCAACCAGCACCTGCGCCCCTGCTCGGCGGGGCCGAGCGGGCGACGCCCGCCGCGCGCCGACCCGGACCCGGGGCGGCCTTGCGGCACGGTGCCTGCATGCCGCTGCCGCCCCTCACGCTCACCGCGATCCGGCGCCCCGCCTGGACGCCCCCGCGGCCGGACCTTTCGGCGAAGCGGGTGCTCGACCTCCTCGGAGCGCTGCTCCTGGCCGTCGCGTTCGCCGTCCCGCTGCTCGCGGCGGCCGCACTGCTGTACGTGGCCGGGGCCGGGCGGCGCGGGACGCCGGGCGCGCGTGTCCTCGTACGACAGCCGGCGGCCGGGGCGGGCGGACGGACGTTCCGGACCTGGCGGCTGCGCACGGAGGGCGCGGGCCGGGCGGGCGCGCTCGTCGAGCGGTGCGCCCTGGACGCGCTGCCGCAGCTGCTCAATGTGCTACGGGGCGAGATGTCACTGGTCGGCCCGCGCCCCGAAGCGTGCGTGGACAGGGCCGATAGGCTGCTCGTACGGCCCGGTATGACCGGATTGTGGCAAGTGAGCGCCCGCTCCGACCTGCCCTGGGAAGAGATGGCCCTGCTGGACCGGCACTATGTGGAGAGTCACTGGCTGGGGATGGATCTGGCGATCCTCGCGCAGACCCCCCGGGCCGCCTACCGACAGAGGCATGCCTGAGCGACACAGATCACCGCACGCCCACCTACATTGCGGCGCGGGAACTGGGTAACCTCAAGCCTTGACTCAATAAGTTACCGCTTAGTAAGTCCCGCCCGAGGAGCCGTCCCATGCAACTCGCCGCGATCATCGTGTCGCTGGTCCTGACCGTGATCGGCGTCGCGCTCATCGCCCGAGCCGTGGCGCAGATCTACCGCTTCGTGAAGCTGGGCCAGCCGGTGCCGGCGGGCAGCCGCACGGACGAGCCGACGGCCCGCAGCCTCACGCTGGCCAAGGAGTTCGTCGGCCACACCCGGATGAACCGGTGGGGCGTCATCGGCGTCGCCCACTGGTTCGTCGCCGTGGGCTTCCTGACGCTCGGCCTGACGATCGTCACGGCCTACGGCCAGCTCTTCAAGGCCGACTGGGTGCTGCCGATCATCGGCGGTTGGCTGCCCTACGAGCTCTACACCGAGTTCATCGCGCTGTTCACGACCCTCGGCATCCTGACCCTGATCGGCGTCCGCCTGGCGAGCCTGCCCTCGCGGGCGGGCCGCAAGTCCCGCTTCGCGGGCTCCAAGGCGGGCCAGGCGTACTTCGTCGAGTACGTCATCCTCACCATCGGCCTCGCGATCATGACCCTTCGCGGGCTTGAGGGCGCGATCCACGGCGTCGGGCACTACGAGGCCTCGTACTGGGCCTCGTACCCGCTTGTGCTCGCGTTCAAGGGCCTCTCCTACGGCACCCTGCAGAACCTGGTCTACCTGACCGCCATGATCAAGCTCGGCGTCACCATGACCTGGGCCATCACGGTCGGCCTCAACACCAACATGGGTGTCGCCTGGCACCGCTTCCTCGCCTTCCCGAACATCTGGTTCAAGCGGAACGCGGACGGCGCGACCGCGCTGGGCGCGCTCCAGCCGATGACCAGCGGCGGCAAGGAGATCGACTTCGAGGAGCCGGGCGAGGACGACGTCTTCGGCGTCTCCCAGGTCGAGCAGTTCTCCTGGAAGGGCATCCTCGACTTCTCCACCTGCACCGAGTGCGGCCGCTGCCAGTCGCAGTGCCCCGCCTGGAACACCGGCAAGCCGCTGTCCCCGAAGCTCCTGATCATGTCGCTGCGCGACCACGCGCACGCCAAGGCGCCGTACCTGCTCGCGGGCGGCGGCAAGGACATGGAGGGCAACGAGAAGGCGACCGCCGAGCAGTTGAAGGACGTTCCCGCCTCCGCCCTGGCCGAGGCGGAGCGTCCGCTGATCGGCACGGTCGAGGAGAACGGCGTCATCGACCCCGACGTGCTGTGGTCCTGCACCACCTGCGGCGCGTGCGTCGAGCAGTGCCCGGTCGACATCGAGCACATCGACCACATCGTCGACATGCGGCGCTACCAGGTGATGATCGAGAGCGCGTTCCCGTCGGAGGCGGGCACGATGCTCAAGAACCTGGAGAAGAAGGGCAACCCCTGGGGCCTGGCCAAGAAGCAGCGGGTGGAGTGGACCAAGGAGGTCGACTTCGAGGTCCCGATCGTCGGCAAGGACGCGGAGGACCTCTCCGAGTTCGACTACCTCTACTGGGTCGGCTGCGCCGGCGCGTTGGAGGACCGGGCGAAGAAGACCACGAAGGCCTTCGCGGAGCTGCTGAACATCGCGGGCGTCAAGTTCGCGATCATGGGCGGGGACGAGAAGTGCACCGGTGACTCGCCGCGCCGCCTGGGCAACGAGCCGCTGTTCCAGCAGCTGGCGCAGGAGAACGTGGCCATGCTGAACATGGCCTTCGGCGAGGACGACGAGGACCCCGAGACGCGCAAGCCGAAGTCGGCGAAGCGGATCGTCTCGACCTGCCCGCACTGCTTCAACACCATCGCGAACGAGTACCCGCAGCTGGGCGGCGAGTACGAGGTCATCCACCACACGCAGCTGCTCCAGCACCTGATCGACGAGGGCCGGCTGACGCCGGTGACGCCGGTCGACGGGCTGATCACGTACCACGACCCGTGCTACCTGGGCCGGCACAACAAGGTCTACACGCCGCCGCGCGAGATCATGTCGGCCGTGCCGGGGCTGCGGCAGCAGGAGATGCACCGCCACAAGGAGCGGGGCTTCTGCTGTGGCGCGGGCGGCGCGCGGATGTGGATGGAGGAGCGGATCGGCAAGCGCATCAACAACGAGCGCGTCGACGAGGCCCTGTCCCTGAACCCGGACATCGTGTCGACGGCGTGCCCGTTCTGCCTGGTGATGCTGACCGACTCGGTGAACGGCAAGAAGAACGACGGCCAGGCCAAGGAGTCCGTCCAGGTGGTGGACGTGGCGCAGCTGCTGCTGGAGTCGGTGAAGACCCCGGGCCCGGACGCGGAGGCGCTGGCGCTGGCCGAGGCGGAAGCTGCGGCTGCTGCCGAGGCGGAAGCTGCGGCTGCCGCTGCGGAGGCCAAGGCGAAGGCAGAGGCCGACGCCAAGGCGAAGGCGGAGGCGGAAGCTGCGGCTGCTACGGCGGCGGCGGCGAAGGCCGAAGCGGACGCCAAGGCGGAGGCCGAAGCGGACGCAGCTGCCCAGCCGAAGGCCGAGGCGGAAGCGGACGCAGCTGCACCGGCCGAGGCCGTCGAGGCCGACGCCAAGGCGGAGGCGGAGGCGCCGAAGACCGACGCCCAGCCCGTGGCGGAGGTGCCCGCGCCGAAGGCGGACACCGAGCCCGAGGCAGAGGCGCCCGCGCCGAAGGCCGACGCCGGCGCGGAGGCCCCCGCGGCCGACGCGGAGCCGGAATCCCAGGCCCCCGAGGCCGACGCGAAGGCTGACGCGCCCGAGGGCGCCAAGTAGGCCCGCGCAGCTCCGCACGGACATCGGCATCGGAACGGCCGGTCCCCGACCAGGGGGCCGGCCGTTCCGGCTTCCCGCCCACCCCCCCGGCCCGTACCGAACACACCCCCCGGGAGTTCCCCTAGGGGATGTCACAGGTCAGCCGCAAAGGACACCGGTTCCGGCCGCCCGTCCACCCCCGGCCGCCGGACCAGGTACTTTCGATCACGTGGCTGGATTCAGGATCGGACGCGGCCGGGACAACAACCGCACCCCGCAACAACCCCCGCAACCCCCGCGGCAGCAGCCGTACGGTCAGCAGCAGGCGCCAGGCGCGCCGCAGGCGCCGTACGGCCGTCAGCCCTACCCGCCCGCCGGCCCCCCTCCGCAGCAGCAGTGGCCCCAGCAGGCCACCGGCGGCGCCCGGGACCACGGCGAGCCCGAGTACTTCGACCCCTACGGTCAACCGCACCCCCAGGCGTACCAGCAGCCCGCGCACGAGGCCTCGTACGCCGACAATCCCGGCTACACCCAGGCCTTCTCCATCGGCGAGGACCCGTACGGCCAGGCCGCGCCCTACCAGGGGGCGACGTACCAGGCCGGCTCGGCCCCGGCCGCCCCGGCGGGTCCGCGGCTGCCCTGGAAGGAACTCCTGCGCGGCATCGTGATGCGGCCGGGCCCGACGTTCTTCCGGATGCGCGACTACCCCGTCTGGGGCCCGGCGCTGATCGTGACCTTCCTCTACGGCATGCTCGCGGTCTTCGGCTTCGACAAGGCCCGCGAGGACGCCATCAAGGCCACCCTCGCCCAGGCCGTCCCCATCGTCCTCAGCACCGGCGTCGCCTTCGTCATCTGCGGCCTCATCCTGGGCGGCGTCACCCACACCCTGGCCCGCCAGCTGGGCGGCGACGGCGCGTGGCAGCCGACCGTCGGCCTGTCGATGCTGGTCATGTCGATCACCGACGCGCCGCGCCTGCTGTTCGCGGTCTTCCTCGGCGGCGACAACATGGTCGTGCAGGTCCTGGGCTGGGCCACCTGGCTGGCGGCCGGCGCGCTGTTCACGTCGCTGGTGAGCAAGTCGCACGACCTGCCCTGGCCGAAGGCGCTGGGCGCGTCCGCGATCCAGCTGATCGCGCTGCTGTCGATCATCAAGCTCGGCACGATCTGAGCGCTCACGCCGAACACGCACGAAGGGGACCGGCGCACGGATGCGGCGCCGGTCCCCTTCGCTGTACCCCTCGTACGTCCCTCGCCGTCAGGCGTCGAGGACCTGGCCCTCGCGCTTGACGACGGGCGGCTCGACCGACCACGGGAAGTTGATCCACTCGTCGGTCTTCTTCCACACGTACTCGCACTTCACGAGCGAGTGCGACTTCTCGTAGATGACGGCCGACCGGACCTCCGCCACCGTGCCCAGGCAGAAGTCGTGCACCAGCTTCAGCGTCTTGCCGGTGTCGGCGACGTCGTCGGCGATCAGCACCTTCTTGTCGGTGAAGTCGATCGCCTCGGGCACCGGCGCCAGCATGACCGGCATCTCCAGGGTGGTGCCCACTCCGGTGTAGAACTCGACGTTCACGAGGTGGATGTTCTTGCAGTCGAGCGCGTACGCCAGACCGCCCGCCACGAACACGCCGCCGCGGGCGATGCTCAGGATGATGTCGGGCTCGTAGCCGTCGTCGGCGATGGTCTGCGCCAGCTCGCGCACGGCGCGCCCGAACCCGTCGTACGTCAGGTTCTCGCGTACTTCGCTCATGCCTCGTGCCTCACCTGGGTGCGGTGGAAGTTCTGGAAGGAGCGCGACGCCGTCGGGCCGCGCTGGCCCTGGTAGCGCGACCCGTACCGCTCGCTGCCGTACGGGAACTCCGCGGGCGAGCTGAGCCGGAACAGGCACAGCTGGCCGATCTTCATACCCGGCCACAGCTTGATCGGCAGCGTGGCGAGGTTCGACAGCTCCAAGGTCACGTGGCCCGAGAAACCCGGGTCGATGAAGCCGGCGGTCGAATGCGTGACCAGCCCCAGGCGGCCCAGGCTGGACTTCCCCTCCAGCCGGGAGGCGATGTCCTCGGGCAGCGAGATGACCTCGTAGGTCGAGGCGAGGACGAACTCGCCCGGGTGCAGGATGAACGCCTCGTCCCCCTCCGGCTCGACCATCCGGGTCAGGTCCGGCTGCTCGGTGGCGGGGTCGATGTGGGCGTAGCGGTGGTTCTCGAAGACCCGGAAGAACCGGTCGAGACGCACATCGATGCTGGAGGGCTGCACCATCGACTCGTCGAACGGGTCGATGCGAACCCGTCCGCTGTCGATCTCGGCCCGGATGTCTTTGTCAGAGAGAAGCACGTCCCGAGGATACGCAGAGCGCGCGGGCCACCCCCAATCGAGAGCAGCGCCCGCGCGCCCTGATCACTACGCCCCGACGGCTACCGCTTCGCGCCGCCCACGGGCACGGCGTGCCTCAGCCGCGCGCACCGCGGACACCGCAGCAGCCGCCCCGGCCCGATCCGGGCGGCACCGAGCTGCCGCAACGGGAACGAAGCGGTGCTGAAAACGTGCCCTTCGGCACAACGGACGACGGTGTGCTCCATCGAGTCCCTTTCCCCAACGAGCCGTACTGCGACGAATCGCCACATTAGGGGATGACTCAGACCCACTCCAGCCGCCGCTCCGAACCTTAAGCTACGCCCCAACTCCCGCCCCCACGCCCCCTCCTGTACCGCCGAAACGACAACGACCCCGCGGCGGATTCACCGGGGGTCGATCATGAGGTAGAGTGGGCGAAGCTGAGGATCCAGGCAACTGGAAACCTATGCGGATGTAGTTTAATGGTAGAACATGAGCTTCCCAAGCTTATAGCGCGGGTTCGATTCCCGTCATCCGCTCAGATACGAAGGCCCAGGTCAGCGACCTGGGCCTTCGTCGTTGTCTAGACCTCTCGCACCTCGCCGTGCCCTCCGCATACCCCAAAGCGCGGAAGCCGCGGCCAGCGGGCCCTCCGCGCACCACTTGCACCACATGAACACAGAGGCGTCCCGGATCGCGAGATGCATTTTTCACGCGACCTGCACCACAAGCTGCCGATCCTGCGCGAATTCGGCTCCGCAAAGCGGAGACCGCAACCACCCACGGGCAACTGGGCTCATTCCTACGGCACCCCTGCCAGCACGAGCACGCCTGGTTCTCTGAACCGGGCCATCGCTCTGGCTTGCAGGAGTCGGCTCGGACCGCTGCTTTGCGTTCGGCTCTTGCTGCCATGTGTCGGGCTCTTGACCCTCACGTGACGTCAGGCCGCATAGTCGGTGCCGTGAAGGATCACTGGACCGTGGGACGCGTGGCCGAGCTGGCCGGCGTGAGCGTCCGCACGCTGCATCACTATGACGAGATCGGGCTCGTGCGTCCGTCGGCGCGGACCGCGGCCGGGTACCGGGCCTATTCGGCGGGCGACGTGGAGCGGCTGCGGGAGGTGCTTGCCTACCGGCGGCTGGGCTTCGGTCTGCGGGAGGTCGCGGAGTTGGTGGGCGACTCGTCCACCGACGCGGTCGCGCACCTGCGCCGACTGCGCGGCCTGCTGCTGGAGCGGCGTGAACGTACTGACGGCATGGTGGCGGCCATCGACAGGGAACTTGAGGCACGGGCGAAGGGGCTGAAGGTGACACCGGAGGAGCAACTGGGAATGCTCGGTGCACGGCTGTACGACGCGATCGGCGGCGCTTACACGGCGACGCGGCGTACCGAGCCGCGTATTGCCGCGCAGATCTTGGACGCGCTCGGGGACGCGCGGACGGTGCTGAACGTCGGGGCCGGCACCGGCTCCTATGAACCTGCCGATCGCGAGGTGACCGCGGTGGAGCCGTCGGAGGTCATGCGGCGTCAGCGGCCTGCCGGCTCGGCGCCGTGCGTGGCCGCCGCCGCGGAGAGCCTGCCGTTCGAGGACCACTCCTTCGACGTGGCGATGGCCGTCTCCACCGTTCACCACTGGGGGGACCCGATAGCGGGGTTGCGCGAGATGCGGCGCGTGGCCCGGCGCGTGGTGGTGCTCACGTTCGACACCGACGAGCCCGGATGGCAGGACCGGTTCTGGCTTACCCGCGACTATCTGCCCGAGTTCGCCACCGTCCTCGCAGAATTTCCCTCGCTTGCCGGGATGGCTGACGCGATCGGCGCCCGCGCCGAGCCGGTGCCCATCCCGTGGGACTGCGCTGACGGCCTGTTCGAGGCGTACTGGCGCCGACCGGACGCGTATCTGGAGGATCACGTGCGCCGTGCGGTGTCGGTATGGACGAGGGTCGGACCGGAGGCCGAGCAACGGGCGGTACGAAGCCTCAGCGACGACCTCGCCTCCGGCCGTTGGGCCGAGCGCAACAGCCACCTCGCCGACCTTGACGCGGCAGATCTCGGCCTCCGCCTGCTCATGGCTTGAACCGCGTCACAGCGTCAGTGTCATGGCGGCTCCTGGACGGCCCGCCGGTCATGTGCGGCGCTGACCCGGCATGGCGCTGTGGACAGGCCAGGACCGGCGGCGCGACCCGGCATGCCCAGGTCGATCGCCCGCGAGCTCCGCCGGTCGATCCGCGCTAGCTCGCCCACCGCCAACGAACGAATGTCACAGCAGGTGCGGTGGCGGCACGACCAGGACCACTGCGAGAAGGCGTGGCCTCATCCGGGGGAGCGCCTGGGTCTCGAACCATCCACCGGAGGGGAGCACGTGACGGCGAGCCGTACCGGGGGTGGGGTCGCCGAGTCCGGACGGGTCGATGCCGAGGTTGGCCAGTTCGACGATCTGGTCGGCGACGGCCTTCACCTCGTCACGCACGACTTTCGGGTAGCCGGCCTCGTCCTCGGCGTGGAAGGCGTACTCCCACACCCAACGGTCTCGGTCACCGGGCGGCCTCGCCGGCGGTTCGGAGGCCGGCCTCGGAGGCGGCGGCGCTGCGAATGCGGCCGATCTCGCCGACGATATCTCGGGCCTCGCCAAGATCGGTGACCTCTCCGGCACGGGCCTCAAGCGCGTGGAGCCGGGCGGCGGTCTCCGGGTGTCGGGCAATGGCCACCTCAACGGCCCACGCCTCCGTGAAGGTGCGGAGGGGAATGGCGGAAACCTCGGCGCGCGCCCGGGCGGTGCTGGCCGCGCGGTCGCGGTCGAAGTCGGCGAGCAACTGCGGGGCTACCTGGGCGAGAGCGGCGCGGATGGCCTCGGGCTGGACGGGGGGCTGCGGGACGGCGGACTGCTCGGGAGCGGTGCTCATGCGGCTTCGGTCCTCTCCTCCTGGTCCAGTTCGCCCGCCCGATAGGCGTTGGCGAGGGTGGTGACGTGCTGGCGGGACCAGCCGACGCGGCGGCCCACCGCGGCCTTCTGGCCGTAGCGGTCGGCGGAGCCGATGCGGCCCGCCGTGCGGTTGAGGTGTGCCTGCGCCCGCACGAGGGCCTGCTCGGCTCGGCGGACAGCCTGGAGAGCCTCGTCCAGGTCGGTATTCTCGGCGTCGGTCAGGGGGTCGCTTGTAGCTCGCACAGCTCGAACATAAACCGTCGCCCGCATTTGACGCTATGCCGCCGCTCGGAAGAGCGATCGCGGCAAGAAGAGGTACCGCCGACACCGAAAGACAAGGGCCGCCGGGCCGCAGTCCTCCAGTACCGCGGCCACCAGGACGGCCCGAGCGCGACGCAGCCCTACGGGAGGCCGTGCCACAACGTGCCAGTAGGGGCGGTAACCAGCGGTCAGCAAGGGCTCGTCAGCCCCACCCAGACGGGGCCGCCGACGCCCATTTCCACAGGTCAGTTGCCATACGAAGACCCAAGCGCCGAGTGATTCCCAGGCTTATAGCGCGGGTTCGAATCCCGTCATCCGCTCTTGAAAGAAGGCCCAGGTCAGCGACCTGGGCCTTCTTCATTGTCTAGACCTCTTGCACCTCGCCGTGCCCTCCGCCTGCCCCAACTCTCAGGAATGCCCTGCCCAGAGGGCCTTGCGGGCACCGCTCGCCCCGCCTGGGAATGTGAGCGTCTCGTATCGCGAGACGCATTTCATGTGACCTGGGGCACGGACGGTCCCACTTCCGGCATTTGCGCGCGGACACTCAGATGGGGCCAGGCGCAGCATGCCGCTGCACCCGGCCCCGCCGGGGCAGCAAGCTTCCCCACGAGCTCCGGCAGCACCGTCGCCTTCTCGCGCACAGCGGCGATGGCCGAGGCGCATTGGTCTGGTCAGTCGAGGCCGATGGCTTCGAGGTGAGCGATGAAGGCCGCGACAAGCCGGGGACGCGTGACCTCAGGACCGGAGCGTCCGGGACCTGCCCTTCGATACCCCACTCGGTGTTGAAGGTGATGGCCTTGTCGTGTGGCACCACCTCGTCCCGGAGCCAGACGACGAAGTTCGCGGCGTCAAGAGCGGTGCAGTCCCTGATCGCCACCCCCTCGGGCGTCAGGGCTGCAAAGCCCTCCAGCACCTCGTCATCAAACGTGAACCCGAAGTGCAGGGAGGCTCTGCGGACCGGACCCGTGCGGCCTTCATCGGGGCGAAGAATCTCGTCGGGGTTTCGTACGAGCAGGTGCGACCGGAACCCCTCGAACGTGAGCCCCCAGGTCTCCCCGTCGACGGGACTGAAGAGGTACATAGTCCGGAGCTCGGCCAGGTCGGACGGGTCCAATTACTTCTCCTGTGACGTGCGGATGTGGATCAGAGAACGTGGCGGGCATAGCCTTTGACCCCGTAGGCGGCCACCAGCACGCGCCAGTAGGAGACGGAGTCGCCGTTGTTCGTGGCAACTTCGACTCCACGCATCTCCGTGTTGCGGGGGTCGCTCAGGGCCGCCGCGTACTTGGTCAGCTCCTCGCGGTCCCCGATGTAGAGAAAGTCCTTCTTGCCTGTCTGGTGGTTTTCACGGAGCTCATCCAACGACCGATAGCACGGCTTGTTCGGCTTGTTGACGTACTTCGCCTCGACTGCCATGCCGTCGTTGTCGCGGAAGCCGTCGACCATCAGCGTGCTATTGGCACTGAGCCCTGTCGGGATGGGAACTTCGTACTCGGGGTACCCGGACACCCGTAGCTGATAGGCCACAGGCCCCCCTGTGCCACCCGAGACGTCTCCCTGCCGGAGCGAGCTCAGCCAGGTCTGGAAGTTCTTCTGCTGCGGCGCGGTGCAGCCGCCATCGTGACCGTCACCGCCGAAGCGCGGACGGTCCCACGCGAGCAGGGTGTCAGCTGTGATGGGGTTCGACTCTTCGGGGATGCGCTTCGAGGCGGTTTCGACGTGGTCCGCGTACGCCTCGCAGGCGTTGGCGATCATGTGGCGGGCGGTGGGGAGGTTCGCCATCAGCCTGGTCCCGGAGCCGCCAGTGACCCCGAACTGCAGGCTGGCGTTGCGGACTGGCTTGTGCGGCCTTCGCCGACCTACAGGAAGGCGTCCGGGCCCGGTGCAAACAGGTCGGTCCTGAAGCCGTCGAAGTCCACGATGCAGACGCCAATGCACGGTGCTCGCACGGGACTTCGGGGCGCGGCGCGACCACCGCGCCACGTCCGCCCGCGTCGACGGCTTCGTGACCCGCGCCGCTGATCCCGCACGCCAAACGGATCGGATCGGCTCCAGCCCGTCCGCGCGCGCCCCACTGCGACCACACAACCGTTTAGCACGAACGTGCGACTCATCTGCCGCACTGACACCTCGTCACTCGTGTAGCCCCTCTTTTCCTATTTGTGGTCTATCGCCCTGAAATATGCGTCAATACTGCCGGGTGACGTCGCATCACCACCACTGGCGGGGAGTTGCCCTGCGGTCCCCCGCTCAGGGTGAGCCTGTGCGTCGGCGCAGGTAGGGAGCTTGCGGCCCTGAGCAGTCACTGTCGCGGGCGCTCGGAATCCTCCCTTCGGGAGGACGACGGATCGAAGTAACAAGAAAGGTCCTGCCATGGCATCGGATGTCATCCGGTCGGCTCCACCTCACACAAGCCTTCAACGCAGTCTGCTCAAACGGGGAGCCTTCACCCTGCTCCCCGCGACGCTCCTGGCGTCGGCCGCCCTGTTCCCGACTCTCGCCCACGCCGCAGAAGCCCCCGTTTTGCTGGGGACCACCGCCAGTTACGGGGTCCTGGCCGGTTCGACGGTCACCAACACGAACCCCACCGTCATCAACGGCGACCTGGGCCTCTATCCGGGCACGTCCGTGACCGGCTTCCCCCCCGGAATCGTCAACGGAGTGACGCGCGTAGCCCCCAACGCCGCCGCCGCTCAGGCGAAGTCCGACCTCGTCGTCGCCTACGACGACGCGGCAGGCCGGGGGCCCGGGACCATTCTCGCTTCGGACGAGATCGGCGGACTGACGCTGACACCCGGCGTCTATACGGCCCCGGCGTCCCCGCCGTCCCTGCAACTCACCGGGACGGTCACCCTCGACGGCCAGAACGACCCCAACGCCGTCTTCATCTTCCGGATCCCCACGACCCTGACCACGGCTTCGTCGAGTTCCGTGGCCTTCATCAACGGAGCAAATGCCTGCAACGTGTTCTGGCAGGTGGGCAGCTCCGCCACTCTCGGCACGACCACCCAGTTCAAGGGCACCATCCTGGCCATGCAGTCGATCACGCTGAACAACAGCGCCGTGATCGAAGGCCGCGCCCTGGCGCGTGTGGCCGCGGTCACGATGGACAACAACACCATTACGAGGCCGGCCTGCGCCGCCGGACCGCCCGGACCTCCCGGACCGAGCGGACCTCCCGGACCGAGTGGTCCTCCCGGACCGACTGGTTCCCCCGGACCGACCGGCAGCCCCGGCGCACCCGGCGCACCTGGCAGCCCCGGCCCGACCGGCCCGACCGGCCCCGCTGGCGCACCCGGCGCACCCGGCCCGACCGGCAGCCCCGGCGCACCCGGCAGCCCTGGCCCGACCGGCCCCGCAGGCGCACCCGGTGCACCCGGACCGACCGGCAGCCCCGGTCCGACCGGCCCCGCAGGCGCACCCGGCGCACCCGGCGCACCTGGCAGCCCTGGCCCGACCGGCAGCCCTGGCCCGACCGGCAGCCCTGGCCCGACCGGCAGCCCTGGCCCGACCGGACCCGCCGGACCTGCCGGACCTGTCGGGCCCACCGGACCTGTCGGGCCCACCGGACCGGCTGGACCCACCGGACCCGCTGGACCCAAGGGGCCTCGAGGTGACAAGGGCGGGAAGGATCACCACGGCCATGGCCACGGCCACGATCACGGCCACGACCACGACCACGACCACGACAAGGGCGAGCACGGTCGCCACGACCACGACCACGGCAAGGACGAGGGCGACGGCGAGCACGGCGACCACGGCGACCACGACCACGGCAAGGACGAGGGCGACGGCGAGCACGGCGACCACGACCACGGCAAGGACGAGAACGGTCAGGACGACCACGACTTCGGCAAGCCGCCGTGGGCCGATTTCCTGCCGAACGGCCAAGGCAATGCCCTCGGCCAACCGGGTCCCGGCCACGCGGCCAGGAGCGTCAACTTCGCGCACGTGAGCGCCGCTACCGGTCAGCAGCCTGAGGGGACCGGCTCAAGCGGCGGGACCGGCATCATGGCAGCCTCTGCGGCAGTGCTGGCATTCGTCGGAGGCTCCGTCCTCTTCGCCCGGAAGAAGAACCGGCGAGGTACGGCGACTCGACAGGACTAGCCGACTAGCCCATCGCGGACGTGACCGCCTCGCGCCCCTGACCTTTCGGTCACGAGCACTCGGCCGGATCGGCCCACGTCCTTGCCTCCCGTCACCGGCTGCTGCGTACGGGTCGGCGGCAGGGACTGGAGCCCGGTCAAGCATGCGGGAAGTCGCGTACGCCGTTCGGCGGCTGAGCCCCTGGCCACATCGTCCAGGGGCTCAGTAGCACCCGCGAGTGATCAGATCCGAGATCGGCCCTCACGTCGTCCCGGGCCGCGTACGCCGCGATGACTTCGTTGATGAAATTCCGGGTATTTTCCGGGTTCAGCGCCCGAGCCTGCAAGTGCGCGTACATATCACTGCATAGCCGTACGTCGGATTACACCACGCTCACGTCGCCGGCGTCGGCGAACTCCAGCAGCGAGAACTGTCCGGAGACACCCGGTCCCGGGGCTCGCAGCCGGTCCTGACGCCGTAGCCGCACCTGGAGGCGTGCGGCGGCCTGTTCGGCCACGACATGAGGAATCGTTCCTGCGATGACCGCCCGGGCATAGGCCGGGGTCTGCATCGGGCCGGGGACCACCAGAGGCTCGTAGAGCCGGATCGCGGCCGCCTCGGCCTCCAGACCGATATAGGCGCCGTACGGGATGTCGCCGCAGGAGTTCCACCAGCCCTGCTGACCCGATTCCCTGCCAGCTGCATCAGATGGTCAACCCGCCGCTGATCCTGGACTCCGTACAGCCCGCAGAGATCGCGCGCGTCGCGCGGCTCGGGCTGGGAGATCAACAGGCGCTCCGCCACCTGCTGCGTCGTCATGCCGCTGATTTCCCTGAGCCGGCGCAGCTCCGACCCCAGCCGACGCCTGCTGACGGTGGGATTGACCTTGACGCCCACAGGACGCGCACCTCCGCTCGACGTGATGCGGGCCGTCGCCGTGCGTGTCAGCGTGATCCGAGAGGAATCCGTACCCGAACCCGCGCACCAAAGAGGAGTCGCCGTCATGGACGGTACGCAGGACAAGCGTCAGGATCCGAGCAAGGGCCACGGGGGGCAGGAACACCATCGGCGCCCCGGAGACCCCGCGCAGCCCCAGCCGGGCAAGCAGTCCCGCGAGAAGGGCCGGCAGTCCGGCCAGAAGGGGACCTCGCGCGGTCGCGAGGACGACCTGCTGCGCGAAGAGGACCTGCACGACGAGGGCCTCTGACCGGGCCCGTCACATGCCCGGAGCCGGCCGGTCCCCAGTGGCCCGGGGATCAGCCTGCCGCGTCGGCGGGGCCCTCCCCGGGTTCAGGTGTGGTGGCGACGAGGAGCTGAGCGGCCTGCGTGATGTTGTCGGCGCGGACGGCGCGGGCCATCGCTTGGCGGGCGGCGTCCGCGGTGGTGTCCGGGGGGACGACCAGCAGGGCGAAGTGGTCGTTGTGGCCGCGGGTGATGAGGACGGTGTCGTCTCCGACCGGGTCGGAGACGAGGTGTACGACCTGGCCGTCGATGACCAGTCGGGTCGGGAGCCCGTTCCAGGCGGCCGCGTCCAAGCCCACCCGGGTGATCGGCCCGAGATGCCCGGTCAACACGCTGATCAGCGCCGGCAGCTCGGTTCCGATGTCGCGGGTACGCGGCCACCACGCGCCGTCCAGGAGCCCCTCCCGGGACTGAGTGGTCTCCAGCCGCAGCAGGGCCGTGCCCGGCTGGATCGCCCGGTGGATCGCATCCGGCAGGAGCAGTGGGGGCGTATGCGGGGTGTCGGAGTCAGCCATGTGGGTTCGCCCGTCTACGGATGCGGCCGTACCGCGTCGCAGGTGGGCACCGGTGCCGGTGCCGGTCGGGCGTGCGCGGGCCTGTCGTCCTTTTACGGTACTCCCGCCGCCCTCTCCGCCGCCCGCTGGAGAAATACCTGGTCAGATCGGCCATGGTCGGCCGAACGAGCGTACAGTTGAAGAACCGGGAATACTTCGCACACCGGCTTTCACGCGGGTGTCATTTCCGGCGATCGCCTAAAAACCGGGCTGCCGACGGGCAGTCCGGGGGCAGGTCCACTCCATGACCACCACCCTCGACCGGACCGCGCCCCGCGACCTCGCCGCAGGAGTCCCGGTCCGCTTGTCCCTCACCCCGAAGACCACGCTCGCCAGCCAGCTGGACGGGGCCTGGTGGCCGCACTCCCGCGACCTCGAAGCCGAGCTCCCACCACTCGCGGCGGCCCTGGAAGAACCGTGGGGACGCGTCACCCGCGTCACCGTGAATCCCACCCGCTGGCCCGTCGTACCGCGCACGGTTGCCGTGGCCGGGCGGGTGCTGCACGTGGGCTGGTTCACCGAACAGGACCCCGACAAGCTGATCCTGCTCTCCTACACCGTCGGCCGCTGGGACCTCCTCGTCATCCCGCCCGAGACACCGCCCGCGGCTGCGGCCCGTCTGATGGCCGCCGCGGCGACCCCCGGCAGCGTCCTGACCGCAGGCGTCCTGATGGCCAACGAGACCGTCATCGGACGCGGCATCCGCGACACCCGCCGCCGGGAAGCCAGCTGGGAGAGCGAAGGCGGGGCCTGCATGTCCCCCTTCGGAAGCCCGATGGGCCGAAGCGCCCTCCCCCCGCCCTCTAGCGGTTGGAGGTGAGCCCAGTGGAGACCATCGTCCTGCTCGCAGTGATCATCCTCGCGATCGCCGTCGGAATGCGCTGGATCCACCTGCTGAACGCCCGGCACGAGGCGCGGATCGAGGCCTACCGCTTCAGCACTCCCCGGCCGAGGCCTCCCGGCCTGCCGGACGACACCGGTCGTCGAGCCCGCCCCACGGATGCCGACCGGTGAGGAACAGACGTTCCTCCGACCGGGGCAGCGGGCGGGGCGCCACGGCGCCCCGCCGCGCCGGCCCCGCGCCAACCCCGAAGGGAACCACGCCCACGTGAAGTACATCGAGACCCAGACACTGCCCTCGGTCGGGCACGCCGAGGTACGGATCATCGCGCACACGCCCGAAGCCGCACGAGCCGTCGCGGAGGCACTTCGCCACTGCTTCGCGGGCACGGAACAGCGCAGCTATCCCGGCCTCGACGGCGGCACCCGCCTCCACCTCACCGTGGACACGGCGACACCCGCAGGCCCCGCCCGCTCCTGGCTGGCCACCAGCAGGACCCCCGTCGGCACCGGCGCCCACTCCGACGAGACCTGAGCCCACACGCACGGGCCCCCACGGGCCCCGGAACCCGCTTCCGCCCACGAAAGGACGCGGTCATGGCCACACTCCGGGAACGCCAGACCTACCGCGAACAGGTGCTCCATGTCCTGTACGAAGCCGTCGAAGGCAACCGGCTCCTCGGCATCACCGGAGCACAGCTGCGGCGCGACCTCCACGTACCGGAGCAGGACCTGGCCGCCGCCTGCACCTATCTGGCGAGCGAAGGTCTGATCACCGTCGACTGGGAACCCGGCAACACTCCCGCGATGGTCACGCTCACCCACGAGGGAATCCGGCACATGGAGGCCGAGGAGGAAGGGACGGCCACGGGCCCGGCCTGATCCGGGACAGAGGTCAGATGCGGGCGAACTTCTCGGTCTGCCAGGCGAACTCCTGGGCCATGGGCGCGCTGACCGTGGGCCTGGTCCCGCCGATGGTGCGCAGATAGTCCTCGGTAGTGGGGCGCGCCCGGGTTCCGGTGTCGAAGGTGCGCTCGAACTGGATCTGGGAGACGGTGCGCGCGACATGTGCGATGTCGGCGGGGGTGAACCCCGCACTGGCGGAAGCCAGCGCCGCGCTGTCGGCTTCCGCGCCCGCACGGGCCAGATAGCTTTCCCACAGCGCGGTCCTCGCGCGGTCGTCGGGCGGGCCGATCGGCAGCACGTAGTCGAAACGGCCGTGCCGCAGGAACGCGGGGTCGAGCGTGGTCACGTCGTTGGTGGCGCAGACGAGCAGCCGCCCGTCCTGGCCCCGGAACCGGACGATCGCCTTGAGCAGTTCGTTGACGACGCCGACGGCGGTCGCGTCCGCGCCGCTCCGGGTCCCGGCGATCTCCTCCACCTCGTCGATGAAGACCAGGACGTGATCGAGGCGGGCGATCTCGTCGAAGCGCCGGTTCAGCCCGCTCGCCAGCCCGTACTCGGCGGCCAGCCTGGCGGGGAAGAGTTCGAGGAAGGGCCATCCCAGACGGCTGGCGACCGCGTGCGCGAACGTGCTCTTCCCGGTCCCCGGCGGGCCGAACAGCATCACCGCCCGCGGCAGCTCCACCCCGTGCTGGGCGGCCAGTTCGGGATGGGCCAGCGGCAGGACCAGGCGCCGCTCGATGAGCTCCTTCTCCCGCTGCATGCCCGCGACCTTCTGCCACAGTCCTCCGGGCGGCAGCTCCGCGCCCAGCGACGCAAGCATGCTGACCGACTGCGGGGTCACCCGCCCGCGCTTCGCGAAGAAGACCAGGCCCGGACGGGCTCCGAAGCCGCAGTCGTGCAGGGCGGCGGCACCGGTTTCGCCGTCGGGCAGGGCCGCGTGCACCGTTCGGACGCCACCGGCGAACAGCCGGTCCTCCAGTGCGGTGATCAGGTCGCTGCCCAACCCCTGGTGCCGCCAGGCGGGCGCCATGCAGATGCGCAGGATCCACGCCCGCTCACCCTCCACCCTGCTCACCACGGCGCCGACCACCACCTCGTCAGCGGTGGCCACAACCGCCGGATGACGGGCCTGGAGGGCCGCCACCGCGTCCGAGAGCGGAAAGAGGGGTGGCCCCTCCGCCGTACTGCTCTCCGCATCGACCCGGATCACTGCTTCGAGATCGTCCGGGGTGTAGTCCCTGACATGCCAACCCGTCATGGTCAGCTCCGCGTGTTCGGCAGTACTCCCATCATCGGTCGATGTGTGCGGGAGGCGCACGCCGGGCGAACCGTGTGGTCCGGGGCGGGATGACCCTCGGAGGGGGCTCTACCAGGCGCCGGTGACGGGGATGTCGCCCGGGTTGCCGAAGCGGACGTTGCAGATGACCGCGTTGGAGTCCTTCGCGGCGCCGATGAAGTCGGACGTCGCGGACCGGTAGACACCGGCCTTGTCGGTGCCGTCACCGTTCCAGTCACCCACCACCGGAACATCGTCCGGATTGCCCAGCTTCCGGGCCACCGCCACCGAACTGTTGCCCTGGGTCGGCAGTCGGAAGTCGGGAAGCGGTTCGGGTTGGTCGCTGCTGCGCGCTGCACCGGATCGTCCTTGCGGCTCTGGCCCGAGTCGGGGACTCTCGCCCGCGCCGTTCCGGTTTCGGTCGGCACCAAAGGGACTGTCACCTCGGTGCCGCTCATCGCCCGTGGCGGAACGCCCCCACTCAGCCAGCCGTTCGGGGCTCGGCCCGGCACACGGGTGAACATACGTTTCCTCTTGATCATCTGATCGTTGCGCAGCCGTGGGAATTCATCCGGAACAGGCATCCCTGGAGACAGCGCCCTCGCGCCCCATCAGCAGGCGGCTCGCCCTCGGCTCCGTGCTGGGGCTCGCGCCCGCCGTGTGGGCACCGGCGGCACGGGCCTCCGAGCGGGGCCGCTCGGTAGCGGGGATCATCAGCTGCGAGGAGTGGGGGGCGCGGCCGCCCGCCGAGGACGTGGTCGTACTGGCTTCGCCGCCGCGCCGGATCGTGGTCCATCACACCGCGACGCGGAACCTGGCGGACTTCTCGCTCGGCCGGGCCCTCGCCCTCGCCCGGGCGGTCCAGAACCTCCACATGGACACCCGCGGCTGGATCGACACGGGCCAGCACTTCACCGTCAGCCGGGGGGCGTACGTCACCGAGGGGCGGCACCGCAGTCTCGCCGAGCTGAACGAGGGCCTGCGGCAGGTGCGTTCGGCCCATTGCGTCGGGCAGAACGACGTGGCCGTGGGCATCGAGACCGAGGGCACCTATACGGGCGTCGAGCCGCCGCCGCGGCAGTTCGAGGCCCTGGCGGAGCTGTGTGCGTACGTCTGCGGGCAGTACGGGCTGGATCCCGCCGAGATCTGGGGGCACCGGGACTTCAACTCCACCGCCTGTCCCGGGGACCGGCTGTACGCGCTGCTCCCCCGGCTGCGTGACGAGGTCGCGGCCCGGCTGCGCTGAGGGCTGTCGGCGCGCCGGCGCCGCCCTTGCCGCTGCCCGCCGCCGGGGGCGCTCCGTCAGCCGGGGAACGTGAGGCGGAAGGTCGTCCGTCCCGGGCTGCTGGTGACCGTCGCGGTTCCCCCGTGCGCGGTGATGACGGCGTGGACGATGGCGAGACCGAGACCGGTGTTGCCCGTGCCGCGCGAACGGGCGTGGTCGGCGCGGACGAAGCGACCGAAGACCTCGGACTGGAGAGCTTCCGGGATGCCCGGCCCGTTGTCGCTGACGTTGACGGCGACGCCGGTCCGACCGGTGGTGAGGGTGACGGTCACTTCGGTGCCGGGCGGCGTGTGGGTGCGGGCGTTCGCGAGGAGGTTGCCGACTGCCTGCTGGAGGCGGTGGGCGTCGCCGGTGACGATGACCGGCTCTTCGGGGAGGTCCAGGATCCAGCGGTGGCCGGGGCCCGCGACGCGGGCGTCGTCCGTCGCGTTCAGGATCAGCAGGGTCAGGTCGACGGGCTCGTGTTCGAGCGGACGCCCGGCATCCAGGCGCGCGAGGAGCAGCAGGTCGTCCACGAGGCGGGTCATGCGCCGCGACTCGCCGTCGATGCGCTCCAGGGCGTGGCGGACCTCGGCCGGTACGGGGCCGTGGTGGCGCAGGGCGAGCTCGGCGTGGCCGCGGATGTTGGCGACGGGCGTGCGCAGTTCGTGGCTGGCATCGGCGGCGAAGTGACGCAGCCGTTCCTCGCTCGCCTGGCGCCGGGTGAGGGCGTCCTCGACGTGGCCGAGCATGTGGTTCAGGGCGGCGCCGACCCGGCCGACCTCGGTGCGGGGGTCGGTGTCGGGCAGCGGTCCCGGCATGGCGGCCTCGCCGCTGGCGAGCGGCAGCCCCGCCACCTCCGCGGCCTTGGCGGTGACCTGCTGGAGGGGGCGCAGGGAGATGCGTACCCACAGGGCTCCGGCCGTGCCGGTGGCCACCAGGGCAGCGCCGAACAGGACGGCTTCGAAGGCTCCGAGGCGGTGCAGGGTCTCCTCCACCGGGTGCAGGGGCAGCCCGGTGATCAGGACGTCCTGGTCGTCGCCCGCGACGGCCGTGACGCGGTACTCGCCCAGCGCGGAGAGCCGGACGCTGTGTCCGTGGCCGTCGGCGGGGACCCCGGCCAGCGCGCGCCGGTCCCCGGCGGTGAGCGGGAGGGAGCGGTCGGTGGCCTGGTCCACGACGGCTGCCTGGGTGACCGTTCCGTTCAGGAGCCGGGCGCCGAAGGTCGCCTCGGCCTGACCCCGGGTGTCGGGGCGGTTGTCGGCATCGGGCGTGGCCTCGTGCTCCAGGCTGGCGGCGAACCGGCCTCCGGATGCGGAGAGCTGTTCGTCCAGCCGGTCCAGGAGGAACCCGCGCAGGGCGAGGGCGGTGGTGAGGCCGACGGCGAGGCAGGCGAGGGCGAGGAGGGTGACGAGCCCGGCGGTGAGCTGGCCGCGCAGGGTGCGGGGGACCGGGCGCCTCACGGCGCGTCCGGCTTGAGGACGTAGCCGACGCCGCGCACGGTGTGGATCATCGGGGTGCGGCCGGCGTCGATCTTCTTGCGCAGGTAGCTGATGTAGAGCTCCACGACGTGGGCGCGCCCCCCGAAGTCGTAGGCCCACACCCGGTCGAGGATCTGGGCCTTGGACAGGACCCGGCGCGGGTTGCGCATGAGGAACCGCAGGAGTTCGAACTCGGTCCGGGACAGCTCGACGGTGACTCCGCCGCGGCTGACCTCGCGGGCTTCCTCGTCCATGGTGAGCTCTCCGACGGCGAGCACGTTCGTGCTCGGCTCGGCGGTCATTCCGGCGCGCCGGAGCAGCCCGCGCAGCCGGGCCAGGACTTCTTCCAGGCTGTAGGGCTTGGTGACGTAGTCGTCGCCGCCGGCGGTGATGCCGGCGATCCGGTCCTCGACCGCGTCGCGGGCCGTCAGGAAGAGCACGCACACGCGGGGTTCGGCACGCCGCAGGCTGCGCAGGACCTGCAGGCCGTCGAAGTCGGGCAGCATCCAGTCCAGGACCACCGCGTCGGGCCGGAAGGCGCGGGCCGTCGCGACCGCGCTCGCGCCGTCGGCGGCGGTGCGGACCTGCCAGCCCTCGCCGGTCATGACCCCGGCCAGCACCTCGGTGACGTCGGGTTCGTCGTCCACGACGAGGATCCGCACGGGCTCTCCGTCGGGGCGGTGCAGGAGCGGGGTGGTACGGGGCTCGGTCATGGTTCCTTCAGCATCCCCCGGCCCGGGGTCGGGGCAGGTGGCGCCGTGTCTTTGAGTTTCCTCTGAATCCGCGCCGGGAGGGACCGGACGGGCCGTTTCAGAAGGTACTCAAAGGTTGGGCTGTGAGGCTGGCCGCCCCTCGCCGGAGCGAATGCCGCCGGGGCGAGCGCCCATCCGGAGGAGCCCATGACCGCCACGTCCGAGTCCATGACCGGGACGTCCGAGCCCCTGACCGGCACGTCCACCCGCACCCGTGCGGGCCGCCGGATGCGCCACCGGCGCCCGTACCGCAGCGCCGTCCCCGTCCTGGCCCAGGCGGCGGTCTGGGGCGGGGGCGCCGGTGTGCTCGCCCTGTGGTGGGCCGATACGAGCGCGGTCGTCGGCCCGGCGGGCTGGCTCACCGGTGCCGGGCGCATCACCGGACTGCTGGCCGGCTACGCCTGCGCGGTCCTGCTCGCCCTGATGGCCCGCGTGCCCCTCCTGGACCACACCGTCGGCACCGACCGGCTCGCCCGCTGGCACGCCTGGGGCGGCCGCTGCACCGTATCGCTGGCCCTCGCCCACACGCTGCTGACCATCTGGGGATACTCGCTGACCTCGCACACGGGCGTGGTGGGCCAGACCGCCACGCTGGTCCTGCACTACCCCGACCTGCTCAAGGGCACGGCCGGGTTCCTGCTGTTCCTCGCCACCGGAGTCCTCTCGGCCCGCGCGGCCCGCCGCAGGCTGAGTTACGAGACCTGGCACTACCTGCACTTCGCCACCTACCTGGCGATCTTCCTCACCTTCGGCCACCAGCTCTCCAACGGCGCCGATTTCGTCGGCAACCGCCCCGCGCAGGCGGCCTGGTACGCGCTCTTCCTCGGCGTCGCCGCCCTGGTCGCCTGGTACCGGTTCGCCGTCCCGCTGCGGCGCGGACTGCGGCACCGCCTGCGCGTCACCGCCGTCCACCCCGAGGCGCCCGGCGTGGTCTCCGTCCATCTCACCGGCGAGCACCTGGACGAGCTGGCCGGCCGGCCGGGGCAGTTCCTGCGCTGGCGGTTCCTGACCCGCGGACTGTGGTGGACCGCCAACCCCTACTCGCTCTCCGCACCCGCGCACCCGCCGCACCTGCGGATCACGGTCAAGGCCGCCGGCGGTCACAGCGGCGCGCTCGCCCGCCTGACACCCGGCACCCGGGTCTGGGCCGAGGGACCGTACGGAAGCCTCACCGAGCACCGCCGCACCGCCGCCAAAGTCCTGCTCCTGGCGGGCGGCGTCGGCATCACCCCGCTGCGCGCGCTCTTCGAGACGCTGCCGGGCCAGGTCACCCTGGTCTACCGGGCCCGGCGTCCGGCCGACCTCGCCCTGCGCGGTGAACTCGACGCGATCGCCGCCCGCCGGGGGGCCGCCGTGCACTACGCCGTGGACGAACCGGCCGCCTACGCCGCGCCGCTCACCGCCCGCGGGCTGACCGCTCTGGTGCCGGACCTCGCCGCCCACGACGTCTACCTCTGCGGACCCCCCGGTATGACGGAGGCCGCCATCCGGGCCCTGCGCGAAGCCGGCGTTCCGGCCCGGCGCATCCACCACGAGTCGTTCGCGTTCTGAGGAGAACCACCATGCGCCGAGCCGTCCTCACCACCACCGGGATCAGCGCCCTCGTCGTCGCGCTGCTCGCCCTCAAGCCCCACCAGTCCCCGGCCCTGGCCGCAATGCCGGCCCGTTCCGCCCCGGTCCCGCCATCGCCCCCCGCGCCCGGGGCCGCCGCCACGCCGGGTGCACCCGCCGGAACGGGCAGGTTCACCGGCGATCCCGTCGACACCCGGTACGGCACCGTGCAGGTCGCCGCCACCCTCAGCCGGGGAAGGATCACCTCGGTCGAGGTGCTCCAGGCCCCGGACCGCGGCGGCCGCGACCGGGAGATCTCCTCCTACGCCCTGCCCCGCCTCACCCAGGAGGCCATCGGCGCGCAGAGCGCGCACATCGACGCCGTCTCCGGCGCCAGCTACACCAGCCAGGGCTACGCCGAGTCCCTGCAGAGCGCCCTGGACCGGGCCCGTGCCTGACACCGCGCCCGGACTGCGCCACGTCGAGCACGTCATGGGCACCGTCTTCTCCTTCGACATCCGGGACGAGCCGACCCCGGCCATCCACCGCGCCCTCGCCGAAGCGGTACGGCAACTGCACCAGGTCGACGCCGTGTTCTCCACCTACCGTCCCGACAGCCACATCAGCCGTCTCGACCGCGGGGAGCTCCGCCTCGACGACTGCCCGCCCGAGGTCCACGAGGTGCTGTCGCTCTGCGCCCGGGCCGCCCACGACACGGACGGCTGGTTCAGCATCGTCCCCGCGGGCACCCTCGACCCCTCGGGACTCGTCAAAGGCTGGGCCGTCGAAGCCGCGTCCCGGCTCCTGCACGACGCGGGCGCGCACCACACCTGCGTCAACGGCGGCGGCGACCTCCAGCTCCGCGGCCAGGCCGGTCCCGGCACGCCCTGGCGCATCGGCATCGCCCACCCGCTGGACCCCGGCAGGCTGGCCACCGTCGTCACCGCCGGCCACGACTTCGCCGTCGCCACGTCCGGCACGGCCGAACGCGGTGCCCACGTCCTCGACCCGCACACCGGCACGCCGGTCACCGCGTTCGCCTCCCTCACCCTCGTCGGACCCGCGCTCACCCTGACCGACACCTACGCCACCGCCGCCT
This sequence comes from Streptomyces sp. NPDC026522, assembly GCF_055567555.1. Taxonomy (NCBI): domain Bacteria; kingdom Bacillati; phylum Actinomycetota; class Actinomycetes; order Kitasatosporales; family Streptomycetaceae; genus Streptomyces; species Streptomyces sp. NPDC026522. The sequence continues at coordinate 269,954 of NZ_JBVHQF010000003.1, forward strand.
TCGCGCGCGGCGACGGCGCCCGCGCGTGGCTGGCGGCACTGGACGGCTACGAGGCCCTCGCGGTCCTGCCCGACGGCCGGGAATGGCGCACACCGGGATTCCGCCGGTACGAGGCCTGAGACCCCGCGCCGCTCGCCGATGACCTTCCAGGGCAGGTGCCGCGGGGCGGGGGCCGGGCGGGGGGACGGTTTCCCGCGTTCGGGTGGTGGTTACGCGTTGAGAAGGGTCCGTTCATATGGCGCTCATAGCTTCGGGGGGACCGCGTCGTCCTTCCCGAGGGGATCTCCCACACACATGCGCCGCAGACCAGTGAAGACGTTGACCGTTCTGGCCCTCGCGGGGGCCGTGGCCGCCGGGACCGCGGTCACCGCCAACTCCGCGCCGCAGAACAGCGAGCGCGGCAAGGAAATCCGGAACGTCATCTACCTGCTCGGTGACGGAATGGGCCGCACCCACGTCACGGCCGCCCGCGACCGGTACTACGGGGCGGGCGGGAAGCTCACCATGGAGACCCTCCCCTTCACGGGCGCGGTCGCCACCTACGCCGTCGAGAAGGGCACCGCCAAGCCCTCCCTGGTCACCGACTCGGCCAGCTCCGCCACCGCGTGGTCGACGGGCGTCAAGACGTACAACGCCGCGATCAGCGTGGACTCGTACGAGAAGAAGGTCACCACGCTGATGGAGCAGGCCAAGGCGGCCGGCTTCGCCACGGGCAACGTCTCCACCGCCGAGGTCACCGACGCCACCCCGGCGGCGCAGTTCAGCCACGCGCTGCTGCGCGGCTGCCAGGGCCCGGTCTACTCGGACGCCGCCTGCCTCCCCAAGAAGGAGGACGGTACGTACGAGGCCGCGCCCGCCGACAAGACGCTGATCACGCCGATCGCCGAGCAGATCGCCCGCAACGGCACCGCCGACGTCGTCTTCGGCGGCGGTCTCGCCCGCTTCGAGCCGGACGACCAGAAGGCCCTCCAGGCCCAGGGCTACCAGGTGCTCGGCAGCTTCGGCGATGCCTCGCTGCCCGCCCAGACCGCCGCCAGCCAGAAGGTCGCCACCAAGGCCGACCTCGACAAGGCCAACGGCAAGAAGGTCGTCGGCCTCTTCAACCGCGGCAACCTGACGGTCGAGCAGGCCAAGGCCGGCCTGCCCGCCGACGCCCCGCAGAAGCAGGAGCCGACGCTGGCCGACATGGCCCGCAAGTCGATCTCGCTGCTCTCCGACCGCAAGCAGCAGGAGCGCGGCAAGGGCAAGGGCTTCTTCCTCCAGATCGAGGGCGCCCAGATCGACAAGCGCTCGCACGCCAACGACGCCGCGCAGACGCTCGGCGAGGTCAAGGCGTTCGACGACGCGGTGAAGGCGGCGTACGACTTCGCGAAGAAGGACGGCCACACGCTGGTGATCGTCACGGCCGACCACGAGTGCGCCGGCTTCAACATCATCGAGCACGGCACCTACACCAACGCCGAGGCCGTCGCGCCCCCGGCCAACACCGACGCGGGCAACCCCGCGAACAACAGCGTCCCGTCGCGTGCCACTTCGGGCGCGAAGGACGCCACCCGCTCGACCGGCATCGTCAACGGCGCGGGCTCGGGTGACGCGAAGAACTTCGCGCCGGCCACGTTCCGCACCCCGGACGACGCGCCGGGCGTGCAGGACGGCAGCCCCGAGGCCAGCCTGTGGCTGACCTACCTGTCCGGCAACCACACCGGCGCCGACGTGCCGATCTTCGCGTACGGCCCGAACGGCAGCGCCTTCGCCGCGAGCCAGAACAACACCGAGCTCTACTCGAAGATGTACCGCTCGCTGTTCGGCCGCTCGCCCCAGCAGCACTGACCCTTCGCACGGTCTCGGGGCCGGGGGGCGCACTCCCCCCGGCCCCGGCCCCTTTTCAGGAGCGTTCGATGAGACACCCCCTGCGCCGCACCGCGGCCGCGCTGGTCCCGGCCCTGGCCGTACTCGCCCTCGCCACCGGCTGCTCCGGCGGCGCGCAGCACGCCGCCCCCGCGGGGGAGCCGGCCGGCGCCGCCTCGCCGGTGGTCCTGCCCGCGCCGCGCAGCGCGCCCGCACCGGCCGCCGTCCTCGCGCAGCCCGCCCGGCAGGGTGAAGTCCGCGTGGAGCAGGGCCCGTTCACCGACCGGGTGCGGCTGGAGCGGCTCGCCCTCACCGACCGGCAGACGGTGACCGGGCACGTGGCCATCACGGCGGACGTCAGCGACACCCTGGCCCTGGAATTCGCGGTGGCCTACTACGACGCCGCCGGCCACCTCGTGGGGACCGGGGCGTTCCACTACCAGGAGGAGGGCGAGGACGCGCACGGCACCGAGCACCACGACGGCCCCCGCGCGGCGGGCGACGGCATCGACTTCACCGTGTCGCCGGGACAGCTGTCCGGCGCCCCGGCCAGTGCCGTACTGACCATCCCGGTGCTGGTCAGCGAGTAGCCGCCCGGGGCGGCCGGCCGCCGCCCGGCGCTCAGCCGCGCGCGGGCGGGGACAGCCGGTTCACCAGCTCGGCCAGGTCCTCGCAGGCCTGCTGGATCTTCGAGCGGACGTTGTTCTGCTCGGTGACCAGCGCCGACAGCAGCAGCGCCGTCAGCGCCACCGAGCCGTTGAGGGCCATCAGGTTGGCCATCACCTCCAGGGTGCCGTGGTGCGCGAACGGCCCCGCCCGCTGGCTGGCCGCCGACACCGTCGCGACCGAGATCAGCAGGGCGCACGGCGCCGCCCCCACCAGCTGGAACCGGACGGCGGCCCAGATCAGCAGCGGGAAGACGAGGAAGAGCAGCGAGAGCGGGCTGCGCGTCACCAGTAGCGTGACCAGCACGGTCACGACCAGCAGCGCCACCGCCTCGGCCGCGCGGAACAGGTCGCGCGGCAGCCCCATCAGCGGCAGCGCCAGCAGCAGCGGCGTCCCCACGAGCACCCCCATCGCGTCCCCGGCCCACCAGGCCGCCCACACCGGCCAGAACCCGCTCCACGGCAGGCTCCCGGTGACCGCCAGCACCCCGGCGCCGACGGTCGCGCTGAGCAGCATCGGGAGCAGGCCGCCCAGGAACACCAGCGCCAGCCCGTCGCGCAGCCGGTCCAGCTCGGTGCGGAAGCCCGCCCGGCGGAGCAGCACGTACGCGCACAGCGGGGCGAGGGTGTTCCCGGCGATGATGACGAGCCCGCTCGGGGCCACGGGGCCGAGCGTCCGCATGACCAGGTACGTACCCAGGGTGATGCCGGGCCAGATGCCCGCGCCCCGCCACAGCAGCGCGGCGACCGCGATCCCGGTCGGCAGCCACAACGGCGTGACCTGCGCGCCCGCGACGACCAGCCGCTGGAGCAGGCCCAGCCGGCCGGTCGCGTAGTAGGCGGCCGCGACCGCGAGGATCCACGCCGCCTGCCGCAGGGCGAGGGGGAGGGGACCCAGTGGCGACAGGACGGGGGAGAGACCTCGCCGCCGCTGCCCTCGCTCGGTGCTCACCCCACGTATGAGACAACGGCGCCGGCCCCGCGCGGGTTCCTGACACGCGCTATGCGGGCGGCGGCGCGTCGTGCCGCAGCACCAGGACCGCCGCGTCGTCGGCGTGCCCCGTGGAGTCGGCCACCCGCAGCACCTCCGCGGCCAGCTCCTCCGGATCGGCCGCGGCGCCGTCCCGGACCACCCGGGCCACCTGCCCCAGTCCCGTCTCGATCGGGAACGACGGCCCCTCGACCACCCCGTCGGTGAGCAGGACGTACGCGCCCGCCCGCGCGAGCGGCCGGGCCGTCACGGGGTAGTCGCCCCCGGCCAGCACGCCCAGCGGCAGCCCGCCGTCGTCCTCCGCGATGCCGTACGCGCCGTCCACCGTGGCCCACACCGCCGGGATGTGCCCGGCGCGGGCGCCTTCGAGCCGCCAGGTCCGGGGGTCGAAGCGGAGGAAGCTGCAGGTCGCGAAGAGGTCCCGGCCGACCGACAGCAGCAGGTCGTTGGCCCGTCCCAGTACGTCGCCGGGGTCGGCCGCGGCGGCGGCCACCGCTCGCAGGGCTATCCGGATCTGGCCCATGAAGGCCGCCGCCTCCACGTCGTGGCCCTGTACGTCGCCGATGGAGAACGCCAGCGACCCGTCCGGCAGCCGGAAGCCGTCGTACCAGTCGCCGCCGATGTCCAGTCCGTGCCGGGCCGGCGCGTAGCGGGCCGCGGTGCGAAGTCCCGGCACGTCGGGCAGCGACGCGGGCAGCATCTCGCGCTGCAGGGCCTCGGCCAGCTCGACCCGGGCCTGCTGGAACTCGGCCCCCAGCCGCGCCTGGGCGGTGAGCCGTCCGAGCGTGGTCAGGAGGTCGTCCGCGCTCGCCGGCCGTGGGGAACGACGCCGGGTCATGGACCGCTCCCTCTGGACGACCGGTTCTCCCTGTCACGCACCCTGTCCTGCCCTCAGGGTAGGTGCGGGGGTCAGCTCCCGCAGTACGTGTCACCCTGCGGCCGCTGCCCCGTGGTGAGGAACCGGGTCACCGCCCGGTCGCCGCAGGCGTTGCCGGTGCCCAGGTAGGAGCCGTGGCCGCCCGCGTCGACGGTGACCAGCCGGGCCCGCCCGCCGAGCGCCTCGCGCATCTTGAGGGCGCCGGAGTACGGGGTGGAGGGGTCCCGCAGGTTCTGGATCATCAGGACGTTGGACGGCCCCTGCGCGGTGATCCGGGTGGGCTGCTCCGCCGGGCGGTCCTGCCAGAAGGCGCAGGGGGTGATGTTCGCCGGCATCCCGTCCGTGAGCGGGTGCGCGGCGCGGTCGGCGGTGACGGCGCGTTCGTACCCGGCGACGTCCCCGGGCCAGCTCACGTCGTTGCAGATGACCCCGACCGTCACCGCCGCGTCCGCGTCCGGCATGGGCCCGGAGACGTCGGGCGTCAGCACGGGTTCGGCGGCCGGGTCCTGGGCGGCCAGCAGCAGCCGGGCGACGGGGGCGAAGGAGTTGCCGTAGAGGCTGGTCTGGAGCGCCTGGCGCAGCCGGACGCCGGTCAGCGGCACGCCCGGGACGTTCGACTGCCGGGGCTCCCGGTCCAGCTCCGCCGCGACCGCCAGGAACAGGGGCCGCACGTCCTCGGGCCGGGCGGCGAGCCGCAGGCCTTCGGCGTCCCGGGCCGGGTCGGCCGCCCAGGCCGCGAAGTCGGGGAAGCGGTCGTCGGCGCCGGCCGACATGTTCGCGAGCCAGCCGCGCGCCAGACGGGACGGATCGGGGTCGCCGCTGCTGTCCAGCACCCAGCGGTCGGTGTGCTGCGGGAACCGCTGCGCGTACACCGCGCCCACGTAGCTCCCGTACGAGGTGCCCCACGCCGACAGTTTCCGCTCGCCCAGCGCCTGGCGCAGGCGGTCGATGTCGCGCACCTCGTTGGCGGTGGTGAAGCTGCGCAGCTCGGGCCCGCCGTGCTCGGCGCAGGCCTCGGCGACCCGGCGCGAGCGCGCCACGTTCTCGGCGACGGAGCCGTCGGGGCCGGGCCAGGAGCGCAGGGTGACCAGGTGCCGGTCCGCCTCGGCCAGCCCGCAGGAGGCGGTGGTGCTGCCGCCGACGCCGCGCGGGTCCAGGGAGACGAGGTCGTACGCGCCGGCCGTCTCCCGGGCCAGGTCCGGGCCCTTCGCCGTCAGCCGCTTGACGCCGGAGCTGCCCGGGCCGCCGGGGATCACCAGCAGGGTTCCGCGCCGGGCCTGCGGGCGGTCGCTGCGCAGCCGGGACACGGCGAGGCCGAGCTGCCGGCCGCCCGGGGCGCGGTAGTCGAGCGGGACGGGCAGCGTCGCGCACTGCTGCCCGGCCAGGGCGCCCGGGTGGGTGCAGTCCTTCCACTCCAGGGCGGCCACGGCGGCGGGCCCGGCCGGGACGGTGGCCCGCGGGGCGGCGGCGCCGGTCAGGGCGGTGGCGACGGCCAGGGTGGACAGGGCGACGGCGGCGGCCTTGCGGCGGCGGTGTGTGGGCATGGCCCCATGCTTCTCGACCGCGCGGCGCCGCCCCATCCGGCTGCCGGGACGGCCGTACGGGGGCTGGCCCCCCCGGGGTCCGGCCGGGGGAGCCCCCGTGCGCGGCCCGCGTGCCTACGCTGACGGCCATGACGACGCTGCTGCGCGGGGTGCCCGAGGGGGCCGGGGTCCGGGAGCGGGTCGCCGAGCTGTACTGGCAGGCCTTCGGGCACCGGCTCGGCGCCGCGCTGGGCCCCGCCCCGGCCGGGCGGCGGTTCATCGCCGCGCAGCTGGCCCCGGACCGGGCGCTGACCGCCGTCGCGGAGGACGGCCGGTTGCTGGGCGTGGCCGGGTACCGGCTCGCCGGGCGCGGTCTGGTGGGCGGTGACACGGCCGCGCTGAGGGCGGAGTACGGGCAGGTCAGGGGCTTGTGGCGGGCATACCTGCGGGCCCTGCTGGAGCCCGCGCCGGGCCGCGGCGAGCTCGTCGTGGACGGCGTCGCCGTGGACCCGGCCGCACACGGGCGGGGCGTGGAGGCACTGCTGCTGGCGGGCGTCGAGGCGGTCGCCGCCGAGCAGGGGTGCCGCCGGATCCGGCTGGAGGTGGCCGCCGGTGATCCGGCTGCCCGGGCCCGCTACGAGGGGCTCGGCTTCCGGGCGGTCCTGGTGCCGAGGACGTCCTGGCCCCGGGAGGTACTGGGCCTCGGGGCGGTGACGACCCTGCACAAAGCCGTGCCGCCGCAACCCGGGCAGTGAACCGGAAGACCGGGAAAAACTTCCGGGTACGGAAGGGTTCGGGCGGGTATATCCCCCTGGACAGCGCAACGACGGCCCCTACCAGGGACCCCTCCGTCGCAGGAGCGCAGACTGATGGAACGTACAGAGCTCACAGACGTCGCGACCCACGAGGCCAGGGCCCTCTCGGTGGCCCTGTTCCGCAGGCTGGCCGGGCTGGAGGAAGGCACCGCCGAGTACTCGTACGTCCGCAACACCCTGGTCGAGCTGAACATCAGCCTGGTGCGGTACGCCGCCCGGCGCTTCCGGGGCCGCAGCGAGCCGATGGAGGACATCGTCCAGGTCGGCACGATCGGCCTGATCAAGGCCATCAACCGGTTCGACCCGGACCGCGGTGTCGAGTTCACCTCGTTCGCCATGCCCACCATCACCGGCGAGATCAAGCGGTTCTTCCGCGACACCAGCTGGGCCGTCAAGGTGCCCCGCCGGCTCCAGGAGCTGCGCATCGACACGGCCAAGGCCCACGACACCCTGGAACAGGACCTGGGCCGCGAGCCTACCGACACGGAACTCGCCGAGCAGCTGCACGTGACGCCGGAGGAACTGGTCGAGGGCCGCAAGGCCGCCCGCGCCTACTCCGCGCGCTCCCTGGACGCCCCCGCGCAGGAGGAGAACGACCACGACCCGTACGCGGCGCCGACGGCGCTGGGCGAGGAGGAGCCCGCGTACGACCTGATCGAGTGCCTGGAGTCGCTCAAGCCGATGCTGGCCGGACTCTCCCCGCGCGAGCGGACGCTGCTGGAGCTGCGCTTCGGGCAGGAACTGACGCAGTCCGAGATCGGCGGGCTGCTGGGACTGTCGCAGATGCACGTCTCGCGGCTGCTGAACCGGACCCTGACCCGGCTGCGCGAGGAGTTCCTCACGGACGCGGAGGAGGCGCAGAGCCGTCCCGAGAACTGCCCTGAGGACCGCCCCCGGGCCCCGGGGTCCCGTCGGTCAGCGGCGGCCGGCTCGGACCGGGGAACGGAGCGGGGCGCGGATCGCGGGCAAGAGCGGGAGGCGGAACTTCCAGCCAGACCGTCTTCCCGGGAAACGCACCGCCGGACGGTTCGGCGCCCCACTTCGTCGCGAGCCGTTCCAGCACGATGAGGCCGTGCCCGCCCGGGCGGCTGCGGTCGCCCGGCGGGCGGCGGCGGGGCGGGTCGGGGCTGTCGTCGCTGACCTCCACCCGCAGGCCCTCAGGGCTGTGCCGCAGGACCAGCTCCCGGGGGCCTCCGGCGTGCAGGCAGGCATTGGTGACGACCTCCGAGACCAGCAGGAGCACGTCGTCCATCGCCTCGGGGTCACGGGGCCACTGCCAGTCCGTGAGCGCCTGCCTCGTGAAGTCCCGGCAACGGGTGACGACACCGGTCGTCGCGCCGCCCAGGACCAGCCTCCGAGTCTGCTCGGCCACAGGGCCTCCCGTCTTCGCGCGCACGCGTCCGCACGCCCGTCTCCGCGCGCACTCCTGCGCGCCGCACCTACCCCCACCCGGGGCGACCAATCCCGATATTCCTTTATGCACCCCTTCTCGACCAGCCCCGGGAACGCCACGGGGCCACTGCGGGCAACTTCCGTATGACGGGAATCCGATTCCAGAATGTGAGCCGCCTCACCGGCACGGGCTCGTCGGGTGTGCGCGGCCGCTTCGGCCGGGACGTTTCCCACCCCCGTGCGGAAACCTCCCGTACCGCCGCCTCCCGGCCGCCCCGACGAGCCCGCTCCGGTGACCGGCGGCCGACGCTAGTGCGGCCGCGGGGCCGCGGCGAAGCCCCTCCGCCGGATCCGTCAGGTCCGGCGGGGCTGTTGTCCACATTCTGGACAACTACCCTCGGATTATGAACGCAGCCGCCGACGCCCACGCAGCCGTCAAAGACGCCGACCGGAAGCACGTCTTCCACTCCTGGTCGGCGCAGGAACTCATCGACCCGCTCGCCGTCGCGGGGGCCGAGGGTTCGTACTTCTGGGACTACGAGGGCAACCGCTACCTCGACTTCTCCAGCGCGCTCGTCTACACGAACGTCGGCTACCAGCACCCCAAGGTCGCCGCCGCCATCGCGGAGCAAGCCGGGAAGCTCTGCACCGTCGCCCCCGGTTTCGCCGTGGACGCCCGCTCCGAGGCCGCCCGCCTCATCGCCGAGCGCACCCCCGGCGACCTCGACAAGGTCTTCTTCACCAACGCCGGCGCCGAGGCCGTCGAGAACGCCGTCCGGATGGCCCGCGTGCACACCGGCCGGCCGAAGGTGCTGGCCGCGTACCGCTCGTACCACGGCGCCACGTCCGCCGCGATCAACCTGACCGGCGACGCCCGGCGCTTCGGCAACGACTCGGCGACCGCCGGCGTCGTGCACTTCTGGGGCCCGTTCCGCTACCGCTCGCCCTTCCACGCCGCCACCGACGCCGAGGAGAGCGCCCGCGCCCTGCGCCACCTCGAGGACACCATCGTCTTCGAAGGCCCCCAGTCGATCGCCGCGGTCATCCTGGAGACGGTCGGCGGCGCCCCGGGCGTGCTCGTGCCGCCGCCCGGCTACCTGGCCGGGGTGCGCGAGCTCTGCGACCGCTACGGCATCGTCTTCATCCTGGACGAGGTCATGGTCGGCTTCGGCCGCACCGGCAAGTGGTTCGCCTGCGAGCACTGGGACGTCACCCCCGACCTGCTGTGCTTCGCCAAGGGCGTCACCAGCGGGTACGTGCCGCTCGGCGGCGTCGCCATCTCCGCCGCGATCGCCGAGACCTTCGCCCGCCGGCCCTACCCGGGCGGGCTGACGTACTCCGGCCACGTGCTGGCCTGCGCCGCCGCGGTCGCCACCATCAACACGATGGAGGAGGAGGGCGTCGTCGAGCAATCCGCCCGCACCGGCGCCGAGCTGCTGGGGCCGGGCCTGCGCGCGCTCGCCGAGCGGCACCCCTCGGTCGGCGAGGTGCGGGGCCTGGGCACCTTCTGGGCGCTGGAACTCGTACGGGACGCGGAGACGGGCGAGCCGCTCGTCCCGTACAACGCCTCGGGCGCCGACAACGCGCCGATGGCCGCGTTCGGGGCGGCCTGCAAGAAGGGCGGCCTGTGGCCGCTGACCGCCGGCAACCGGATCCACGTCGCGCCGCCGTGCAACATCTCGGAGCAGGACGTGGCCAAGGGCCTGGCGATCCTCGACGAGGCCCTGTCGGTCGCGGACGCGCACATGGCCTGACCTGCGCGTACCGCCCCGCTGCTGTGGGGTCGCCCAATCCGTGGGTGCGGGTGTTCGGATGATCCGTGCGGTGGAGATCGCGCCGTGCGCGTGTTGCAATCCGGTGAGCGGTACGAAGCACCCACCGCGCACCACCCAGCACCTACGGACCGGGATGCACGTCAGTCCCGGGGCGGCCCCGCGCGGGCCGAACGGCGGGGAGCGGCACGCCTTCTTTCGGGCGGACGCTGGACGCCGGGCGTACGGGATCCAGACCACCGGACTCCGTGTTCCCGAGACCCGAAGGAAGACAGCATGAGCAAGCACGTCCTGGCCCAGAACCAGTACGGCAAGGCCGAGAACCGCATCGTCAAGGTCACCCGCAAGGGCAGCGAAGGGTCTTGGCACGAGATCCGTGACCTCAACGTCTCGGTCGCGCTCCGCGGTGAGTTCCGCGACGTCCACCTGACCGGCGACAACGCCAACTGCCTGCCGACGGACACCACGAAGAACACGGTGTACGCCTTCGCCAAGGAACACGGCATCGACTCGCCCGAGGCCTTCGGCATCCTCCTCGCCAAGCACTTCGTCTCCTCACAGCAGCCGATCCGCGAGGCACAGATCCGCATCGAGGAGTACGCCTGGGACCGGATCCCGGTGCCGACGCGCAAGGAGCAGCACTCCTTCGTCCGCAAGGGGCAGGAGGTGCGCACCGCGCAGATCACGTACAGCGAGACGACCGGGCTCCAGGTCATCTCGGGCTTGACGGACCTGACGGTGATGAACTCGACGAACTCCGAGTTCCACGGCTACATCAAGGACAAGTACACGACGCTCCAGGAGGCGTACGACCGCATCCTGGCGACCAAGGTCACGGCCCGCTGGGCGCACTCGGCGCTGGCCGCCGACGACGCCAGGTACGACTGGGACCGGTCGTACAAGAAGGTCCGCAAGCACCTGCTCGACGCGTTCGCGGAGACGTACTCGTACTCGCTCCAGCAGACCCTGAACCAGATGGCCGAGCGGGTGCTGGACCACTGCCCGCGGGTCAACGAGGTCCGGCTGAACCTGCCCAACAAGCACCACTTCCTGGTCGACCTGGAGCCCTTCGGCCTCAAGAACGACAACGAGGTCTACTTCGCGGCGGACCGGATGTACGGCCTGATCGAGGGCACCATCCACCGCGACGGGGTGCGGCCGGTCATCGCGACCAGCGACTGGATCGTCGCGTAACGCCCGCGCGGCCGGCCGGTTCGCGCACAGCGGTCAGCCCGCGCGGACCGTTCGGGCAGCGCACACCGGTCAGTTCGGCCCGGACCGCGTCGCGGGGTCCGGGCCGTCCGGCTGTCCCACGAGCAGGTTCCAGCGCCCCGAGCGTCCGGTGAGCGTGGTGACGGTCTGCGGCCGGACGTCGAGCCGCCAGAAGGCCGCCGCGGGCAGCTCCAGGGCGTACACCACGGCCGCCCGTACGACGGCCTGCTCCACCACCGCGCGGTACGTGCCGGGCGCGAGTCCGGCGAGGTGGGCGCCCGTACGCGCGATCAGCGCCGCCACCGGCTCCCCGCCGCCCGGGGGCGCGTACGACGGGTCGGTGAGCCACTGCCCGACCGCCTCCGGGTCCACGGCGGCGACCTCGTCCAGGGTCCGGCCCGCCCACTCCCCCATGTCGGGGCCGCGCAGGCCGTCGTGTCCGGGGCAGGGTGCTCCGTACCCGAACCGCCCTTGGCGGGCGGCCGGTCCGAGGGGTGGCGTCACCAGACGCAGGCGTACGACGGGCATGCCAAGAGGGTAGGGCCGGCGGCTGGGGCGCGCGCCCGGGGCGTGAGACGACGAGCACACGCCGTGGTGTTCAAGCCACGCGCGCGGTACCGTCACGGACGACATGACGAAGGTATGACGGAAGTACCGGTGAGATTCCGGCACGGTCGCGCCACTGTGAATCCTCCCGCAGGAGTGGGGGAGGGAAGTCAGACCCGCCACCTTCGTCAAAGAGCACCACTGACCGGGACGCGTGTTCCCTCTGGAGGTTCTGCCATGGCTCACTCTGCCGCGCCCACGACGGCGCCCGCCGCCATCGCCCCGATTTCCCTTTCCGCCCTGGCCCCTTGGGCCGTCTTCGCGGGCATCGTGACGCTCTTCCTGCTCTACCTCGTCGGCGCCGAGCAGGGCGCGACCGCGCTCTTCGAGGGCAACACCGTCCACGAGTGGATGCACGACGGCCGTCACCTCCTCGGCTTCCCCTGCCACTGATCCGGAGTACGAACCACATGAACTCCGTGTCCCCCCGCGTGTTCCTCGTCCGGGGCATGCTGTCCGGGCTGCTGGCCGGGGTGGCCGCCTTCCTCGTCGCCTACGTCCTGGGCGAGTCGAAGGTCGACGCTGCGATCGCCCTTGAGGAGGCGGCCTCCGCCGGTCACGACCACGGTGACGAAGCCGCCGCCCCGGTGAGCCGGGCCCTCCAGGCGACGGCCGGACTGGGCACCGGCACCCTGCTCTACGGGGTCGCGCTCGGCGGCATCGCCGCGCTCGTCTTCTGCTACGCCCTGGGCCGCATCGGCCGCTTCGGCCCGCGGGCCACGGCGGCGCTGGTCGCCGGGGGCCTGTTCGTCACCGTCAACCTGGTGCCGTTCTTCAAGTACCCCTCCAACCCCCCGGCCGTCGGCGACCCCGAGACGGTCGTCCACCGCACGACGCTGTTCGTGCTGATGATCGCCTTGAGCGTGCTCCTCGCGTCGGGTGCGCTCATCCTGGGGCGGCGGCTCGCTCCGCGCATGGGCAACTGGAACGCCTCGGTCGTCGCCGGTCTCGCGTTCGTCGTGGCCGTCGCCCTCGCGTACGCCCTGCTGCCCGGCATCAACGAGGTACCGGCGGACTTCCCGGCCGTGCTGATCTGGCAGTTCCGGCTCGCGTCCCTCACCATCCAGGCAGCGCTGTGGACGACTTTCGGCCTGTCCTTCGGATATCTAGCCGAACGCGCCCTTGCGCCCGCCACCGCACCCAAGGAGGCTGTGCAGCCGACAAGTTGACAGGGAAGGGGCCAGTGGCACATGCAGACGGCGATCTGGGAATGGCGAGGCTGGACGGGTGCTGCACCGTTCTGGCTGAGCTCCGTCCTGCTGCTCCTGGCCCCCTTCACCGCCATCACCCTGCTGGCACAGATCGGCGTCATCGTGGCGCTGGCCGGCCTCGGTGGGCTGGCCCGGCAGCTCTGGTTCGGTGACTACGGGCACCCCGCCATCCATGTGGCCGCCGCGCTGATGGGCGCCGCGGCGGCGGCCCTGGTGGTGGTCTGAACCCGGCGGTGACCACTCCCGCCCTCCTCTCCTCACCCGTACGGGTGCACCGGCCGCGGCGGCCGAAATACAGCGGGCACAACCGCCTCCAGCTGCGAAGACGCGCCCGGGCTGTTACGACACACCGGTGACATGTCGGCAGTGTCCGGCGCCTGCCGATGTGTGCGGGGGCCGGGAGCGGTCCACTGCTGACAGGATCCGGCCGCCCGAGCCGGACCAGGAGGGAATGCCATGGCCCGCGCCCAGTGGGCCGTCGGTGCGCTGACGGTCACTCTGCTCGGCACCGGCGTAGCGATGTTGCACAGTACCCAGGGCGCCGAGCCCGAGGCCGTCGCCGTGAGTGACGCGCTGCCGTCGCGGGCGCTGGGGCTGACCGGTCACCGGCGTCTCGTGCGGGAGCTGGAGCACGGCGGCGAGTACCCCGGCCAGGCCGGTCCGCACGCTCCCGGCGGCTCCCGGCCCGTGCGGGGTTCTTCGGGCAGCGCCGTCCAGCCGATGCGGGTGGCGCGGCCGGTGCGCCTGCGGATCCCGAGCGCGGGGACGGACGTCCGGCTGTCCTCCCGGAACCCGGAAGGCGGGGCCCGCTGGGACCCGGACAGCCCGGCCCCGGGATCGGCCGGTACCGCCGTCGTCACCGGCAAGGAGCTGCGGCTCGCCGGTCTGCGGCGCGGGCGCGTCATCGAGATCGCCCGCGCGGATCACCGTACGGCCGTGTTCACCGTCGAGCGGGTCGTGCCGGTGGACGGCGACGGAGGGCCGGTCCGGCGGGAGCGGACCCGGCGCCGGGAGCGGGGAGAGCGGGCCGAGCGGCCGGAGCGGGCGGGACTGAGGCTGGTCGGCGGCGACGCCGTCGTCACGGCCCGGCTGACGGGCCGCCACCACACCCGCTGAACCGCGGCCGTCTGTCAGCCGACGGGACGCGGGTCAGCCGACAGGGGTGTCTTCGTCCCCCCATCGGGCGTTTCTCGCGCAGCTGCGGCACGGTCTCCGGCGCGTCGGGGCACACAGCAGGGCATGAACGGTGCGCGGTATGCGCGGGCGGTGCTGGCGAAGGCCCTGACGGTGGCCTGCGTCGTACTGCTGTGCGTATTCGGCGCCGGTCCTGCGGCGGCCATGGCCGCCGAGTCCCGTCCGGCTGCCACCGCCCCCGCGGAGCCCTCCGACGGATCCTCGTCGGATCCGGCCCCGGATGTCGAGGCACGGCCGGCCCTGCGGACGTTCACGCGCGAGACGCCCGAGGTACGGCGGCCGCCGTTGGTGTTTCACGTGAAACGTGCCGCTCACCCGCCCAGCGCCACCCCGGTCGGGGCGGAATCGGCGCGGCAGGCGGTACGGAGTGTGGTCCTCCGCTGCTGAGCGGGCCCGGGCGTTTCGCCCCGCCGGCCCGGTCCCGCGGGGTCGAGGCGCCCGTACGCAGCGCGTCCTGCCCACACTCCTGCGACACCGTGAGGTTCCGTCATGCCCATCGACCCGTACGCGGCGCTGAACGCCATGATCCGCGCCGAAGCCCTCCGCTCCACCCCGCCGCCGACCCGCCGCCCCGAGGCCGAGGACACCGGACAGGGCGACCCGTCCCCGCGCCCGGCCGGGACCGCACCGGCGGAGTGAGCTGACGTCGGCGCCGGTCCCGTGTGGCACCGGCGCCGACGCGTGCCACGCCCGGAATCAGTCCTCGTGCGTGTAGTACCAGTAGAACGTGGTGAGTGCGGTGCCCACGGCCACCGCCAGGCCGAGCGCCACGGAGCGGAGCACCGATTCGTTCGTGAGGCTGAACAGGTAGCCGATGGCGATGCCCCCGAAGGCGCCCCACGAGGCGGCGTGCAGTTCGCGCGCGAGCCGTGGGCCGAACCGGGAGAGAGCGAACACGCAGCCGGCGAAGACGACGCCGCACAGGATCCCGTAGAAGACGTTGCCGGCGTCGACCGGGCCCATCTGACGCTGGATGAAGGCCGCCCAGACCCCGTAGACGAGGCCGAGCAGCAGGGGGACCACCAGTGCGGTCCTGCTGACGTGCCGCATGTCCGCCCCTGCCATCCGCTGGGGCCGCCGGGGAGCGGTGGGTGCCGCATGTGCCATGGCCAGCTCCTCTCTGTCCACCCTCCAGGGCACACCCGCCGCCCCGGGGCGGCAAGTGGATCAACCCGGCCACCCGGGCGACGCGCCGGGTCCGACGTCACCCGGACGCAGCAACAGAGCTGGCCCGGCGGGGCCCCCAGGGCGTTCCCTGGTGACGTGCGCACCTCGTTGTCGGCGGTTCTGATCGTGCTCGTGGCCCTGCTGGTGCCGGCGAGCGCCGTCGCGTACTGGGCCGACCGGGAGCTGGGCGACGCCGACCACTACACCGCGGCCATGTCCCCGCTGGCCCGGAACCCGGCCGTGCAGAACGTGGTCGTCACGGAGAGCACCCGGGCGCTGGCCGGGCAGATCGACGCCGGCCCGTTCCAGGGCGGCGTCGACACCCTGCTCGGCGAGGCCCTGCGCTCCTTCGTCGGGACGCCCGCGTACCGGACGGCGTGGGACGCAGCCAACCGCGCCGCGCACGCCGCGTTCTTCCGCGCGCTCACGACGGGGCACGGCGACGCCGTGACCATCGATCTGGCGCCGGTGCTCGCCGAGGTCAAGGGGGAACTCGTCGGGGACGGGGTGCCGTTCGCGGACCGCATCCCCGTCACGCACCTGTCCGTCAAGGTCATGGAGTACGACGATCTCGGCGCGCTCCGGAGAGGATTCCGCATGCTCCAGGTCGCCGGCGTCTGGCTTCCCCTGCTGACCCTCGTCCTCGCCGTCGCGGCGGTCGCCGTCGCCGTGCGGCGCCGGCGCGCCGTCCTGGCCACCGGCATCGGGCTCGCCGTGGGGGCGGTGCTGCTGTGGATCAGCGTCGAAGTCTGCCGCCGCCTCACCCTGGACGATCTGCCGCCCGACGTCGACCGCCCGGCCGCCGGAGCGGTGTACGACGCGCTCACCTCGTTCCTGCGCACCACCGCATGGCTGGTGCTGGCCATCGGACTCGCCGCCGCCCTGGCCGCATGGCTGACCGGGCGACTGCGCCGCACCCCATAAGCTCTGAACGTACGCAACAGGCCCAGAACTCCACAGAACCCCGTAGAACCCTCCCGGCAGAACCCCAGCAGAACCGATTCGCGAGCGGCGCCACGGAAGCGGGAATGACCAGCGAACGACGCACCGAGCACATACCGCCCGGGCAGCCACGGGCCCGGCCCGCAGCCCGGCAGCTCCCACTGACGCCGCCCGCCTGGCTGCTCAAGGGTCTACGGCCGAGCAAAGCACCGGTGCCGTGGGCCGCCGTCGTGCGCGCCGGGATCGCCCTGTCCGCCCCGCTCGCCGTCGGCTTCGCCCTCGGCGAGCCCGAATACGGTGCGCTCGTCTCGATGGGTGCGCTGTCCGGGGTGATCGGGGACACCGCCGACGCCTACCGGATGCGGATTCTGAACATCGCCGTCCCCCAGGTGTTCGGCGCCGTCGGCGTAGCGCTCGGAACGCTCGTGTTCGGGCACGGCTGGCTGGCGGTGGGCGCCCTCACCCTGATCGCCCTCGTCTCCGGGATGATCTCCTCGATCGGCACGGTCGCGTCCGTCTCCGGGCTGCTGCTCCTGCTCAACGCCGTGGTGGGGGCCGGACTGCCGCTCCCCAAGCCCTGGTGGACCGCGCCGCTGCTGCTCGCCGCCGGCGGGCTGTTCGTACTGGTGCTGACCCTGTTGGGCTGGCCGCTGCGCGGACGGCAACCCGAACGGGCCGCCGTCGGGGCCTGCTACCGGGCCCTCGCCGACGCCCTGGAGGCAGCGGGCGGCCCCGACTACGAGGAGCGGCGACTGGGGGTCACCCACTCCCTGAACCACGCCTACGACCTCGTACTGGGCCGCCGGGCCCGGGTCCACGGCCGCAACCCCTCCCTCGTGCGGTTGCTGGTCCAGCTGAACGTGCTGGTCCCGCTCGTGGACGCGGCGCCCGCCGTGCACCTGAGCGGCCGCCCCCTGCCGCCGGAGGTGCCGGCGGCCGTGCGGGAGCTGGGCCGGGTCGTGGAAGGGGGCCGCACCGGGGCACCGGTACTGGAACTCCCCCCGCCGCACGGACCGTCCCAGCGGGCCGTCGACAAGGCGCTGCGCTACGCGACGGTCCTGGTGCACGAGGAGGAGCCCGACCCGTACAACATCGACGACCGGCTCGGCAGGCCGGCCGCCCTGCGCGTCCGGGCCGGGCGGGTGGTGCGCGACATGGCGCTGTCGGGGGCCTCCTGGCGCTACGGCCTGCGGCTCGCCCTGTGCATCGGGCTCGCCCAGTCGCTGGTCTCGCTGGTGCCGGTCGAGCGCTCGTACTGGGTCGCCCTGACGGTCACCTTCGTCCTCAAGCCGGACTTCGGTTCGGTGTTCTCGCGCGCGGTGCTGCGGGCACTGGGCACCGCGGCCGGGCTGGTCCTGGCCGCTGCCGTGCTCTCCGAGGTACCGCGCGGGTGGTGGGACGTACCGGTCATGGCGGCGCTGGCCGCGCTGATCCCGGCGTTCTCCGTGAAGGGGTACGCCTTCCAGACCGCCACGATCACCCCGGTGATCCTGCTGCTGTCGGACCAGCTCAACCACCAGGGCTTCGATCTGATCCTGCCCCGGCTGCTGGACAGCCTGATCGGCTGCGCCATCACCCTGGTCGCGGGGTACCTGCTGTGGCCCGAGAGCTGGCACACCCGGATCGGGGACCGGCTGGCCGACGCCGTCGAGGACTCGGCCCGGTACGTGGAGCGGGCGTTCGCCGCCGCCGACGCGACGGAGGCCGACCGGGCGGCCGCGCGGACCGCCCGGCTCCATGCCCGGCGGCGGATCTACCGCGAGCTGTCGGGCGTACGGAGCGAGTTCCAACGGGCGCTGACCGAGCCGCCGCCCACTGGGGCGCGGGCCGCCGCGTGGTGGCCCCTGGTCGTGGCCGTCGAGCGGATCGTGGACGCCACGACCGCCGCCCGGGTGCGGGTCAACCACGGGGCCGAGCCGCCCGCTCCCGAGGAGGTGGCCACCGTCACCGCCGAGCTGCGCGGCCTGGCGGAGGGGGTACGGAACAGCAGGACCCCGGAGAAGGTCCGGGTAGCCCCGCTGCCGGCGGGGGCGGAGGAGTCCGTACTGGCCCCGGTGCACCAGGAGGTGGCGGCCGCACGGGCCATCGCCACCGAGCACTGACGGCTCGCGGCCACGGCGGGGCCGAACTCCTGCCGGGGGCGGGTTGTTTCACGTGAAACCGATCCCCGGATCGCGCGGATGCCATGACACGGGAGTGAACGCTTCGTGAACCGGAGGCGGTGAAGTAGGAGTTCTCGCAGGCCCCTCAGGGTGCGCAGGTGACAGGAACGCCACGATTGGCGCCCCTGCCGACGTTCCAGCCAAGGGGCCGATAACCTTACGTGTCCACTCTGGGTAGGGATCTACCGCGCAGCACGGACAAATGACGCACGCACACATGCGAAAGGCCTGGCCCATGGGTATTCGGAGCTTGTTGCGCAAGGTGTTCGGACGGTCTCCCGAACCGGTTCCGGATTCGTCGGACGCCCCGTCGGCGGCCGTCCCGAACCAGGCCGAACGCACGCCGCTGGACGTGGCGGCCGAGCTGGTGGCGGCGTCCTTCGACAACCCGACGGTCCCGCCGCAGTCCGCGCCGCGTGACCGCGAGCCGGGCACGGTTCTGACGGCGCCGCCCCAGACGACGGACCCGACGGTCCCGGAGGCCCGCCGTCCGTCTCCGACGGTCACCTCGGAAACCCCAACCGGCGCCTCCCCCGCCCCGGTTCCCCACCCGGCCCAACCGGCGGCGAAGGCCGAAGCGGAAGCCACGCCCGCCACGGAACCGGCCGCCGAAGCGGAACCCGCCCCGCAGGCCGAAGCGGAAGCCGAGCCGGCCGCGAAGCCCGAGGCCGACGCCGAGACCGCCCCGGAGCCGGCCGCCACCGAGCCGAAGGCCGAAACCGGACCCGAGGCGGAGCCCGCGCCGGTGACCGCCGCCGCACCTGAGGCAGAGCCGATCGCCGCCGAGCCGGAGGCCGAGAACCAGGCCGAGGCCGCCGCCGCACCCGAGGCGGAGACCGAAGCCGGGGCCGCCGCCGCACCGGATGCGCCCGAGGCGGCTGCCACCGAGCCGGAGGCCGAGGCCGCGCCTGAGGCGGAGCCGGAAACCGCACCGGAGCCGGTCGCCGAGACCAAGGCCAAGGCCGTGTCCGAGCCGGTGTCCGCTGCTGCCGAGCCGGAAACCGCATCCGCGCCGGTCGCCGCCGGGCCGAAGGCCGAGGCCGCACCTGCGGCGGAGCCCGAGCCGGTGACCGCCGCCGCACCCGAGGCGGAGCCGGAGACGGCCCCGGAGCCCGTCGCCGCCGCGGATGCGGCCGAGGCCGGGCCCGCCGTCGTGCTCGCCGCCGTCAAGCGGCAGGCGCCCGAGGTGGCCGCCGCCTACAAGGCCGCCGGTCAGGTGCTGCGCGGCAAGGGCAAGGCCGGGGCGCGCGCCAAGGTGTACCTCGTCCTGGACCGCTCCGGCTCCATGCGCGGGTTCTACAAGGACGGCAGCGCCCAGTACCTCGCGGACCACGCCCTCGCCCTCGCCGCGCACCTGGACGAAGAGGCGACCGTGCACACCGTCTTCTTCTCCACGGAGGTGGACGGCACCGCCGACCTCACCCTCGACGCCCACGACGCCACCTGGGTCGAGTCCCGCCACGCCGAGCTCGGCCGCATGGGCCGCACCAGCTACCACGTGGCCGTCGAGGCGGTCGTCGAGCGGTACCAGAAGGACGGCGGCGACCACCGCGCGCTGGTGGTCTTCCAGACCGACGGGGCCCCCGACAACCGTCAGCCCGCCAAGCAGGCCCTCGCCGACGCGGCCGGGCACGACATCCACTGGCAGTTCGTCGCCTTCGGCGACCACGACTCCAAGGCCTTCGACTTCCTGCGCAAGCTGGACGCCGAGAACGCCGGCTTCTTCCACGCCGGGCCCGCCCCGCAGGAGCTGACCTCGGCGGCCCTCCTCAAGGGCGTCCTCGACCGCTTCTGAGCCGACCCGCACAACGCGCAGGGCCCGGGATCACCGATCCCGGGCCCTGCGCGCTGGGTACGACGGGTCCTGCCGGACCGCCGCGGCCTACTGGTGCGGCTTGACCGACTTCTCGACCGGCTCGGAGCTCTTGGTCTCCACCGGCTTGCGCAGCGCGATGTTCAGCTCGCGCAGGCGGGACTCCTCCAGCACGGTCGGCGCGCCCATCATCAGGTCCTGCGCGTTGCCGTTGAGCGGGAAGGCGATCGTCTCGCGGATGTTCGGCTCGTCGGCCAGGAGCATCACGATGCGGTCGACGCCGGGGGCGATGCCACCGTGCGGCGGGGCGCCGAGACGGAACGCGCGCAGCATGCCGGCGAACTCCCGCTCGACGGTCTCGGCGTCGTAGCCGGCGATCTCGAAGGCCTTGAGCATGACCTCGGGCTCGTGGTTGCGGATGGCGCCGGAGGACAGCTCGATGCCGTTGCAGACGATGTCGTACTGCCACGCCAGGATGTCGAGCGGGTCCTTCTCCTCCAGGTCCTTCATGCCGCCCTGCGGCATGGAGAAGGGGTTGTGCGAGAAGTCGATCTTGCCGGTCTCCTCGTCCTTCTCGTACATCGGGAAGTCGACGATCCAGCAGAAGCGGAAGACGTTCTCCTCGAACTGGCCGGCGCGCTTGGCGGCCTCGACCCGGACCGGGCCCATGATCTTGGAGACCTCGTCGAACTCGCCCGCGCCGAAGAACACCGCGTGCCCGGCGGCGAGGCCGAGACGCTCGGTGAGGACCTTGACGTTCTCCTCGGTGAGGAACTTGGCGATGGGGCCCGTCAGGGCGCCGTCCTCGCCCACGCGCACCCAGGCCAGGCCCTTGGCGCCCAGCGAGATCGCGTACTCGCCCAGGCCGTCGAAGAACTTGCGCGGCTGCCCGGCGGTGTCCGGGACGGCCAGCGCACGCACGTGCTTGCCGGCGAACGCCTTGAACTCCGAGCCCTCGAAGACGTCGGAGATGTCGACGAGCTCCAGCTTGGCGCGCAGGTCGGGCTTGTCGTTGCCGTACTTGAGCATCGACTCGCGGAACGGGATGCGCGGGAACGGCGAGGTGACGGCGCGGCCGCCGCCGAACTCGGTGAAGAGCTCGGTCATCAGCCGCTCGATGGGCTGGAAGACGTCCTCCTGCTCCACGAAGGACATCTCGACGTCGAGCTGGTAGAACTCGCCCGGCGAGCGGTCGGCGCGGGCGTCCTCGTCGCGGAAGCAGGGCGCGATCTGGAAGTACCGGTCGAAGCCGGAGATCATCAGCAGCTGCTTGAACTGCTGCGGCGCCTGCGGCAGGGCGTAGAACTTGCCCGGGTTCAGGCGGGACGGGACGACGAAGTCACGGGCGCCCTCGGGGGAGGTCGCGGTGAGGATCGGGGTCGCCATCTCGTTGAAGCCGAGGGCCACCATCTTGGAGCGGATGGAGGCGATCACGGCCGAGCGCAGCATGATGTTGCGGTGCATGCGCTCGCGGCGCAGGTCGAGGAAGCGGTACTCCAGGCGCCGCTCCTCGTTCACCCCGTCGTCGGTGTTGATGGTGAAGGGCAGCGGGCCGGCCGCGCCGAGCACCTCGACCTCGGAGACCTCGATCTCGATCTCGCCGGTGGGCAGCTCGGGGTTGACGTTGTCCGCGCCGCGCGAGACGACCTTGCCGTCGATCCGGACGACGGTCTCCTTGCTGACGCTGCTCAGCGCCTCGTTCGCGGCGGTGCCGGGACGGGCGACCAGCTGCGTGATGCCGTAGTGGTCACGCAGATCGATGAAGAGGATGCCGCCCAGGTCTCGACGATTGTGCACCCAGCCGCTCAGCCGGACGTCAGCGTTGACGTCGGAGGCACGAAGCTCGCCGCACGTGTGGGACCTGTACCGATGCATCAGTCATCCAGTTCTTCGCGATACCAGGGTGGATTCAACCCTCACAAGGTTACCGTCCGGGACGGGTGCCGTGCTGGCGCGGCCGCGGAGGGCCCCGGATCGGGTGGCCGGGGCGCCCTGGACAGGCAGCCGGGCCTGATCACCTGTAAAGATGACCGGGTGCGCACCGAGGACGTCCTGGCCGCCATCGCGACGGGCCTGTGGCGATGGGACAACGCCTCCGGGACGGTCACCCTCGACGGCGAGGCCGCCCGGCTGCTCGGGCTGCCCGCCGAGCCCGTGGTCCTGCCGGAGGTGGCCGTACGGTCGCGGTTCCACCCGGTGGACTGGAACGAGATCAACGCGATCGTGGACCTGGCCGTCGCCGAGGGCACCCTCGCCGAGGCGCGGCTGCGGATCGTCGACCCGGAGGGGCGGGTGCTGCGCACCGTACGCAGCCGCTCCAAGCCGGTGCCGGCGCCCACGACGCGCGGCCGGATCGACTACGAGCTGATCGGCACGGTCCAGGAGATCGCCGAGCCCCAGCCGGGCACGACCGCCGCGCACACCCCGATCACCGGCGACTGGCGGCGCTCCCGCGAGGCGTTCCTGCTGGACGCGGGCCGGGCGCTGGCCGAGGCCCGGTCGACGGCTGAGGTGCTGCGGGTGGCCGCCTCCCTCTCGATGCCCGGGTTCAGCCCCGACGGGCTGGCCGTCTTCGGCGTCGACGGCGACCGGCTGTCGGTCATCGGCCACCACGGGCACGGCCCGGGGGACGAGAGCCCCTTCACGGAGATGCGGCTGGACACGGCCTACCCCGCCGCGGAGGTGGTCCGTACCGGACGGGCGGTCTACCTGCCGACGTCCGAGGAGTACAAACGGCGCTTCCCGGCCACCTGGCCGCTGGCCGCACCCTTCGGCCGGTCCTCCTGGGCGTTCGTCCCGCTGATCGTGGCCGGGCGGACCATGGGGGCGTGGATGGCGGCCTTCAAGCACCCGGTGTCCTTCTCGCCGGACGAGCGGTCGGTACTGACCACGGTGGCGCGGATGCTGGCCCAGGCCCTCCAGCGGGCCGGGGTGACGGAGTCCGAGCGGGAACTCACCACCGGTCTCCAACGGTCGATGATGCCGCAGCTCGGCCCCGAGATCCCCGGCATGCGGATCGCCGCCCGGTACGTTCCGACCGGCGGCGGACTCCAGGTCGGCGGCGACTGGTACGACATGATCCCGCTCCCCTCGGGCCGGTTCGCGCTGGTCATCGGGGACGTCCAGGGGCACGACGTACGCGCGGCGGGCCTGATGGGACAGCTGCGGATCGCGGTCCGGGCCTACGCCTCGGAGGGACACCGGCCGGACGCGGTGCTCTCCCGCGCCTCCCGCTTCCTCTCCGGGCTGTGCTCGTCGCAGGAGAAGGACGGCGGCCCCGACGGGTACGCGGACGGCTACGCCGAGGGCGGCCCCGACCCGGACCACACCAGCCCGCGCTTCGCGACCTGCCTCTACATGGAGTGCGACCCGCGCACCGGCCTGCTGGAAGTGGCCCGCGCGGGCCACCCCGATCCGGTGGTCCGGATGACGGACGGCACGGTCATGATGCGGCCGACGGCGGGCGGCCTCCCGCTCGGCATCGTCCCGGACACCGACTACCCCACCACCCGCTTCACCCTCGAACCGGGCGAGACGCTGATGCTGTGCACCGACGGGCTCATCGAGACGGGCGGACACGACCTGGAGACGGGCTGGGCGCGGCTGCGGGCCGTCCTCGAAGCCGAGGACCCGGACGCCGGCGGCCCGGACTCCGGGCACCTGGAAAAGCTGGCGGACCTGCTGGTCCAGGCCGTCCACGGCCCGTACTCGCACCACACCACCGGTCCGCTGGCCGACCGGCGCGAGGACGACATAGCCGTGGTGCTGCTGTGCCGCGAGGGCGCGGGCTGCGGCTGCGGCGCATCGGCCCCGCACCTCACGCGCCCGGCGCGGCGCACCATGCTGACCGTGGCCCAGGCCGAGCCGGAACGGATCTCCGGCGTGCGGCGGCAGATCCGGGAGCTGCTGCACGACTGGGCGGACCCGGACCAGGTGGACTCGGCGGAGCTGATGGTCTCCGAGATGGTGACGAACGTACTGACGCACACCGACGGCGACGCGCTGCTGGTCGCGGAGGCGGTCGGCGAGTTGGGGACCCGGCGGCTGCGGGTGGAGGTCGCGGACTCCAGCGACGAGCTCCCGCACAAACGGCACCCGGGCGAGATGGCGTCCAGCGGCCGCGGGGTCCTGCTGATGGAGATGCTGGCCGACGCGTGGGGGGTGGACCCGCGCGGCGAGGGCAAGTCGATCTGGTTCGAGCTGTCGGAGCAGGCGAAGGCCGACGACTCCCAGGGCTGACGCCCCGGGAGGGCCGGCGGGGGACTGACTAGCGGGTCCGCGGCGTGGTGGGGACGGTTCCCAGTCGGCCGGCCTGGAAGTCGTCGAACGCCTGCTGGAGTTCGTGCTTGCTGTTCATCACGAACGGCCCGTAGTGCGCCATGGGTTCCCGGATCGGCCGGCCGCCGAGCAGGATGATCTCCAGCGCCGGGGCGTTGGAGTCCTGCGACGCGTCCGCCCGCACCGTGAGCGAGCCGCCTTCGCCGAACACCGCCGTCTGCCCGGTCTGGACCGGCCGCCGGTCCTCGCCGACCGAGCCGCGTCCGGCCATGACGTAGGCGAGGGCGTTGAAGTCCGCGCGCCACGGGAGGGTGATCTGCGCGCCCGGGGTGACGGTCGCGTGGATCATCGTGATCGGGGTGTGGGTGATGCCCGGGCCCTGGTGCCCGTCGAGCTCACCGGCGATCACCCGGAGCAGCGCGCCGCCGTCCGGGGTGGTCAGCAGCTGCACCTGACCGCCGCCGATGTCCTGGTAGCGCGGGGGCATCATCTTGTCGGAGGCGGGGAGGTTCACCCACAGCTGGAGGCCGTGGAAGAGCCCGCCGCTGACGACGAGCGACTCCGGCGGGGCCTCGATGTGCAGGAGGCCGGAACCGGCGGTCATCCACTGCGTGTCGCCGCCGTTGATGACGCCGCCGCCGCCGTTGCTGTCCTGGTGGACGAAGGTTCCGTCGATCAGGTAGGTGACGGTCTCGAAGCCGCGGTGGGGGTGCCAGGGGGTGCCCTTCGGCTCGCCCGGCGCGTACTCCACCTCGCCCATCTGGTCCATCATGATGAACGGGTCGAGGTACTGGTAGTTGATCCCGGCGAACGCGCGGCGCACCGGGAATCCCTCGCCCTCGAAACCACCGGGGGCGGTCGTGACGGCCAGCACCTTACGGGCGGCGGTCTCCTGGGCCGGTTCCGCGACGCGGGGGAGCGTCAACGGGTTCTCCACAGTCACTGCAGGCATGGTCGGAACCTCCTTCTGGCGTCGAGTTTAGTTGAATCTCGAACTTTCTGCCACACCTGACTGAACAGTGCGCCCCCCGCCGCCATTCCCGGCCCCGGATGCGCGGCCCACCAGGCCTCCCGACGGCTCAGCGGCGTACGTACGCCCCCGCGCGCGCGGCCACCGCCGCGGCAACCGCGGCACGGTCGGCGGCCGCCTCGTCCAGCAGGGCGGCCGTGGTCAGCAGCCGGTAATAGAGGGGGGCCGACACCGCGCGGATCACCTCGTGCGGGTCGGTGTCCGCGGGCACCTCACCCCGGGCGGCCGCCTGCTCGACGCAGGGCGCCCACTCGGCGACGCGGACGGCGTAGAAGCCGTGCAACGCCTCCGCCGCCTTCGGGTCACAGGTGGCGGCCGCGATCACCGCCTTGAACAGGGCCCCTTGCCGGGGGTCGGCGAGCGTCCGCGCCACCAGACGGGCGTTGGCCGTCAGGTCCCCCAGCAGCGAGCCGGTCTCCGTACGCGGCACGGACTGCTGCGCCATGTCCGACAGCAGGTCGGCCACGAGGCCGGTGACCGTGCCCCAGCGGCGGTACACGGTCGTCTTCCCGACCTCCGCACGGCGCGCGACGTCGGCCAGGTCGAGGTGGGCGAACCCCTCCTCCGCCAGTACGTCTCCGGCGGCCCGCAGCACGGCGGCCCGCACCCGCGCCGTGCGCCCACCGGGCCGTACGGCCCCCGGCTCCACCTGGGGGCGTCCCTCCGGTAGCTCCATAACGGGACTCCTGTTCCATTTATAGCGAGGACTTGCTACGGTGAGCACATCTTAACGGGACTGTGGATCCATTAGGTGCCGCAGGGGAGAGGGGATACGTCATGGAATACAGGCGGCTGGGTACGTCCGGGCTCCAGGTCCCGGCGCTGAGCTTCGGTGCCGGCACCTTCGGCGGACAGGGACCGCTCTTCGGCGCCTGGGGCACCACCGGCGTCGAGGAGGCCCGCCGCCTCGTCGACATCTGCCTGGACGCCGGAATCACGATGTTCGACACCGCCGACGTCTACTCCGCCGGCGCCTCGGAAGAAGTGCTCGGGGCCGCCCTCAAGGGCCGTCGCGACCGGGTGCTCATCTCCACCAAGGCCGGCCTGCCCACGGGCGACGGCCCCGCCGACGCGGGTACCTCACGTTCACGGCTGATCGGTTCGGTGGACGCCGCCCTGCGCCGCCTCGGCACCGACCACATCGACCTCTTCCAGCTGCACGCCTTCGACGCCGGGACCCCGGTCGAGGAGGTGGTGTCCACCCTGGACGACCTGGTCCGGGCCGGGAAGATCCGTTACGTCGGCGTCTCCAACTTCTCCGGCTGGCAGACGATGAAGTCGCTGGCCGCCGCCGACCGGCACGGCCGGCATCGCTACGTCGCCCACCAGGTCTACTACTCCCTCATCGGCCGCGACTACGAGTGGGAGTTGATGCCGCTCGGACTCGACCAGGGACTCGGCGCGATCGTATGGAGCCCGCTCGGCTGGGGCCGGCTCACCGGCAGGATCCGCCGCGGCCGGCCGCTGCCCACCGGAAGCAGGCTGCACGACACCGCCGACTACGGTCCGCCGGTGGAGGACGAGCACCTGTACCGCGTGGTAGACGCGCTGGACGAGATCGCGGACGAGACCGGCAGGGCCGTCCCGCAGATCGCCCTGCGGTGGCTGCTCCAGCGGCCCACCGTTTCCTCGGTCATCATCGGCGCCCGCAACGAGGAGCAACTGCGCCAGAACCTGGGCGCGGTGGGCTGGACGCTCACCCCCGAGCAGATGGCGAGGCTGGACGCGGCGAGCCACCGCCCGGCCCCGTACCCCTACTTCCCGTACGAACGCCAGGAGGGCTTCGCGCGGCTCAACCCGCCGGCGGTCCCGACCCCGGGCGTCGGCTAGCCGTACATGCGGCGCATGGCGTAGTCGACCATCTGCTCGACCGCCTTCGCGTCGAACACCATCCGGTGGTCGCCCTCCATGTCGAGGACGAAGCCGTACCCGGTCGGGAGCAGGTCGATGACCTCGGCGCCGGTGATGACGAAGTACTTGGACTCCTTGCCGGCGTACCGGCGCAGCTCCTTGAGCGTGGTGAACATCGGGATCACCGGCTGCTGCGTGTTGTGCAGTGCGAGGAAGCCGGGGGTCTCCCCGCGCGGGCAGTAGACCTTCGAGGTCGCGAAGATCTGCTGGAAGTCCTCGGCGGCGAGCTGGCCGGTGGTGAAGGCCCGTACCGCGTCCGCGAGGGAGGGGGGAGACGGCTCGGGGTACAGCGGCGGCTGCTGCGCGTAGCCCTGCTGGGGCGGGGGCTGCGCGTAGCCCTGCTGGGCGCCCGGGGTCTGGTCATAGCCGTACATGGGCCGAAGCCTACCGAGGCGGTGACCCGCCGGGCCGCCGAGTTCCGGTCAGGCCCCCTTGAGGGTGTCCACGAAGGGGGCCCACGCCGACGCGGTGACGACGATCATGGGCCCGCTCGGCCGCTTCGAGTCCCGGACGGGTACGAGTCCGGCCAGCCCGTCGGCCACCTCGACACAGTTGCCGCCGTCGCCGTTGCTGTAGCTGCTCTTGCGCCAGAGCACGGTACCGAACTCACTCCCGTTGCTTGCCATTTCTGTACTCCTCAGCGGCTTGCTCAATCATGGCGAGGGATGCCTCCGGCGACAGTGCGGCGGCCCTGAGCCGATCGTATGACGTGCGGTACCGCTTCACGAGGGCCGGATCGTCCACCAGCTGCCCGTGATACGGGCCCTCCGTGTACGCGAGCGGCGGCTCGTCCTCGAATTCCATGAACATCAATGGGAGCCCCAGGAACGGCTGGATGGCAGGACTCCACAGCAGGACTTGTGGAACGATCCGGCGGCGTCGCGCCAAGGCGGCGATGCGGTCGAGCTGATCGGCCATCTCACTTGGCGGCAACAGCGGCTGGCGCACCAGGCACTCATGCAGGATCGTCCAGTACTCCGGCCGCTTCGGGTCCTCGAACAGAGCGGCCCGCTGCATGCGGGCCCGGACCTTCGCATCCACCTCTTCGGGGAGGTCCAGCGGATGCGTGGAGTGGATGACCGCCCGTGCGTACGGCTCCGTCTGGAGCAGCCCAGGGATGAGCGCATTGCTCCACTCCTCGATGGTCCGTGCCCGCGCCATCGCCTCCGCGACCGGCGCGAAGTACTCGGCGTGCGCGCCCCGCTTGGCCTTCCGGACGTCCTCGCAGCGCCGCGAGAAGAACCCGTCCGTATTTAGCACCTGGTCGACGTGGCGCGCGAGATCCTCCGGCATCCGCCGCTGGGCCCGCTCGATCTCGCTCAAGTAGGTGGCCCCGTAGAAGCTGTCCTCAACAGTTTGCTGAAGCGTGAGGCCTGCCGCCTCCCTCCGCCAGCGCAGCTCCTTGCCGTAGAAGGCCGGCACGCTCGCCGAGCCGTCAATGTCCTTACCCGCGGCCACAATCGCCTGCCTTCCACACCTCGCACTGTGGAGCCGAAACCCTTCCCACGCTACGCCCGGCGGCGCCACGCTGTGAGCGGTTCGTCACACTCCGCACAGAAGAGGCCCCCCCATGAGCACCCACCCCGCCGACCGCGAAGCAATCGAGGCCCTGGCACAGCTCCGCGCCGCACTCACCGCGCACGGGATCACGTTGCCCTCGCTCGACCTCCACCTCGCCTCCTACGCCAGCGGCTACGGCAACCCGCCCCTGATCACCCTCGGCAACTGCAACACCGCCACCGCACAGCGCCTGGCCGCCGTACTGGCCGGCCGGTGAGCGGCCTCACGCTCCGGCTGCTCGCCGTACCGCAGGCGGTGGCCGACGTACGGCGGGCCGTGCGGGAGCATCTCGGGGAGCCGTGCGCCGACGTACAGCTCTGCGTCAGCGAGCTGCTGGCCAACGTGATCACCCACCTCGGCGAGGGCACCCCCGTCACCCTGCGGATCACCGGAAGGGCAACCCGCACGCGGGTCGAGCTCACCGATCCCGATCCGCGCGCCTGGCCCGTACTGCGCCGGGCGACCGAGGCCGACGAGTGCGGGCGCGGGCTGGCCCTGCTCGACGCGGTGGCGCTGCGCTGGGGGGTGACACAGGGGCCGGGATGCAAGACGGTGTGGTGCGAGCTTGACCCTGGTCACAGTCCGGGCAGGAGGGTTGCCCTTATTACCGGTGGGTAGCATCATGTTGTTACCGATTGGTATGTACGAGGAACCCGTCTCACCGAGCCTTAACGGAGCCGTCGCCATGGGGCACTACAAGTCGAATCTCCGCGACATCGAGTTCAACCTCTTCGAGGTGCTCGGCCGCGACAAGCTGTACGGCACCGGCCCGTTCGGCGAGATGGACACCGAGACCGCCAAGAGCATCCTGGCCGAGCTGACCAAGCTCGCCGAGAACGACCTGGCCGCCTCCTTCGAGGACGCCGACCGCAACCCGCCGGTCTTCGACCCGGCCACCAACACCGCGCCCGTCCCGGCCTCCTTCAAGAAGAGCTACCAGGCCTTCATGGACTCCGAGTACTGGCGCCTGGGCCTGCCCGAGGAGATCGGCGGCACCACCTCGCCCCGCTCCCTCATCTGGGCCTACGCGGAGCTGCTGCTCGGCGCCAACCCGGCCGTGTGGATGTACTCCTCCGGCCCGGCCTTCGCCGGGGTGCTCTTCGAAGAGGGCAACGAGGCACAGAAGAAGATCGCCGAGATCGCCGTCGAGAAGCAGTGGGGCTCGACCATGGTCCTCACCGAGCCGGACGCCGGCTCGGACGTCGGCGCCGGCCGCACCAAGGCGGTCCAGCAGGCCGACGGCTCCTGGCACATCGAGGGCGTGAAGCGCTTCATCACGTCCGGTGAGCACGACATGTCGGAGAACATCCTCCACTACGTCCTCGCCCGCCCCGAGGGCCACGGCCCGGGCACCAAGGGCCTGTCCCTCTTCCTCGTCCCGAAGTTCCACTTCGACTGGGAGACCGGCGAGCTGGGCGAGCGCAACGGCGTCTACGCGACGAACGTCGAGCACAAGATGGGCCTCAAGGCCTCCAACACCTGCGAGATGACCTTCGGCGACCAGCACCCCGCCAAGGGCTGGCTGATCGGCGACAAGCACGACGGCATCCGCCAGATGTTCATGATCATCGAGTTCGCCCGGATGATGGTCGGCACGAAGGCCATCGCCACCCTGTCGACCGGCTACCTGAACGCGCTGGAGTACGCCAAGGAGCGCGTGCAGGGCCCGGACCTGGCCAACTTCATGGACAAGACGGCCCCCAAGGTCACCATCACGCACCACCCCGACGTGCGCCGCTCGCTCATGACGCAGAAGGCGTACGCCGAGGGCATGCGCGCCCTGGTGCTGTACACCGCCTCGATCCAGGACGAGATCCAGGTCAAGCAGGCGGCGGGCGAGGACGCCTCCGCCCTCGTCGGCCTGAACGACCTGCTCCTGCCGATCGTGAAGGGCTACGGCTCGGAGAAGTCGTACGAGCAGCTCGCACAGTCGCTGCAGACCTTCGGCGGTTCCGGTTACCTCCAGGAATACCCGATCGAGCAGTACATCCGGGACGCCAAGATCGACACCCTCTACGAGGGCACCACGGCGATCCAGGGCCAGGACTTCTTCTTCCGGAAGATCGTCCGCGACCAGGGCGCCTCCCTGAACGTCCTCTCCGAGACGATCAAGAAGTTCCTGGCCGAGGCCGTCGGCGGCGACGACCTCGCCCCGGCCCGCGACGCGCTCGCCAAGGCCGCCGTGGACCTGGAGGCCATCGTCGGCCAGATGATCGTCGACCTCACCGCCACCGGCGAGGACGTCAAGAACATCTACAAGGTCGGCCAGAACACCACCCGCCTGCTGATGGCCTCCGGTGACGTGGTCGTCGGGTACCTGCTGCTCAAGGGCGCCGCCGTGGCCGCCGAGAAGCTGGCGAGCGCCTCCGCCAAGGACGTCGCCTTCTACACCGGCAAGATCGCCGCCGCGAAGTTCTTCGCCGCGGAGGTCCTGCCGGGCGTCTCGGTCCAGCGCGCGCTGGCCGAGAGCGTCGACAACAGCCTCATGGAGCTCGACGAGGCCGCCTTCTAGGCTGCGCCGCCGCACGGTGCCGTACACAGCGGCCGGACCTCCGCAGGGGGGTCCGGCCGCTGGCGTACGGGGCGGGGCCCGGCCGCGGGGCAAGGGGCCGGGAGCCCCTTCGCACGCGGCCGCCACCTGCGCATTCCTCCCTTGTCAGTCGGCCGTGGGACGCTCTAGGCATGACTCCACAGGATCAGCACGGCAACGGCAGGGGGTACTCCGTCCCCACCGGGCGGCCGTACGCCCTCAAGGAGCTGCAAGCGACCCTGGGCAGCCTCGGCGACCACGCCCGGGAGCTGTACGACGGCTCCCACCCCGCCGAGTACGAGGGCCTCGCCGACGCGCTCTACACCGCGTTCCAGACCGCCGCCGGGCTGGCCCCCGCCAAGAGCTACACCGGCTGCCCCGAACACCCCAACGGCGCCCTCGACCCCGAGGCGCCGGACGGCTGGGGCCGCTGCCTGATCTGCAACGACCGGCGCCGGCTCGGCCTGCGCCGGCACGGCGGGCGCCCCGGCCCCGCCGCCCCGGCCGCCGGGGAGCAGCGCCGGCTGGGCTACCCGGTGCCCGAGCCCCCGTACACCCACGAACTGCTGCGCGGGTACCTCCGTACGATCGAGGACCAGCGCTTCCACCTCGCCATCTCCTCCGCCGCCGGCGACTTCGTACGGATCGCGGACGACCTGCACCGCGCCTTCATCGTCGCCCGGGAACTGTCCCGCCCCCGCAACGCCTCCGGATGCTCCGAACACCCCGGAGCACCGATCGACCCCGATGCCCCGCCGGGTGAGGCCTGTATCTTCTGCGCCGGACGCAAAAGACGCGCGCAGCGCCCGCCGCAGACCCCCGAGATGCTCCCGCGCATCCGCCGGGGCGAGCGGCGGCAACTACAGCGCAGATTCGAGCGTCCGCCGGGCTGAAAACGACGGGACCGCGGGCCACACATCCCGCGCCACCCTGACCTTTCCGCTATCCGCCGCAGTCCGGCCATGGCGAACACGACCGTCGTTAAGGTGAACCACATGAGCTCTCCCGCCCACTTCGACCGCGGCCACACCGACGATCTGATGGCCTTCCTGACGGCCAGTCCGTCGCCGTACCATGCCGTGGCCAACGCGGCCGAGCGGCTGGAAAAGGCAGGCTTCAGGCAGTTGTCGGAAACGGATGCCTGGGACTCGGGAACGGGGGGCAGGTTCGTACTCCGCGGCGGGGCGATCATCGCCTGGTACGTACCGGAAGGCGCCACCGCACACACCCCGTTCCGCATCATCGGCGCCCACACCGACTCCCCCAACCTGCGCGTCAAGCCGGTCCCCGACACGGGCTCGCAGGGCTGGCGGCAGATCGCGGTCGAGATCTACGGCGGGACGCTGCTCAACACCTGGCTGGACCGCGACCTCGGCCTGGCCGGCCGACTGACGCTGCGGGACGGCAGCGAGCGGCTGGTGAACGTGGACCGGGCGCTGCTGCGCGTACCCCAACTCG
This sequence comes from Streptomyces sp. NPDC026522, assembly GCF_055567555.1. Classification (NCBI taxonomy): domain Bacteria; kingdom Bacillati; phylum Actinomycetota; class Actinomycetes; order Kitasatosporales; family Streptomycetaceae; genus Streptomyces; species Streptomyces sp. NPDC026522. The sequence continues at coordinate 302,911 of NZ_JBVHQF010000003.1, forward strand.
CCGTGCACCTGGACCGGTCGGTGAACACCGACGGGCTCAAGCTCGACAAGCAGCGTCACATGCAGCCGATCTGGGGCCTGGGCGAGGTGCAGGAGGGCGACCTGATCGCGTTCCTGGAAGAGGAAGAGGGCCTGCCCCAGGGCGCGGTGGCCGGGTGGGACCTGATGGTCCACTCGATCGAGGCGCCCGCGTACCTGGGCCGCGACCGCGAGCTGCTGGCCGGCCCGCGCATGGACAACCTGCTGTCGGTGCACGCGGGGGTCGCGGCGCTGGCGGCCGTCTCGGGCGCGGCCGGGCTCGACCACATCCCGGTGCTGGCCGCCTTCGACCACGAGGAGAACGGCTCGCAGTCCGACACCGGCGCGGACGGCCCGCTGCTGGGCAACGTGCTGGAACGTTCTGTCTTCTCGCGCGGCGGCTCGTACGAGGACCGGGCGCGCGCCTTCGCGGGCACCGTCTGCCTGTCCTCGGACACCGGCCACGCGGTGCACCCCAACTACGGTGAGCGGCACGACCCGACGCACCACCCGCGTGCCAACGGCGGCCCGATCCTCAAGGTCAACGTCAACCAGCGGTACGCCACCGACGGCAGCGGGCGCGCGGTGTTCGCGGCCGCCTGCGAACGGGCCGGGGTGCCGTGGCAGACCTTCGTCTCCAACAACTCCATGCCCTGCGGCACGACGATCGGCCCCATCACGGCAGCCCGGCACGGCATCCAGACCGTCGACATCGGCGTGGCGATCCTGTCGATGCACAGCGCCCGCGAACTGTGCGGCGCGGACGACCCGTTCCTGCTGGCGAACGCCCTGGTGGCGTTCCTGGAGGGCTGAGCGCCGGCCCCCGCCCCGCGGGGCGGGGGCCGCGTGTCTCCTAAGCGTCCATCCCGGCGAGGACGAGGGGCAGGCGGGCCGTCCCGTCGGCGGTGACGGTCACCGGCACGCCCCAGTCCTGCTGGTGGACGTGGCAGGCCGGGTATTCGTTGGCGGGGTCGTCGTCGCAGGACGCGGCCATCGCCGAGACGTGCAGTACGCCCTCGGTGACCGCCGGGTTCAGCGCCAGGTCGCGGAACAGGTCCGTGCCCGGGCCCTCGCCCGCCACCAGCAGTTCGGGCGGGGTCGAGGAGACCAGCAGGCGGGTCGAGGGACCGTAGCGGGTGTCGAGCTTCTGCCCGCTCGGCGCCTGGAAGACCACGTCGAGCCGGAGCGTACCGGGCGCGACCTCGGTGGCGGCGCGCTGCGTACGGTGGGCGACCGCGTCGACCCGTACCGCCTCCTCGGGCAGCCGCAGCCGGGTCAGCCGGTGCCGGGCCGACTCCACCACGACGATGTCCCCGCCGACGAGGACGGCGTCGCTGGGCTCGCGCAGGTCGGTGGCCAGGGTGGAGACCTCGCCCGTCGCCGGGTCGAAGCGGCGCAGCGCATGGTTGTACGTGTCACAGACCGCGACCGAGCCGTCCGGCAGGGCGGTCACCCCGAGCGGGTGCTGGAGCAGGGCCTGGGCGGCGTCGCCGTCGCGGTGCCCGAAGTCGAAGAGGCCGGTGCCGACGGCGGTCCGTACGACGTACTCCTCGCCCTCGCGTTCCAGGTACCTCAGCGCACTGGTCTCGGAGTCTGCGACCCACAGCCGGTCCTCGGTGGCGGCGAGCCCGGACGGCTGCGCGAACCAGGCCTCGGCCGCGGGCCCGTCCACCAGCCCCTCGTTGGTCGTACCGGCGGCGACGGCGACCGTCCCCGCCTCCGGGTCCCAGGTCCACAGCTGGTGCGCGCCCGCCATGGCGATCCACACCTTGCCCTGCCACCACGCCACGTCCCAGGGCGAGGACAGGTCGACCTCCAGGGCGGGCCCGGCGGTGGCCGAGCCCTGCCACCACTGGCGGCCGGTCCCGGCCACGGTCTCGACCGCCCCGGTGGCGGGGTCGTAGGTACGCAGCGCGTGGTTGACGGTGTCGGCGACGACGACCCTGCCGTCGGGCAGCAGCGCGAGGCCCTGCGGCTCGCTGAACGCGTCCGGCCCGAAGCCGCGCTCGCCGCTGCCGACGCGGCGTACGACGCTCTCCCCGTCCGGCGCCATCTCCACGAGCTGGTGCCGCGTCGAGTCGGACACGAGGAGGTTCCCGCTGTCGAGCAGCAGCGCCTTCCCGGGGAACCGCAGGTCGGTCGCCACCGGCTCGGGCGCCACGTACGGCCCGTCCCCACGCCGCAGGGTCCCCTTGGCGGCGTGCTCGGCCTCCAGTTCCTGCACGAGCCGCTCGATGGCGTGCGCATGCCCCTCACCGGCGTGCTGGGCGACGACGTACCCCTCGGGGTCGATCACCACGAGCGTGGGCCAGGCGCGCACGGCGTACTGCTTCCAGGTGGCCAGCTCGGGGTCGTCGAGCACGGGGTGGTGCACCTCGTACCGCTCGACGGCGTCGACCACGGCCGCGTGCTCGGCCTCGTGCGCGAACTTCGGCGAGTGCACGCCGACGATCACCACGGTGTCGCGGTGCTTCTCCTCCAGCTCGCGCAGCTCGTCGAGGACGTGCAGACAGTTGATGCAGCAGAAGGTCCAAAAATCCAAGATCAATACGCGACCTCGGAAGTCGGCGAGGGTCAGCTCTTTCCCGCCGGTGTTCAGCCAGCCGCCCTTACCGATCAGCTCGGGGGCACGGACACGGGCACGTCGTCGGGGCGCGGGCGCGGGGGTGGGCACCGGGGCGGCATCGTTCATGCTTCAAGCTTGCCATCCCCGTCCAGGTGCACCCCCGGGGGTGACGGCGCTCGGCGGGCCGCCGTGGCAGGCTGGCCGCAGGCATCGAAGGAGGCGTCCGGCATGACGGCCGCGTACGACTACGGCGAGGGCATCGATCCCGAGCGTGCCCTGAAGTACGCCGTCCAGCACCACGGCGGCGACCGCACCGAGATCGTTGAAGGGGTCATCGGCAACGTGACGCCGGACTGGGATCACGAGAACGCGGCTGAGGAGATCCGCGATCAGATCAAACCGCGGGTCAAGGAACTGGGCTGTGTCACCGGGTCGGGCAATCTGGACCTGCCCGGCTCGGCGAACTGGTATGTCCCGGACCTCGCGGTCGCCCCCGAGGAATTGACGAAGGGGGGCGGCGCCCTGCTCCCCGACCAGACCCTGCTGATCGTCGAAGTGCCCTCGGAGTCCAACGCCGAGACCGACCGCGTCGTCAAGCGCAAGCGGTACGCCGAGTACGGCGCGCCGCTCTACCTGCTGGTCGACCGGCTGGACAAGAACGTCACCCTGTTCTCCGAGCCGGCGCGGCTCGGTTACGCGAAGGTCGACGGGCCGCATCCGTTCGGGACGGCCGTGCGGTTGCCGGAGCCGTTCGGGATCGTGCTCGACACCAGCGAGCTCTAGGACAGGAAGGCGTCCAGCGAGCGGGTGAGGGACGTGACGAAGGCGTCCTGGACGTCCGTCGGGACGAGGTGGAGGGAGAGGTACGGGTTCAGGTCCTCCAGCTCCACCAGGAGGAGGTCGCCGGAGGGGGCGCGGCAGGCGTCCACGCGCTGGATGCCGTGCGCGAGGGTGTTCCACTCCACGAAGGCGCGGGCGAAGGCCAGGTCCGCCGAGGTCGGGGCGTACGGCTCCAGCTCCCAGCGGCGCTCCGGGTCCGGGGCGTAGAGGGCGTACTGGAAGGCGTCGTCCACGAAGTAGAACGACACCTCGTACGCGAAGTCGATCCGCGGCTGGATCAGGGAGGACCCCGGCTCGGCGGTGGCGGGGTCCGCGGTGAAGGTGAGGCCGATGGAGTCCGCTCCCTGCTTCGGCTTGACCGCGTACTGCGCGGCCCGCGGCAGCAGGTGCAGGTGCGCCGGGTCGTCGACCGTCGGGATCACCGGGTAGCCGGCCGCCGTCAGGTCCACGAGGTACTGCTTCCCCGCCATGTCGCCGCGCCCCGTCAGCGGGTTGTAGACCCGGGTGCCCGCGGCGAGGGCGGCGGCGCGGAAGGCGTCGTGGGCCTCCTGGTGGTGCAGCACCGGGCCGCTGTTGCGGACCACGACCGCGTCGAAGCCGCCCATCAGGGCTTCGGCGTCGCGCGGGTGGCACAGGGCCAGCGGGAAGTGCCCGCGCAGCCGCCCGGTGAGGAATATGTCCTCGTCGCAGTAGCGGCGGCCGCGCGCGGGGTACGTCAGGTCGGTGACATAGAGCAGAGGCATGGCGGCAACCTATCGCGGGCACGGATCAGGCCATGAAATACCTCGTACGGGACAAAGTGCTGGCCATCGGGGACGACTACTGGATCGAGGACGAGGACGGCCGCCCCGCCTTCCTCGTCGACGGCAAGGCCCTGCGGCTGCGCGACACCTTGGAGCTCAAGGACCGCGACGGCCGGATCCTGATCACCCTGCGGGAGAAGTGGCTCGCCTTCCGCGACGCGATGACCCTGGAGCGGGACGACCGCCGGCTCGCGGTGATCCGCCGCAAGCGGCTGTCCCTGCTGCGCAACCACTACCTCGTCACCCTGGCCGAGGGCACCGAACTGGACGTGAGCGGGCGGATCCTGGACCGCGAGTTCAAGGTCGAGTACGACGGCGAGCTGCTCGCGCTGGTCTCCCGCCAGTGGTACCGGATCCGCGAGACGTACGCGGTGGACGTGGTGCGGGAGGACGCGGACGCGGCGCTGCTCATCGCCGTCGCCGTGTGCGTGATCCGGATGGCCGAGAAGGAACGGGAGGAGCGGTAGCCGGGTCGGTGGCGCGGCCCGGGGCGGCGCGGTCAGCGGCGGCGCGCCGTCAACTGGCCCTGGGCGTAGGGGTCGGCTTCCGGTGCGTACGGGCCGCCGTGGTCCACGAGCAGGTCGGTGATCCGCTGCCACTCGGCCAGGGCGGCCCGGGCAGGTGCGTCGGCGCCGGCCGCGTCGCCGGCGGCGTCCAGGGCGCGCTCCAGGGCGGCCGCCGCCTGGTGGTGGGTCATGCCGGTGGCCTCGGCCCGTACCCGGTCGCGGGCCGCGACCTCGCCCGGGGACGGTTCGTGCGGCTCCAGAGCCGCCTCGATCGCCGCCTCGGTCTCCTCGGACATGGCGCCCTCCCCCCTGTTCCGCTGCTTCCGTCGCGACCCGTGTACCCGGCGGCCGGGCGGCCAACCGCCGCCCCGGCCGTCGGTTCAGCGGCCGAGGCGGCGGTCCTTGAGCGCCGGGAACTGCTCGCGGGTGTCCGTGACCTTCGCCGGGTCCAGCTCGACCGTGAGCACGTCCTCGCCCGGGCCGGCCTCCGCCAGCACCTCGCCCCACGGGTCCACCACCAGGCTGTGGCCGGCCTGCTCGACGCCCGCGTGGGTGCCGGCCAGCCCGCAGGCCAGCACGTACGCCTGGTCCTCCACGGCGCGGGCCCGGTTCAGCAGCGTCCAGTGGGCCCGCCGCCGGGCCGGCCAGCCCGCGGCCACGACCATCGTCGTCGCCCCGGCGTCGACCAGGCCGCGGAACATCTCGGGGAACCGCAGGTCGTAGCAGGTGGCGATGCCGAGCGTCTGTTCCGGCAGGGTGACCGTGGTCAGCGTGTCCCCGGCCGCCATCAGCACCGCCTCGCCCTGGTCGAAGCCGAAGCGGTGGATCTTGCGGTAGCTGGCGGCGAGCTCACCGGCCGGGGAGATGACCAGCGCGGTGTTGTAGAGCGAGCCGTCGCCGGCCCGCTCCACGACCGAACCGGCGTGCAGCCAGACCCCGGCGTCGGCCGCGGCCTTGGACATCGCCCCGAACGTCGGGCCGTCCAGTGGTTCCGCCTCGGTCTCGAACTGCTCGTAGGCGAACGCCCCGACCGTCCACAGCTCCGGCAGCACGACGAGGTCGGCGGCGGACTGCTCGCGTACGAGATCGGCCACCCGGGCCCGCCGGGAGGCGACCGATTCACCCTCGTTGACCGCGACTTGGATCAGAGAGGCGCGCACACTACCACCGTCCTTGCATTGTGTCCGTCAGCTCGGGCCTACGATCGTCACACGAAAGCACTGCCGGGGCACTCACCGGCAGCGTAGTTTTGGGCACAGTCCACAACGCGCCACTGAACAGCACGCGAGGGGTCCCGTTGACCGTCCATCCCAGCCTTCAGCCCTATGCCGATGCGTGGACACATTCCATCGAGGCGATATCCGAGCTGGTCCTCCCCCTGACCGAGGGCGAGTGGAACCGGGCGACCCCCTGCCCCGGCTGGTCGGTACGTGACGTGGTGTCACACATCATCGGCATCGAGTGCGAGCAGCTCGGCGATCCGCGGCCGATCCACACGCTGCCGCGCGACCTGCGCCACGTGGTGGACGAGTTCACCCGGTACATGGAGGTGCAGGTTGACGTCCGGCGTCACCACACCGCCCCGGAGATGACCTCCGAGCTGGAGTACACGGTCATCCGGCGGCAGCGGCAGCTGCGCAACGAGAAGCGGGATCCGGCCACGATGGTGCGCGGTCCGCTGGGCGACCAGGTGACGCTGGAGTTCGCGCTGCGGCTGCGGGCGTTCGACGTGTGGATCCACGAGCAGGACCTGCGGGCGGCGCTGGGCGTACCCGGGAACCTGGACTCGCCGGGCGCGTACGTGGCCCGGGACATCCTGCTGGCCGGACTGCCGAAGGTGGTCGCGAAGGAGGCGGGCGCGCCCCCGAACTCGGCCGTGGTGCTCGATGTGCACGGGGAGCTGGAGTTCATGCGGACCGTGCGGGTGGACGCGCAGGGCCGCGGGACGCTGGACAAGGCTCCCTCGCTGGGCCCGGCCGTGACGCTGGCCATGGACTGGGAGACGTACGTGCGGCTCGCGGCGGGGCGGGTCCGGCCGCACGTGGTCGCGGACCGGGTGAAGGCCGAGGGCGACGCCGCCCTGGCGGACGCGATCCTGGCGCACTTCGCCGTGACCCCGTAGCCGGCCGCCCGGCTCCCCGGCCCGCGCCCGCCGCTACGTACGGGCGCGGGCCGGGGTGACGGGGCCGGGGTCCGGCGCCGCCGCGAGCGGGAGGCGTTCGCGGGCCAGGGCGGCCGGGCGCAGGCGCAGGATCTGGGTGAGGCCGAGCGCTTCCAGGAAGAAGACCGACGAGAAGGCGATCCGGTAGTCGTCGCTGGTGGCGTCGAGCAGGACGCCCACGGCCAGCAGCGTCGTCATCGACGCGAGGAAACCGCCCATGTTGGTGATTCCCGAGGCGGTCCCCTGACGCTCCGCCGGATTGGCCGGACGGGCGAAGTCGAAGCCGATCATCGAGGCCGGCCCGCAGGTCCCCAGCACCACGCACAGCGCGGTCAGCAGCCACATCGGCGCCCGCCCACCCGGGTAGGCCAGCACCGCGCCCCACAGCGCGGCGGTGGCGGCGACCGTGCCCAGCGCGAGCGGGATCCGCGCGCCCTGGCGGCGGCCGACGAGCTGTCCGTACAGCAGCCCGAAGCCCATGTTCGCCACGACGATCAGCGTCATCAGCCCGCCCGCAGTGGTCCGCGACAGCCCCTGCGCCTCGACCAGGAACGGCATCCCCCACAGCAGCAGGAACACCATCGCCGGGAACTGCGTGGTGAAGTGCACCCACAGTCCGAGCCGGGTGCCGGGCTCCCGCCAGGACTCGGCGATCTGCCGGCGTACGAACCCGCCCCCGGCGGCGCGCGCCACGGGCGGCGGCGCGTGCCCCTCCGGGTGGTCGCGCAGGAACAGCACCAGCGGCACGAGGACGAGCAGACCCGCCGCCGAACTCCCCGCGAAGGCCGGTACCCAGCCGACCCCGTGCAGCACCGGCGCCAGCACCAGCGTGGAGACGAGGTTGCCCGCCATGCCCACCAGCCCGGCCAGCTGGGCCATCAGCGGCCCGCGCCGCGCCGGGAACCAGCGCGTGCCGAGCCGCAGCACGGAGATGAAGGTCATCGCGTCGCCGCAGCCCAGCAGGGCGCGCGCGGCCAGCGCCGTCCCGTACGAGGGCGCCAGCGCGAAACCGAGCTGGCCGACGGTGAACAGCAGCGCCCCCAGCATCAGCACCCGCTTGGTGCCGAGCCGGTCCACCATCAGCCCGACGGGTATCTGCATGCCCGCGTAGACCAGCAGCTGGAGGAGGGAGAAGGTGGCGAGCGCCGACGCGTTGACGTGGAAGCGGTCGGCGGCGTCCAGTCCGGCCACGCCCAGGCTGGTACGGAAGATCACCGCGACGAAGTACACGGCGACGCCGATCCCCCAGACGGCGAGGGCCCGGCGCCCGCCGGGCGGGTCCAGGGGGAGCCGCGGCGACGGCGTCGGCCGGCTCATCGGCCGGCCCCGCGCACCAGCGCCGCGACCCGGCCCACGTGCGCCCGTACGGCGGTGGCGGCCGGCTCCGGCTCCCCGGCGCGCAGGGCGTCCAGGATCTCGGTGTGCTCGGCCAGGGTCCGCTCCACCCGGTCGGGGTGGGCGTGCAGGAGGGCCACGCCCATCCGCAGCTGCCGGTCGCGGAGCTGGTCGTAGAGCCGGCTGAGGATCTGGTTGCCGGCGTGGCGCACGATCTCGGCGTGGAAGGCCCGGTCGGCGGCCATCAGCGCGACCAGGTCCTCCTCGGCGGCGTGCCGGCGCTGCTCGTCGATGAGTGCGGCGAGCCGCTCCAGCAGGGCGGGCGGGGCGGGCACCGCCTTGCGGACGGTGAACTCCTCGACCAGCAGCCGGGTTTCGATGACGTCGGCGATCTCCTGCGCGGAGACCGGCAGCACCAGCGCGCCCTTCTTCGGGTACAGCTTCAGCAGTCCCTCGGTCTCCAGGCGCAGCAGCGCTTCGCGCACCGGGGTCCGGGACACCCCGACGGCTTCGGCGACCTCGCCCTCGGTGAGGAGGGCGCCGCCCTCGTAGCGGCGGCCCAGTACCCCCTGTTTGACGTGCTGGTAGACGCGGTCGGCAGCGGTCACGACGGGGGGCGCGGAAGTCATGCGCACAGGATAGATACATGGACGGTACAAGGGTTTCGCCCGTCCAGGATGCGGACCGCCGGGCCGCCGGGCCCCCCGGCGCGGCCGGCTCACGCCGGGCCGATCACCGGTCCGGCGTGCCAGCCCGCGCCGTCCCGCCGGTAGTGCTGGAGCAGCTGGTCGGTCCGCAGGACGATCACCTCCAGGCCGAACCCGAAACTGCCCTGGAGCATCCCCGTGACGGCGAGCGCGTCCCGCCCGAAGACCGCGCCCCGGGTCCAGGCACCGTCGCCCGCGTGGCCGCGCCACCAGTGCTCGACCCGGCCGCCCGCCCCGACCACGCACAGCTCGTAGTTCCCGGCGGTCTCCTCGTCGGCGGCCCCGTACTGGGCCTCGATCAGGCACGGCGCGGAGGTGATCGCGCTGCCGAAGACCTCGCCCGGGTGCCAGGCGAAGCGGTCGCGGTCGTCGCGCCACCACAGCTGCATCCGGCCGTCCGTGCGCGTCGCGACGAGGTCGAGGTGGCGGGAGCGGGTCTGCACCAGGGCGGGCCCGAAATGGGCGATGCCGGAGGCGAAACGGCCGCCGTCGTTCCAGGTCCAGGGCGCGCCGTTGATGCGCCACCAGTGGTTCAGCCGTCCGTCGGCGGTGCGGACCACCACCTCGAAGTTGCCGGGCTGGCCGTAGTCGCTCTGGATGAAGGCCGGGGTCGAGCCGATCGCCGCGTCGCCCGGACCGAAGGCGCCGCCGTCGCGCCAGGCGCCGCCGGACTGCTCGTAGTACCAGTGGCGCAGTCGGCCGCCGGTGGTGACGTGCAAGGACTCCATGTTCCGGTTGTAGGTGGTGCCGGTGAAGGCCGGCTGGCCCGAGGCGTCGTGCGCGAAGGTCTTGGCCGGGGTCCACGCGTAGGGCGCCTCGCCTTCGCGCCACCAGTGCCGCAGGCTGCCGTCTCCCGTGGCCGCCGCCAGCTCGAAGTTGCGGTGGGCGCGGCCGTTCCCGCTCTCGTACACGTTGCCCGCGTGCAGCCGGCGCTTGCTCCAGGGGTCGATGTTGGTGCCGGTCAGTCCGCACTTGGCCCAGTGGTCGATGCGGGCCTCGCCGTACGCGATCCGCCCGTAGCCGCCGACGTGGTGGCCGGTGCCCCAGGAGTTCCGGAAGAGCCAGCAGCCGGCCGCGTCGTCGTAGCCGACGATGAGCACGCAGTGGCCGCCCGCCAGTCGGTCGCTCGTACGGTGGTACACGCCGGATCCGAGCCCGAAGAAGTCGTCGTACACGTCGAGGCAGGCGGTCAGCGGGCCGACCGTGTCCAGCCAGACCTTCTGCTGTCCGACGTCGCCGAGCCGCACGTAGTCGGTGATCCGTACGGTCCGGCCCGACCGGTCCCAGCTCGGCGTGTACTCCGAGCCCCAGGCGGCGCGGCGCTCGGCGGGCAGGCCGGGCGGCGGGGTGGTGTAGGGCCGGCAACCGGGGTCGGCGAGGCCGCCGTTGTCCCGGATCCAGTCGAGCGCGCTCTCCGGGTCCGAGCCCTGTCCGCAGGTCAGCCGCAGCCCGTCGCGTACGTCACCCTCGGACCGCGCCGCCCATACGTGGTGCTCGATCCGGGCCATCGACTCCACCAGGCCGGCCGCCGCGAAGGCCCAGCCGGACTCGCACGGGTTCTGGTCCTTCACCCGGCCGAGCCAGCGCCATCCCCACCGCTCGCGCCAGTCCACGGCGGCGGGCAGCGCCGTGGCCGACTCCCGGGTGCCGGGCAGCAGGCCGTGCGCCGCCCTGCGCCGGGTGAGGTGCGGATTGCCGCTCGGGTAGCCGGCCGGCGCCCGCAGATCGACGGTTCCCGCCTCGGCCGCGGTCGTCGGGTGCGCCGCCGGGTCGAGGCCGAGGGAGGGGCGCGGGAGCGGCTCCCCGTCGGCGAGGTGCTCGCTGACGGACCAGCGTGCCCCCAGCTCCGCGAGCCGTGCCCGTAGCTCCCCCGCCGTCCGCACGGACTCCTGCGGCATACCGGCCCCCCAGTGTGCGGTCGCCCGTTCCGATACGGGCGAGACCCGGGAGCTTCTCCCCGGCGCGAGGGGGCGTCAAGAGGGGTGCCGCGGTCGCGCGGTGGCACGGGGGTCGTACGGTCCGGCGTGCGGGAACGGGGCGGGCTGGGCGGGAGCGGGAGCCGCTGCGTCCCCGGCGCGCAGAGGTCGCCGGGGACGCAGGGTACTGGGGAAGTGCTCAGCCCTTAGGCGGCGGGCGCCTTCTGCTGACCCGCACCGTTGACCAGGGCGACCAGGACGGCGCCGAGGTCGGTCACGACCATGTCGGCCTTGGCCTTGGCATCGGCCGAGGTGCTGCCGGTCGCGGCGACCTTGAGGAGGCCGTCGACGGAGGCCTTGAGCTTGTCGACGGCGGCGGCGGCCTTGTCCACCGGAGCGGACTTGGGCGCGACGGCCGGAACCGCGGCGGGCTTCGCGGGCAGCTGCGCGGCGGGCGCAGCGGGCGCGGCCGGCTGGGCCGGCTTCACCGGCTCGGCGGCCGGCGGCATGGCGGGCTGGGCGGCCGGCGGCTTGACCGGCTCGGCAACCGGGGGCTTGACCGGCTCGGCGACCGGCGGCTTCGCGGGCTGGGCGACCGGCGGCTGGGCGACCGGCGGCTTGACCGGCTCCGCGACCGGCGGCTTGACCGGCTCGGCGACCGGCGGCTTCGCCGGCTGGGCAACCGGGGGCTGCGCGGGCTGGGCGACCGGCGGCTTGACCGGCTCCGCAACCGGCGGCTTCGCCGGCTGGGCGACCGGCGGCTTCGCCACCGGGTCGGCGGGCGGGTCGGCCGGCTTCGCCGCCGCCTGGTTCGCGACCGCCGGGTTCGCCGGTACGGGCGCCGGCAGCGGCGCCGCCGAAGCGGGCAGCGTCTGCCGCAGCTCCGCGAAGGCGGGCTCCAGCTGCTGCTTGACGGCGGCCAGGTCGGCCTCCGACACCTTCCCGTTCGGCGACTTCAGCACCGCCGACACCAGGTCGGTGACGGGTTCGAGCACGTCGGCGGCGGCGCCGAGCGACTGTACCTGCGCGAGCAGTGCGTCACTGCCGGGAACGGCCTGCCCGGCGGCGGCGACGGGCTTTCCCTCGGGAGCGGAGACGGCTGCCGCGATGCCCGGGGAGGCGGTCAGCAGGGTCACGCAGAGGGCGGCGGGAACGGAGTAGCGGGTGATGCGGTGCAACGGCTCTCTCCTGTTCAGAGATGTCAGTGATGGTGGCTCTGGATGTCGCGGGGCGGTGGAGCTGCCCCATACCACTCACCGACAGCCGGTCACCGCCCGCAACCGGAGCCACCCCTCCAACACCGCCGACACGCCGCGCAACGGCCGAAAACCGGGGCCTGACCTGCCCAAACCCCATCACCCTCGGGCACGACCCAGACGGACGCGCCCCCGTCACACCGCGTTACGGATCTGCCGGAGGGTCGGGTTCACCATGGCCGGCCGGTCCCCGACCACGACGGTGGGGACGGTCTCGTTGCCGTCCGCGACGCTCCGGACGAATGCCGCCGCCTCGGGATCGCGCCATATGTTGACCGGCCGGTACGGCGTGCGGGTCAGCCGGAGCTTGAGCCACAGCTTCATGCAGAAGACGCAGCCGGGCCGCCAGTAGACGGTGATCGCGGAAGTCGCCGGATGCCCGGAGGAGGACCGTTTCACGAAGTGAGCCGCCTTTCGGTGTCTGCCGCGTACCCCGCGGCACGGCCCACGGTAGACCGGGCGTTCGACTGGGCGGCACGGGGTGAACTGCCGTCCGATACGCCCGGATAGGGTTCCCCCATGGGGACCTGGACCGCACCGAGCGCCGTGGAACGAGAGCTGGAAGAGGCCAAGGCCGCCGGGAACTGGCCGGCGTTCTTCGACGCCCTCGCGCTCGCCGACCTCTTCGTCCCGCAGGAACGGTCTTTCCAGGACGCCCATCCCACCCGGGTACGACGTGAGCGGGTCCACCTGCCCCGGGCGCGCGCCGATGCGTACGTCGTCTTCACGGAGGGCATGCTCCCCGCGCCCACGGCCGATCTGGTCTTCGAGAGCGTCGACCTCGGCTGGTTCTGCGCGAGTTTCCCGGCCGACGGGCCCGCGTACCTGGCGGTCAACCCGGGAACGCCCTTCGAGACCCTCCTTCCCGCGTCCCCCGCGCACCGCGCCACCTGGGCCCTGCACGACGGCCGCCGCCCGCGGTACGTGGGCCTGGAGCAGGGCAAGGTGCACGCCCTCCACGTCGGCGGGCCGCTGCACGGCCCGGTCGCCTTCGGACTGGCCTGCGGGGCACACCTGTCCGTACGCAACGGCATGTTCTGGAACGCCCTCGCCTACCACGGCCAGGGCTACACCAAGGAGCGCGAGAAGCTGCGCGAGAGCTGGGGCGTCACCACCCGCGAGGAGTGGCTCGTCACGACCGAGCGGCTGCTGCGGGCCGACATGGTCAGCCCGGTCTGGGAGTTCGCCCTGCGCGTACGCCAGGCGCTGGCGCAGGAGTTCGCCGGGCCGGTGGACATCGAGCACTGGCGGCACGCCACCGAGGCGACCTTGCGCGCCAACGCCGAGCGGGCCGCCGAGCCCCGGCTGACCCCCGACGGGGTCACGGTCGCGCAGCCGCGCCCGACCGCCGAGGTGGAGGGCGAGATCGCGGGCGTACAGCGGGTCATCGGCCGGATCACCCGCTACGAGCAGCGGTTCCGGGCGGACGGGTTGCTCGGCGAGGGCAAGTACGTGCGGTCGGTGGAGGCGTGGGACTACGGCCGGGCCTCCCAGATGGCCCGCTGGGGCGTCGGCGCCCGCTTCGGGACGCTGGCCGAGGCCGAGGACGCCGTGGTGCGGGCCGGAAAGGCGTGCCGGCTCGCGTACCGGTCCTGGGAGGAGCTGTCGTCCGGGTTCGTGCTGGGCCGCTGCATGCAGTTCGACGAGGAGGAATTCGGGCCCTGGTACGAGGAGATGGCGACGGCGCACTGGGAGCTGACGGGCGACGCGGGAAGCCCGTGGCGCAACCTCGCCTGGAGCTGAGCCGCGGACCTCGGGTAGTCGCGGCGCAGGCGGCGCAAACCCGGCGCGCCGCCGCACGGCCCCGACTAGCCTCTGCCGCATGACTGTTGAGCTGAACGACACCGTACGCAAGTTGCTGGACGCACCGCACCCGGCCGTGCTGACGACGATCAACCCCGACGGCGGGCCGCAGAGTTCGGTGGTCTGGGTGACCCGGGACGGCGACGAACTGCTGGTCTCCACCGAGCAGGGGCGCCGCAAGGAGCGGAACATCGCCCGGGACGCGCGGGTCGGCCTGACCGTCTTCGACCTGACCAACCCCTTCCTCTACGCGGAGATCCGCGGCACCGCCTCGGTCACCGAGGACACCGGGCGGGCGGTGGCCGTGCGGATCGCCGAGGAGTACATGGGGCCGGGCGCCGGCCAGGAGTACGCGCAGGCTCCCGCCGAGAACGTACGGGTGGTCGTGCGCATCACCCCGACGAACGTGCTCGGCAACGCCGCCAAGGCCGGTTAGGGAAACGCGGGCCGGCGGGGCTCAGGGCAGCCGCGGCGCGAGGGCCGTCCAGGCGTCGACGGCCGCCCGGAGGGGGTCGTCGGCCGCCAGGTGGGCCCGGACCAGGGTCATCCAGGGCAGCAGGTTCTTGATCCGGCGCAGGCCGAGGATGCGGTCCCGGGGGAGGTCCCGCCAGACCTCGGCCTCGGCCGCCGCCCGGGCCGGGGTCAGGTCGATCAGCGCCAGCACCTCCCGGCACAGCTCGGCGGGGTCGCCGCCGCGGCCTGGCCCGAACCGCTCGATGAGGTAGCCCCGTACGGCCGCCCGCTCGACCCCGCGGGCCGCGTCGTCCGGGTACTCTCCCCGGGCCACGGCGACGAGCGCCACCCGGCCCCAGCGCAGCCGTTCCGCGTCGGGCAGCGTTTCGTCGTGCATCCGCGCCACGGCCAGAGCGCGCAGGGGCGCCGGGTGCGGCTCCTCGCGCAGCGGCGGATCGGTGGCCAGCCAGGCCTCCAGGTCGGCCAGCGGGTGCCCGGCGGGCGGTACGCAGGTCAGCACCTGCCCCCGGGACAGGAGCGCGACCATGGGCCCGGTGAGGTGGACCCGCGCCGCGTGCGGGGGGCCGGCGAACTGCCGGGGCCCGCCGCACGCCTCGATGCGGGCGAGGCCGAGCCTGAGGCCCCCGGCGGTGTACACCTGGCCGGCCCGCGCGATCCCGCCGATGACGCGGACGACGCACACCCCGCCCGTGACGTCGGCCTGCTCGACGGAGTACACCTGCAACTCGGCGATCGGCACCCGTCCCCCCTTCTTCCGGGCCTTCCTACGGGCCGGAGGCTACCGCCCGCCGGTCAGGCCCGCGACGGCCCTTCCAGGACCAGCCGGATCTCCGTCACCTGGTAACCGGCGCGGTCGAACGCGGCGGCCATCGGGGCGTTGCCGGTGTCGGTCGTCGCGGTGATGCGCGCGGCGCCCTGGCCCGCGTGGAAGCGGGTGATCTCCGCCAGGATCTCGTCGATCAGGCCCTTGCCGCGCTGTTCGGGGACGACCCCGAGGTAGCCGACGTTGCGGTGGTAGGGGGTCGCGGAGGGAACGGCCAGGCCGGCGAGGGTGCCGTCCGGCAGCTCCGCGAGGCGCCACCAGGAGCGTTCGCCGGGGCAGTCCCGGTAGAACGCGATGTCCGCGTGCGCCAGTTGCGCGGCGTCCATGGTGCGCAGCTCCGCCCGGGTGTGCAGGTCCAGGCTGCCCGCCGAGACGCGGGCGAACGCTTCGAGGAACTCCTCGTCGGTCCCCTCGCGGAACACCAGCCGTCCGGTGGGCTCCGCGGTCCCGGCGGTCGGCGTCCACTCGTAGCGCAGCCGCTCGATCCCGCTGGTCAGCCCGGCCCGGTGCGCCGCCTCCCGGCGCCAGGCGACGGCCTCGGCGAACTCGGGCCGGGAGCGCCAGTCGCGGGGCAGGCAGGCGTGGTAGCCGGGGAGGTTTCCGAACGCCGCGTGTCCGGCGGTGAGCAGCCCGGCGGCGAGGGCGGCCGGATCGGCGACGCCGGCCCGGACCTGGAGGCAGTCGAGCGCGACGGGCCGCTCGCTGTCCGCGCGGCCCCACCAGACGGCGCGGGCGAGGATCCCGCCGTCCTCGTCCTCGGCGAACCAGATCCACTCGGGGCGGCACCGGCCGACGGCCAGTTCCTCGCGGATGCGGTCGGCGGGCAGGGCTGCGACGGGGCCGTCGGCGGGGTAGCCGAGGGCGCGGTCGATGTCGGCCGGGGCTGCGGTCGTGGCGCGGAAGGGCATCCGCCGATGATCACCCGGCCCGCGCCGCCGGGCCATCGGGTTTTGCGGCCCGCAGCGGCCGGCGGCCGGGCTCCCGTGGGGGAGACCCGGCCGCCGGCGCCGCGTTCGTCCTGTTACGACCAGGTGATGAGGCGGCGGGGGTGTTCCAGGACCGCCGCGATGTCGGCCAGGAAGCGGGACCCGAGTTCGCCGTCGATCAGCCGGTGGTCGAAGGACAGCGCCAGGGTGGTGACCTGGCGCGGCTTGACCTTGCCCTTGTGGACCCACGGCTGGAGCTTGATCGCGCCGACCGCGAGGATCGCGGACTCGCCGGGGTTCAGGATGGGCGTACCGGTGTCGACGCCGAAGACGCCGACGTTGGTGATGGTGATGGTGCCGTTCTGCATGTCGGCGGGGGAGGTCTTGCCGTCGCGGGCCGTGGCGACCAGCGAGGACAGGGCCTCGGAAAGCTCCGGCAGCGTCTTGGCGTGGGCGTCCTTGATGTTCGGGACGATCAGGCCGCGCGGGGTGGCCGCCGCGATGCCGAGGTTGACGTAGTGCTTGAGCACGATCTCCTGGGCCGCCTCGTCCCAGGACGCGTTGACGTCCGGGTTGCGGCGGATGGCCACCAGGACGGCCTTGGCGATGAGGAGCAGCGGGTTGATCCGCAGACCGGCGAGGTCCGGGTCCTCCTTGAGCTGCTGGACCAGCTTCATCGTGCGCGTCACGTCGAGGGTGATGAACTCGGTGACGTGCGGGGCGGTGAAGGCGGAGTTGACCATCGCCTGGGCGGTGACCTTGCGGACGCCCTTGACCGGAATACGGGTCTCGCGCGCCGTCGCCTCGGCCGGGGCGGTTACGGGTGCCGTGGCGGGCGCCTCCACGGCGGCCGGGGCCTGGACCGGGGTGGCGGCCGGAGCGGCCTGCGGGGCGACGGCGGCCGCCGCGGCGGCGTGCACGTCCTCGCGGGTCACGACGCCGCCCTCGCCGGTGGGGACCACCGCGGCCAGGTCGATGCCGAGGTCCTTGGCGAGCTTGCGGACCGGCGGCTTGGCCAGGGGCCGCTCGGTGGTGCCGAGCGCGGTGCCGTTGCCGTTGCTGCCGGTGCCGTTGCCGTTCAGCGCGGCGGTCGCGGTCCCGTTCTGCGTGGGAACCGCGGCAGCGGCGGGAACGGGCGCGGCCGGGACGGCCGGGACGGCTCCCGCCTCCGCCACGGCCTTGCGCGGCCGGCGCTTGGTGGAGGCCGTGGACACGCCGTAGCCGACCAGGACGGGCTGGCGCGCCTCGGCGGCCGGCTCCGCGGCGGCGGCCGGGGCCTCGGCCGGGGCGGCCGCCTCCTGCGCCGGGGCCTCGGCGGCCGCACCCTCGGTCCGTACCGAGATGATCACCTGGCCGACGTCGACCGTGGTGCCCTCCTCGAAGAGGAGCGCGTGCACGGTGCCGTCGAACGGGATCGGCAGCTCCACGGCCGCCTTCGCCGTCTCCACCTCGCAGACGACCTGCCCGTCGGTGACCGTGTCACCCGGCTGGACGTACCACTTGAGGATCTCGGCCTCGGTGAGGCCCTCGCCCACGTCGGGCATCTTGAATTCGCGGATCGTCACAGGGCTCTCCTCAGTACGCCAGCGAGCGGTCGACGGCGTCGAGCACCCTGTCCAGGCCCGGCAGATACTCGTCCTCCAGGCGGGCCGGCGGGTACGGCGCGTGGAACCCGCCCACCCGCAGCACCGGCGCCTCCAGGTGGTAGAAGCACCGCTCCGTGATGCGGGCGGCGATCTCCGAACCCATGCCCAGGAACACCGGCGCCTCGTGGACGATCACCAGCCGACGGGTGCGCTCCACCGAGGCCTGCAGCCCGTCGAAGTCGATCGGGGACATCGACCGCAGGTCGACGACCTCCACCGACTTGCCCTCCTCGGCCGCCGCGGCCGCCGCCTCCAGGCACACCTTCACCATCGGGCCGTACGCGGCCAGGGTGAGGTCGGTACCGGAACGCGCCACGCGGGCGGCGTGCAGGGCGTCCGGGATCGCGTCGACATCGACCTCGCCCTTGTCCCAGTAGCGCCGCTTCGGCTCGAAGAAGATCACCGGGTCGTCGCTGAGGATCGCCTGCTGGAGCATCCAGTAGGCGTCGCTCGCGTTCGACGGCGAGACCACCTTCAGGCCCGGGACGTGCGCGAACAGCGTCTCCGGGGACTCGCTGTGGTGCTCGACCGCGCCGATGCCGCCCGCGTACGGGATGCGGATGACGACCGGCATCTTGATCTTGCCGAGCGAGCGCGCGTGCATCTTCGCGAGCTGCGTGACGATCTGGTCGTAGGCGGGGAAGACGAACCCGTCGAACTGGATCTCCACGACCGGCCGGTACCCGCGCAGGGCCAGGCCGATCGCCGTGCCGACGATGCCGGATTCGGCCAGCGGGGTGTCGATGACCCGTTCCTCGCCGAAGTCCTTCTGCAGGCCGTCGGTGATGCGGAAGACGCCGCCGAGCTTGCCGACGTCCTCGCCCATGATCAGGACCTTGGGGTCGGTCTCCAGGGCCTTGCGCAGCGAGTCGTTGAGCGCCTTCGCGATGGTCAGCTTCTGTACGGCCATGGTGGTCACTCCCCGCCTTCGAAGGACGCGAGGTACGCGGCGAACTGGGCGCGCTCCTCGTCGACGAGCGCGTGCCCGTCCGCGTAGACGTTCTCGAAGATCGCCATGGTGTCCGGGTCGGGCATGGCGCGCACGACCTCGCGCACCCGCTTGCCCAGCGTCTCGCTCTCCTCCTCCAGCTGCGCGAAGAACGCCTCGTCGGCGCCGCCCGTCGCCAGCAGGTGGGCCTTCAGGCGCAGGATCGGGTCCTTGGCCTCCCAGGCCGCCGTCTCCTCGTCGCGCCGGTACTTCGTCGGGTCGTCGGAGGTGGTGTGCGCGCCCATGCGGTACGTGAACGCCTCGACCAGCGTCGGACCCTCGCCGTTGCGCGCCCGCTCCAGCGCCCAGCGGGTGACCGCCAGGCAGGCCAGCACGTCGTTGCCGTCGACGCGGACGCCCGGGAAACCGAAGCCCTGGGCCCGCTGGTAAAGCGGCACGCGCATTTGGCGCTCGGTGGGCTCGGAGATCGCCCACTGGTTGTTCTGGCAGAAGAACACGACGGGGGAGTTGTACACCGCCGAGAAGGTGAATGCCTCGGCCACGTCACCCTGGCTGGACGCACCATCACCGAAATAGGCGATGACCGCGGAGTCCGCACCGTCCTTCGCCACGCCCATCGCGTACCCGGTCGCGTGCAGCGTCTGGGAGCCGATGACGATCGTGTAGAGGTGGAAATTGTTCGTGTTCGGGTCCCAGCCGCCGTGGTTCACGCCGCGGAACATGCCGAGCAGATTGGTCGGGTCGACCCCGCGGCACCAGGCCACACCGTGCTCACGGTAGGTGGGGAAGACGTAGTCGTCGTCGCGCAGCGCCCGGCCGGAGCCGATCTGGGCCGCTTCCTGACCGAGGAGCGAGGCCCACAGGCCCAGCTCGCCCTGACGCTGCAGGGCGGTCGCCTCGCCGTCGAACCGGCGGGTCAGGACCATGTCGCGGTAGAGCCCGCGCAGGTCCTCGGTGGTGATGTCGGCGACGTAAGGGGCGAACCGCGCGCTGTCGGCGCTCTCGACCCGTTCTCCCTCGGGCGTCAGCAGTTGTACGAGCTGAGGCTCGGCGTCGTGCGGCTGTGCGGTGGCAGCGGCGGTCTTGCGGGCGCTATCGGCGCCGGCCGTCCGCTTGGTGCCGCTGCTGCGTCGCGGCTTGCGCGCGGCAGTGCTCTCCACGGTCACGTGTGCTCCTCCGTCGGTCCGGCACCCGGGTTCTCCGGGGTCCAGTGCGGCTCACCTGTATGCGTACCCGCGCACGGGGTGGGTGCGAGGAAGGTACGGGATTCAGGCGTGACAGGTGCCCCGGCGAGTGCCCTGCGCAATGCACGTTACCCAGTGCCTCGCATAACTGCGAAACCCCGTTTGACCTGCGATTTTGCTTGGATATCCAAGTAAATCGGCGGTTGCGGGAACAACCACTGGTCACAGCCTTGCAGGGGGCCGGAACAACGGCACGTTATCCCGGGTAACAGCGCCAGGGAAGGGGTGAGTGTGTGAAACTGACTCCGTGCCCGAAAACGGAAAAATCAAGGTATTCCTCCTGGACGACCACGAAGTGGTACGCCGGGGAGTGCATGAGCTGTTGTCCGTGGAAGACGACATCGAAATCGTGGGCGAGGCCGGTTCGGCGGCCGACGCGCTGGTGCGGATCCCCGCGACCCGCCCCGATGTCGCGGTCCTGGACGTACGGCTTCCGGACGGCAGCGGGGTCGAGGTGTGCCGGGAGGTGCGTTCGCAGGACGAGGGCATCAAGTGCCTGATGCTGACCTCGTTCGCGGACGACGAGGCTCTGTTCGACGCGATCATGGCCGGCGCCTCCGGGTACGTACTGAAGGCCATCCGCGGAAACGAGCTGCTCAGCGCGGTGCGGGACGTCGCTGCGGGCAAGTCGCTGCTGGACCCGGTGGCCACCGCCCGGGTACTGGAGCGGCTGCGCGACGGCAAGAAGGGCAAGGGCGACGACCGGCTGTCGCACCTCACCGAGCAGGAGCGCAAGATCCTCGACCTGATCGGCGAGGGCCTGACGAACCGGGTCATCGGCGAGCGGCTGCACCTGGCCGAGAAGACCATCAAGAACTACGTCTCCAGCCTGCTGTCGAAGCTGGGCATGGAGCGGCGCTCACAGGCGGCCGCGTACGTGGCGCGTCTCCAGGCGGAGAAGCGCGTCTGAGCGCGGAGCCGTCGACGCACCGCCGGCGCGCGAGCGGCGCACGAGCGGCGCACTAGGCGGGGCGGCTGGAGACGGACGGGCCCGGCGGAAGGGATTCCGCCGGGCCCGTTCGCGTAAGCGGTCCTATTCGGCTCCTGCGTTGTCCGCCGCGCCGGTGGGGCCGCCACCGCCGGTCGACTTCGTCGGCGACTTCTCCGGCGTCGAGGGCTTCTCCGAGACCGTCGGCTTCTCCGAGAGCGTCGGCTTCTCCGAGACCGTCGGCTCCGTCGACGGCGTCGGGGTGGTGCTCGGCGTGTACTTGGTGCGGCCCGGGGACGGCTTGTAGGTCTGCTCCTCGTTCGAATCCGAGGAATCCGACGGCTGCGCGGAGGGGGTGGTCTCCGAGGAGGAGGAGCTCTGCGAGGCGTTCGGGGAACTGCTGGTGGTGGTGCTCGGCTTGTTGCCCCCGCCGGCGCCGCCCACCGTCTTGACCGCGTACGCGATGCCGCCGGCGATCGCCAGGACCGCGAGCACGGCGAACACCCACATCTTCCAACGGCCGCCGCCCCGGCGGTCGTCATAACCGTCGTAGCCGCCGTTGTTGTAACCCCCGTTGCCGTTGCCGCCGTTGCCGCCGCCGCCCGGGAAGGCCGAGCCGTCGTCCGGGTTCAGCGCAGGCACCATCGGCCGCTGGAACTGCGAGGTCGTGGCGTTCTGGCCGTACGGCGGGCGCGGTCCGCCGGGCCCGTGCATCTGCGCCGTCGGGGCGCCCGCGCCGGGCTGTCCGTGCGGCAGCGCCATGGTGACCGGACCGGTGTTCCAGGTACCGGAGTTGGGCCCCTGCTCCTGGAGCATCTGGAGCGCGTACTGGACCAGCCCGCGCATCTCCTCGGCGCTCTGGAACCGGTCGTCCGGGTCCTTCGCCAGGGAGCGCATGACCAGGCCGTCGAGCTCCTGCGGGATGTGGTGGCCGTCGGGCAGCTGCGAGGGCGGCACCGGCATGTCCTGGACGTGCTGGTAGACGACCGAAAGCGGCGTCTCACCGGTGAAGGGGGGCCGCAGCGCGAGGAGTTCGTACAGCAGGCAGCCGGTCGCGTACAGGTCGGAGCGGTGGTCCACGGCCTTGCCGAGGGCCTGTTCGGGCGACAGGTACTGCGGCGTGCCCATGACCATGCCGGTCTGGGTCATCGTCGACTGGGCGCCGTGCAGGGCGCGGGCGATGCCGAAGTCCATCACCTTCACCGCACCGGTGTTGGTGATGATGACGTTCGCGGGCTTGATGTCGCGGTGCACGATGCCGTGCTGGTGGGAGTACGCGAGCGCTTCCAGCACGCCCGAGACGATGATCAGCGCCTGCTCCGGACCCGGCGCCTCGGCGCTGATCAGGAGCTCGCGGATGGTGCGGCCCTCGACCAGCTCCATGACGATGTACGGGACGACGTTCGGGCCGACCCGGTCCTCGCCCGAGTCGTATACCGCGACGACGGCGTGGTGGTTGAGCCCGGCGACCGACTGTGCCTCGCGGGTGAAGCGGGCCTTGGAGACCGGGTCCTCGGCGAGGTCCGCGCGCAGCAGCTTCACGGCGACGGTGCGGCCCAGCCGGACGTCCTCGGCGGCGAACACCTCCGCCATGCCGCCTCGTCCCAGGCGGTGGGTGAGGCGGTAGCGGCCGTCGCCCACCAGGCCGCCTGCGCCCCAATGCTCAGGATCCTCGGCCATCCCGGCGCCGGTTCCGTCGGGTTCGGGTGCCATCAGTCCTCGCCGTCGTCTCTCTCGTCCGTAACTTCTGCGGGTGCTCTTCGGGTGCTCCGATGAACGCTACAGCCTCGGAACCGGTCACCGTTCGGGCAATGGCACCCTGTGGCCCCCCGGTCACGGAACGGGCACCTGGCTTGACTGGTGCTTGCCCTCCGGCAGACTGGGCGCGACATGCGCTCTGCCAGACGCGTTCGGACACAGCCCGAGGGGAAGCAACAGTCATGAGCCAGGACGGCACACGGGGCCGGTACGCAGGCGGTTCCCTGGCCGCTGGCCGTTACCAGCTAAGGGACTTGCTGGGCGAGGGCGGCATGGCGTCCGTCTATCTCGCGTACGACTCGGCGCTCGACCGACAGGTCGCCATCAAGACCCTGCACAGCGAACTGGGCCGGGAGGCGTCCTTCCGCGAGCGGTTCCGCCGCGAGGCGCAGGCTGTTGCCAAACTGTCGCACACCAACATCGTCTCGGTATTCGATACGGGCGAGGGCACGGTGACGTTCGGCGGCTCCGTCGCGGACGACGGCGCCCCGATGCCGTACATCGTGATGGAGTACGTGGAGGGGCAGCCGCTCGGCTCCGCGCTCCAGGCCGACGTCGCGCAGTACGGCGCGATGCCCGCCGACCGGGCGCTGAAGGTGACGGCCGACGTACTGGCCGCACTGGAGACCAGCCACGAGATGGGTCTGGTCCACCGCGACATCAAGCCCGGCAACGTGATGATGACCAAGCGCGGCGTGGTCAAGGTCATGGACTTCGGCATCGCGCGGGCCATGCAGTCCGGGGTCACCTCGATGACGCAGACCGGCATGGTCGTGGGCACCCCGCAGTACCTGTCGCCCGAGCAGGCGCTGGGGCGGCAGGTGGACGCCCGCTCCGACCTGTACTCGGTCGGCATCATGCTGTTCCAGCTGCTGACCGGCCGACTGCCGTTCGATGCGGACTCGCCGCTGGCCATCGCGTACGCGCACGTGCAGGAGGAGCCGGTCGCCCCGTCCTCCGTCAACCGTGCCCTGACCCCGGCGATGGACGCGCTGGTGGCGCGGGCCCTGAAGAAGAACCCGAACGAGCGTTTCCCGACGGCCGCGGCCATGGGGGACGAGATCGCGCGGATCCTGTCGGCGGGTCACCCGGGTGCGCCGGTCATCGTGCCGGGCGCGGCGGCGGGCGGCAGCGGGGCCGGGGTGAGTTCGGCCGTGTTCCCGCCGGTGGACTCCGCCGCCTTCCAGGCGCCGCCGCAGTCGGTGCAGCAGCCGTACCAGGCTCCGCAGACGCCGTCCCCGTACGCGCCGCACACCCCGGCGCAGGGCGGGTACGCGTACCCGCCCCAGCAGCACGGGCAGCAGCCGGTTCCGCAGCACGCCCAGCACCAGTACGCCCCGCAGACCCCGCCGCCCTTCACCATCTCGCCGAACCCGGGTGGCGGCGGCTCGCAGGTGGCGGCGCCGAAGTCGAACACCCCGGTGATCGTCGGCGCCATCGTGGTGGCGCTGCTGACCATCGGCGGCCTGATCGCGGTGCTCAACGGCGGCGACGACAAGAACGACGCGAAGGGCGGCGGGGCCGCCTCGGCGTCGGCATCGGCATCGGCGTCGGGCTCCGCGAAGCCGGGCCACAAGGGCCCGGACACCTCGCGCACGATCGACGCGGAGAAGTGCAAGAACCCGTCAAAGGACTGGAACGACGCCTCCAAGGTGTCGGCCCCCGACTTCACGTACAAGAACCTGCTCTCGGTCAAGAGCTGCATCCAGGCCGCGGGCGGCAAGTACAAGATCGAAAACAAGGACGAGGCGGTCTTCGGGCAGGACACCGTGCTGGCGCAATTCCCGCCCGCCGGGACCGGGGTGACGAAGGACCAGGAGTACACGCTGACCGTCTCCACCGGCGACCCCCAGTAGGCGGGTGCGGCGGCCGCGCTGACGCTGGCCACCGCTACGGCGCTCCGGCATCCCGGGCCACCCTGACGGGCGGCCCGGGATGCCGCTTTTGTCCCACCGTGCGAGGGTGAGCCCTGTACAGGCCCGAGCGACCGCCGTCCGGCGCGCTCGCGCCGCCCGCGCCGCTCGGACGGGAGGGGCTTCCCGGTGACTCAACGCCTCCGCGCGCCGGTGTGGGTGGCCTGGGCCGCGCTGGCCGCCGCCGCGCTGCTGGGCGCCGCGCCCGCGCAGGGCGGGGGCCCCGCGTCCGGCCGGGTCCCGGTCGCCTCCGCGAGCGCCGATGCGGTGGCCGACGTACCCCAGGAGGCTTACGAGGAGCTGGCCGGCAGTGCCGCGGGGGTCGGGCGGGAGCGGCCCGGGCGGCCCGTGGGCGAGCCCGCCGACCCCGAGGCGATGGTGGCCTCCCGGCCCCGGCAACGGCCCGCGCGGCCACCCGCGGTCCCCCCCGGCACGGCGCCGACCGGGGGGCCGTCCGTCGGGCCGACCGGTGGACCGACCGGTGGACCGACCCCGGCGCCGTCCGCGGCGAGCCCGGCCCCGAGCGGGGCGCCGAGCGGGGCGCCGAGTCCCACTGCCGGGGTCAACGCGCTGGGCACCGGGGCGAACGACCGGGCCGCCGACCTGGCCGCGCACATGCTGCCCCTGGGGACCGGACTCGCCCTGATGGGGCTGGGCCTGGGGTTCATCGGCGTGCGGCTGCGGCGCGGTCCGTAGCGGCCGGCGCGGCGTCCGGTGGCGCTCCGTCCTCCTTGCGGTGTACGCCACGGGAGGGTTGCCGCCCAGGACATACTCGGTATACATACTGAGTATGTCCATCCGCCACGGCCTCCTCGCCCTGCTCGAAAGGGGCCCTCGGTACGGCTCTCAGCTGCGTACCGAGTTCGAATCCCGCACCGGCTCCACCTGGCCGCTCAATGTCGGCCAGGTCTACACGACACTCGCCCGCCTGGAGCGCGACGGCCTCGTCGCCCCCGACGGCGAGGACCCGGCCGGCCACACGCTCTACGCCATCACCGACACCGGGCGCGGCGAACTGCGCGAGTGGTACGAGCGCCCCGTCGACCGCACCAACCCACCGCGCGACGAGCTGTCCATCAAGCTCGCCATGGCCGTCGGCGCACCCGGCGTCGACATCCGCGCGGTCATCCAGTCCCAGCGGCACGCCACCGTCCAGGCGATGCAGGACTACACCCGGCTCAAGGCCCAGGCCCTCATGGCGATCGAGAGCGGCAAGACCCGCGAACGCGACGACCTGGCCTGGCTGCTGGTCCTCGAACAGCTGATCTTCCAGACCGAGGCCGAAGCCCGCTGGCTCGACCACTGCGAAGCACGGCTCGTACGGCTCTCCCACTCGGCCGACAGCGCGGCCGGAGAACCGGGACCACCGCCGGCCGCCACTCCCGCGAGCGGCCTCGCCGTCGCCGCGACCACCGAAGCGCCCCGCACCGCACGCACGCGGCGGCACTGAACCACCGTCCCAGGGGGGACCCACATGCCCGACCAGCACACGCAGCGCCCCGTACTCCAGTTGGAGAAACTCGTCCGCACACACGGCAGCGGCGCCACCGAGGTACACGCCCTGCGCGGAATCGACCTCGCCGTCCATCCCGGCGAACTCGTCGCCGTCATGGGCCCCTCCGGCTCCGGCAAGTCCACGCTGCTCACCCTCGCCGGGGGACTCGACACCCCCAGCTCCGGACGCGTCATCGTCGAGGGCACCGACCTCACCACCGCGAGCCGCAAGCAGTTGGCCGCGCTGCGCCGGCGCAGCATCGGCTACGTCTTCCAGGACTACAACCTGATCCCCGCCCTCACCGCCGCCGAGAACGTGGCGCTGCCCCGGGAACTCGACGGGGTCTCGGCCCGCAAGGCGCGCGCGTCCGCCCTGGCCGCGCTGGAGGAGATGAACCTCGGGCAGCTGGCCGACCGCTTCCCCGACGAGATGTCCGGCGGCCAGCAGCAGCGCGTCGCCATCGCCCGCGCCCTGGTCGGGGACCGCCGCCTGGTCCTGGCCGACGAACCCACCGGCGCACTCGACTCCGAGACCGGTGAGTCCGTACTCGCCCTGCTGCGCTCGCGCTGCGACGCGGGGGCGGCCGGGATCCTGGTCACGCACGAGCCGCGGTTCGCCGCCTGGGCCGACCGGGTCGTGTTCCTGCGCGATGGCACCGTCGTGGACGAGACGCTGCGCAGCGGGGCCGACTCGCTGCTCTCCGGGCGGGCGGCCGGCCTGTGAGCTCGTCGTCCCGCTCGTCGCACGGATCTCCGTCCTTTCCCTCGTCCTGGTACCACTCGTGGGTCGCGGCGGTCCGTATCGCCCGCCGTGACGCCTGGCGCGCCAAGGGGCGCAGCGCACTCGTCCTCGCGATGATCGCCCTGCCGATCGTCGGCGTGAGCGCCGTGGACCTCACCTGGCGCAGCTCCGAGCTCTCCCCCGAACAGACGCTGTCCCGGCAGATCGGCGCGGCCGACGCGAGGCTGAGCCGCCTCTCCTTCGGCTCGGCCGTCTACCAGGACCCGTCGGGCGACCGGTACGAGCCCGTCGGCGGCTACCGGGACTTCGACTCCTCGAAGGCGAAGCAGGAGGACGTGCCGGTCCCGTCCGCGCTGCCGCCGGGCGCCCGGATCGTGCAGGACAGCCACGCCAGTGCGAAGGTCCGCACCACGCACGGACTGCTCGACACCGAGCTGCGCGAGGTGGACACGGCCAGCCCGCTGGTGGCGGGGATGATCACCCTCAAGCGGGGCCGGCTGCCCGCGGCGGCGGGCGAGGTCATCGCCACCGACTCCTTCCTCAAGGAATCCGGCTTCTTCGTCGGCTCCGAGCTGACCCCCCGTGGTGCGGCCCGGTCCTACCGGATCGTGGGCGCGTACGAGCTTCCGTCCTCGCTGAAGGCGGTGCAGATCACCGCGCCGCCCCGCACCCTGCTCGCCCCGCTGGACCAGGCCCTGACCCGGGCCGGCGGCCAGGGGCTGAGCGTCGACGACAACTTCCTCGTCGAGGTCGGCGGTGATGGTTTCACGTGGAACATGGTGCGGGCGGCCAACGCCAAGGGGCTCCTCGCCCTCTCGCGCGCCGTCACCCTGCACCCGCCGGCCGACGCCGAAGTCCCGTTGTACGCGCAACTGCGCGAGCAGGGAAGGTCCGACGAATACCAGGGAACGTCGATCAGAGCGGTCGAACTGACCGTTCTGGCCACCGTCGTGGGCCTCGCCATGCTGGAGATCTGCCTGCTGGCCGGTCCGGCCTTCGCCGTCGGCGCCC
Source organism: Streptomyces sp. NPDC026522 (assembly GCF_055567555.1). Lineage (NCBI taxonomy): Bacteria > Bacillati > Actinomycetota > Actinomycetes > Kitasatosporales > Streptomycetaceae > Streptomyces > Streptomyces sp. NPDC026522. The sequence continues at coordinate 330,729 of NZ_JBVHQF010000003.1, forward strand.
GGCGCTCGGCGCGCCAGCTCGGCCTGGTCGGCGCCAACGGCGGCGACCGCCGGCACATCCGGGCCATCGTCCTGTCCGGCGGTCTCGTCATCGGCGCGGCCTCGGCCGTCGTCGGCACCGCCCTCGGCGTGGCGCTCACCCTGGGCCTGCGGCCGGTGCTGGAGCAGTACCTGGGGCTGCGCTGGGGCGGGTTCGAGGTCCGCCCCCTGGAACTCCTCGCCGTCGCCCTGGTCGCCGTATTGACGGGGCTGCTCGCCGCGGTCGTCCCCGCCGTCACCGCGTCCCGGCAGACCGTGCTGGCCTCGCTGACGGGCCGTCGCGGAGTCCGGCGCGCCAACCGGATCCTGCCCGTCATCGGGCTCGTCGGCGTCGCGTCGGGCGCGGCGCTCGCGCTGTACGGGGCAGTGTCGCAGACGGGGACGCTGGTGGTGGCCGGCGGCAGCGCCCTGGCCGAGCTGGGCGTCGTCGCCCTGACCCCGACGCTGGTCGGGCTGTTCGGGCGGGCGGGGCGGTGGCTCCCGCTGTCGCCGCGGCTCGCGCTGCGGGACGCCGTGCGCAACCGGGGGCGTACCGCTCCGGCGGTGGCGGCGGTACTGGCCGCCGTGGCCGGCACGGTGGCCGTGGCGACGTACCAGCACAGCACGGAGCTCCAGGCGCGGCACGAGTACGTGGCCTCCTTGCCCGCCGGCGCGGGAATGCTGACGAACCAGGAGGACGACCGGTACAAGGACGTGCCCGCCGCACGCCAAGCCCTCGCGAAGGAGTTCTCCCTGGCGGTGCGGGCCGACGTGGACCGGGTGGTGGTCGGCAAGCCGTCTTGTGACTCGTACTCCACCGAACCGGGCTGCGGACGGCTGGAGATCATCACGCCGCAGGAGAACCGCTGTCCGCTCTACGAGTCGAAGAACGGGTCGTCCGACTTCAGCCGGGACCAGGTGCGCGCCCTGCGCCGGGACTGGCGCTGCAAGGACCGGCAGTCCGTGCAGCCGCGCGAGACGGTCGTGGCCGACGAGAAGCTGCTGACGGTGCTGGGCGTCAGCGACCCGGGCGCGGTCGCCGCGCTGAAGTCCGGGCAGGCCGTCTCCTTCGACCGGCGCAACTTCAAGGCCGGCAAGATCACCCTACGGATCGTCACCGACGACGCCCAGGGTCAGGGCACGCCGCGGGCCGGCGCCGAGCCGAAGGGCGTCGACAAGGTCTTCCCGGTCTACCAGGCGCCCGACACGGTCACCGGCTACGGGCTGGAGGTGGTCCTGCCCCCCGCCGCGGTGAAGGCGGCGGGCCTGGGTACGGCCCCGTACGGCACCTTCTTCACCCTCGCCGAGAAGCCCACGAGCACGCAACGCCAGGCGCTGGCAGGCCAGATCGACCAAATCGGCATCGACGCCCCCGTCAAGATCGAAGAGGGCTACCAGGGCCGGGACAGCCTGGAGATCCTCGCCCTGACGATCTTCGCGGGCCTGGTCACCATCGGGGCTGCGGGCATCGCCACCGGACTGGCGCAGGCGGATGCCGAGGCCGACCTCAAGACGCTGGCCGCCGTCGGGGCCCCGCCACGGGTGCGGCGGACACTGAGCGGGTTCCAGTGCGGGGTGGTGGCCCTGATGGGCGTCGCCCTCGGCACCGCCGCCGGGCTGCTGCCGGCGGCGGGACTGCGGCTGACCGAGCGGCGGGCGGCGGAGGCGCTGATCTCCCGCTCCGGGGCGGACGAAGCCGTCTTCGTGCCGTTCGCCGTGCCGTGGGAGACGCTCGGGGGGCTGCTGATCCTGGTCCCGCTCGGTGCGGCGGTACTCGCGGCGCTGGTGACGAAGTCGAGCGGCGCGCTGGCGCGGCGCGCGACGGGCTGACCACACGATGCTCACCGTTTGATTACGAGCCCTCGCACAGGGTGGATCACGCCTGTGCGGGGGCACATCGTGTGCGTACGGAGGTGTGCGAGAGAATATCGGCATGGAGATGCCGAGGAGTGAACGGTCGCAGGACAGCCCCCCGAACGTTCTGATCGTGGGACAAGACGGGTCGGCGGTCGGCGACGCCGATGACGAGTCGCGCGAGGTCCCGGTGACGGAGATGGTCGAACAGCCCGCCAAGGTCATGCGGATCGGCAGCATGATCAAGCAACTCCTGGAAGAGGTGCGCGCCGCACCCCTCGACGAGGCGAGCCGGGTCCGGCTCAAGGACATCCATGCCGCGTCGGTGAAGGAACTGGAAGACGGCCTCGCCCCGGAGCTGGTCGAGGAACTGGAGCGCCTGTCCCTGCCGTTCACGGAGGAGGCGATTCCGTCGGAGGCGGAACTGCGGATCGCGCAGGCGCAGTTGGTGGGCTGGCTGGAGGGCCTCTTCCACGGGATCCAGACCGCCCTGTTCGCGCAGCAGATGGCGGCGCGGGCCCAGCTCGAACAGATGCGCCGCGCCCTCCCCGCGGGCGCGTCCCACGAGGACGACGAAGAAGGCCCCCACGGCGCCATCCGCTCGGGCCCGTACCTGTAACCCCCCGGTGTGGGGGCCGCCCCTCCCGACAGCCGGTCCGGGGCGCCCCACACCCAGGAAGACCAGCCCCGTGGGGGGGGTACCCCCAGCGGTAGCTGGGGGTAGTGAGGCGCGGGGCCACTTCCAGCCCCGTGGGGGTACCCCCAGCGGTAGCTGGGGGAGATTGAGGCGTGGGGTCCGGGGCGGAGCCCCGGTCAGTGACCCGCACCCGCCCGGCAGGGCCCCGGCACAGGGCGGAACCCCGCCCGCAACACACCCCCCGCATACTCATCGGTATGAGCTACGACGCGATCGTCCTCGCCGGCGGCGCCGCGCAGCGACTCGGCGGGGCCGACAAACCCGGCCTGCACGTCGGCGGCCGCACCCTCCTCGACCGCGTCCTCGACGCCTGCCCCGACGCCGGCACCACCGTCGTCGTCGGCGACCGCCGCCCCACCACCCGCCCCGTCCACTGGGCCCGCGAGGACCCGCCCGGCGGCGGCCCCGTGGCCGCGCTCGACGCCGGGCTGCGCCACACCTCGGCCGCGCGGGTCCTCGTACTCTCCGCCGACCTGCCCTTCCTGGACCGGGCCACCGTCCGCACCCTGCTCGACGCGCCCGGCCCCGACGGGGTCATGCTCCGCGACCCCGACGGCCGCGACCAGCCCCTCGTCGCCGCCTACCGCACCGAACCCCTGCGCCGGGAAATCGCCCTGCTGGCCACCGAACACGGCACCCTCACCGGGCTCCCGCTGCGCGCCGTCACCACCGAACTGGACCTCACCACCGTCACCGGCGCTGCGCCACTCGCCTCCTTCGACTGCGACACCTGGGACGATCTCGCGACGGCCCGCGCCCGGATCAGAGAGCATGGGACCGTGCTGGAGCAATGGATCACCGCCGTGAAGAACGAGCTGGGCATCGACGTCCCCGTCGACACCAAGGCCCTCCTCGACCTCGCCCGTGACGCCGCCCACGGCGTCGACCGGCCCGCGGCCCCGCTGACCACCTTCCTCGTGGGCTACGCCGCAGCCCGAGCCGAGACGACCGGGGAGGATCCCGCCCAGGCCGTCGCCGAAGCGTCCCGCAAGGCAGCCTCCCTGGCCCTGCGCTGGGCCGAGGAGGCCCCCGCGGCCGGTACGGGAGACGGCACCGGATGACCCGCACCGACGCCGACCGCGCCCTGGACGAGGCCCTCGCCCTGGTCAGCCGCGATCCCTCGCCACCCGCCTCGGGCGCTCCGGGCGCTTCCGGCCCCCTCGACGCGTCCGACCCGGTCCGTGCCGCCGGCGGCCACCGTGCCACGCCCTGGCTCCGGGCCAGGGAAACCGCCGTTCGGGCCGGCTCGGGCGTGCGCGCCCGCAGCCATCGCGTCCCGCTCGCCGACACCCTCGGCGAGGTGCTGGCCGCTCCCCTCGAAGCGCTCACGGACCTGCCCTCCTTCGACACCTCCGCGATGGACGGCTGGGCCGTTGCCGGCCCCGGCCCCTGGTCCGTCCGGCCCGGCGACGGGATACTGGCCGGCTCCGACCGGTCCGAGCCCCTCGCCGACGGCGAGGCCGTGCCGATCGCCACCGGCGCCCGGATCCCCGCGGACACCACCGCCGTGATCCGCAACGAGCACGCCCGCGAGGACGGCGGCCAGTTGTACGCGCAGCGGTCCGTCGTCACCGGCCAGGACATCCGGCCGCGCGGTCAGGAGTGCCGCTCGGGCGAGTTGCTGCTGCCGGCCGGCTCGCTGGTCACCCCGGCCCTGCTCGGCCTGGCCGCCGCCGCCGGGTACGACGAACTGGAGACCCGGCCCCGCCCCACGGTGGAAATCCTGGTGCTGGGGGACGAGTTGCTCACCGAGGGCCGCCCCCACGACGGCCTCGTCCGCGACGCCCTCAGCCCCATGCTCGGACCCTGGCTCGGCCGGCTCGGCGCCGAAGTCACCGGCACGCGACGGCTCGGCGACGACCCGGCCGGCGCCGAGGCCCTGTTCGAGGCCGTCACCACGTCCACCGCCGATCTGATCGTCACCACCGGCGGAACCGCCTCGGGCCCCGTCGACCACGTCCACCCCGTCCTGAGCCGGGCCGGGGCGGAGCTTCTCATTGACGGGGTCGCCGTACGCCCCGGGCATCCCATGCTGCTGGCCCGGATCGGCGACCGCGTCGACGGCCGCCACGTGGTGGGGTTGCCCGGCAATCCGCTGGCCGCGGTATCGGGGCTGCTGACGCTGGCCGAACCGCTGCTGCGCGCGCTCGCGGGCCGACGTCGGCGCCCGAGGTACGCGGTTCCGGTCCAGGGGGACGTACCCGGTCACCCGTACGACACCCGGCTCGTGCCGGTACTCCTGACCGAGGAACACGCGGTGCCGTTGCGCTACCACGGCCCGGCGATGCTCCGTGGTGTGGCGGCCGCCGACGCGCTGGCCGTCGTACCGCCGCACGGCGCGCGGTCGGGGCAGGAGCTGGAAATGCTCGACCTGCCCTGGGCCTCGGGAGGATGTTTCACGTGAAACAGCCCGGCCAGGACGCGATGGCCCGGCGCGCGGACGAGGCGCTCGTGGCGCGCCAGGTCACCCTGCCCAAACGCGTCGTGCAGAAGCCGTTGCGGCAGGTGGCCCGGCGGCTCCTGGTGGCCTTCTTCGTGATGTGCCTGACGGTGCTGATCGTGTGGCTCGACCGCGACGGCTATCACGACAACGCCAACGAGACGGTCGACTTCCTCGACTGCGTCTACTACGCGACCGTGACCCTCTCGACGACCGGCTACGGCGATATCGTCCCGTACAGCGCCAGCGCACGGCTGACCAACGTCCTGCTGATCACGCCGTTGCGCGTGCTGTTCCTGATCATCCTGGTCGGGACCACCCTGGAGGTCCTGACGGAGCGGACCCGGGAAGAGTGGCGGCTGAACCGCTGGAGGAAGAACGTGCGTGACCACACGGTCGTCGTCGGGTTCGGCACGAAGGGCCGCTCAGCCCTCCACACGCTGCTGGCCACCGGCCTGCGCAAGGACCAGATCGTGATCGTCGACCCGAGCGCCAAGGTGATCGACGTGGCGGCGGCCGAGGGTTTCACGGGTGTCGTCGGCGACGCCACCCGCTCGGAGGTGCTGCTGCGGGCCGAACTGCCCCGGGCCCGGCAGATCGTCATCGCCACGCAGCGCGACGATACGGCGGTGCTGGTGACGCTGACGGCGCGCCAGCTCAACCGTGGCGCGAAGATCGTCGCCGCGGTGCGGGAAGAGGAGAACGCGCCCCTGCTGCGGCAGTCGGGCGCGGACGCGGTGATCACGAGCGCCAGCGCGGCCGGGCGACTGCTGGGCCTGTCGGTGCTCAGCCCGAGTGCGGGCACGGTGATGGAGGACCTGATCCAGCAGGGCAGCGGTCTGGACCTGATCGAACGGCCCGTCACCAAGCCCGAGGTCGGCAAGGGGGTTCGGGAGACGGAGGACCTGGTGGTGAGCGTGCTGCGGGGGCACCGGCTGCTCGGCTACGACGATCCGCACGCGAGTCCGCTCCAGTCGACGGACCGTCTGATCACCATCGTCCGCGCCGGTCCGGCGGCGGTGCCGGGGCCCGTCGGTTAGCGACGGGGCGGGTTGCCGCGCGTCCGGGAGAGGGCCGTCACCGGTGCGGTCGGGGCTCGGTTCGCGTAGCCTCCGGGCCATGCATGCGATCACCATCGAGCAGCCCGGCGGACCCGAGGCCCTGGTGTGGGCCGAAGCACCCGATCCGGTGGCAGGCCAGGGCGAGGTACTCGTCGAGGTCGCGGCGAGCGCCGTGAACCGCGCCGACGTCCTCCAGCGGCAGGGCTTCTACGACCCGCCGCCCGGCGCCTCCCGTTATCCCGGTCTGGAGTGTTCCGGACGGATCGTCGCGGTGGGGCAGGGCGTGTCCGGCTGGTCGGTGGGCGACGAGGTGTGCGCGCTGCTGGCCGGCGGCGGCTACGCGGAGCTCGTCGCGGTTCCCGCGGGGCAGCTGCTGCCGGTGCCGGCGGGGGTGGACCTGGTGACGGCGGCCGCACTGCCGGAGGTCGTGACCACGGTCTGGTCGAACGTGTTCATGGTGGCCGGGCTGCGTCCCGGAGAGACCCTGCTGGTGCACGGCGGGTCCAGCGGCATCGGCACGATGGCGATCCAGCTGGGCAAGGCGGTGGGCGCCCGGGTGGCGGTGACGGCGGGCGGCAAGGAGAAGCTGGCGCGCTGTGCGGAACTGGGCGCCGACATCCTGATCGACTACCGCGAGCAGGACTTCGTGGAAGAGCTGCGGGCCGCGACGGACGGGGCCGGGGCGGACGTGATCCTGGACATCGTGGGGGCGAAGTACCTGGCGCGGAACCTGGACGCGCTGGCCGTGAACGGCCGGCTCGCGGTGATCGGGCTACAGGGCGGGGTGAAGGCGGAGCTGAACCTGGGCGCGCTGATGGCCAAGCGGGCGGCGGTCACCGCGACCTCGCTGCGGTCCCGGCCGCTGGAGGAGAAGGCGGCGATCGTGGCGGCGGTGCGGGAGCACGTCTGGCCGCTCGTGTCCACGGGCCGGGTACGGCCGGTGGTGCACGCCACGTACCCGATGAGGGAGGCGGCCGAGGCGCACCGGGTGATGGAGTCCAGCGCGCATGTCGGCAAGCTGCTGCTGACCGTGTGACGGGGGTTGTCTGAGGGCGGCCGCGACGAGTCCCTCCAGGGCGTCGCGGGACACCTCCCCGCCCTTCGGCAACTGGTCGAGCACGAGCCCGTCCACCGAGGCCAGCAGGGCCAGGGTGCGGGCTCCCGGGTCGGGGACGCCGTGGGCAGCGAGGAAGGCCCTTACGGCGAATCGCCCGGCGTTCTCGCGCGGCAGCAGAATCTCGCGCAACTCAGGTCCCGGCCGCTCTCCAGGGCGCAGGCAGAGCGGGCCAGAGAGCGCCGGCGGCCTTCGCCCGGCGCGAGCCGGGCCGCCGTCAGGGCGGCGAGCCCGTCGGCGAGTTGGGCGGGCGGGGGTGCGCGGCGCGTTCGCCGACGGCCTGGAGTTCGGCCTGGTCGCGGACCACGAGACGGCGCACGAGGGCGGTCAGCAGGGCTGGCGGCCACCGCGCAGCGGCAGTGGGCCCCGCCGGGTCTGGGGCGGAGCCCCAGAGACGGGGAGAGGGCGGGGCGGAGGCAAGACCCTCACGGCGGCCGCAGGGCCGCCGTGGCTCGGACAGCAGGCCACGGCCCAGCCGCCGGGAGCGCGCCCCAGCTGCGCGGCGGCCCGGCTCCGTGGGGAGCCGAGCCCGCCCGCGCAGCGGGGCCGACCCGGCAGGCCCGAAACCGGGCCCCCACCCGCGCAGCCGCCCGGCGGCCCCGCTGGGGTGGGATCCGGGCCGGTGGGCGCTACAGCGAGCGCAGCAGCACCGCCGGGGATTCCACGCAGTCCGCCACGTACCGCAGGAAGCCCCCCGCCGTGCCACCGTCGCAGACCCGGTGGTCGAACGTCAGCGACAGCTGGACCACCTGCCGCACCGCCAGCTCGCCCCGGTGGACCCACGGCTTCGGGATGATCCGGCCCACCCCCAGCATGGCCGCCTCCGGGTGGTTGATGATCGGCGTGGAGCCGTCGACCCCGAACACCCCGTAGTTGTTCAGGGTGAACGTCCCGCCCGTCAGGTCCGACGGCGCCAGCTTCCCGGCCCGCGCCAGCTCCGTGAGCCGGGCGAACTCCGCCGACAGGGACTCCGGGCTGCGCGTCTGGGCGTCCCGGACCACCGGGACCATCAGCCCCCGCTCGGTCTGCGCGGCGAAACCGAGGTGCACGGCCGGGAGCCGGACGATCTCCTTCGCCGCCAGGTCCACCGTGGAGTTGAGCTCCGGGTACTTCGCGAGCGCGGCCGTGCAGATCCGGGCCAGCAGCGCCAGTACCGAGATCTTCGGGCCGCCCACGGCGTTCATCGCCGCCCGGGCCGCCATCAGTTCGGTGGCGTCCGCGTCCACCCAGCAGGTGGCCTCAGGGATTTCGCGACGGCTCCGCGACAGCTTCTCCGCCACCGCCCCCCGCAGCCCCTTGAGCGGAATCCGCTCGCCCGCCGGCGCAACCGCCGGCGCAGCCACCGGCTCGGCCACCGGCGCCTGCGCGACCTCCGCCCGCAGCACCGCCTCCACGTCCGCCCGCAGGATCAGCCCCTCGGGACCCGACCCCCGCAGCGCCCGCAAGTCGACCCCGTTGTCCCGGGCCAGCTTCCGTACGAGCGGCGAAATCACCGGAACCGGCCCCGCCACAACGGGAGCCACGACCGGAGCCACAGCCGCAACCGGAGCTGCACCCGGCGCCCCCGGCCGGATCCGCCGCCTGCGCGCCGGCCGCGAGTGGTCCGTGCCGTACCCGACCAGCACGTTCCCCGAACCCGCCGACTCCCCGGACTCCCCGGACTCCGCCGGCCCCGACGGTTCCGCCGGACCCACCGCCACCGTGATCAGCGGTGCGCCGACCGGCAGTTCGGTTCCCTCCTCGCCGAACCGGGCGGTGACCACGCCCCCGTAGGGACACGGCACCTCCACCATCGCCTTCGCCGTCTCGACCTCGACCACCGGCTGGTCGATCTCGACGACGTCGCCGACCGCCACCAGCCAGCGCACGATCTCCGCCTCGGTCAGCCCCTCCCCGAGGTCGGGCAGCTTGAACTCCATCACCTGCGGCATCAGTTCTCCCACTGCAGGCGTCCCACGGTGTCCAGGATCCGGTCCACGCCCGGCAGGTGGTGCTTCTCCAGCATCGGCGGCGGGTACGGGATGTCGAACCCCGTCACCCGCAGCACCGGCGCCTCCAGGTGGTGGAAGCACCGCTCCGTCACCCGAGCGGCGATCTCCGCACCCGGCCCGCCGAAGCCCCCGGCTTCGTGGACCACCACCGCGCGCCCTGTCCGGCGTACCGAGGCGACGACCGTCTCCTCGTCGAACGGGACCAGCGAGCGCAGGTCCACGACCTCCAGGTCCCAGCCCTCCTCGCGCGCCGCCTCGGCCGCCTCCAGGCACACCGGCAGCGACGGCCCGTAGGTGATCAGCGTCGCGCTCGTGCCCGCCCGCCGCACCAGCGCCTTGCCGATGCCCGGCACCTCCGCCGGGGCCTCCGGCGACCACGGCGCCTTCGACCAGTACAGCCGCTTCGGTTCCAGGAAGACCACCGGGTCGTCGCTCGCGATCGACGCGCGCAGCAGCCCGTACGCGTCCTCGACGGTCGCCGGGGTGACCACGGTCAGCCCGGGCGTCGCCACGTAGTACGCCTCGGAGGAGTCGCTGTGGTGCTCCACCCCGCCGATCCCGCCGCCGTACGGCACACGGATGGTGATCGGCAGCGGCATCGCGCCGCGCGTCCGGTTGCGCATCTTCGCCACGTGCGAGATGAGCTGCTCGAAGGCCGGGTAGGCGAACGCGTCGAACTGCATCTCCACGACCGGCCTCAGCCCGTACATGGCCATGCCCACCGCGGCGCCCAGGATCCCGGCCTCCGCGAGCGGGGTGTCCGTACAGCGGTCCTCGCCGAACTCCTTCGCCAGGCCGTCGGTGATCCGGAAGACCCCGCCCAGCGTGCCGACGTCCTCACCCATCACGTGGACCGTCGGGTCCTCCGCCATCGCGTCGCGCATCGCCCTGCCGAGGGCCTGCGCCATGGTCGCCGGCTTCGTCTCCGGCTGCACCGCCACCGTCGCCATCACTCGTTCTCCGCTTCCAGCTCGGCGCGCAGCAGCTCCGCCTGCTCGCGCAGCCGCCCGGTCTGCTCCGCGTAGACGTGCGCGAAGAGGTCCATCGGGTCGAGCACCGGCTCGGCGTTCATCGCGTCCCGCAGGGCCGCCGCCATCGACTCGGCCGCGTCCTTGGCCGCCCGTATGCCCTCCGCGTCCAGCAGCCCGCGCGAGGTCAGCTCGCGCTCCAGCAGTTCCACCGGGTCGTGCGCCTTCCAGGCCTCCACCTCGGAGTCCGTGCGGTAGCGGGTCGCGTCATCGGCGTTGGTGTGCGCCTCGATCCGGTACGTGACCGCCTCGATCAGCGTCGGACCGCCGCCCGAGCGCGCCCGATCGACGGCCTCGGTCAGCACCTCGTGCATCGCGGCGATGTCGTTGCCGTCGACCAGCCGGCCGGGCATCCCGTACCCGACGGCCTTGTGGGCCAGGGTCGGGGCGGCGCTCTGCTTGGCGAGCGGGACGGATATCGCGAAGCCGTTGTTCTGGACCAGGAAGACCACCGGGGCCTGCCACACGGCGGCGAAGTTCAGCGCCTCGTGGAAGTCGCCCTCGCTGGTGCCGCCGTCGCCCACCATGGCGAGCGCGACCACGTCGTCCCCGCGCAGCCGGGCCGCGTGCGCCAGCCCCACCGCGTGCGGCAGCTGGGTGGCGAGCGGGGTGCTCAGCGGGGCGATCCGGAGCTCGCGCGGGTCGTAGCCGGTGTGCCAGTCGCCGCGCAGCAGGGTCAGCGCCTGTACGGGGTCCAGACCGCGCGCCACGGCCGCCAGGGTGTCCCGGTAGCTGGGGAAGAGCCAGTCGCGGTCTTCGAGGACCAGCGCGGCGGCTATCTCGCAGGCCTCCTGGCCGACGGTCGACGGGTAGACGGCGAGCCGCCCCTGCCGGGTGAGCGCGGTGGCCTGGGCGTTGTAGCGGCGGCCGCGCACCAGCTCGGCGTAGTAGCGGCGCATCAGCTCGGCATCGAGCTTGTCCGCCGCCGGGGTGCCCAGCACCCGGTAGGGCTCGGGGTCCGGGAGCAGCGGGGCGGCGTCCGTACGCGGCCTCCAGGCGGGCGGCGGGGTCGAACGGTGGGACGCCCCGGCACCGGGCAGCTCTTGGACCGTCATGGCGGCGTACACCTCCTCGTAGGAAGCGGGCAGGAGAGCCCCGGGTGTGAGGCGCCTCACCTACCGATTGTTCGGTTGTCTGCGCAATTTGGCTACAGGCGCCTCCAGGCTGTGGACAAAGTGGCGCCGGGGCCCTGGGATGGGTGCAGGACGTCCAGGAGAGGGAGGCAGTGGGCAATGCCGGATGAACAAATGGCCGCGGCGGGCTCCGCCGGGGGATCCGCACCGGTCCCGCCCGGAGGCACCAGGGCGGCACCGCCCGCACCGCCCGCTCCTTCCGGACCACCGCCCGGCTCCGCCGCCGCGGCGCCCGTCCCGCCCCGGCCGCTGGACCCGATCGACCGCTCGATCCTGCGACTGCTCCAGGCGGACGGCCGGGCGTCGATACGGTCCGTCGCGGAACAGGTCCACGTGTCCCGGGCCAACGCCTACGCACGGATCAACCGGCTGATCGACGACGGCGTGATCCAGGGCTTCACCGCCCGGGTGAACCACGAACGCGCAGGTCAGGGCGCATCGGCATACATCACGTTGAAGATCGTCCAGAACTCGTGGCGGACGGTGCGCGAGAAGCTGCGCGAGCTGCCGGGCGCGGCTCACATCGCCCTCGTGAGCGGTGACTTCGACGTGCTGCTCCTGGTGCACACCCCGGACAACCGGACCCTGCGCGAGCTGGTCCTCACCCGCCTCCAGTCGATCCCGGAGGTGCTCTCCACCCGGACGCTGCTGGTGTTCGAGGAAACGGATCTACTGGACCCGGGTCCGCTCGGCGGTACCTCCCTCACCCCGCTCACCGAGGAGCAGCCGTAGGCCGTACGAGTGCGCGCAGCGCCCCGAGGAGTTCCGCGACGGCGGCGTCCGCCGCGGGCACCTGGGCGTCGTAGCCCAGGAAGCCGTGGACGAGTCCGGGGTACCGGTACGACGACACCGCAACCCCGGCGTCCGCCAGCGCCCGGGCGTAGGCCAGTCCCTGGTCGCGCAGCGGGTCGAACTCGCCGACGCCGATCACCGCCGGCGCCAGCCCCCGGTGGTCCTCGGCGAGCAGCGGCGAGGCCCGGCCGTCGGCGGCGGTCGCCGGGTCGTTCCCGAGGTAGAGCAGGATGTCGTCCTCGATCTCGGCGGCGGTCAGCCCGTAACCGGTGGCGTTCTCCGCCATCGACGGGTAGCCGCCGCGGCCGGTCAGGTCGGTCACCGGGTACGCCAGCAGCTGCGCGGCGACCGGGGTGCCCCCGTCGCGCAGGGCCAGGGCCACGGCGGCCGCGAGATTGGCGCCCGCGCTGTCCCCGGCGAGCGCGAACACGCCGCTGCCGCCGCCGAAGCGCTCGGGATGGCCGGCGACGTCCCGGGCGACCGCGAGGCAGTCCTCGTAGGCGGCCGGGAAGGGGTGCTCGGGCGCGAGCCGGTAGCCGACGGCGACCACGACCGCCGCCACGTCCCGGCACAGGCGGCGGCAGACCGCGTCGTGGGTGCCCAGGTCGCCGGCGACGAAGCCGCCGCCGTGGCAGAAGACCACGGCCGGCGCGGGGCCCGCGGGCCGCGGCCGGTAGATCCGCACGGGGACCCCGACGAGGGTGTCGTCCGCGACGGAGCCCACGGCGATCGGCGGCTCGGGGGCGACGGCCAGTGAGAGCTGTCGGTTGCCGGCCCGCCTCTCCGCCACGTCCGGCAGCGGGACGGGCGGCGGCCCGTCGGCGCCGAGACGGTGCATGAGGGCGGCGATGTCCGGGTCCAGGGCCATGCCGCCATCGTCACCGCGGCGTGCGGCGGCCGCCGCACGGGCGGAGCCGTTCAGGTGGCCGGGCCCGGACGGCGGCCGTTCAGGCGGTGCTCGTGCGCAGTCCGTCGAAGGCCATGTGGACGACGGCGTCCGCGAGCTGCGCGTGGTCGGCGCCCGGGTACGGGCGGTACCACTCGACGAGGGAGTTCACCATGCCGAACAGCAGGCGGGTGGCGAGCCGGCTGTCGACGTCCGTGCGCAGGTCGCCCTCGGCCGCGGCGGCCTTCAGGAGGTCGGCCACCGCGTGGTCGAACTCGCGGCGGCGCTCCAGCGCCCAGCGCTCGGTGCGCGTGTTGCCCCGCACGCGCAGCAGCAGCGTCACGTACGGCAGTTCGGCCAGCAGCACCTCCACCGTGCGCCGGGTGACGTACTCGACCCGCTCCACGGCGCGGCCGCGCAGCGCGCCGGGCTCCTCCAGGACCGCGAAGAGGCCGTCCAGGGCGCGGCTCACCGCCCGCCTGAGCAGCTCCTCCTTGCCCGCGACGTGGTGGTAGATCGAGGACTTGGAGATGCCCGCGGCCTTGGAGAGGTGTTCCATCGAGGTGCCGTCGTAGCCGCGCTCGTTGAAGACCTGGACCGCCACCGAGAGCAGCGTCTCGGGGGTGTACGTGTCACGCCTGGCGGTGGTCACTGGGCGGCCCCCCGGGCGTCCTGGCCGTCGTCCTCGCGCCCGTCCTCGAAGTCTTCCTCGCCCTCCGCGTGGAAGCCTGCTTCGTCCTCCGCGTAGCCGAGCTTGAACAGCGCGAGGGAGGGCGCGTACCGGCCGCCCGGGCAGCGCTCGTCGAGATGGTGCAGCAGGTCGTACGCCCAGTCGCGGCCGAGGCGCTCGTGCCACGCGGACGGGCCCAGCGGGTAGTTGACGCCGAGCCGCATCGCCGTGTCGATGTCCTCGGCGGTGGCCACGCCGCGGGCGACGGCGTCGGCGGTCAGGTCGATCAGCATCGCGACGGTCCGGGCGACGATCATGCCGGGGACGTCGCCGATGACGGAGACGTCCTTGCCGAGCTTCTGGAAGAGGCCGACGGCCTCCGCGAGGGTGCGCTCGCTGGTGTCGGGGCCGGCGGAGAGCGCGATGCGGGTGGCGTCGCGGTAGTCGAGCGCGAGGTCGAAGTAGACGACGTCCGCGAACTCGACCGAGGTCTTGCCGTCCGCGAGCACGAGCTGGCCCTCGCCGGGCAGCTGGATGTACGGACCTCCGTGCGCGGTGGCGGTGACCGCGATCCCCGCCTCCTCCAAGAGGTCCACCAGACCGGCCGCCGGGCCCAGCTCGCCGACGACGGTGACCTTGGCCGGGGCCTCCTCGGGACCGGCGGTGTGCGGCTGCGGGAGCGGGGCGTCCGGACCGTACGGGAACCAGCCGTGTCCCGACTTGCGGCCGAGGCGGCCGGACTGGACGAGCCGGCGCTGCGCGAGCGAGGGGGTGAACTTGGGGCTGCGGAAGAAGGAGTCCCAGACGGAGCGGGTGACGGCCTCGTTGACGTCCTGGCCGATCAGGTCGGTCAGCTCGAACGGGCCCATCTTGAAGCCGCCGCTCTCGCGGAGCACGGCGTCGATGGTGGCCGGGTCCGCGCCCTGCTCCTCGTACACCGCGAAGGCCTCGGCGTAGAAGGGGCGGGCGATCCGGTTGACGATGAAGCCGGGCGTATCGGCGCAGCGGACCGGCGTCTTGCCCCAGCCCAGGACGGTCTCGTACGCGCGCTCGGCGGCGGCCGGGCCGGTCGCGAAGCCGCTGACCACCTCGACGAGCGGGAGCAACGGTGCCGGGTTGAAGAAGTGCAGGCCGAGGAAGCGGCCGGGGTGGGCGAGGCCGGCGGCGAGCTCGGTGACGGAGAGGGACGAGGTGTTGGTCGCCAGCAGGGTGTCCGGCGAAACCACCCCTTCGAGGGCGGCGAAGAGACCCCGCTTGACGGTGGCGTCCTCGACCACCGCCTCGATGACGAGAGCGGCGTCCGCCAGCTCGGAGAGGGCCTGGGCCGCATTGATCCGGCCGTTCGCCCCGTCCGCGGCGGCCCGGTCCAGCCGGCCCTTGGCGGCCAGCCGCTCGACGCGGTCGCGGACCTGGGCCACGCCGGCGCGGGCCGCGTCGGCGTCGATGTCGTGGATCAGCACGCGGTGACCTGCGAGAAGGGCGACCTGGGCGATGCCCTGCCCCATCGTGCCGGCGCCGATGACCGCCACTGTGCGGGACCGCTCGATTGCTGTCATGACCCGATCCTCCCGCACCGACTTATCCACAGGCTTGCCGGGCCCTCTTGTCCCGACCGATCGTTCGGTTACTCTAACTCCAGTCTGCTCTTCTTCACCCGCCCTTGCCCGATCCGGTTCCCCCGATCCGCACTCCGGTGATCGGGTGAACCAGCCTGATCCCGCCCGGCTCAACGAGGAGTTGGTCCCTGATGGCCGCCGCGCTCACCGTCCCCCAGCTGTCCGACAAGCACCGGTCCACCCTGGACCAGGCGCTCGCGGCCATCCGCAGCCGCGCGTACTGGTCCCCGCATCCCGAGCACCCCAAGGCCTACGGGGAGACCGCCCCGGCCGACGGCCTCGCGGCGTTCGAAGCCGTCCGCGGCACCCGGTTCGACCTCGGGCAGCCCGGCACCGACGGCTGGACCGGCGGGGAGGTGTCCCCGTACGGGCTGGACCTCGGCGTCGAGTACCCGCACGCCGACCCGGACGTGCTGCTGCCCGCGATGCGGGCCGGCATGGGCGCCTGGCGTGACGCGGGCCCCGAGACCCGCGCGCTGGTCTGCATCGAGATCCTGTCCCGGATCTCCGCCCGGACCCACGAGTTCGCGCACGCGGTCATGCACACCAGCGGCCAGGCCTTCATGATGGCGTTCCAGGCGGGCGGCCCGCACGCCCAGGACCGCGGCCTGGAGGCGATCGCGTACGCCTACGAGGAGCAGACCCGCGTTCCTGCGCAGGCGGCCTGGTCGAAGCCGCAGGGCAAGAAGGACCCGCTGGAGCTCGGCAAGACCTTCACCGCCGTACCCCGCGGCATCTCGCTGATGATCGGCTGCAACACCTTCCCGACCTGGAACGGCTACCCAGGGCTCTTCGCCTCCCTGGCCACGGGCAACCCGGTGCTGGTCAAGCCGCACCCGCGCGCCGTGCTCCCGCTGGCGCTGACGGTGCGGGTGGCGCGCGAGGTCCTCGCCGAGGCCGGCTTCGACCCGAACCTGGTCGCGCTGGCGGTCGAGCGTCCGGGCGAGGGCATCGCCAAGACGCTCGCGCTGCGCCCCGAGATCAAGCTGATCGACTACACCGGGTCGACGTCCTTCGGCGAGTGGCTGGAGACCAACGCCCGCCAGGCGCAGGTGTACACGGAGAAGGCGGGCGTCAACACCGTCGTCGTGGACTCCACCGACAACTACAAGGGCATGCTGTCGAACCTCGCGTTCTCGCTGTCCCTGTACAGCGGCCAGATGTGCACCACCCCGCAGAACCTGCTGATCCCCCGGAACGGCATCGAGACGGACGCCGGCCCCAAGTCGTACGACGAGGTCGTCGCCGACCTCGCGGCTGCCGTCGGCGGCCTGCTCGGCGACGACGCCCGGGCCAACGCCCTGCTCGGCGCGCTGGTCAACCCGGACGTCAAGGCCCGGCTGGAGGCGGCGGCCGGCCTGGGCGAGGTCGCGCTGGCCTCCCGGGAGGTGGCGAACCCGGAGTTCCCGGGCGCGGTGGTCCGCACCCCGGTGCTGGTGAAGCTGGACGGCGCCAAGCCGGACGACTCCGCGCCGTACCTGTCGGAGTGCTTCGGCCCGGTGTCGTTCGCGGTGGCGGTCGACTCCACGGCGGATGCGCTGGAGCTGCTGCGGCGCACGGTCCGGGAGAAGGGCGCGATGACCGTCGGCGCGTACACGACGTCCCCGGACACCGAGCGGGCCGTCGAGGAGGTCTGTCTGGAGGAGTCGGCGCAGCTGTCGCTCAACCTGACCGGCGGCGTCTTCGTGAACCAGACCGCGGCGTTCTCCGACTTCCACGGCTCGGGCGGCAACCCGGCGGCCAACGCGGCCCTGTGCGACGGCGCGTTCGTCGCGAACCGCTTCCGCGTGGTGGAGGTCCGCCGCCAGGGCTGACCGCGGGCTGACCGCCCTAGGCGGGCCGTGGCCCTCCCCAGTGGAAGAGGGTCATGGCCACGCTGGTGGCCAGGTTGTAGCTGGACACCTGCGGCCGCATCGGCAGGGACACCAGGTGGTCGGCGCGGGCGCGCAGTTCGGGCGAGATGCCGTGGCGTTCGGAGCCGAAGGCGAGCAGGGCGTCGTCGGGGAGGGTGAGGGCGCGGATGTCCTCGCCCTCCGGGTCGAGCGCGTACACCGGCCCGGGGGGCAGGGTGTCGAGCTCCACCCTCGCGACGGTGGTGGCGTAGTGCAGTCCGGCCCCGGCGCGGACCACGTTGGGGTGCCAGGGGTCGAGGTCGCCGCGGGTGACGACGCCGGTGGCGCCGAAGCCGGCGGCGAGACGGACGACGGCTCCGACGTTGCCGAGGTTGCGCGGGTTGTCCAGTACGACGACGGGCGCGGGCCGGGGCATCCGCTCGAGCCGGGCCCGCCCTTCGCCGGCGTCGGGCCTGACCGCCAGGGCGGCGACCCGGGTGGGGTGTACGCGGTCCAGCAGCGTGCGCAGCTCCGCCCGGCCGGTCAGCCGCGCCACCTGCGCCTCCACGTCCGGAGCAAGCTCGGCGGCGAGCGCCCGCACCGCGTCGGGGTCGTCCGCGACGACGGCCCGGACATCGGCGCCGAAGCGCAGGGCGTGCTTCAGCGCGTGGAACCCGTCGAGGAGTACGAGGTCATCCCGCCCGACGGCCTCCCGCCATGCCCGCACAACCTCATCGCCCCCACCACGCTGCTCATCCATACCGCCGACCCTACGGCCCACCCGCGGACGGGTTCAGCCCCGTGGGGGGGGTGAGGCGCGGGGTCCGGGGCGGAGCCCCGGCAGCCGGTCCCCCAGGGGCACCGCGCCGTCAGCGACCCACCGCGCCGGCGCCGGCCTCGGCCACCGCCACCGCTCCGGTCTCCCGTACCGGCCCTCGCCGCCCCCGCACCCGGGCTACCCCCACGGCCCCCACCCACACCAAGAACCCCGTCGGCAAGAACACCGCATCCGCCGCGATCATCGCCAACGAGAAGAACGGCAACCCCAGCACCACCGCGATCCCGACGTGTTCCAGCATCATCAACCCCAGCAGCACGTTCTTGATCCGCCGGTTGAACAGCGTGAACGGAAACGCCACCTGCACCGCCACCGTCCCGTAGGTCAGCAGCATCACCACCGTCCCGCTCCCCGCCAGCAGCGCCGACAGCCCCGGCCACGGCGTGAAGTAGTCCAGCCGCAGCGGGTAGTACAGCGCCGTCCCGTCCTGCCACCGCGACCCCTGGATCTTGTACCAGCCCGCCGTCGCGTAGATCAGGCACACCTCCGCCATGATCACCAGCATCCCCGCGTTGTGCAGCAGATTCGCCAGGACGTCCAGGAGCGCCCGCCCCTCCCCCTCCGGGGCGTACCGCTCGGCCAGCCACCACACCCCCGCCGTCACCCACAGCGCCCCGAACACCGCCGCCCACAGCACGCCGAACCGCCCGGCCAGCGCCCCGTACGCGAACACCGCCCCCAGCACGCCCCACAGCACCGGCCCCCACGGGCCGCCCCCGCCCCGCCGCGCCCGCCGGGCGTCCAGCGACCACACCCGCGCGCACCGCGTCAGCACCAGGTAGATCGCCATCAGGTGGATGACGTTGTCCCCGCCGTCCCCCATGAACACACTGCGGTTCTGGAGCGAGAGCACCCCCACCATGAACACCACGGACGTCGCCCGCGTCCGCCAGCCCAGTAGCAGCAGCGCGCTCGCGAGCACGGAAACCACGTAGACGGTCTCGAACCACCACGTCGCGTCCGTCCACATCAGGATCGTGAACGCGTGGTTCGAGGCGATCAGCCGTTTCGCCAGCGCCCAGCTCCAGGGCCCGTCCGGCCCGTACAGCTCGTGCCGGTTCGGGAACTCGCGCAGCAGGAAGAAGAGCCACGTCCCGGCGAAGCCGATGCGGACGACCGCGCTCTGGTACGGACCCAACGCCTCCCCGGTGACCCTCGCCAGCCCCCGGCCGGCGGCGGCCCGCGCCCGGCTCAGACCGTCCACCACGGCAGCTCCCGGTAGTACGTCTGGGTGTCGGTGTGTTCCTGGCTCCACTTCGGGGCCGCGACCGCCGCCGTCGCCGAGCGCAGCTGGATCCGTACGATGCGGTCGCCGCCGCGCTGCCACCCCGCCAGCCGGTCCAGGGCGATCCGCCGCAGGTACGCCTCCGACAGTTCGCCGCGCTCGCCGTTCGGCTTGTTGTCGTCGTCGTGGGAGCCGGTGAAGAAGTCCCAGGCCCGCCGGAGCTCGTTCTGCCGGGTGTGGCTCGGCAGCAGGCCGTGCCGGATGGCCGCGCCGTCCTCGGCGGACAGGTCGCGCCATTCGCTGGTGGTCAGCCCGCCGCCGGCCGTCCGCAGCTGCGCCCGTACCTGGACCGCGATGTTCTGCTGGAGCGGGTTGGGGGCGAAGAGCTTCCAGTTCTGTTCGAACTCGGGGTAGATCCAGCCGTCCACGGTCGCCGCGTGCCGCTTGCTCACCGTGTTGGACGGTGCGACGTGCAGGAAGACGAGCGCCAGGTGCGCGCAGGCCGCCACGGCGATCGCGCCCAGGGCCACCGCCGCGAGCACTCGGTACGGGGTGGACAGGCCGGCGATGCCGGGGGAGCGCGGCGCCGTGACGGGCGCCGGAGCGGCCTGTCCAGCGAGCTTTCGCCCGTTCGAATCCATCGCGTCCCGATCGTCCGGCGTCCACAGGGTTGCCCACAGAGGTTGACACCCTACGGGCCGTCGTCCCACCATTGAAGAGGATGAACCGAACGATCGGTCGGTCGGGCGGAAAGCAGACTCTGACAGGGGGCCGGGATGGTCACAGTGACCCCGGAATCTGGGCAGGAAGCAGGCCTGGGCGCAGGCCCCGCGCAGTCGGGGCCCGGTGCCGAGGGTGGGATCGGCGATCTCGGCGCGCAGCTCGCCGCCGCGTTCGACGCCGCCGTGGCGGCGGACGAGCGGGTCGAGCCCCGCGACTGGATGCCCGACGAATACCGCGCCTCCCTGGTCCGCCAGATGGCCCAGCACGCCCACTCCGAGATCATCGGCATGCAGCCCGAGGCCAACTGGATCACCCGCGCGCCCTCGCTGCGCCGCAAGGCGATCCTGATGGCCAAGGTCCAGGACGAGGCGGGCCACGGCCTCTACCTGTACAGCGCCGCGGAGACCCTCGGCACCAGTCGTGACGAACTGCTCGACAAGCTCCACTCGGGGAAGCAGAAGTACTCCTCGATCTTCAACTACCCCACCCTGACCTGGGCCGATGTCGGTGCGATCGGCTGGCTCGTGGACGGGGCGGCGATCACCAACCAGGTGCCCATCTGCCGCTGTTCGTACGGTCCGTACGCGCGCGCCATGGTCCGCATCTGCAAGGAGGAGTCCTTCCACCAGCGCCAGGGGTACGAGCTGCTCCTGGCCCTGTCGAAGGGCACCGAGGCCCAGCACGCCATGGCCCAGGACGCCGTCGACCGGTGGTGGTGGCCGTCACTGATGATGTTCGGCCCGCCGGACGGCGAGTCGGCGCATTCGGCCCAGTCGATGGCCTGGCGGATCAAGCGCCACTCGAACGACGAGCTGCGCCAGCGTTTCGTCGACATCGCCGTGCCCCAGGCCGAGTCACTCGGGCTGACCCTGCCCGACCCGGACCTCAAGTGGAACGAGGAGCGCGGGCACTACGACTTCGGCGCGATCGACTGGGCCGAGTTCTGGAACGTGCTCAAGGGCAACGGCCCGTGCAACGAGCAGCGCCTCAGCCAGCGGCGCACGGCCCACGAGGAAGGCGCCTGGGTCCGGGACGCGGCCGCGGCGTACGCGGCGAAGCAGGCGGCGCGGCAGGCCGGCCGCCCGGCGGACGACACCACCGCAGCACACGCCGGGGCCCCGGCGACGAACCACGAGGAGATCCAGGCATGACGCAGAACTGGCCGCTGTGGGAGGTGTTCGTCCGCTCGCGGCGCGGCCTTTCGCACACGCACGCGGGAAGCCTGCACGCCCCGGACGCGGAGATGGCCCTGCGCAACGCCCGCGACCTCTACACGCGGCGGAGCGAAGGCGTCTCGATCTGGGTGGTGCCCTCCACCGAGATCACCGCCTCCTCGCCGGACGAGCGGGACCCGTTCTTCGCCCCGGCCGCCGACAAGCCGTACCGCCACCCCACCTTCTACGAGATCCCCGAGGGGGTGCGCCACCTGTGAACAGCCCTGAGAACACCCGGGCGACCGGCGCTGTGACGGGCGAGGTGACCGGTACCGATCGGGTCCGGTCCGCCGCCCTCGCCCTCGGGGACGACGCGCTGGTCCTCTCACACCGCCTCGGTCAATGGGCGGGCCACGCGCCCGTCCTGGAGGAAGAGGTGGCCCTCGCCAACATCGCCCTCGACCTGCTCGGCCAGGCCCGCCTCCTGCTGTCCATGGCCGGCGACGAGGACGAGCTGGCGTTCCTCCGCGAGGAGCGCTCCTTCCGCAACCTGCAGCTGGTCGAACAGCCGAACGGCGACTTCGCCCACACCATCGCCCGGCAGCTCTACTTCTCGCTCTACCAGCACGAGCTGTACGCGGAACTGGCCGTCGGCGACGGTCCGTTCTCGCCCCTGGCGGCCAAGGCCGTCAAGGAGACCGCGTACCACCGCGACCACGCCGAGCAGTGGACGCTGCGGCTCGGCGACGGCACGCAGGAGAGCAACGCCCGGATCCGGGCCGCGCTGGACGCGCTGTGGAAGTACACCGGCGAGATGTTCCAGCCGGTGGACGGGCTCGAAGGCGTCGAATGGGCCGCCCTGGAGGAGCGCTGGCTGGCCGCGCTCGGCGCGGTCCTGGAGCGCGCCGGGCTCACCCTGCCCGAAGGACCGCGTACGGGGGCCTGGGCCGCCGGGGCCGGCCGGCAGGGGCTGCACACCGAGCCGTTCGGCCGGATGCTCGCGGAGATGCAGCACCTGCACCGCAGCCATCCGGGGGCGTCATGGTGACCGACGCCGCCCCCGGCGCGGGTACGGGCGCCGGGGGGACGACCCGCCTGGAGGCGGAGCTGGCCGAACTCGCCGGCTCCGTCCCCGACCCGGAGCTGCCCGTCCTCACCCTCGCCGAGCTCGGTGTCATGCGCGGGGTGCGGATGCACGAGGACGGCCATGCCGAGGTCATGCTCACCCCCACCTACACCGGCTGCCCGGCGATCGAGGCCATGTCCGCCGACATCCAGCGGATCCTGACCGGGCACGGCATCCCCGAGGTGCGGGTGACCACGGTGCTGGCCCCCGCCTGGTCGACCGACGACATCAGCGCCGAGGGGCGGCGCAAGCTCGCCGAGTTCGGCATAGCTCCGCCCCGCCCGCACGCCGCGGACGGCCCGGTCCCGCTCACGCTGTCGGTCCGCTGCCCGCACTGCGGATCGACCGACACCGAACTGCTCAGCCGGTTCTCCTCCACCGCGTGCAAGGCGCTGCGCCGCTGCGTCGCCTGCCGTGAACCGTTCGACCACTTCAAGGAGCTGTAAATGGCCGTGCCGCCGCCGTCGCCCACGCCGGGGTCGCCGCGTCCCGCGCGCCACGGCGCCTTCCACTCCCTCACGGTGGCGGCGGTCGACCGGCTCACCGACGACTCCGTGGCCCTGACCCTGCGGGTCCCGCAGGAACTGCGGGCCGAGTACCGGCATGCGCCGGGCCAGCACCTGACGCTGCGCCGCAGCACCCCGGAGGGATCCGAGGTCCGCCGCACCTACTCGATCTGCTCCCCCGCCCCGGGCGAGACGGGCCCCGCACTGCTGCGGGTCGGCGTACGGCTCGTGGAGGGCGGCGAGTTCTCCACGTTCGCGCACAAGGAGATCGCCGCCGGGGACGTCCTGGACGTGATGGTCCCGGCCGGACGGTTCGTGCTGGACCCGGCCGCGGCGCCCGCCGCCGCGCACTACGCGGCGATCGTCGGCGGCAGCGGGATCACCCCGGTGCTGTCGATCGCCGCCTCCCTGCTGGCGGCCCGTCCCGATGCCCGTTTCTGCCTGGTGCGCAGTGACCGTACGGCGGCTTCGACGATGTTCCTGGAGGAGGTCGCCGACCTCAAGGACCGCTATCCCGACCGGTTCCAGCTCGTCACCGTGCTGTCCCGGGAGGAGCAGGAGGCCGGGCTGCCCTCCGGGCGGCTGGACGAGCAGCGGCTGACCGCCCTGCTGCCGGCGCTGCTGCCGGTCGCGGAGGTGACGGGCTGGTTCCTGTGCGGCCCGTACGGGCTGGTGCAGGGCGCGGAGCGGGCGCTGCACGCCCTGGGGGTGGTACGGACGCGGGTGCACGAGGAGATCTTCCACGTCGAGGACACCGCCCCGCCTGCCATCGGGCGGGCCGGCTCGGCCGCCGCCTCCAGAGGCCGGGTCACCGCCCGCCTCGACGGCCGCTCGGGCACCTGGCCGGTCCAGGACGGGGAGTCGCTGCTGGACGCCGTCCTGCGCAACCGCGCGGACGCTCCGTACGCCTGCAAGGGCGGGGTCTGCGGGACCTGCCGGGCGTTCCTCGTGTCGGGCGAGGTGCGGATGGAGCGGAACTTCGCGCTGGAGGAGGAGGAGACGGAGGCCGGTTTCGTGCTCGCCTGCCAGTCCCACGCGGTGACGGAGGAAGTGGAGATCGACTTCGACCGCTGACCGGGGGTCCTCCCGGTAGGTGTGCACAGGCCGGCCGTCCCGCACGGGTGGAGGCCTCGAAGGCTGTGCTTTTCGCAGCGGCTGCTCTATCTTGACGCTCCGTCAGATCAGAGCACCGCTTCGAACCGACAGGGTCCGGTGGACACCCGGGAGGACAGGCAGTGGACTTCACCTTCACCGAGGAGCAGCAGGCCGCCGTCGAAGCGGCCAGGGCCGTGTTCGCGGGTGTCTCGCCCGACAGCGTTCCGAGTCCCGCGCTCACCCCGGGAGCGGTGGCCGACGACTTCGACCGGCCGTTGTGGGCTCGGCTGGCCGGGTCCGACCTGCTGAGCCTGGTCCTCGCCGAGGAACACGGCGGGGCCGGGCTCGACGCCATCACCCTCTGCCTGGTGCTGCGCGAGGCGGCGAAGGTGCTGGCCCGGGTACCGCTGCTGGAGCACTGCGCCACCGCCATGGCGGTCCAGGCCCACGGCAGCCCGGCACTGGCCTCCGCCCTGCTTCCCGGAGCCGGGCGCGGGGCCCTCGTCCTCACCGCCGCCGCCCACGGCCGCACCGGCCACGATCCGGCCGAACTCGCCGTCACCGCCCGCCCCGACGGAGCACGCTGGGTCCTGACCGGGGTACAGACCTCCGTCCCCTGGGCGCAGAGCGCCGACTGGATCGCCGTACCCGCCCACACCGGGGAAGGGGCGGCGGTCCTCGCACTGGTTCCCCCGGGCACCGAGGGGCTGACCTTCGCGGACCAGTACTCCACCAGCGGGGAGCGGCTCGCCCACCTCACCCTGGACGGCGCCCGGGTGCCCTCCACGCACGTCATCGACGACCCGGAGGCATGGCAGCTGCTCCACCGGTTGCTGACGACCGGCACCTGCGCCCTCGCGCTCGGCCTCGGCGAAGCCGTCCTGGGCATGACCAGCCAGTACACCGGCAAACGGGAGCAGTTCGGTTTCCCCGTCGCCACCTTCCAGGCCGTCGCCGTGCAGGCAGCGGACCGGTACATCGACCTGCGCGCGATGGAGGTCACCCTCTGGCAGGCGGCCTGGCGGCTGGAGAGCGCGGCAGCGGGCGCGGGGGGCCCGCTGCCGGTCGCCGGTGATGTCGCGGTGGCCAAGATCTGGGCCTCAGAGGGCGTACGCCGGGTCGTGCAGACCGCCCAGCACCTGCACGGCGGCTTCGGCGCCGACACCGACTACGCACTGCACCGCTACCACGCCTGGGCCAAGCAGCTGGAACTCCAGCTCGGACCGGCCGCCGCGCACGAGGAGGCGCTGGGAGACCTGCTGGCGGCCCATCCGCTCGGCTGACCCGCCCCGGCCGGTCCTCACCGGTGGGTCCGCGGCGGCCGGCCGCGCCTTACAGCACGAAGGGCGGGTTGCTGCTCTCGCTGACCATCGGGCGGCCTGCGCCCTCCCAGGCCTGCATGCCGCCGTCGATGTTCACGGCGTCCATGCCCTGACGCACGAGGTACTGGGTGACCTGCGCGGAACGTCCGCCCACCCGGCACATCACGTGTACCCGGCCGCCGTCCTCGACGGCCTCGGTGAGCTCGCCGAAGCGGGCCACGAAGTCGCTCATCGGGATGTGCAGTGCGCCCTCGACATGCCCGGCCGCCCATTCGTCGTCCTCGCGGACGTCCAGGACAAAGCCTTCGGAGGGCACCTCGGCGGCACCCACCGAGGGAAGCGGTCCGAAGTTCATACGTCGCCTTCTCTCGTCACAGATCCGGACCCCAACCTATACCGGCCCGGATCCCGTCGAGTCCGACGCGGGCGGCCGCCCACCCGGCCGTGCGCCGCGCGGCTCACCGCCGTCACTGCTCCGCGCCGTCACTGCTCCGCGCCGTCACTGCTCCGCGCCGTCACTGCTCCGCGGTCAGACCCGCCAGCTCCGACTCCCGCTCGGAGACCTGGGCCAGCAGCTGCTCCGCGATCTCCTCCAGCAGCCGGTCCGGGTCGTCCGGGGCCATCCGCAGCATCGACCCGATCGCGCTCTCCTCCAGCTCCCGGGCGACCGCCGCCAAGAGCTCCTTGCGCCGCGCCAGCCACTCCAGCCGGGCGTACAGCTCCTCGCTCTCGCTCGGGCGTGCCGCCTCCGGCGCCGGGCCCGCCGCCCACTCCTCGGCCAGCTCACGGAGCAGGGCTTCCTCACCCCGCCCGTAGGCCGCATTGACCCGGGCGATGAACGCGTCGCGCCGCGTCCGCTCGGCCTCGTCCTGGGCGAGGTCCGGATGCGCCTTGCGCACCAGCTCCCGGTACAGCCTGCGTACCTCCTCCGTCGGACGCACCCGCTCCGGCGGCCGCACCGTCCGGTCGGTGAGCATCGCGGACGCGTCGTCGGAGATCCCGTCGGAGTCCATCCAGTCGTGGAACAGCTCGTCGACCCCGGGCATCGGCATCACCAGCGACCGCGCGTCGCGGGCCCGCCGCAGGTCCTCGGGGTCGCCGGTGCGCGCCGCTTTCGCCTCCGCGATCAGCGCGTCCAGCTCGTCCAGCCGCGAGTACATCGGGCCGAGCTTCTGGTGGTGCAGCCTGGAGAAGTTCTCCACCTCGACCCGGAAGGTCTCCACCGCGATCTCGAACTCGATCAGCGCCTGCTCGGCGGCGCGCACCGCCCGGTCGAGCCGGGCCTCGGGCCGCTCGTCGCCGGAGTCGGCGGGCTCTTGGGGGACTGTCTGCTCCGTGTGCTCGCTCACCCGGCCAGCCTAAGGCCCGCCCGCCCCGGTGGATGTTTCGTGTTTCACGTGAAACACCCACCGGTGTCGGATCGGCGTTTCACGTGAAACACCCACCAGTATCCGGACCCGCCGGCCGTCTCCGGAGGGCCGGACGGCTCAGACGCCGAACTCGGCCGCGATCCGGCCCGACCGGACCGCCGCCACCAGATAGGCGTGGTCGGCCTCGCTGCGGTCCGCATAGGCCACGGCGAAGTCGGCCATCGCCTCGTCCAGCTCCTCGTTCTTGCCGCAGTAGCCGGCGAGCACCCGCGGATCGGCGCTGTGCGCGTGGGCCCGGGCCAGCAGGGCGCCGGTCATCCGGCCGTAGTCGTCGATCTGCTCGGGGGCGAGCGCCGCCGGGTCCACACTGCCCTTGCGGTTGCGGAACTGGCGGACCTGGTAGGGCCGCCCCTCCACGGTGGTCCAGCCCAGCAGGATGTCCGAGACCACCTGCATCCGCTGCTGCCCGGCCACCACCCGGCGGCCCTCGTGCTCCTCCTCCGGCGCGTGGAAGCCCAGCGCGGGCAGGTGCGGCAGCAGCACCGACGGCCGCGCCTCCTTCACCTGGAGCACGAGCGGCTCCCCGCGGTGGTCCAGCAGCAGCACCACGTACGAGCGGGTGCCGACGCTGCCGGTGCCCACCACGCGGAACGCCACGTCATGGATGGCGTACCGGGCCAGCAGCGGCAGCCGGTCGCCCTGGAGGGTGTTGAGGTACGGGCCCAGCGAGGCCGCCACGGCGGCCGCCTCGTCGTCCCCGACCCGCCGCAGGACCGGGAGGGCGTCCACGAAGCGGCGGAACCCGTCGGGGCAGGCCTCCGTCGACTTGGCGGCGAACCGGGCCGAGGTGTTGTTGCGGGCCTTCTCCGAGACCCGTTCGAGGGTGCCCAGCAGGTCCCGGGCATCGGTGTGCGAGACCAGTTCCTCGTCCGCGATGGCGTTCCACGCGTCGAGCGCGGGCAGCTTGGCCAGCAGCCGCATGGTCCGCCGGTAGGCGCCGACCGCATCGAGCGCGGCCGCCCGGCAGGTGTCCTCGTCCGCCCCCGCCACCCGGCCGGCCAGCACCAGCGAGGTCGCCAGCCGCTTCACGTCCCACTCCCAGGGACCGAACACGGTCTCGTCGAAGTCGTTCAGGTCGATGACGAGCCGGCCGCGCGCGTCCCCGTAGAGGCCGAAGTTCGCCGCGTGCGCGTCCCCGCAGATCTGCGCGCCGACGCCGGTCACCGGGCCGCCGGACAGGTCGTGCGCCATCAGGCCGGCCGCGCCGCGCAGGAACGCGAAGGGGTTCGCGGCCATCCGGCCGACTCGGATCGGGGTGAGTTCCGCTACCCGCCCGACGTTGGACTCCTCGACCGCGCGGACGGCGTCCGGCCGTCCGGCCGGAGCCTCGAACCGTGCGTGCGCCGAGCGCGGTACGCGGGCCCGCAGCGCCCTGCCGGTCTCCTTGGCCGAGCCCGCCACGACCCGTGGCGCGAACCCGGCCACCCGCGGTATCCGCCCGGCCCCCGTCGCCGGTTCCGCCGCCACTGCCTGCTCCGCCGGTACCGCCACCATGCGTGCCGCCCCCCACCCGTAACTGCCGTACTTATCGGCCAACATCAATGATTCGGCCTGACCGTATCTACAGCCCGGCGTCCCTGGCCAGCAGGGCGGCCTGGACCCGGTTCTCGCACTCCAGCTTGGCCAGGATCCGGCTCACGTACGTCTTCACCGTCGCCTCGCTCATGTGCAGCCGCCGCCCGGCGTCCGCATTGGACAGTCCCTCGCCCAGGAGGGCCAGAACCCCGCGTTCGCGCTCGCTCAGCTCCGCGACCAACCGCCGGGCCGCCTCGCCGCGCCCGGCGGCCCGCCCCGAAGCCAGTTGGTCGACCACGTGCCGGGCCGCCCCGGGCGAGAGGTACGCGTCCCCGGCCGCGGCCGCCCTTACCGCTCCGATCAACTCGCCCGGTGCCGAGTCCTTGAGCAGGAATCCCGCACCGCCCTGGCTCAGTGCCCGCAGGACGTTCTCCTTCTCGCCGAAGGTGGTCAGGACCAGCGCCCGCACGTCGGGAACCGCGCGGCCCAGCTCACCGAGGGCCGTCAGCCCGTCCATGACGGGCATCTGGATGTCCAGCAGCAGCACGTCGGGGACGTGGGCGCGGGCCAGCTCCACCGCCTCCCGGCCGTTCGCCGCCTCGGCCACGACCTCGATGGCCGGCGCCGAGGTCAGGATCATCCTGATCCCGGCCCGGATCAGCGGCTCGTCATCAGCGATCACCACTCGGATCACTCCGGCTGTCACCCGCGCTCCTACTGTTGGACCTCGTACGCCTGCTTGTCGACGAGCTTGCCGTCCTTGAAGCAGAACCGGAAAACCGTGTCGGTGGCCATTCGGGAGTCCTCCTCGGACAGGAGCACCAGACAGTCGGCGCCCTCCGGCCGCGGCGGCCCCTTCCGCTCCATACCCGAGGTCAGGATGCTTCCCCCGTCCGGCAACCGGTCGCGGACCGCCTTCTCCGGCTCACCCACGCGCACGGCGTCGAAGTCGGCACGGCTGATCATCGCGTCCGTCGCCGAACTCACCACCAGCGCCAGTCCCGCCCCGACCACGATCACCAGCAGCACCACCGCCGCGAAGGCGATACCGCACCCCAGAGCGACGCCCCCGGTCCGGGTGCGCCCGGGCACCTCCAGCTCACGGTCGACCGCCGCCCAGTCCATCGGCGGCGCGTCCTTCAGCACCGGCGGCCGTGCCTGCTGGCCGAAGTCGTCGGCCACCTCCTCCGCCCCCGCCGGCTCCGCTCCGTACGGCAGCACACCGGCCACCCGGAACCCGCCGCCCTCGGCCGCGCCCGCGTACACCATCCCGCCCACCAGCCGGGCCCGCTCCCGCAGCCCGGTCAGCCCCTGTCCGCCCGACACCACGTCGGCGTCGCCCGCTCCGGCCGCGGGACCGTTGGCGATCTCCACCACCAGCGAGTCGTCCTCGTACCGCAGCTCCACAGTGATCCGCGCGCCGGGGGCGTGCTTGTAGGCATTCGTCAGCGCCTCCTGCACGATCCGGTAGGCCGCGTGGTCACAGGCCGCGGCCAACGGCCTCGGCTGCCCCGAGGTGGTCAGCCCTACGTCGGTCCCGACGCTCCGGGCCGCCTCCACGATCGCGGCGATGCCCGCCACGCCGCGCGCCGCGGGCTGCGCCGCCTCTTCGGCCGGGACCGGGGCCTCGACCCCGTCGCGGAGGATCCCGACGACCTCGCGCAGCTCGTGCATGGCCGCGACCGAGGCCTGCCGCAGCACGCCCACCGCCTCGCGCTGGTGGTCGGTGAGCTTCGGATCCACCTCCAGCGCACCCGTGTGCACGGAGATGAGCGCCAGCTGGTGGCCCAGGCTGTCGTGCATGTCCTGGGCGATCCGCTGCCGTTCCCGCAGCCGGGCCTGGCCGGCGACCATGGCCCGCTCGCGCATCAGCTGCCCGTTGCGCTCCTGGAGGGCACGCAGCAGGGTGCGGCGCTGGGACCAGTAGCGGCTGGCCAGCCCCGGCATCACCGTGGTCGCCAGGAACATCAGCGCCGAGAAGACGATCACCAGTAGCGGCCGCATGTACGACCCCTGCTCCACCACGCTCAGGCCGACCTCGGCGACGAAGGCCACCGTGAAGGCGCCCAGCGCCCGCCCCACCCCGACGATCCGGCGCCCCGCCGACCAGCCCAGCAGACTCGTGACCAGCAGGGTTCCGGGCAGGAACGGGGACACGGCCGCCGCCACGACCAGCGTCGCCACCGGCAGCCGTCGCCGCAGCAGCACCAGCAGGGCCACGGCGACCGCACTGGCCAGCATCCGCTGCTCGGAGCCGTGGTCGAGCTCCTCCACACCGAGCCCGAGCACCACCAGCACTCCGACGAGCGCCAGGTCCACCGCCAGGGTGCGCCGGGTCCACGGCTCGGGACCCTTCAACCAGTCCCAGCCCGCTCGCATCCTCGCCGTCGCATCCACGAGCCCGACCCTAGACACCGGGACACGCCGTCGGCCGTCCTCCTTCGTCGCGCGTTGCGCGACGAAAGTCGCCGGGCGGGACGACGAGGACGGCGAGCGGCCCTCAGGTGTCCCCGGCCTCGCGCAAGGCGTCGGCGCGGTCGGTGCGTTCCCGAGCTGGCCGAAGTGGCCCTGCAGCGCCCTCCTCTGACCCCCCGCCGGCCCGCAACGTCGCCTCCCTGATCAGCCGTGCGGCCTCGGCCGGCCGGTCCGCAGCGAACCGGACCCGGCGGGCCATGACGGGGCCGCCCCGCCGGAACCGCACCGCCACCGGCTCCGACAGGACGAGGACGACGGTGGTGGCACTGGTGACGGAGCACGCCACCGCCTCCCCGTCGTCCGGTGCCCTCCGCAGCCCGTGCCCGACCGTCAGCCCGTGCTCGGCCCGCACGCCCACCACCTGCGACAGCGGCAGGCACAGCCCGCGCAAGGGCCCGGTCCGCAGCCACAGCACCCCACCGTCCAGCAGATGCGGCGTCCGGACGGTCATCGCGCAGACCCCGGCGCAGAGCACGAGCGTGCCCCCGACCCACAGCAGGTGCCACACCCGCAGCGCGGGCGGGACCATCGCGTCGACGACGACCTCGACGACCAGGTCCGCCCCGGCCACCGCCCAGAGCACCAGCCGCGCGTCCGCGGAATGCGAGATCGCCCGAACCCCCTCGGGCACCGCCACCGGCTCGCGCCGCAGCCAACCGGCCAAGTCCCTCAGCAGGGTCACCAGCCACACCACGGCCGGCCTTCCCGTCGTTTCCCCGTGGACCGTCCCCATGCCCCCACTCTGCTCGCGGCGGCCGGCGGTCCAGCGGGACGGATGTCACCGGCTTCCGTGCACAACCCACGGTCCGGTCATGACGTACGTCACCGGCGCCCACGCGCCTGACGCAGCCTCAGCGCCGCGATCACGAAGGCGGCCGCCCGACCACCCCACCCACGCCCCGCCCACGAACCCTCCGCGGGACAAAGCAAAACGGCCGCCACCGCTTTCGCGATGACGACCGTTTCGTCGTTGCCAAGAACACCGTTTCATCGGCGTCCTCAGTGGGCGAGGGGGGATTTGAACCCCCACGTCCCGAAGGACACTGGCACCTGAAGCCAGCGCGTCTGCCGTTCCGCCACTCGCCCGAGCAGCTCCCCAGCGGTTCTTCCCTTTCGGGCCGTTCCCCTGGCGACGTCGAAACATTAGCACGTCGGACGGGGTGGAATCACATCGCTTTCCGTCCACCCGCCACCACCGCCACGACGGTCCCCTCCCGCACTCCGCTCCCGGTGCGGGACACTGTCCCTGGAGCGCCCCTACGATCCCTGTGAGGACCAACACTCCTGCGCACGGGACCGGAGGGGAACCACCCGAATCCGCCACGCGTGGATACGATCAGTAAGCAGTACAGGGCGACAACGACGGAGGAGGTGCCCCATGGGAGTTCTGAAGCGGTTCGAGCAGCGACTCGAAGGTCTGGTGAACGGCACCTTCGCCAAGGTCTTCAAGTCCGAAGTCCAGCCGGTGGAGATCGCCGGCGCCCTCCAGCGCGAGTGCGACAACAACGCCACCATCTGGAACCGCGAGCGGACCGTCGTACCCAACGACTTCATCGTGGAGCTCAGCACCGGCGACTACGACCGCCTGAGCCCGTACTCCGGCCAGCTCGGCGACGAGCTCGCGGGCCTCGTCCGCGACTACGCCAAGCAGCAGCGCTACAGCTTCATGGGCCCGATCAAGGTGCACCTGGAGAAGGCCGACGACCTGGACACCGGTCTCTACCGCGTGCGCAGTCGCACCCTCGCCTCCAGCACCTCCCAGCAGGGCGCCCCCCAGGGGCAGGGCCAGGCTCCGCAGCAGGGCGGCTACGGGTACCCCCCGGTCGACGCCCCGCCCATGCCGAGCGCGCCGCCGCCCGGCGGCCCCGCAGCGCGCAGGGGCAGCCCCGGTGCCGCCCCCGGCCCGGGACCGGGCGCCCCGGGCAGCACGCGCCGCTGGATCGAGATCAACGGCACCCGCCACCAGATCTCGCGCCCCACGCTCGTACTCGGCCGAAGCACCGAGGCCGATGTGCGGATCGACGACCCCGGCGTATCGCGCCGGCACTGTGAGATCCGGACCGGAACGCCCCCGACGATCCAGGATCTCGGGTCCACCAACGGCATCGTGGTGGACGGGCAGCACACCACCCGCGCTACGCTCCGCGACGGCTCGCGGATCGTCGTGGGCAGCACCACCATCATTTACCGGCAAGCCGAAGGGTGAAGCGGGGGCAATGTCAGAGCTGACCCTGACGGTCATGCGGTTGGGTTTCCTGGCCGTTCTGTGGCTGTTCGTCATCGTGGCCGTTCAGGTCATCCGCAGCGACCTCTTCGGAACGAGAGTCACGCAACGCGGCTCCCGCCGCGGCGGCGGCGCAGGCGGTGCCCCGCAGCAGACGGGGCGCGCCAGCGCGCCCCCGCAGCAGCGGCAGCGCCGTGGGGCGCCCACCAAACTCGTCGTGTCCGAGGGCACCCTCACGGGCACCACGGTCGCCCTGTCCGGGCAGACGATCACCTTGGGCCGCGCCCACGACTCCACGATCGTGCTGGACGACGACTACGCGTCCAGCCGCCATGCCAGGATCTACCCCGATACCGACGGCCAGTGGATCGTCGAGGATCTCGGGTCCACCAACGGCACCTATCTCGACCGGACCCGGCTGACCACCCCGACGCCCATCCCGCCGGGCGCCCCGATCCGCATCGGCAAGACCGTCATCGAGCTGCGGAAGTAGTACGAGAATGAGCGAGCGGAGCGAGCGAGCCGCGGCGGTCCGTCCCAGCGGGGACACGGACCCGAGCGCGCTCCCGACCGGAGGGTGGGCAGTGTGGCTCGAGACCGGTTGTACCCGGAGGCAGCGTCGACAGGGCAGGTGCGCATGAGTCTGTCCCTGCGGTTCGCCGCCGGATCGCACAAGGGCATGATCCGCGAGGGCAACGAGGACTCCGGTTACGCCGGCCCCCGCCTCCTCGCGATCGCCGACGGCATGGGCGGCCAGGCCGCCGGCGAAGTCGCCAGCTCCGAGGTGATCTCCACCCTCGTGCAGCTCGACGACGACGTCCCGGGCTCCGACATCCTCACCGCCCTCAGCGTCGCCGTGCAGCGCGCCAACGACCAGTTGCGCGTCATGGTCGAGGAGGACCCGCAGCTGGAGGGCATGGGCACCACCCTGACCGCCCTCCTGTGGACCGGCCAGCGCCTCGGCCTCGTCCACGTCGGCGACTCCCGCGCCTACCTCCTGCGCGACGGCGTCCTCACGCAGATCACCCAGGACCACACCTGGGTGCAGCGCCTCGTCGACGAGGGCCGCATCACCGAAGAGGAAGCCACCACCCACCCGCAGCGCTCGCTGCTGATGCGGGCCCTCGGCAGCGGCGACATCGTCGAACCGGACCTGTCCATCCGCGAGGTCCGGCCCGGTGACCGCTACCTCATCTGCTCCGACGGTCTCTCCGGCGTCGTCTCCCACCAGACCCTGGAGGAGACCCTCGCCGACTACCACGGCCCGCACGAGACCGTGCAGTCCCTGATCCAGCTCGCCCTGCGCGGCGGCGGCCCCGACAACATCACCTGCATCGTGGCCGACGTCCTCGACACCGACAGCGGCGACACCCTCGCCGCCCAGCTGAACGACACCCCCGTGGTCGTCGGCGCGGTCGCCGAGAACCAGCACCAGCTCTTCGACGGCAACGCCATGCAGACCCCGGCCGGCCGCGCCTCCGGGCTCGGCCGCCCGGCCGCCCCGCCGGCGGGGGCCTTCGGCCCGCCCGGCAGCGGCGACCACCCCGGCTACGGATACCCCGACCAGGGCCAGGGCGGCGGTGGGTACGGCAGCTTCGGCGACGCCGACAGCAGCGCGTACGACTCAGATTCCGGCTACGAGGACACGTACGACAAGCCCCGCAGGCGCCGCGGCAAAGGGCGCAAGTGGACCACCCGGACCCTGATGCTGCTGCTCGTCGCGGGTGTGGTCGGCGGCGGCGTGTACGCCGGGCACCGCTGGACCCAGACCCAGTTCTACGTGGGCGTCAAGGACGAGCACGTCGCGCTGTACCGCGGCATCAGCCAGAACCTCGCCTGGATCCACCTCTCTCAGGTGGAGACGGACCACCCCGACATCGAACTGAAGTACCTGCCGTCCTTCAAGCGCAAGCAGGTCGAGGGCAATATCGGCGAAGGCAGCCTCGACGGAGCCCGCAAGAAGATCGACGAGCTCGGCGCCCAGGTGTCCGCCTGCAAGAAGGACGAAGCCCGCCGCGCCGCCGAGGCGCAGAACAGCCCGACACCCGGCCCCAGCCTGACTCCCGCGGAGCAGCAGCTGGCCGCCCAGTGCGAAAAGCCGTAGCCACACGCGGGCACAGGGGGCCTGCCACACCATGAGCGTTGTCACCAACACGACCACCATCGGCGCGATCGAGCTGCCGAGCCGGCGGAACACCGAGCTCCTGCTGCTCGCGTTCGCCGTGGTCATCCCGATCTTCGCCTACGCCAACGTAGGCCTGTCGGTCCACGGGAAGCTGCCCCCGGGCATGCTCACCTACGGGCTCGGCCTCGGCGTGCTCGCCGGCCTCGCGCACCTCGTCGTACGCCGCTACGCCAAGTACGCCGACCCGTTGCTGCTGCCGATCGCCACGCTGCTCAACGGGCTCGGGCTCGTGATCATCTACCGGCTCGACCAGTCCGAGCGGCTCCAGAACCTCGCCAAGCGCCAGTTCGGCACGTTCACCGAGTCCGCCCCGCGCCAGATGATGTACACCGCGCTCGCCCTCGCCCTGTTCGCGGTGGTGCTGCTGGTCCTCAAGGACCACCGCGTGCTCCAGCGGTTCACGTACATCTCCATGGCCGCCTCCCTGGTCCTGCTGATCCTGCCCGTCGTCCCGGGCCTGGGCGCCGACGTCTTCGGCGCCAAGATCTGGATCAGCGTCGGCGGCTTCTCCATCCAGCCCGGCGAGTTCGCGAAGATCGTGATCGCGATCTTCTTCGCCGGCTACCTGATGGTGAAGCGCGACGCCCTGGCCCTGGCCAGCCGCCGGTTCATGGGGCTCTACCTGCCGCGCGGCCGTGACCTCGGCCCGATCCTGATGATCTGGGCGATGAGCCTGCTCGTCCTCGTCTTCGAGAACGACCTCGGCACCTCGCTGCTCTTCTTCGGCATGTTCGTGATCATGCTGTACGTGGCCACCGAGCGCACCAGCTGGATCGTGATCGGCCTGCTCATGTCGGTCGGCGGCGCCGTCGTCGTCGGCACCACCGCCAGCCACGTCAAGGTCCGCGTCACCGCCTGGCTCGACCCCTTCGCCTGCTACAGCAAGTCCGGCGCGTGCGAGCAGGTCGGCCAGTCGATCATGAGCTTCGGTTCCGGCGGGGTCCTCGGCACCGGCTGGGGACAGGGCAACTCCGACCTGATCGGCTTCGCGGCCAACTCCGACTTCATCTTCTCCACCGTCGGCGAGGAACTCGGCCTCTCCGGCGTCATGGCCTTCCTCCTGCTCTACGGCCTGATCATCGAGCGCGGCGTCCGCACCGCCCTCGCCGCCCGCGACCCGTTCGGCAAGCTCTTCGCCATCGGCCTCTCCGGCGCGTTCTCGCTGCAGATCTTCGTCGTCGCCGGCGGAGTCATGGGCCTCATCCCCCTCACCGGCATGACCATGCCCTTCCTCGCCTCGGGCGGTTCCTCCGTCCTCGCGAACTGGGTGCTCATCGCCATCCTCATCCGGATCAGCGACACCGCCCGCCGCCCGGCCCCGGCCCCCGCCCCGTCCCCCGACTCCGAGATGACCCAGGTGGTCCGCCCGTCATGAACAAGCCCCTGCGCCGCATCTCGCTGTTCTGCGGGCTGCTCGTCCTCGCGCTGCTGATCCGTACGAACTGGCTGCAGTACGTCCAGGCCGAGGAACTCAGCACCCGCAAGGAGAACCGCCGGGTCCAGATCGCCCAGTACGCCACCGAGCGCGGCAACATCATCGTCGAGGGCCAGCCCATCACGGGCTCCGCGGTCACCGACGGCAGCGACTTCAAGTTCAAGCGGACGTACCTCGACGGCCCGCTGTGGGCGCCCGTCACCGGCTACGCCTCGCAGGCCTTCGGCTCCACTCAGCTGGAGAACATCGACGACGGCATCCTCACCGGCAACGACGACCGGCTCTTCTTCGACCGCACCATCGGCATGTTCACGGGCGAGAAGAAGCAGGGCGGCAACGTGGTCACCACGCTGAACGCCGCCGCCCAGAAGGCCGCCTACCAGCAGCTCGGCACCAAGAAGGGCGCCGTCGCGGCGATCGACCCGCGGACCGGCGCCATCCTGGCCCTGGTCAGCACGCCGTCCTACGACCCGTCCAAGTTCGCCGGGTTCTCCAAGGACGACGGCAAGGCCTGGCGCGAGCTCAACGACAGCGAGGACAAGAACCTCGTCAACCGCGCTCTGCGCGAGACCTACCCGCCGGGCTCCACCTTCAAGGTCGTCACGGCCGCCGCGGCGCTGGAGAACGGCGTCGTCACGGACATCGACGCGGCCACGGACACCCCCGAGCCGTACATCCTGCCGGGCACCAAGACCCCGATGGTCAACCACGCCAGCGGCTGCGAGAAGTCGAGCCTGAACAACGCGCTGCGGGTCTCCTGCAACTCGGTCTTCGCGAACATGGGCGACAAGGTCGGCCGCGACAAGATGGTCGACATGGCCCAGAAGTTCGGCTTCAACAGCACCATCGACACCCCCGTCCGCGCCTTCGCCAGCGTCTACGACAAGACCATGGGCCGGGACGGCAACGCGCAGAGCTCCATCGGCCAGTTCAACACGGCCGCCACCCCGCTCCAGATGGCCATGGTCACCGCGGCCATCGCCAACGACGGCAAGCTGATGAAGCCCTTCATGGTCGACCAGCTGACCGCGCCCAACCTCGACGTGATCGAGAAGCACGAGCCGCAGGAGATGAGCCGGCCCCTCTCCGCCGCCAACGCGCAGAAGGTCCAGCAGATGATGGTCAACGTCGTCGAGAACGGCACCGGCACCCCGGCCAAGATCAAGGGCGTGACGGTCGGCGGCAAGACCGGTACCGCCCAGCACGGCGAGAAGAACGCCAAGCGCCCCTACGCCTGGTTCATCTCCTACGCCAAGCTCCCGGACGGTTCCTCCCCCGTCGCCGTCGCCGTCGTCATCGAGGACAGCGCCGCCGACCGCGAGGACATCACCGGCGGCGGCCTGGCGGCGCCGGTCGCCAAGGCGGTCATGGAAGCCGTCGTGAAGAGCAAGGGGTGAGAAGCGGAGACAGGATCCGAGCGCTCGGTACCGGTCTCGTATCAGCCTGTGGTCACGAGACGATCACCTCCGATCGGCCGGTAGCCTTTGCGCGAACAGCACACCGCCGGACCACACACCGGTGCGGTCGGGACTGACGGAGAGGGCTGCAAGTATGGAAGAGCCGCGTCGCCTCGGCGGCCGGTACGAGCTGAGCCACGTGCTCGGCCGTGGTGGCATGGCCGAGGTCTACCTCGGTCACGACACCCGGCTCGGCCGTACCGTCGCCGTCAAGACCCTGCGCGCCGACCTCGCCCGCGACCCGTCCTTCCAGGCCCGGTTCCGCCGCGAGGCCCAGTCGGCCGCATCGCTCAACCACCCGGCGATCGTCGCCGTCTACGACACCGGCGAGGACTACGTAGACAACATCTCCATCCCGTACATCGTGATGGAGTACGTCGACGGGTCCACCCTGCGCGAGCTGCTGCACTCCGGCCGCAAGCTGCTGCCCGAGCGCACCCTGGAAATGACCATCGGCATCCTCCAGGCGCTCGAATACTCGCACCGCGCCGGCATCGTGCACCGCGACATCAAGCCCGCCAACGTGATGCTGACCCGCACCGGCCAGGTCAAGGTCATGGACTTCGGCATCGCCCGCGCCATGGGCGACTCCGGCATGACCATGACGCAGACCGCCGCCGTGATCGGCACCGCCCAGTACCTCTCCCCGGAGCAGGCCAAGGGCGAACAGGTCGACGCGCGCTCCGACCTCTACTCCGCCGGCTGCCTGCTCTACGAGCTCCTCTGCGTCCGGCCGCCGTTCGTCGGCGACTCCCCGGTGGCCGTCGCCTACCAGCACGTACGCGAGGAACCGCAGCCGCCGTCGAACTTCGACCCCGAGATCACGCCGGTGATGGACGCCATCGTCCTCAAGGCGCTGGTCAAGGACCCCGACTACCGCTACCAGTCCGCCGACGAGATGCGCGCCGACATCGAGGCCTGCCTCGACGGCCAGCCCGTCGCCGCGACCGCCGCCATGGGCGCCGCCGGATACGGCTACGGCGACCAGGGCCACGGCTACGGCCACCAGGGCTACGACGCGCCCACCACCGCCCTGCGCAGCCCCGACCCCGGCCAGACCTCGATGATGCCCCCGGCCGCCCCGGGCGACGGCGGCTACGGGTACGGCGACCAGGGCCACGGCGGCTACGACCAGGGCGGCCACGGCCGCCGGCCGCAGAAGAAGAGCCGCGCCTCGACGGTCCTGCTGGCCGTCGCCGCCGTCCTCGTCCTGGTCGGCGCCATCCTCATCGGCCGCACCATCTTCACCGGCGGCGCCGACAACCGGCCCTCCGTCCCGAAGCTGATCGGCGAGACCCTGGCCTCGGCCCAGGAGCGGGGCAAGAACGTCGGCCTCTCGGTGGTCCAGGACGGCGAGATGCCCTGCGACGACCAGCCCAAGGGCCGCGTCTGCCAGCAGACCCCGGCACCCGACATCAAGGCCGACAAGAACTCCCCGGTCAAGGTGAAGATCTCCTCGGGCGCGCCCAAGGTCGCGGTCATCGACGTGATCAGGATGAAGTACGAGGCGGCCGAATCCGCGCTGACGGCGAAGAACTTCCAGGTCGAGAAGAAGCTCGTGGAGTCCGACCAGTCGCCCGGCATCGTCCTGGACCAGGACCCGAAGTCCGGCGTCGAGGCGGAGAAGGGCTCGGTCATCACCCTGACCGTCTCCAAGGAGATCGCGAAGGGCACCGTCCCGGACCTCACCGGCAAGACCCAGGACGCGGCGGCCAAGCTGCTCTCCGACGCCAAGCTCAAGCTCGGCAGCGTCACCGAGGTCGACCCGCCGGCCGGCACCACGCCGGCGCCGAAGACGATCGTGGCGCAGCAGTACGCGCCGGGCCAGGAACTCGCCAAGGGCACGGCGGTCAACGTCAGCATCGCCAAGGCCGCAGCCGCGACGCCGACGGCGGTGCCGCCGCTGACCGGTCAGACCGTGGCCCAGGCCAAGCTGACCCTCCAGGCGAGCGGCCTGGTCTTCGGCTCGGTCCTCGCCGGTCCGACGGACGACAACGCAGTGGTCCTCGACTCGAACCCGGCGGTCGGCACTCCGCAGCCCGCCGGCACGGTGATCAACGTCCGCACCGTCAAGGGCCAGGACGGCGGCGGCTTCTTCGGCGGCCTCACCGGCGGCACGCGCCGCTGAACCCGGCGCCACGGCAACGGCCCGGCCCCTCCCCGCTCCGGGACGGGGCCGGGCCGTTCCCGTCAGCGCAGTTCCGCGGGCGGGGTGCGCTCGGCGTCCACCTTCTCCGTGCGCACCAGCTCGCCCCACACCACGTACCGGTACTTCGAGGTGTACACGGGCGTGCAGGTCGTCAGCGTGATGTAGCGGCCCGGGGCCGTCCTGCCCGACTCCTTGGGGACCGGGTTGATCACGTCCACGTCGTACTTCGAGGTCTGGCGCAGCTCGGCGAAGACCTTGTACACGTACCAGGTGTCGCGCGTCTCGAAGACGACCGCGTCGCCGGTCTTCACCTTGTCGATGTCGTGGAACTTCGCCCCGTGCCCGTCGCGGTGCGCCGCGAGCGTGAAGTTGCCCTTCTCCTCCCACGGCAGCGCCGCCTTGACCGGCTCCGTGTAGTACCCGGCGACCCCGTCGTTGAGCACCTCCGGCGACGTGCCCGGCTTGACCAGCACCTCGCCGTTGTCCATCGCCGGTACGTGCAGGAACCCGATGCCGCCCTGAGTGTCCAGCGCCCCCGGCGGCTGGGGCGCGTTCGTCCCCGGGGCGGTCTGCCACTGCCGGCGGACCTCGTCGCCGCGCGCCGACGCCTGCCGGTCCGCGAGCACGTTCGTCCACCACAGGGAGTACGCGACGAACAGGCCGAGGACCAGGCCCACGGTGATCAGGAGCTCGCCCAGCAGGCTCAGGAACCCGGCGAGCACACTGCGGCTCCGGGGCGGCGGTGCGGAACGGCGGCGGCGGGCACGAGACACTGCGGATTCGTCCTCTGTGGCGTACGTACGGTCGGCTTACGGGCTGTTCAACGCGGGCGGGGCACCCTGACTGCGGGGGCGTTCCCCGGTCATCCTGCCCCATACGATCATCCGGTAGGTGCTGGTGAACTCAGGTGTGCAGGTGGTCAGCGTGATGTACCGGCCGGGGCCGGTGAATCCGGAGCCCTGGGGAACCGGCTTGATCACCGACACGTTGGCCGGTGAGGTCTGCGGCAGCGCGGAGGTCATCTCGTAGGTGTAGTACGCGTCCCGGGTCTCCACCACGATCGGGTCGCCCGGGACCAGCCGGTTGATGAAGCGGAACGGTTCCCCATGGGTGTTCCGGTGGCCGGCCAGCGCGAAGTTCCCCTGCGCGTCGGACGGCATCGCCGTCTTCAGCGGCCCCTCGCCGTAGTGCCCGACCATCCCCTTGTCGAGCACCTGCGTCTTGCTGACGCCCTCCGCCACCGGCACCTTCACGTCCAGTTTCGGGATGTACAGGATCGCGAAACCCTGGCCGGGCTCGAACGCCGCCACGGGCGGCGCGGCCGGCCCGCCGGGGGCCCGTTCCCAGTTCTGCCGGAGCGAGCCCGCGGCCCCGTCCGCCGTCCGCTCCGCCAGCACGTTGGTGTACCAGAGCTGGTAGGTGACGAACAGCAGCAGCACCACGCCGACGGTGATGAACAGCTCCCCGAGGGCCCGGCTCAGCACCACCAGCGGGCCGCCCGGGCGCGGACGCCTGCGGCGGCGTCCGCCGCCCCCCTTGCGCGCCCGCGCGTGCGTACGCTTCGCGGCCTCCTGTGCCGCCCTGCGCCGCGCGGCCCGGCCCCCCGTGGGGGCGGACGGCGCGACGGCTGTCACGCGACGGCCTTGCCCACCACCGGGGCCAGGCCCACCGACCGCTCGACGGCCCCGGCGTCACCGCAGCGCACGAGCCAGTTCGCGAGCATCCGGTGGCCCCACTGCGTCAGCACGGACTCGGGGTGGAACTGCACGCCCTCGACGTCGTGCTCCCGGTGCCGGAGCCCCATGATGATCCCGTCCTCGGTGCGCGCGGTGACCTCCAGCGCGTCGGGCAGGGTCCCCGGCTCCGCCGCGAGCGAGTGGTAGCGGGTCGCGGTGAACGGCGACGGCAGTCCGGCGAACACGCCGAGCCCCTCGTGCACCACCGGCGAGGTCTTGCCGTGCAGCAGCTCCGGCGCCCGACCGACGACGCCCCCGTAGGCGACGGCCATCGACTGCATGCCGAGGCAGACGCCGAAGACCGGGACGCCCGTCCCGGCGCAGTGCCGGACCATGTCGACGCAGACGCCGGCCTCCTCCGGGGTGCCCGGGCCGGGGGAGAGCAGTACGCCGTCGAAACCGTCCTGGGCGTGGGCGAGCTCCACCTCGTCGTTGCGCAGCACCTCGCACTCGGCGCCGAGCTGGTAGAGGTACTGGACCAGATTGAAGACAAAGCTGTCGTAGTTGTCGACAACCAGAATGCGCGCGCTCACGGAGCAGCTCCCGATCCCTCGTCCACCGTCACGTCGTTGAACGGAAGGAGCGGCTCGGCCCACGGGAAGACGTACTGGAACAGCACGAACACCACCGCCAGGACCAGTGCGAGCGAGATCAGTGCGCGTACCCATGCGGTGCCGGGCAGGTGCCGCCAGATCCAGCCGTACATCGCGCCTGCTCCCCTCTCGTTCCACGTTCCTCCCACGCACCGCGGGAGCGGTACCGCAACAGACTAAAGCCAGCGGCCGTAAGAGGGGGGTCACCTCGGCAATCCCTCCGGCGGTCCCTGGGCGGCCGGGCGGGTTCCGGTGAGCTCCGCCCACACCACCAGGCGGTGGCTGTGGCCCCATTCGGGCTCGCAGGTGGTCAGCGTCAGGTACCGGCCCGGGGTGGCGAAGGGCGAGCGCCGCGGCACCGGATCGACCACCCCGGTCTCGGTGGGCAGGATGCGCAGGGGCTCCGACCGGACGGTGTACGTGTACCAGGCCGCGGCGTCCTTGATGATCACGGCGTCCCCGGGACGCAGCTCCGGCACGTCCTTGAAGGGGTCCCCGTACGTCCGCCGGTGCCCGGCCACGGCGACGTTCCCGCTCTCCCCGGGGCGGGCCGAGCCCGGGTAGTGGCCGAGGCCGCGCTTGAGCGGCTCGGGGCCGGTGCCCTCCAGCAGCGGCTTGTTCCAGTCGGCGCCGAAGCGTGGGACGTACATCTCGGCGAAGGCCTGCCCGTCGGCCAGCGGCGGCCGGGCGGCGGGCGCGGGGGCGGGGGCGGTAGGCGCGGGGGCGGCGTGCCCCGCGGGCCGCTCGGGGGCCGCCGCCCAGCTCTCGCGCAGCCGGGCCACCTCGCCGTCCATGGCCCGGTCGGCCCGGACCCCCGTCCACAGCAGCAGGTACGCCACGAACAGCACGATCAGCGTCCCGGCCGTCAGGCACAGTTCGCTGAACGTCCGTACCAGCAGGCGCAGTACGACGTCAGGGCGTGGGCGTGGGCGTGGCGGGTTCCACCGGCTTCGCATAGTGGAGGTCCACTGTGCCGGAGTAGCCGGGCAGTGTCAGCGCCTTGTGCTCGTCCACTTTCCAGCCGAGGCCGTACGCGGTGACGTACAGCTGGTAGTTCTGCAGGGCCGGGGAGGCCGCCAGCGCCTTGCGCAACGCGCCCGGGTCGCCGACCGCGGAGACCTTGTAGGGGGGCGAGTAGACCCGGCCCTGGAGGATCAGGGTGTTGCCGACGCAGCGCACGGCGCTGGTGGAGATCAGGCGCTGGTCCATGATCTGGATGCCGGTGGCGCCGCCCTGCCACAGCGCGTTCACCACGGCCTGGAGGTCCTGCTGGTGGATGACCAGGTCGTTGGGCTGGGGGTCGGGCACGTTGGGGATGCGGGGCGTGGCGTTCGGCGGAGCGTCGTTGAGGGTGACCGTGAGCCCCTTGCCGGAGATCTCCTCGGTGCCCGAGGCCGCGCGCAGGGCCGCCAGCCTGGCGTCCTCGGCCTTGCTGCTGCCGTCGTCGCGCTCGGCGAGGGCGTCCACCTGGCCGCGTACGGCAGCGGTGGTCTGTTCCAGCTCCGCGTTGTTCTGGCTGCGTTCGTGGATCAGGTCGGAGAGCTTGAGGAGCGAGGCGTCCGTGCGGA
Source organism: Streptomyces sp. NPDC026522 (assembly GCF_055567555.1). Classification (NCBI taxonomy): domain Bacteria; kingdom Bacillati; phylum Actinomycetota; class Actinomycetes; order Kitasatosporales; family Streptomycetaceae; genus Streptomyces; species Streptomyces sp. NPDC026522. The sequence goes on from NZ_JBVHQF010000003.1 coordinate 374,616, forward strand.
TGTTCGTACCCTTGGACGTGTTGAAACTGGTGACGAAGATGAGGCCCGCGAGGGCGAAAACGGCGGCGGTCAGCAGCCGGACCGGGCGGAGCCGGCGGCGGGGACCCGCGGAGGAGTCGTCGGAATCGCTCAACGTACCCTTCTCCTTCAACGCCACAGGTCCACTACGCTAACGGACGCCCGGGGCAGGCAAGGTCCCCAGCGCATCGACAGGAGAGCCCCTCGTGCCGAAGTCACGTATCCGCAAGAAGGACGACTACACGCCGCCGCCGACGCGGCAGCCGCAGGCGATCAGGTTGACGAACCGCAGCTGGGTCGCCCCGGTCATGCTGGCGTTCTTCCTGATCGGCCTGGCCTGGATCGTCGTCTTCTATGTGACCGACACCCAGCTGCCCATCGAATCACTGGGCAATTGGAACATCGTGGTCGGTTTCGGCTTCATCGCGGCGGGGTTCGGCGTCTCCACGCAGTGGAAGTAGCCCGGCCGGCATAGCGCAATCCCACCGTCGACGGAAGCTCTCCCCATGAGTTATCCACAGCGTCATCCACACCTGAGGAAAAGGCAGAAGATCTGTGGATAACTCTGTGGAGAGTTGACGCCGGTGTGATCAGGTGAGTGCGGACAGCCCGGCCGTTCTGACCATGATCAGCACGACTGCCAGCAGGAACACCGCCGCGCAGCTCCCCCACTGGACCAGGGCCCGCTTCCTGCCGGAGGCGGGCAGCAGCAGCCCCAGCGTGACCAGCGCCCCGGTGACCAGGCCGCCGACGTGCGCCTGCCATGACACGCTGATGCCGCCGACCTGGACGAAGGTCAGCCCCAGCATCAGGGCGAGCATGATGATCACCGGGCGCATCTCGTACCGCATCCGGCGCGCGAGGACGGCCGTGGAGCCGAGCAGGCCGAAGATGGCGCCCGACGCACCGAGGGTCGCCGTGTTCGGCGCGGTCAGCAGATAGACGAGGACGCTGCCGCCCAGGCCCGACAACAGGTACACCGCGAGGTAGCGGACCCGGCCCAGCGCGGCCTCCAGCGGGCCACCGAGCACCCACAGGCCGATCATGTTGCCGATCAGGTGCCACCACTCGGTGTGCAGGAACACCGAGGTCAGCAGGCGGTGGTACTCGCCGGTGGACACCCCCTCCAGAGGGCCTCCGTAGTACTCCACGTAGCGGCCGAGCAGCTCCAGCCGTACGGGCAGGCCGGGCACCAGCTGCGCGACGAGGAAGAGCGCGACGTTGAGGCCGATGAGGATCTTGGTGACCAGGTGCGGGTCGGCGGCGACCACACCGCCGGCCAGGGTCCGCGGCGCGTTCGCGGCGGGGCCGTGGCCAGTGCCGGAGCCCTCACGGACGCACTCGGGGCACTGGAAGCCGACCGAGGCGCTGATCATGCACTCGGGGCAGATCGGGCGCTCGCAGCGGACGCAGCGAATCCCCGTGTCGCGGTCCGGGTGGCGGTAACAGCCCGGCAGACGGTCGGTGTCCATCGGTCCCCTCGGTCTACGGCGGGGCCGGCGCGGGACGCCGCCCCACCGGTCCGGTCACGGTACGTACCGAGGACGGACGGGCGGGGCGGAAAGGTTCCCGTACGGCGCCGCGGGGGCTCAGCGCTTCTCTACGACCACGCTCTGGATGATCACGTCGTCCAACGGCCGCTCGGTGCGCGGATTGGTCGGCAGGGCCGCGATGTCGTCCACGATCTTCTGGCTGACCTTGTCGGTGACCTCGCCGAAGATGGTGTGCTTGCGGGTCAGCCAGGCGGTGGGCGCGACGGTGATGAAGAACTGGGAGCCGTTGGTGCCGGGGCCGGCGTTGGCCATGGCGACGAGGTACGGCTTGGTGAAGGCCAGGTCCGGGTGGAACTCGTCGGCGAACTGGTACCCCGGGCCGCCGGTGCCGTTGCCGAGCGGGTCGCCGCCCTGGATCATGAAACCGCTGATGATGCGGTGGAAGACCGTGCCGTCGTACAGCGGGTCCGTGGTCTTCTGACCGTCCGTCGGCCTCGTCCACTCGCGTTCGCCGGTGGCCAGCTCCACGAAGTTCCGTACGGTCTTCGGAGCGAAGTTCGCCAGCAGCTCCATCTCGATGTCGCCGTGGTTCGTCTTCAAGGTGGCGTAGAGCTTCTCGGCCAACGGGATCTGCCTTCCTCGTGCTCACTGTGGTGTCCGATCCTCCCACGGTGCGGCCCGGCCCGGGGAAATCCTCCACCCGTATGCCTTGTCGCGCATGCCCGTTGGCGTGGGGACAGGCATGATCCGTCAAAGGGTGGAAAGGTGAACTGTGTCCGCCACCGAGGAGGAGGATCCCGTGACCCGCAAGGACAGCGTGCGCCTGGCAGCCGAGAGTGCCAGGGAAAGCATGCGGCACGCAGCGGAAGTGGTGGCGCCGTACGCAGAAACCGCCAAGGACGCGGCTGTGCACTACGCGCACGAGGCGAACGAGCGGCTGGCGCCGAAGGTCTCGTACGCGGCCTCGGAGGCCGCCCGCCAGGCCCGCACGACCTACGACAGCCACCTGCACCCACGGCTGAAGGCCGCGCGGGCGCACGTGCCGCCGCCCGTGGACCGCGCCGCCACGACCGCCGTGCACCAGACGCGCCGGGCGGCGCGCCAGGCAGCCGACTACACGCAGCCCCGGATCGAAAGCGCCCTCGCCGCGGCCCAGCCCATGGCGGAGGAGGCCGCGTCACGGTCCACGGCGGCCTTCGCGGCGCTGCGCGGCCAGGTGTCGGCCAAGGAAGTGCAGCGGCTGGTGCGCAGGCACGAGCGGCGGGCCCGCGCGGGCCGGCTGCTCAAGGGCGTCGCGGTGATCGGTGCGGTGGCGGCCGCCGCCTTCGTGGTGTGGAAGTGGTGGGACCAGCAGTCCAACCCGGACTGGCTGGTGGAACCGCCGGCCGCCACCGAAGTGCCGGGCCGCGACGCCGGATCCGCGAGCTTCGAAGACGAGCTGGCGGCGAAGGAGAACGAGGCGGACCCGAACGGCGACGCGCAGCCGTAACGGACCGCACGCAAGGCATGGTGGAGGGGCCCGGATCCGGTGGATCCGGGCCCCTCCACCATGCCTGCGGCGTCAGCTCGGGAGCATGAGCACCATGCCCGGCCGGATCAGGTCGGGGTTCGGGCCGACGACCGACTTGTTCATGGCGTAGAGCTCGCGCCAGCGCCCCTCGTTGCCCAGCTCGCGGCGGGCGATCGCGGAGAGCGAGTCACCTGCCTTGACGATGTACGTACGCTGCGCCTCGGACGGCGGCTTCGGCGCGGCGGGCACCGCCTTGTGGGCGGCCGAGGCGGGGGTCGGCGTCTTGTGCTGCACGTGCCCGGCCGCCGGTTTGGGCGGCGCCGGGGCGGCGGCCGCCCTGGCGGCCGAAGCGGGGTCGGTGTACTTCCCGCCCATGTCGTTGGGCCCCGCAGGCCTGGCCGGGGCCTGCTGCTCGACCTGCTCCTTCGCCTTCTCGGCGGCCTCTTCCTGCCTCTTCTTGTCGGACTTCAGGAAGTCGAAGATTCCCATGGTGTGTGCGCCTCCGGCGTGATGTCGCCCCCCTGGCCACAGTGCCTCACCCCACTCTCGGCCACCATCCCCGCCCCGGCCCCGTGGCTGACCCGTCCGGGCGATCCCCCTGCCGAGGCAGCCGTCCCGCCGGCCGCGGCACTCCTCCGGGGCGACGTCGAGGCCGAGGTTTCACGTGAAACACCGCGCCGCCGCTGCGCGACGGCCGCCGCACCGGACGCGAAAAGACCCTCCCGGCCTGCGTTCGTGCAGGTCAGGAGGGTCTTTCGGAGTGTGGAGCCTAGGAGATTCGAACTCCTGACATCTGCCTTGCAAAGGCAGCGCTCTACCAACTGAGCTAAGGCCCCGAAAACGGATACGCCCGTCCCCGGTGAAGGAGTGGTCGTTCCGCAGAACAGAGTACCGGGTGTACCCCCTCATCCCGCAAAATGATAGGGACTCCCGCCCCGCGACCACTCTCCGTAAGATGCTCGCGAGGTTCGCACCAGCGAAGGGGAGTTGTCAGCGTGGACGCAGTACAGCAAGAGGCCACGGCCAGAGCCAGAGAGCTCCAGCGCAGTTGGTACGGCGAGCCGTTGGGAGCGCTCTTCCGCCGGCTCATAGACGACCTGGGGCTGAACCAGGCCCGGCTCGCTGCCGTCCTCGGACTGTCGGCCCCGATGCTGTCCCAGCTGATGAGCGGCCAGCGCGCCAAGATCGGTAACCCGGCCGTCGTCCAGCGGGTCCAGGCACTCCAGGACCTCGCCGGCCAGGTCGCCGACGGCAGCGTCAGCGCGGCGGAGGCCACCGACCGCATGGACGAGATCAAGCGGACCCAGGGCGGCTCCGTGCTCAGCAACAGCGGTCAGACGACCACCGGTTCGGGCGCACCCACGGTCAAGCGGGTCGTCCGCGAGATCCAGTCCCTGCTGCGCTCGGTCTCCGCCGCAGGCGACATCATCGACGCGGCGGACACGCTCGCCGCCAGCCATCCGGAACTCGCCGAGTTCCTCCGGGTCTACGGGGCCGGCCGCACCTCCGACGCGGTCGCCCACTACGAGGCCCACCAGAACTGACCGACGCGCGAAGACGGGGGGCGGACAGGGCGATGGGTGAGGTCTTCGCCGGCCGGTACGAGCTGGTCGACCCGATCGGACGCGGTGGTTCGGGCGCCGTGTGGCGGGCCTGGGATCACCGCCGTCGCCGGTACGTCGCCGCGAAGGTCCTCCTCCAAGGCGACGCCCACACCCTGCTGCGCTTCGTGCGCGAGCAGGCCCTGCGGATCGATCACCCGCACGTGCTGGCCCCGGCCAGCTGGGCGGCGGACGACGACAAGGTCCTGTTCACCATGGACCTCGTCGGCGGCGGTTCCCTCGCCCACGTGATCGGGGACTACGGACCGCTGCCACCCCGCTTCGTGTGCACGTTGCTCGACCAGCTCCTCTCGGGGCTGGCGGCCGTGCACGCGGAGGGCGTGGTCCACCGCGACATCAAACCGGCCAACATCCTGCTGGAGGCGACCGGAACGGGCCGCCCGCACCTGCGGCTGTCCGACTTCGGGATCTCGATGCGCAAGGGTGAGCCCCGGCTCACCGACACCCACGTCGTGGTCGGCACGCCGGGGTACTTCGCCCCCGAGCAAATGCTGGGCGCGGAGCCGGATTTCCCGGCCGATCTCTTCGCCGTCGGGCTGGTAGCGCTGTACCTGCTGCAAGGGAGCAAGCCCGACTCCCAGAAGCTGGTGGAGCACTTCCTGAGCCGGGGCGCACCCGACGCACCCGAGGGCGTCCCCGCGGCCCTGTGGAGCGTCATCGCGGGGCTCTTGCACCCGAACCCCGAGCACCGGTTCCGGACCGCCACAGGGGCGCGCAAGGCCCTTGCCGAGGCCGTCGAGCTGCTGGCGCCGGTCCCGCCGGACGAAGAACCCGTGGAAGTGTTCGACCAACTCGGCCCGCTTCCCGCCGGTTTCGGCCCCCAGGGACCTCTGGCGCCGCCGCCCGCGGACGCCGTCACCCCCGACGCCGCCCCGCCCCCCGCGCCCGCCGTCGCTGCCACCCCCGAGGCCGCCGGGGCCCCACCGCCCCCTTCGTACGGTCCGCCCCCGGTGGGCTACGGCCCCTCGGATACCGGTAGCTTCCGCCTCGCCCCGCCGGCCGTGCCCCCGCCGCCCCCGCCGCCCCCGGTGCGCTCCGGCATCTCCCCGCCCCCGCACCGGGTCACGGCCGCCGTCCTCGCCGCCGCCCTGCTCTGCTTCGCGGTCGGCGCCTGGGCGCTGACCCGGATCTAGTGGGGCGGGGCGGGGCGGCGCGAGCCGGACACGGCTCTAGCCGCCGCTGCGGGCGCCGCTCCGCCGCGCCAGCAGGAACCAGCCCCCGAGCCCGAGCAGCAGCACCGCCCCGGTGCCGAAGCCCGCGCCGGCCACCACCCGAAGCACCGCGCGGTCGTCCTCGGCCGCGGCGGCCTCCGGTCCGGTGAGTCCCTCCTTCGCGGCCGTCCGGTCGGCGGTGCCCACCCCGAACCCGGCCGCGCTCAGGCTCTCCCGGTACGCGGGCGCCGTGCCGGGGCTGCCGCCGACGTCCATCCGCAGCGTCAGCGGCACCGGCGTCGCGTCCCGGGTGAACTCCGCGACCTTCCCGCCCAGCGTGACCGCGAGGTAGTACCAGCCGGCCACCGCCGTCCCGCGCACCCCGGCGTCGGCCGAGAAGCGGTTCCCGTACGCCACCGGCGCCGTCTTCGGGAGGGTGACGGCCGCCTGCTTGCCGTCGTACGAGGTGTCCTCGGAGTCGACCGGGCCCCGGTAGGGGCTGTACAGCGCGACGGTGAGCCCGCCGGCGGCGGAGCCGTACGGCTTGGTCATCTCGGCGGCCGCGATCTCCGCGCCGATCCCCAACTGCTGCCCCCAGTCCAGCGGGACGCGGTAGAACCGGGTCTGCCCGGGCCGCAGCTCGTCGCGCCACACCCCGCTGCCCAGGGCCCGCGCGTCGTTGAAGCCGGTCCCGCCGCTCCGGGCCACCGGTTCCGTACCCGGCAGCGTCGGCGAGGCCGAGGGCCGCGCCCGGGGCGCCTCCGTCGGCACGGCACCGCCCAGCCCGGGCTCGCGCCGGACCAGCAGTTCCACCGGCCACGGCCCCTGGGCGGAGTCCTTGGCCGCTGTCCGCGTCACCTTGGCGTAGTAGATGCCGGCCGCTTGGCATTCGGCGTCCTCCCGGACCCGCCGGACCGCCGCCGCGCCGATCGGCACGGGGTCGTAAGCGAAGCCCGCCCGCCCCGGGTCGGGGCAGCGCCGCCCCTCCTTGGTCATGACCTCGACCTCGATGCCGTCGCTGAAGCCCACCTTGGCGCCCCGGGCGGGCCGCACCACGGCGGAGACGTAGACGTCGGAGGTGTCGTCGAGGGCGAGCCGGTAGAAGCGCTCACCGGGCAAGAGGGTGTCCTCGTAGACCGCCCCGGGTTCCAGCAGCGGGGCGTCGGCGCTGGAGGGCTTGCCCCGGACCGTGCGGGCCCCGTCGGCCGCGCGGTACTCCGGCGGCGGCCCGGGCGCGGGTCCGGCCGCGACCGCGGCCCCCGGCGCCCCGACGGCCAGCCCCACGGCGAGCCCCACGGCGACCGTCCCGGCCAGCACCGTCCTGCGTACCCGCCCCATCACGCGCACCCACACCCCGGATTCACTCCCGCAAGCCCGAACTTTGCGTACCGCAAGATTCCGTACCGGAACAGCACAAAGCCCCGGCAGCAGCGGCAGCCGGGGCCCTATGGGAAACGGTGGGTCTCACACGCCGGAACCAGAAGGCACGGAGTCGGTTGCCTCCGTCCACAGGTCCTGCTCGGCGCGGTCCGCCTGGATCTGGCGGTACACGAGGAGCCCGCCGATGGCGGCCAGTGCGACCAGGAGCAGCTTCTTCACCGCGCGACCTCGTCTTTCGTTGACGTTGGGGACTTCTGACGGCCCACAATACACACCGACCGATACCGATCGGTTATCTGCGGGCCCCCCTCCGGCGCCACTCGACCGGCCCAACGCGGAGGCCCCGGACCTCACCGGTCGTCCGCCGCCACGCGGAAATGGACGACGGTGACCTCATCCGTAGGAGCGAGGTCGGGATAGTGGTACCGCAGCCGGTCGTGCAACTCCGCGAGGTCCCGGAACCCGTCGGCGACGGCGTCCTCCTCGGTCAGCTCGCCGACCGTCTTCGGAGCGAGCCCCGTGACGACACCCGGGAGCACCAGTTCCTCGTCCAGCTCGAAGACCATGTCGACCGGACCCTCGGCGACCGGGTCCCGAAAGCGCACGGTCGTCGTCTTCCGTCCCGTGCGGACGGCGTCGAGATAGTCCTGGTGGAAGTGCAAGGCCTGCGGCTGCGGTTCATTGTCCATGCACAGCACCCTAAACGGGCACGCCCACAGCCCCGGGGTCACCCAACGCGAAGACCCCCAACCACGATCGGCTGGGGGTCTTCGGCACTGTGGGGCTAACAGGATTTGAACCTGTGGCCTCATCCTTATCAGGGATGCGCTCTAACCAACTGAGCTATAGCCCCATCCGCGCTGCGCGCTGACTCCTGAAGGTTAGCGCACAGACCCGGCAGGTCCCAAATCCGTTCCGCGGGGGCGTCCCCGCAGGTCAGTCAGGTCACTCGTCCTCGGCGAGCGTGAGCTCCACACCGCCCACGAAGCCGGCCGAGACGTTGTAGATGAACGCGCCCAGCGTCGCCAGCGCCGTCGCCAGTACGACGTCGATCACCGCGATCACCGAGGTGAAGATCAGTACCCGCGGCAGCGACAGGAACGACTGGAGGTCGAAGCCGTTGCTCTCGTTGGAGCCGGTCGCCTCGCTGATGGTGCCGCCGACGGTCGAGAAGACGCCCATCGCGTCCATGACCATCCACAGCACCACGGCCGCCACGACCGTGCAGATGCCGAGCGCGATCGACAGCAGGAAGCTGACCTTCATCACCGACCAAGGGTCGGCCTTCGCCACCCGCAGCCGCGCCTTGCGCGTCCGCGGCGCCGTACGCACCCCCGGACGCGCCTGCCGCGGCGCGGCAGGGCCCGTGGGCGCGGCGTAGGCCTGCGGCGGCTTGTACGGCTGCGCGCCCGGCTCCTGGGCCGCGCCCGCCTTCGGCTTCGGCCCTCGGGTGTCCGTCACGGTGCTCCCCCTGCCCTTTGCGGGGGTGCCCCCGCCTTGAGAATCCGCGGCGGGGCCACGGGCACCGTTCGCTCCAGTCTTGGCCGGTCCGGCGCCCGTGGATCCACTCACGACTTACTCCTCGTGCTCCCCAGCCGAAGGCTGCGTGCCCTCGGCGGCCTCAACGGCCTGTCCATCGGCTTCCTCGGTCTCCGACGCGTTCTCGTCATCGACCTCGTCGGCATCCTGACCGGCCTCGGCGTTCCGCGCGATGCCCACCACGGCGTCCCGCTTGCCCAGGTTGATCAGCTGAACGCCCATGGTGTCACGGCCGGTCTCCCTGACTTCATTGACGCGCGTACGAATCACACCACCGCTGAGGGTGATCGCGAGAATCTCGTCCGTTTCGTCGACCACCAGCGCGCCGACGAGCGAACCGCGGTCCTCCACGATCTTCGCTGCCTTGATGCCCAGACCACCGCGGCCCTGGACGCGGTACTCGTCCACCGGCGTCCGCTTGGCGTAGCCGCCGTCGGTCGCGGTGAAGACGAAGGTACCGGGCCGGACCACGCTCATGGAGAGCAGTTCGTCCCCGCCGCGGAAACTCATGCCCTTCACGCCGGAGGTGGCGCGGCCCATCGGGCGCAGCGCCTCGTCGGTCGCCGTGAAGCGGATCGACTGCGCCTTCTTGCTGATGAGCAGCAGGTCGTCCTCGGCCGACACCAGCTCGGCACCGATCAGCTCGTCATCGCTGCCGTCCTCCGTCTCCCGGAGGTTGATCGCGATGACACCACCCGAACGGGGGGAGTCGTAGTCCTTGAGCGCCGTCTTCTTCACCAGACCGCCCTTGGTGGCCAGGATCAGGTACGGCGCGGCGTCGTAGTCGCGGATCGCGAGGATCTGGGCGATCTTCTCGTCCGGCTGGAAGGCCAGCAGGTTCGCGACGTGCTGACCGCGCGCATCGCGCCCGGCGTCCGGGAGCTCGTACGCCTTGGACCGGTAGACGCGGCCCTTGTTGGTGAAGAACAGCAGCCAGTGGTGCGTGGTGGACACGAAGAAGTGGTCGACGAGGTCGTCCTGCTTGAGCTTCGTGCCGCGGACGCCCTTGCCGCCGCGCTTCTGCGAGCGGTAGTCCTCGGTCTTGGTGCGCTTGACGTAACCGCCGTGGGTGATCGTGACGACGATGTCCTCTTCGGCGATCAGGTCCTCGATGGACATGTCACCGTCGAAGGGCACCAGCTTGGAGCGCCGGTCGTCGCCGAACTTCTCGACGATGGCCGCCAGCTCCTCGCTGACGATGGTGCGCTGACGCGCCTCGGAGGCGAGGATCGCGTTGTACTCGTTGATCTTCGCCTGGAGCTCGTCGTGCTCGGCGACGATCTTCTGCCGCTCCAGCGCGGCGAGGCGGCGCAGCTGCATCTCCAGGATCGCGTTCGCCTGGATCTCGTCGATCTCCAGCAGGCCCATCAGGCCCTCGCGCGCGATCTCGACGGTGTTGCTGCGCCGGATCAGCGCGATGACCTCGTCGATCGCGTCCAGCGCCTTGAGCAGACCGCGCAGGATGTGCGCGCGTTCCTCCGCCTTGCGCAGGCGGAAGCGGGTGCGCCGGACGATGACCTCGATCTGGTGCTGCACCCAGTGGCGGATGAACGCGTCGATCGACAGGGTGCGCGGCACCCCGTCCACCAGCGCCAGCATGTTCGCGCCGAAGTTCGTCTGCAGGTCGGTGTGCTTGTACAGGTTGTTCAGCACGACCTTGGCGACGGCGTCCCGCTTGAGGACGATGACCAGACGCTGGCCGGTCCGCGAGGAGGTCTCGTCGCGGACGTCGGCGATGCCGCCGATCTTGCCGTCCTTGACCAGGTCGGCGATCTTCTGCGCGAGGTTGTCGGGGTTGGTCTGGTACGGGAGTTCGGTGACCACCAGGCACTGGCGGTTCTGGATCTCCTCGACCTCCACCACCGCGCGCATCGTGATGGAGCCGCGACCGGTCCGGTACGCCTCCTCGATGCCCTTGCGGCCGACGACGAGGGCGCCGGACGGGAAGTCGGGGCCCTTGATCCGCTCGATGAGCGCGTCCTGGAGTTCCTCGTGGGAGGCCTCCGGGTGCTCCAGCGCCCACTGCGCACCGGCCGCGACCTCGCGCAGGTTGTGCGGCGGGATGTTGGTGGCCATGCCGACCGCGATTCCGGCGCTGCCGTTGACCAGCAGGTTCGGGAAGCGCGCCGGCAGGACCGTCGGCTCCTGGTTACGGCCGTCGTAGTTGTCCGTGAAGTCGACGGTCTCCTCGTCGATGTCCCGGAGCATCTCCATGGCCTGCGGCATCAGCTTGCACTCGGTGTAGCGCATGGCCGCCGCCGGGTCGTTGCCCGGCGAGCCGAAGTTGCCGTTGCTGTCCACCAGCGGCATCCGCATCGACCACGGCTGGGCCAGGCGGACCAGGGCGTCGTAGATCGAGGAGTCGCCGTGCGGGTGGTAGGTGCCCATGACGTCACCGACGACGCGGGCGCACTTGTAGAAGCCCTTCTCGGGCCGGTAGCCGCCGTCGTACATCGCGTACAGCACACGCCGGTGGACGGGCTTGAGGCCGTCCCGTACGTCGGGCAGCGCGCGGGAGACGATGACGGACATCGCGTAGTCGAGGTAGGAGCGCTGCATCTCCGTCTCGAGCCCGACGGGCTCGATGCGCAGCTGCTGGCCTTCCTCTTCGGTGTTCTCGGCGGTCGGGGTGGTTTCGTCGGCCATTGCTGGTCAGAAGTCCTTTCAGGCAGTCAGCTGAGCCGACTCAGATGTCGAGGAAGCGGACGTCCTTGGCGTTGCGCTGGATGAAGGAGCGCCGGGCTTCGACGTCCTCACCCATCAGCACCGAGAACAGGTCGTCGGCCTGTGCGGCGTCGTCCAGGGTGACCTGGCCGAGCACGCGGTGGTCCACGTCCATGGTGGTGACGCGCAGTTCCTCGGCGTTCATCTCGCCCAGACCCTTGAAGCGCTGGATGGAGTCTTCCTTGATCCGCTTGCCCTGGGCCTTGCCGTGCTCGACCAGGGCGTCGCGCTCGCGGTCCGAGTACGCGTACTCGAAGTCGTCCCGACCCCACTTGATCTTGTACAGCGGGGGGCGGGAGAGGTAGACGTGCCCGGCCTCGACCAGCGGACGCATGAAGCGGAAGAGGAAGGTCAGCAGCAGGGTGTTGATGTGCTGGCCGTCGACGTCGGCGTCCGCCATCAAGATGATCTTGTGATAGCGGAGCTTGTCGATGTCGAAGTCCTCGTGCACACCGGTGCCGAAGGCACTGATCAGCGCCTGGACCTCGGTGTTCTGGAGGATCTTGTCGATCCGGGCCTTCTCGACGTTCAGGATCTTGCCGCGGATCGGCAGGATGGCCTGGTACATCGGGTTGCGGCCGGACTTCGCGGAGCCGCCGGCCGAGTCGCCCTCGACGATGAAGATCTCGCACTTCGTCGGGTCGTTCGACTGGCAGTCGGACAGCTTGCCCGGCAGCGAGGCGCTCTCCAGCAGGCCCTTGCGGCGGGTCAGGTCACGGGCCTTGCGGGCCGCGACGCGCGCCGTGGCGGCCTGGATCGCCTTGCGGACGATGTCCGCGGCCTCGACCGGATTGCGGTCGAACCAGTCGTTGAGGTGCTCGTGCACGACCTTCTGCACGAAGGTCTTCGCCTCGGTGTTGCCCAGCTTGGTCTTCGTCTGGCCCTCGAACTGGGGCTCGCCCAGCTTGACCGAGATGATCGCCGTCAGACCCTCGCGGATGTCCTCGCCGGCGAGGTTGTCGTCCTTCTCGCGCAGCAGCTTCTTGTCGCGGGCGTAGCGGTTGACCAGGCCCGTCAGCGCGGCGCGGAAGCCCTCTTCGTGCGTACCGCCCTCGTGCGTGTGGATCGTGTTCGCGAAGGAGTAGACACCCTCGGTGTACTGCGAGTTCCACTGCATCGCGATCTCGACCGAGAGCATGCGCTCCTTGTCCTCGGCCTCGACGTCGATGACGGTCGGGTGGATCAGCTCGCCCTTGCGCGAGTTGAGGTACTTCACGAAGTCGACGATGCCGCCCTCGTAGTAGTACTTCACCGTGCGCGCCGCCGGCTCGGCCGCGTCCGCGTCCGGGTTGTCCGCGCCCACCGTCGCCTTGGCGGAGTCGCGCTCGTCGGTCAGCGTCAGGGTCAGGCCCTTGTTGAGGAAGGCCATCTCCTGGAAGCGCCGCGACAGCGTCTCGAAGGAGTACTCGGTGGTCTCGAAGATGTCCGGGTCGGCCCAGAAGGTGACCGACGTGCCGTGCTCGTCGGTCTCCTCGTTCTTGGCGAGGGGAGCCGTCGGGGCGCCGAGCTTGTAGTCCTGGCTCCAGCGGAAGCCGTCCCGCTTGACCTCGACCGCGACCTTGGTCGACAGCGCGTTCACGACGGAGACGCCCACGCCGTGCAGACCGCCGGAGACGGCGTAGCCGCCGCCGCCGAACTTGCCGCCCGCGTGCAGCACCGTCAGCACGACCTCCAGCGCCGGCTTGCCCTCGGAGGGCACGATGTCGACGGGGATGCCGCGGCCGTTGTCGATCACGCGCACGCCGCCGTCGGCGAGGATCGTGACGTCGATGGTGTCCGCGTGCCCGGCCAGGGCCTCGTCGACGGAGTTGTCGACGACCTCGTAGACGAGGTGGTGCAGGCCGCGCTCACCGGTCGAGCCGATGTACATGCCGGGCCGCTTGCGGACCGCGTCCAGACCCTCGAGGACCTGGATGTTGCTGCCGGTGTAAGAGGACTCACCGGCCTCGCCGCCGGCGGTGGACTCGTTCTTCTCGTTGGGGTTGCCGGAATCGGCCACGAAGCGCCCTTTCTGGCACAGCACAGGCCGTACTCCGGGCCAGCAGGCATGCAAGCAGGAGCGGCTGCGTCGATCTGCGTTGTCAGCGTTTGTCAGCGGATCCCGCAAGCGGGCGGGATTCGCTTCAGTCTACCGGTACCACGGACATGAATGGGGGTTTGCCGGTACCTGAGTCCGCATGTGCCGCCCTGAACCTCCTCTCTCCGACTCCCCATATCCGGGGAGGGGCTCAAAGAGGCTCACACGGGCATTGAGCGCTTCGGCCTGTCAACCTCTCACTACCGTGAGGGACACCACCCGCGGGAGGGCACCGGAGCAGGGCCGCGACCTGGCCGAAACCGTGCCGTCGCCGGCCCGTGATCAACATGCCGCAGGGCGGGCGCGGAGCACCGCTCAGCGGGCGCCCGAGGGCACCGCGAAGTCAGGAAGAGGGGAGTGCGGGGGCTCAGCCGTACGTATCGCCCGGGCCGGTGCCGCCCGGCACCCGCCACGGCCCGTACTGCTTCGGCCGGCCGCCCGGGCCGTGCACCTTGATCATCCGTACGGTGCCCTGCCCCAGCTCCGCGTTCAGCCGCGCCACCAGCTGCGGCGCCAGCAGTTTCAGCTGCGCCGCCCACGCCGAGGAGTCGCACCGGACCACCAGCTCGCGGTCCTCGTACCGCTCCGGCACGCAGTGCGTGGCGATGTCCGGACCGACGATCTCCGGCCACCGCTCCATCACACCGGCCACCGCCATCGGCATCTCCCAGCCGTGCTCCGTCCGCAGCCGGGCCAGCGCCGCCATCAACGGCATCGGATCCCGGCCGTCCGCGCGCGCACCCGACCGCAGCCCCGGCTGCTGCCGCTTCTTCCCCGGAGCCGCGTTGCCGCGCGCCCGCGCCTGCTCGCGGGCCGCCGCCAGCGCCTGCCGCGCCAGGTCCACCCCCGACAACGGCGGGGCCTTGCGCTCCGGGTGCTCCTCGCGGTCGCTCACAGCAGGGTCACCTCACCGCCGGACACCCCGAAGCGCACCCCCGCCAACACGTCCGGAACGTCATCGTCCACAGCCGCCGTCACCAGCACCTGCTCGCCCGGGGCCACCAGCTCCGCCAGCCGCTCCCGGCGCCGCGCGTCCAGCTCGGCGAACACGTCGTCCAGGATCAGCACCGGCTCGTCGCCCTCCGAACGCAGCAGCTCGTACGAGGCCAGCCGCAGCGCCAGCGCGTACGACCAGGACTCGCCGTGGCTGGCATACCCCTTCGCCGGCAGCTCCCCGAGCCGCAGCAGCACGTCGTCGCGGTGCGGGCCCACCAGCGTCACGCCCCGCTCGATCTCCTGCTTGCGCACCTCCGCCAGGGCCGTCAGCAGCACCTCGTACAGCGCCTCCCGGGTGCGCGCCGCCCCGCTGTCCACGGCCTCGCCGGCCGAGGACCGGTACGCCAGCCCCAGCGGGCCGCCGCCGGGCGCGAGCTGCTCGTACGCCTTGTCCGCCAGCGGCAGCAGGGTCGCGATCAGGTCCAGCCGCTGCGCCAGCAGCTCCGCGCCCGCCCGGGCGAGGTGCTGGTCCCAGACGTCGAGGGTCGACAGGTCCATGGCACGGCCGCCGTGCCGACGGGCCATCGCCGCCGATTTCAGCAGGGTGTTGCGCTGCTTGAGCACCCGCTCGTAGTCCGATCGGACCGCGGCCATCCGCGGGGAGCGGGCCGTGACGAGTTCGTCCAGGAAGCGGCGCCGCTCTCCGGGGTCGCCCTTCACCAGGGCCAGGTCCTCCGGCGCGAACAGCACCGTACGGACGATCCCCAGCACGTCCCGCGGCCTGACCTGCGAGGACCGGTTGATACGGGCCCGGTTCGCCCGCCCCGGATTGAGCTCCAGCTCGACCAGCTGGCGGCGCTCGCCCTGCGCCAGGGCCGCGCGGATGATCGCCCGGTCCGCGCCCATCCGGACCAGGGGGGCGTCCGAGGACACCCGGTGGCTGCCCAGGGTCGCCAGGTAGCCGATCGCCTCGACGAGGTTGGTCTTGCCCTGGCCGTTGGGGCCCACGAACGCGGTGACGCCCGGACCGAGGGGGACCTCGGCCCGGGCGTACGAGCGGAAGTCGGCCAGTGAGAGATGCGAGACGTGCATTCGGCGCCGACCTCCCCCGGCTTCCTGCTGCTTGCTGTGGTGCTGTCTTACGAGTGGTACGGGTGGTGCGCCGCGCGGACTACTTCTTCTCCACCGCGTGACCGCCGAACTGGTTGCGCAGCGCGGCGATCATCTTCATCTGCGGGGAGTCGTCCTGGCGGGACGCGAACCGGGCGAACAGCGAGGCGGTGATGGCCGGCAGCGGAACGGCGTTGTCGATCGCCGCCTCGACCGTCCAGCGGCCCTCGCCCGAGTCCTGCGCGAAGCCGCGCAGCTTCTCCAGGTGCTCGTCCTCGTCCAGCGCGTTCACGGCGAGGTCCAGCAGCCAGGAACGGATGACCGTGCCCTCCTGCCAGGACCGGAACACCTCGCGCACGTCGGTGACCGAGTCCACCTTCTCCAGCAGTTCCCAGCCCTCGGCGTAGGCCTGCATCATGGCGTACTCGATGCCGTTGTGGACCATCTTCGCGAAGTGGCCGGCGCCGACCTTGCCCGCGTGCACGGCGCCGAACTCACCCTCGGGCTTGAGGGCGTCGAAGACCGGCTGCACGGCCGCGACGTGCTCCTTCTCGCCGCCGTACATCAGCGCGTAGCCGTTCTCCAGGCCCCACACGCCGCCCGAGACACCGCAGTCGACGAAGCCGATGCCCTTGGCGGCCAGTTCCTCGGCGTGCTTCTCGTCATCGGTCCAGCGCGAGTTGCCGCCGTCGACGACGATGTCGCCGGGCGAGAGCAGCTCTCCCAGCTCGTCGACGGTGGACTGCGTCGCCGCACCGGCCGGAACCATCACCCACACCACGCGGGGGGCCTGGAGGCCGTCCACAAGTTCCCGCAGGCTGTGGACATCCGCGAGGTCCGGGTTGCGGTCGTATCCGATGACGGTGTGGCCTGCGCGGCGGATGCGCTCGCGCATGTTGCCGCCCATCTTGCCGAGACCGATGAGACCAAGCTCCATCAGGTGCTTCCTTAAGCGTTGTGGCCGTCTGTGCCGGGCTCCCCGGGATCCGGGGCCGTCCCCGGATCCGAGCCTACGCCGGGCCGTCGGGCGGTACCCCACCCAACGTGCCGGGTACGCCGTCGGGCCCGGTCCGCGCAGTCGCGAGACCGGGCCCGACGGGGCGGACTCAGCCGGACAGGCGCACCGGCATGATCAGGTACTTGTACGCCTCGTCCGCCTCGGCGTCGACCGCGGGGCGGCCGCTGAGCAGCGCGGGCTTGGTGGAGGTGGTGAAGCTCAGCTGGGCGGCGGGCGAGTCGATCGCGCTCAGGCCGTCCAGCAGGAACGTCGGGTTGAAGGCGATCGAGATGTCGTCGCCCTCCAGGTTCGCGTCGACGCGTTCCACAGCCTGTGCATCGTCGCTGGAGCCCGCCTCCAGGATCAGCACGCCCTGCTCGAAGCTCAGCCGGACCGGGGTGTTGCGCTCGGCGACGAGAGCCACGCGCTTGACGGCCTCGACGAACGGGGCGGTCTCGATCACCGCGATGGAGTTGAACTCCGTCGGGAAGAGCGTGCGGTACTTCGGCAGGTCGCCTTCGAGCAGGCGCGTGGTGGTGCGGCGGCCCGCGCCCTCGAAACCGATCAGGCCCTCGCCCGCACCGGAGCCCGAGAGGGCGAGGGTGACGGTGTCACCGCTGGTCAGGGACTTGGCGGTGTCCAGGAGCGTCTTCGCGGGCACCAGGGCCACCGCGGAGGCGTCGGGGTTCTCCGGCTTCCACAGGAACTCGCGGACCGCGAAGCGGTAGCGGTCGGTGGAGGCGAGGGTGACCCGGTCGCCCTCGATCTCGATGCGGACACCGGTCAGCACGGGCAGCGTGTCGTCGCGGCCGGCGGCGATGGCGACCTGGGCGGCGGCGGAGGCGAAGACCTCACCGGGAACGGTGCCGGTCGCGGTCGGCATCTGCGGCAGCGCCGGGTACTCCTCCACAGGCAGGGTGTGGAGGGTGAACCGGGAGGAGCCGCAGACCACGGTCGCCCGTACACCGTCTGTGGAAATCTCCACCGGCCGGTTGGGCAGGGCACGGCAGATGTCGGCGAGGAGCCGGCCGGAGACCAGGACGGTGCCGTCCTCCTCGACGTCGGCCTCGACGGAGACGCGGGCCGAGACCTCGTAGTCGAAGCCGGAGAGGGACAGCGTGCCGTCCTCCGCCTTGAGCAGCAGGCCCGCGAGAACGGGCACCGGCGGCCGGGCCGGGAGGCTACGGGCAGCCCAGGCCACCGCCTCCGCGAGTACGTCGCGCTCCACCCGGATCTTCACCGGAACCGCCTCCTGCTGTTTCTCGCTCGTCTGCCGGCCTTCGTCGTCGGCTCCTGGCCCAGGGTCTCGACGGACCGAGGCCTCGGTGCCGGGGACCAGTCTGACGTACGGCGCCGACAGTCGGTGCTGTCGGCGGTCAAGCCGGGAGGGCGGCGTCGGGGCGGCCGGACGACGAGTTGTGCACAGGACCTGCTTGAAAACCGAATCCGGCCTAAATCTCTATGGGGGTAGTAGTAGGGCCTGTGGAAACGGTGGATAAGCCCGTCCTCGCAGGTCAGACCCCGTTTTTTATCCCCACACCCTGTGGGTGACGCCGGTGGACAACACGGTGTCTCTGTGGAGAACGAAAACTTCTGCACAGGCCGTCCCCAGGCGACCCCCACTACTCCACAGGTGTGTCCCCAGCTTTTCCCCAGTACTCCACAGACCAAACATCTACATCCATGTGACCGCTTTCACTCGGGACGGTGACGCGGGGGTCCTGTTTGCCGAACAGTGGACAACGGTGTGGAGAAGTCATCGGATCCTGTGCACAGGATGCGGCAACCTGTGAGTGAGCGGTGGACAGAGGGGTGGATGAGCCTGTGGACGGATTTTCTGTCCACAGGCTGTGGACAGTCGTTGTGCACAAATCCACAGGCGGCTGAGCTGCTCTGATGACCTCTCACCCGGTACCCCTGTGGACAGATTGTGGGTGACGGGACCCGTCCCCAGGGTGTGGACGGAAGAAAGTCGCCCAATCTGTGGATGAGTTGGCCTCCAGGGGGCGTATTCGAACAGAGCACGGGCGCGCGCACGAAGAAGGGCGCCCCCGGTTCAGTCCGGAAGCGCCCCTGTAGCTGAGCGTGCGGAGGCCCGGCAAGGCCTTCTGCGGAGCCCTCGTACGGTCCTCGTGCGGTCCTGGGCCGGCTGGCTCAGCCGTTCTTGATGCGGTTGGTGAGCTCGGTGACCTGGTTGTAGATCGAGCGCCGTTCCGCCATCAGCGCGCGGATCTTGCGGTCCGCGTGCATGACGGTGGTGTGGTCGCGGCCGCCGAACTGGGCCCCGATCTTGGGCAGGGAGAGATCCGTGAGCTCCCGGCACAGGTACATGGCGATCTGCCGGGCGGTGACCAGGACCCGGCTGCGCGAGGAGCCGCACAGGTCGTCCACGGTGAGCCCGAAGTAGTCGGCGGTGGCGGCCATGATGTCCGAGGCGGTGATCTCGGGCGCGCTGTCCTCGCCGCCCGGGATCAGGTTCTTGAGCACGTCCTCCGTCAGACCGAGGTCCACCGGCTGCCGGTTGAGGCTCGCGAAGGCCGTGACGCGGATCAGCGCTCCTTCCAGCTCGCGGATGTTGCGCGAGATGCGGGAGGCGATGAACTCCAGTACTTCCGGCGGGGCGTTGAGCTGCTCCTGGACCGCCTTCTTGCGCAGGATCGCGATGCGGGTCTCCAGCTCGGGCGGCTGGACGTCGGTGATCAGGCCCCACTCGAAGCGGTTGCGGAGCCGGTCCTCCAGGGTGACGAGCTGCTTGGGCGGCCGGTCGGAGGACAGCACGATCTGCTTGTTGGCGTTGTGGAGGGTGTTGAAGGTGTGGAAGAACTCCTCCTGCGTCGACTCCTTGCTCGCGAGGAACTGGATGTCGTCGACGAGGAGGATGTCCATCTCGCGGTACCGCTTGCGGAACGCGTCGCCCTTGCCGTCGCGGATCGAGTTGATGAACTCGTTCGTGAACTCCTCCGAGCTCACGTAGCGCACCCGGGTGCCCGGGTAGAGGCTGCGCGCGTAGTGGCCGATGGCGTGCAGCAGGTGCGTCTTGCCGAGGCCGGACTCCCCGTAGATGAAGAGGGGGTTGTACGCCTTGGCGGGCGCCTCGGCGACGGCCACCGCCGCGGCGTGCGCGAACCGGTTCGAGGCGCCGATGACGAAGGTGTCGAAGAGGTACTTGGGGTTCAGCCGGGCGGTCGGCTCCAGCGGGCCCGAGGTCGAGCCGCCGGACGGCGCCGAGGGGGCCGGGCGGTTGGGCGCCGGCCGGGGGGAGGGCTGTTCGTACTGGTGCTGCTGGTGCTGGTGCTGCTGGTTCTCGTACGGGGACTGCTCGTACTGCTGCTGCTCGAAGGAACCCTGCTCGTAGCCACCGGGCTCGGACTGCTGGAGGTAGCCGGGCTGCGGGGAGGCGTAGGGGTCGCGCTCCGGGAAGCCGCCGAGCCGGGGCTGCTGCCAGCCGTAGTCGTCCTGCTGGCCGCCGCGGGGCCAGGAGCCGGGCTCGGGGCGCTGCTGCTGGTAGTCCGGGTAGGCGGGGCGGGCGGTGGGGAGCCGCTCGTCGTCGGAGTTGCCCGGGCCGGTGTGACCGCCGGGCCGCTGGCCGCCGTACGGCTCGTAGGAGTCGCGCTGCTGCGCGGAGGAGGGGGGCGGTGCCGGCTCGCCGGCGGAGTCGTCCACGGTGATGGCGATCCGGATGGGGCGGCCGCACTCGCGGCTGAGCGCGTCGCTGATGAGGGGGGCGAGCCTGCCTTCGAGGACGCGCTTGCCCCATTCATTGGGGACGGCGAGCAGAGCGGTGTCCGCGACGAGGGCCAGGGGCTGACAGCGCTCGACCCACTGCTTGTCCTTGGGCTCGATGCCCGGCTGTCCCTCCCCCAGGAGCACGTCGAGCACGCGTGGCCACACTGCGGCAAGATCGGCAGGTACGTCAGCCACAGAGCACGCTCTCTCACAGGTCCCGGTTCCACGAATGTGTGGTTCTTTGGGACGGTCGGGACAAAAAATCCGGGATCAGACAACGGTAGTCAGGCCGGTGGGTGCGGTTCAAGTCGTTGTCCACAGCCTGTGCACAGTGTGCGGCAGCCGGGGCTCGGTTTGACCGGATGGCGTAGCCGCGCGTACCGTAACGAGGTCGAGTTGTCGATGGCTGCTGCCGCCTGCCTACCGATGGGCGAAGATCACCGGTTGTGATCATGTAGCGGTGCCACTCGGGCGAACACGCGAGTTTCCTTCGTGGGCGCACGGTGACAGCCAGGCGATGTCCCGCCACAACGATTCATTCTCTGGAGCCCCCGAGTGAGCAAGCGCACCTTCCAGCCGAACAACCGCCGTCGTGCCAAGACCCACGGCTTCCGCCTGCGGATGCGTACCCGCGCCGGTCGCGCCATCCTGGCGAACCGCCGCAGCAAGGGCCGCGCCGCCCTTTCCGCGTAACACGCGCAGGTCGTGACGTCGTGCTGTCTCCCGAAAATCGGCTGAGGCGGCGCGAGGACTTCGCGAGCGCGGTACGACGAGGGCGGCGGGCCGGACGCCCGCTCCTCGTCGTCCACCTACGTACAAGCGGTGCAACGGACCCGCACGAGCCGGGGGAGATCGATCCCTCGACGCGTGCGGGTTTCGTCGTCAGCAAGGCTGTCGGCAACGCCGTCGTACGGAACCGGGTCAAGCGCCGTCTGCGCCATCTCGTACGGGACCGGCTGTCCCTGCTGCCCGCCGGTAGCCTGGTGGTGGTGCGGGCTTTGCCCGGTGCGGGTGACGCCGGCCTCGACGAGCTGGCCCGTGACCTGGACGCCGCTGTACAGCGGCTCCTGGGAGGCGTGGCTCGATGAAGTACCCGCTGCTCGCTTTGATCAAGCTGTACCAGTGGACGATCAGTCCGCTGCTCGGGCCGGTGTGCCGCTACTACCCCTCGTGTTCGCACTACGGGTACACGGCCATCGACCGGCATGGTGCGGTGAAGGGGACGGTTCTTACCGCCTGGCGGATCCTGCGGTGCAATCCGTGGACCCCGGGCGGTGTGGATCATGTCCCACCCCGGAAACGCCCGCGTTGGCACGAGCAGCTGCGCAGTGCGTTGCGTAGATCTCGCAATGCTCAAGGAGCCTGATTAGTGGACACGATTGCCAGTCTGTTCAGTTTCATCACCACACCCGTCTCGTGGGTCATCGTCCAGTTCCACTCGCTGTACGGCGCGATCTTCGGCCCGGACAGCGGATGGGCCTGGGGTCTGTCCATCGTGTCCCTGGTGGTATTGATCCGTATCTGCCTGATCCCGCTCTTCGTGAAGCAGATCAAGGCGACGCGTGGCATGCAGGCGCTCCAGCCGAAGATGAAGGCGATCCAGGAGCGCTACAAGAACGACAAGCAGCGTCAGTCCGAAGAGATGATGAAGCTGTACAAGGAGACGGGTACCAACCCGCTCTCCTCGTGCCTTCCCATCCTGGCGCAGTCGCCGTTCTTCTTCGCGCTGTACCACGTGCTCTCGGCCATCGCCAATGGGAAGACCATCGGCGTCATCAACCAGTCGCTGCTGGAGAGCGCGCGTCAGGCGCACATCTTCGGTGCTCCGCTGGCTGCGAAGTTCACGGACAGCTCGGAGAAGGTCGCCGCGCTCGGCGCCTCCCTGACCGACGTCCGCATCGTGACCGCAGTCATGATCGTCATGATGTCGCTGTCGCAGTTCTACACCCAGCGTCAGCTGATGCAGAAGAACGTCGACCTTTCGGTCAAGACGCCGTTCATGCAGCAGCAGAAGATGCTGATGTACATCTTCCCGCTGATCTTCGCCTTCATGGGTATCAACTTCCCCGTCGGTGTCCTCGTCTACTGGCTGACCACGAACGTGTGGACCATGGGCCAGCAGATGTACGTGATCAACCAGAACCCGACGCCGGGAAGCAAGGCCCAGGACCAGTACCTGACCCGCCTGCTCAAGCACGTCAGCACGCACGGTGAGCTCAAGGGCCGGGGCAAGAAGAAGATCGTCGCGGCGATCGTGGCCAAGGGCCCGGACCGCAACGACAACGAGCGCAAGTTCATCACCTCGCTGACCAAGCAGGGCATGGCCGCGCAGCCGGACGGCTCCGTGATCAGGAGCGCCGAGGCCACGGCCGACGCGGATGCGGCGAGCGGCGGTGTCGCCACCAAGCGGCAGCAGCCGAAGCGGCAGACGAAGGCGAAGCGCCAGACGCCTCCCAGCAAGCCCACCAAGAAGTAAGCCCTCCAAGAAGCAAGAAGGAGCCCCTCCCGTGACGGAAGGCACCACCACCGCCGCCGCTGAGGGCGGCGACACCTTGACCCGCCTCGAGCAGGAGGGCGAGATCGCGGCCGACTACCTTGAGGGCCTGCTGGACATCGCCGACCTGGACGGGGACATCGACATGGACGTCGAGGCCGACCGGGCCGCGGTGTCGATCGTCAGCGACTCCGGCCGCGACCTGCAGAAGCTCGTGGGCCGTGACGGAGAGGTCCTGGAGGCTCTGCAGGAGCTGACGCGCCTCGCCGTGCACCGGGAGACCGGTGACCGCAGCCGGCTGATGCTGGACATCGCCGGGTTCCGCGCCAAGAAGCGTGAGGAGCTGGCGGCGCTGGGCGCCCAGGCGGCTGCTGACGTGAAGGCCTCGGGTGAGCCGCTCAAGCTGGCGCCGATGACGCCGTTCGAGCGGAAGGTCGTCCACGACGCCGTGGCGGCCGCCGGTCTCAAGAGCGAGTCGGAGGGCGAGGAGCCGCAGCGCTTCGTCGTCGTGCTCCCGGCCTGACCGGAAAACGTGTGGTCGGCCCCGCCTGTCTCGCAGGCGGGGCCGATGTTTGTAAGCCTGGCAGTGCCCGTTGTGTGAAGAGTGAGTTCTGTACGGAAGGACGGTCCCCGTGACGGAGGCAGCAGAGCTTCCCCCGGCGCCTGAAGAGGCGCGCGCGGTATTCGGCGAGTTTTTCCCGGAAGCCGTGCGGTACGCGGAGCTGCTGGCGGACGCGGGGGTCAAGCGCGGTCTGATCGGTCCGCGTGAGGTACCCCGGCTCTGGGAGAGGCACCTGCTGAACTGCGCGGTGCTGTCCGAGGCGGTGCCCGAAGACGTCTCGGTGTGCGATGTGGGCTCGGGGGCCGGCCTGCCGGGCATCCCGCTGGCTCTGGTGCGCAGGGACCTCAAGATCACCTTGCTGGAGCCGCTGCTCCGGCGGACCAACTTCCTCCAGGAAGCGGTGGAGCTGCTGGGCCTGGACCATGTCACAGTGATGCGCGGTCGGGCCGAAGAGGTGCTCGGCAAGCTCCAGCCCGTGCATGTGGTGACGGCGCGTGCGGTGGCGCCGCTGGACCGGCTGGCCGGCTGGGGCGTGCCGCTGCTGCGTCCTTACGGGGAGATGCTGGCACTCAAGGGCGACACGGCCGATGAGGAGCTGGTGGCGGCCAGGGCGGCGCTGACCAAGCTGGGTGTGGTGAAGACCTCGGTGCTCCAGGTCGGGGAGGGTGTCGTGGACCCCCTGACGACGGTCGTGCGCGTCGAGGTGGGCGAGAGCCCCGGCGGAGTGCGGTTCGCGGCCAAGCGGGCGAAGGCCGCCCGAGTGGGGCGGACCCGGCGCCGCCGCTGAGGATCCGCCCTTTGGGCCCGGCTCGCGTCGTTTCAGGCGTGTTGGGCCCTATAGGTATGGATTTCGGAGTGTCGGAGCGGGCGGAAGTCCGTATCCGGGCATCGTGTTTCACGTGAAACGTCGCTCCCTGCTGCACGGAATCATCAGCCGCGGTCGTGCGGCCGCGTCCCCCCGCCCGCGTGACGGCGTGGGGGTGACGGAGTTGTCCACATCGGTGGATTCATCCACAGGAGTTCGGGCCCCGCTGGTTCGTGACCCCGGGGACATGGCAGGCTCTGTTCATCGCGAGCCTGATGTCGAGGAGAGTGACACCGTGCGGTCCGACGCCAACCTCGCGGGGCCGATGGCCGACCCGGTCCCCGGTCCCCGCTCTGAATCGCCGGGCGAGGATGTCTCTTACCCAGCCACCGCTGGGGGAGAAGCACCGCCTCCGCCCCTTGTGGACAATGACGACACCCCTATCGGCCGAGCCGCCCAGATGGCGGTGGACACCCTGGGACGTACGGGTGAACCGCTGCCGCGGCCGGCTCAGACCCGCATCATGGTGGTCGCCAACCAGAAGGGCGGCGTCGGCAAGACCACGACGACCGTGAACCTGGCCGCCTCCTTGGCGCTGCACGGGGCCAAGGTCCTGGTGATCGACCTCGACCCGCAGGGCAACGCCTCGACGGCACTCGGCATCGACCACCACGCGGACGTGCCCTCCATCTACGACGTCCTCGTGGACAGCCGGCCGCTGCTGGAGGTGGTCCAGCCGGTGGTGGACGTGGAGGGTCTGTTCTGCGCCCCGGCCACGATCGATCTGGCGGGCGCGGAGATCGAGCTGGTCTCGCTGGTGGCGCGGGAGAGCCGGCTCCAGCGGGCGATCCAGGCGTACGAGCAGCCGCTCGACTACATCCTGATCGACTGCCCGCCGTCACTGGGGCTGCTCACGGTGAACGCGCTGGTGGCGGGCGCGGAGGTGCTGATCCCGATCCAGTGCGAGTACTACGCGCTGGAGGGGCTGGGTCAGCTGCTGCGCAACGTCGACCTGGTGCGGTCCCACCTGAACCAGGCGTTGCACGTGTCGACCATCCTGTTGACGATGTACGACGGCAGGACGCGGCTGGCCTCGCAGGTGGCGGAGGAGGTCCGCACGCACTTCGGCAAGGAGGTGCTGCGGACGAGCATCCCGCGGTCGGTGCGCATCTCGGAGGCGCCGAGCTACGGGCAGACGGTGCTCACATATGACCCGGGTTCCAGCGGCTCCCTCTCCTATCTGGAAGCGGCGCGGGAGATCGCGCTGCGGGGGGTCGGAATCCATTACGACGCCCGGCACGCCCATCTGGGGGCCGGCACGAACAGCACGCAGAGTATGGCGGAGGGGATCCAGTGAGTGAGCGACGTAGGGGGCTGGGGCGGGGGCTCGGCGCGCTGATTCCCACCGCCTCCCAGGAGAAGACGCCCGCGGTGGGTGCCGGGTCGACGTCACCGTCGGCGGTGCCGGTACTGACCTCCGAGCGCGGTATCGCCGCGGCGAAGCTGGCAGCGCTGGCACAGGCCGATGGTTCGCCGGAGGTACCCCCGGCGCCGGCCGGCGGGGAAAGGCTGTCGGCGCTCACGTCGGTGGGAGTGCCGGAGCCGGCGGCCGAAGAAGTGGCGGGGGCGACGTTCGCGGAGCTCCCGATGGACGCGATCACGCCGAACCCGCGGCAGCCGCGTGAGGTGTTCGACGAGGACGCGCTGGCGGAGCTGGTGACCTCCATCAAGGAGGTGGGTCTGCTCCAGCCGGTCGTGGTGCGGCAGTCCGGGCCGGGCCGCTATGAGCTGATCATGGGTGAACGGCGCTGGCGGGCGTGCCGGGAGGCCGGGCTGGACCGGATCCCCGCGATCATCCGGGCGACGGACGACGAGAAGCTGTTGCTGGACGCCCTCTTGGAGAACCTGCACCGGGCGCAGCTCAACCCGTTGGAGGAGGCCGCCGCCTACGACCAGCTGTTGCAGGACTTCCACTGCACTCATGACCAGCTGGCCGACCGGATCGGGCGATCGCGTCCGCAGGTCTCGAACACACTGCGACTGCTCAGGCTGTCCGCCCCGGTGCAGCGCCGGGTGGCCGCGGGCGTGCTCTCGGCAGGTCACGCACGGGCGCTGCTGTCGGTGGAGGACTCCGAGGCGCAGGACCGGCTGGCGCACCGGATCGTCGCCGAGGGTCTGTCGGTGCGTGCGGTCGAGGAGATCGTGTCACTGATGGCCTCGGAACCGGAGAGCCCGGTGAAGCCGAAGGGCCCGCGGGCGGGTGCCCGGGTGGCTCCGGCCCTCAGTGAGCTGGCGACGCGGCTCTCGGACCGGTTCGAGACGCGGGTGAAGGTGGACCTCGGTCAGAAGAAGGGCAAGATCACCGTCGAGTTCGCCTCGATGGAGGATCTGGAGCGGATTCTGGGCACGCTGGCGCCGGGCGAGGGCCGGGTGCTGGAACAGGGTCTGGCCGGGGAGTAACCGGGGAGTCCTGCCTGAATATCGGGAGGCGAGTCGTACCGCGCGGGCCGGTACGGCTCGCCTCTTTGTCGTAGCGGATACGATGCGTGTATGGGTCGTCGGTTGGTACCGCTCACGCTGGACAACCTCCAGGACCTGCCCCGGCGTTGCCGGACCTGTGTGTTCTGGGAGCTGGATCCGGTCAGTGGTGAGGCCGCCGTGAAGGCGGGAACTGCGGAACTGGAGAAAGAGGCGTGGATCTCCGCCGTCCTGTTGGAGTGGGGATCGTGCGGCCGCGTCGTCTATGTGGACGATGTCCCCGTGGGCTTCGTCCTGTACGCGCCGCCGGCCTATGTGCCGCGTGCGACGGCGTTCCCGACGAGCCCGGTCTCGCCTGACGCGGTCCAGCTCATCACGGCGTGGATCATGCCGGGTTATCAGGGGCAGGGCCTGGGTCGGGTGATGGTCCAGACGGTGGCGAAGGACCTGCTGCGCCGCGGCTTCCGGGCGATCGAGGCGTTCGGCGACGTCCGATGGGAGCGCCCGGCCTGTCTGCTTCCCGCGGACCATCTGCTGTCGGTGGGCTTCAAGACGGTACGGCCGCATCCGGTGCACCCCCGCCTCCGGCTGGAACTGCGCTCGACGCTGTCCTGGAAGGAAGACGTGGAACTCGCCCTGGACCGCCTGCTCGGCGGGGCACGGGCACGCAAGGAGCCGGCGCTGCGCCCGCTGTGAACGGCAGGGGCCGATATGCGAACGGGGCCGCTCCCAGTGGAGCGGCCCCGTTTCACGTGAAACATCAGACATGTTTCACGTGAAACATCGCATCAGGCGGTCTTGGCCGTGACGAAGGGGTCCAGGTCACGCAGGATGGCGGCCTTCGGCTTGGCACCGACGATGGTCTTGACGACCTCGCCGCCCTGGTAGACGTTCAGCGTCGGGATGGACATGACGCCGTACTTGGCGGCCGTGGCCGGGTTCTCGTCGATGTTGAGCTTGACGATCTCGATCTGGTCGCCGTACTCGGCCGCGATGGCCTCCAGGGACGGGGCGATCTGGCGGCACGGGCCGCACCACGCGGCCCAGAAGTCAACCAGGACGGGCTTGTCGGCGGCGAGGACGTCGGCGTCGAAGCTGGAGTCGGTAACGTTCTTGAGGGTGCCGGCCACAGCGGCCTCCTTCTTCCTGCGGGGTGTGGGTGAGGGGGTGGGGGTGGTGCGGGGTCAGACGGTCGCGTGCGCCTGCTCGGCGTCCGCGAGGGCGGCGAGGTAACGCTCCGCGTCGAGGGCTGCGGAGCAGCCCGTGCCGGCGGCGGTGATCGCCTGACGGTAGGTGTGGTCCACGACGTCACCCGCACCGAAGACACCGGTGAGGTTGGTACGCGTGGACGGGGCCTCGACCTTGAGGTAACCCTCGTCGTCCAGGTCCAGCTGGCCGGTGAAGAGCTCGGTCCGCGGGTCGTGTCCGACCGCGATGAAGAGACCGGTCACGGGCAGCTCGGACGTCTCGCCGGTCTTGGTGTTGCGCAGAGTGAGACCGGAGAGCTTCTGCTCGCCGTGGATCTCGGCGACCTCGCTGTCCCAGGCGAACGAGATCTTCGGGTCGGCGAAGGCGCGGTCCTGCATGGCCTTGGACGCGCGCAGGCTGTCGCGGCGGTGGACGATGGTGACCGACTTGGCGAACCGGGAGAGGAAGGTCGCTTCCTCCATCGCCGTGTCGCCGCCGCCGACCACGGCGATGTCCTGGTCCTTGAAGAAGAACCCGTCACAGGTGGCGCACCAGGAGACGCCGCGGCCGGAGAGTGCGTCCTCGTTGGGCAGACCGAGCTTGCGGTGCTGGGAACCGGTGGTCACGATCACGGCCTTGGCGCGGTGCACGGTGCCGGCGGTGTCGGTGACGGTCTTGATCTCACCGGTGAGGTCCACGGCCACGACGTCGTCGGGGACCAGTTCGGCGCCGAAGCGCTCTGCCTGGCCACGCATGTTGTCCATGAGGTCAGGACCCATGATGCCGTCCCGGAACCCGGGGAAGTTCTCGACCTCGGTGGTGTTCATCAGCGCACCGCCGGCGGTGACGGCACCCTCGAAGACGAGGGGGTTGAGCGAAGCGCGTGCGGTGTACAGGGCGGCCGTGTAACCGGCCGGCCCGGAGCCGATGATGATCACGTTTCGGACGTCGCTCACGGGTTCGTTCCTCGTCTCTGCGGACTGCGTGCTGCCTACCGGGGGGCCGGTGTGGACTCTCACCCCACCCAACGGATCCTACGACGCGTGCATTCCCGGCCCGGCCCGGATTGGACGCGAACGGGTCAGGGACGGGCGTACGTACCGGTGAGCAGTGGCTTGGCCGGGGCCGTGGAGGGGCTGTTGGCGCAGCCGCTCGCGACGACGTAGGCGTCCACTCGGGCGGCGTCGCCGGGATGCGGAAGGACGACGAGGAAGACGTCGGTGCCCTGGTAGCTGCCTTGTTCGGCGGCGACCGGGGCGTCGGGGCGGCCGGTGGCCTGCTGGACGCAGGGCGGGACGAAAGGGGCCTGACGGTCGCCGGGAACGGCGTTGGGGGCCACGTTGGGGTCGGTCTTTGGGGAGGCGTTCTGCATCCCCAAGGTGTTGTTCCTTTCCTCCGGCCTGCTCTGCGCCTTCGGGCCGGAAGCGAGCAGGTGCTGCACGCTGCCCCGCAGCCCCTGGGCGGTGTACGAGCCGTCGGAGGTGTGCGGGCTCGGCGTGGCTGAGATCCCGGTGCGGGCTGCGGTGTCGTGGGAGGAGCTCGTGTCCAGGGCACCGGACAGGAAGAGGCCCAGTACGCAGGCGGAGGCCCCCGCGAGGCCGGCGAGGACCGCGATCCGCCGCCGGGCCCGGCGACGGCCCGGTCCGGTTGGGCCGGCCGGGTGACCGGCGGGCCGGGGCCGTGCGGCCGATGGTGTTTCACGTGAAACATCGGAGTCCGGGGCTGCGGGAGCCGGCTCGGTGCGCCGGGAGGTGGAGTCCAGCAGCGCTTCGGCGGCGAGGGCGGCGTCGATACGGCCCGCGATATCGGAGGGCATCCGGCTCGGCCCGGGGAGGGTGCCGAGCAGGGCGCGGATCTCCTCGAGGGAGGCGAGGACATCGGCGCACAGGGGGCAGTCGCCGAGGTGGCTTCGTACGGCGGCGCTACGGGCGGGTGAGAGCAGCCCTTCGGTCAGGTCGGAGATCTCCGCGACGTCCGGGTGCCGGATCGTGCCGGTCGTGCCGGTTGTGGGGCTCACGGTCGTCCACCTCCGCCCTTCACTGCGTCTGGGTCCGGCTGCCTGGGTTCTGCCGCTGGTGGGACGGGTGACCCCGGCGTCCGGTTCCTTCCCCGCCCGGCGGCGGTGTTATCCGCGGCATTCGAGCGCAGATGAGTGAGCAGCGGGAGCAGTTTCGCCCGGCCCCGCGCACACCTGCTCTTGACCGTACCGACGGCGACATCGAGGACGCGGGCGGCTTCGGCGACGGGATATCCCTGCATGTCGACCAGGACGAGCGCGGCCCGCTGCTCGGCCGGGAGCGTGCTGAGGGCCGCCAGCAGCTGCCGGTGGAGGTCCTGGCGCTCCGCGGGGGCCTCGGCGGACTCGTGGGGCTCCAGGAGCAGCTCCAGCCGGTCGGTGTCGTCGAGGGGTGCCGTCTTGCGGGAGGCCGCCTTGCGGGCCCGGTCGAGGCAGGCGTTGACGGTGATCCGGTGCAGCCAGGTGGTGACGGCGGAGTCACCGCGGAACGTGTGCGCGGCCCGGTAGGCGGAGACGAGCGCGTCCTGCACGGCGTCGGCGGCCTCTTCCCGGTCCCCGAGCGTGCGCAGCGCCACGGCCCACAACCGGTCGCGGTGCCGCCGCACGAGCTCCCCGAAGGCATCGGGATCCCCTGCGACGTGCAGCGCCAGCAGCTCTTGGTCCCTGGTCCGCTCGGGGTCGTCAGCCGCAGGCTTCATGTTCCCCTCCTGGTGGGCGCCGTGCGAGATATTCAAGCGGGCGAGCAGCCGTTGCGATACGCCCTGGTACCGAACGGGACTGGGAGGGGGCGCCCTCACAGTCCCGTTCGCTGCGATGTCCGGTTTCAGGAGCTGCCGGGTCCGGAGATCGCGACGTTGGTGACGGCCTGCTTGTAGCCGGCGCCGCTGTACTCGTAGGGCCCTGAATTCGGCATGGCGGTGATCCACAGGAGCACGTAGCGCGTCTTCACCGGGGTCTGCGCGGTGAGGTCGAGCTGGGTGCCGGACGTCGTGGCGCCGGCGATCTTGTGCATGGCGCTGAGCGGCGTCGACGAGGACATGTTCGGTGCCGCGTAGATGGCGGCGGTGGTGTGGTCGCCGCCGAACTTGAACGCTATCGAGGCCGCGCTGACCTCCTGCTCGGAGCCGAGGTCGTAGACGAGGCCGACGCCTGCCTTGTAGGCGCCCATGTCGGGGCCGTCGCTGTACGCCTTGGTCCGCCAGTACGAGGAACGATCGCCGTCGTAGGTCTTCGCGGCGCTTTCCGCGTTCTGGGGGGTCCCGTCCGGGTAGTACTCCTCGGCGTTCTTGATCTGCAGCGGGACCGGGTCGGGGTTCTTCTTCGTGTCCTCGGTCTCGGCGGACTGCGAAGCGCGGGGGCTGCCCCCGTTGCCGCCCTGATTGCCGTGGTCCAGAAGGGTGTCGGCGAGCTGCCAGCTGCCGAGACCGAGGGCGGCGATGAGCAGCGCGGCGACACCCCACTTGAGGGCGCGGCCCGTACGGCTCTGCAACGGGGGCGGCGGCGGGACGGCGAGGCTCTGCACGGTGGACAGGCCGGACGCCGGGTGCCGGCCGTAACTGCCCTGTTGGTAGGTGGTGTGCTGGTACTCCGGCGGGGCGGTGAAGGCGGGCTCCGGCGGCCGGATGCGGGGCATCGCGGCGACGGCCTTGGCCAGCTCCTCCGGAGTGGTGCAGGCCGGCTCCTGCCGGGAGGCGGTGGCCCCGTCGTTGGCCAGCGCGCGCATGGCCAGCTCGCCCAGACCCCGGTGCACCCCGGCGCGTACCTGGTCCGGGGCGATCAGGCCGACGCCCTTGGGCAGGCCGGTGAGGCCGTAGGCGTCCGTCTCGTAGGGCCAGCGCTGGGTCAGGGCGGCGTACAGCAGGGCGCCGATCGCCTCGGTGTCGGCCTGCTGCGGGGTGTCGCTGGTGATGCCGCGCAGGGCGGCGTTCACGGCGAGGCCGCGGATGCGGTACTGGCCGGTGGAGGTGCGCAGTATCGCGCTGGGCGTCAGGCGCAGGTGCGCGAGGCCTTCGCGGTGGGCCGCGGCCATGGCCTGCGACACCTGGCTGACGAGCTGGTACGCCTCGTGGGCCTCCAGGGGGCCCAAGGAGAGGATCGCGGTGAGTTCGGTGGCGTCGGGCAGCCACTCGTGCACGACGTAGACGAGGTCGTTCTCTTCCACGGCGTCGAGGACCTGGACGAACCGTGGGTCACCGAGCAGTGCGGAGGAGCGGGCCGCTGCCAGGACGGCCCGGGACCGGGGATGGTCGGCCGGAAGCAGATGGACGCCGACGGCGCGACGCAGCTTCTCGTCCATCGCACGCCAGCTGCTGAATCCGTCCAGACGGGTGACGCACTCCTCGAGGCGGTAGCGTCTGGCCAGTTTGTGGCCGCTGTGCAGTTCGGGCGCTGCCACGGGCGCAACTGTTCTGCGTTCGCCATCCGCTTCGCGCATGGATCCGTCCGCGGCTCGGTCGTTCTGGGTGTCCACCCCGTCGGCCGTGGCCTTGACCGCTTTCGCGGTCAGCGGCTCATCGCCGCTGTTGTCGGCCACGTCGACGGCAGCCGTGCTACGTTCCGCCACCGTCGTCCCTGCCTCCCCATCCGTTGCGCGCTGTTGGCCAGTCTGCGAAGCCATGCCAATTGTGCCCACAGTCCGGCGCTCCGCACGACACGCGAAGGAGGGTTGGACCGCGGGAGGGTCTGCCCGTCAGCGCCCCAGACGCCCGCGGACCATCCCGACCATCGCGTTGAGTTCTTCGACGCGCATGCGCTTGGCCGCGGCGAGGAAAACTGCTGCCAGGGCGATGAAGCCGGCCACGAGGGCGGCGAGCGACCCGACGGCGCCGCTGCCCAGCCACTGGGTGACCCCGTACGCGGCCGCGCCCGCCACGACGGCGGCCGGGACGCAAGCGCCGATGAGCCGGGTGTAGGTGCGCATCACGTGTGCCCCGTCGAGGTCCCCGCCGAGGCGGGCGCGCAGACGGCGCCAGGCGACGCCCACGCCGACGGCGTATCCGAGACCGTAGGCGGCGCCCATGCCGACGACTGCCCAACGCTCGGGGAGCACGAAGAAGGCGAGCGCCGAGA
Organism: Streptomyces sp. NPDC026522; assembly: GCF_055567555.1. Taxonomy (NCBI): domain Bacteria; kingdom Bacillati; phylum Actinomycetota; class Actinomycetes; order Kitasatosporales; family Streptomycetaceae; genus Streptomyces; species Streptomyces sp. NPDC026522. Next base: position 407,512 of record NZ_JBVHQF010000003.1, read on the forward strand.
CACCGGCGTTTACGGCGGCGACGATGACGGTGTTGTAGAAGGGCGTCCGGGTGTCCTCGTAGGCGTAGAAGCCGCGCAGGACGACGTACTGGACGGAGTACGGGATGAGCCCGAGGCCGAAGGCCATCAGGATGTAACCGATGTTCTGCGCCGTCGCCGCGCCGGAACCGGCGTAGAGCAGGGTGGACATCGGGACGCCCAGTGCGAGGAACGCGAAGGCGCAGGGGACGATCGCGACCGCGGACGTGCGCAGGCCGTAGGAGACGTCGTCGCGGACGGCGGCGACGTCCCCGTCGTGGGCCGAGCGCGAGATGCGGGGCAGGACCGCGGTCATCACCGAGACGGTGATGATGGCCTGCGGCATCTGCCACAGGAGCAGCGCGTAGTTGTACGCGGCGATGCCGGTGCCGTCGTGGCCCTGGGCGTGGGCGACATCGCCGGCCCAGGTCGCGAGCTGGGTGACCACGATGAGGCCGAGCTGGTTGGCCAGGACGAAGAAGAACGTCCACTTGGCGAGGCCGGCGGCCTTGCCGAGCCCGTGGCCCTTCCAGTCGAAGCGCAGGCGCGGCTTGAAACCGGCGTCACGGAGGTACGGGAGCATCGCCAGGGACTGGACGGCGAGGCCGAGCAGGGTGCCCAGGCCGAGCAGCCGGACGCCCTCGGGGGTGATGCCGGCCTCGTCCACGCCGGTGCTGGTGAAGCCGCCGAACGCCCAGATGAACGCGCCGAACGTGGCGATGACGACGATGTTGTTGAGGACGGGGGTCCACATCATCGCGCCGAACCGGCCGCGGGCGTTGAGGATCTGACCGAGCACCACGTGCACGCCCATGAAGAACATGGTGGGCAGGCAGTAGTGGGCGAAGGCGACCGCGACCTCCATCCGGTGCGGGTCGTCGGCGATCTTCTGCGACATCATGCCGATGAACAGCGGAGCCGCGAGCACGCAGACGGTGGTGACCGCGCCGAGCAGCACCACGACGAGGGTCAGGAGGCGGTTGGCGTACGCCTCGCCGCCGTCGTCGTCGTTCTTCATCGCGCGGACCAGCTGCGGGATGAACACGGCGTTGAGCGCGCCGCCGCCGACCAGCACGTAGATCATCGTAGGCAGGGTGTTGGCGACCTGGTAGCTGTCGTTCAGGGTGGTGACACCGATCGCGGTGCCGATCACGAGCGTGCGCAGGAAGCCGGTGATGCGGGACACGATCGTGCCGGCAGCCATCAGGGCGCTGGACTTCAGCAGGCCGGAGGCCTTCCCGGCGGGCTTGGCCGGCGCCGGGACGGCGACCGGGGGCTCCTCGGCGGTCGCCTGGGGGGCTGCCTCCTGGTCCCGGTACAGGTGCGCGAAGGCGTCCGGTTCCGGCTGCTCGTCAGCGGCCTTGGTCACCAGGGAGTCCACACCGACGAACTCCGTCGTCGTGGGGCGGTCACCGTAGGGCAGGTGACGGGAGGGGCCGTCCGGTTCGGGCGGCGGGGTCTGGGCCCAGACGCGCGCGTCGGGACCGCCGTACGAGGGTGGCTGGGGAGCCGCGTACAGCGGGCCGGGCTCGCGGTAGGTGCCCGGCGGCGGCGGGGGGTGCGAGGCCCGGTCGTACAGGACCTCCGCCACCGGATCCTGAGCCGACAGGTCCTGTGACCGGTACGGGTCGTAGTCGTAGGCATCCTGGACATATGGGTCGTGATCCGGCGCGGGTGCGGGCGCGGAGGCCTGCCCGGGCACCGGGGCACCCGGCGCGGTGCCCTGGGAGGGCCCGGGCCCACCAGTGCCCTGCGCGCGGTCACCGTCGTACGGCGCGTTCATCGAAACCCCACCTCATCGTCCCCAGGCCGACCGGCCACGGCATCGCTTTAACGGTCCACTGTCTCATCCGTGCCGGACCCGCTTGTGCTTTGCGGTCCGGTGTCCGGGGACTCGTCACTCGGCTGCGTGCTCTCCTCGGCGGCCGCCCGGGCCGCCACGCGCTTGCGGCTCGTGTACATCTTGATGCCTGCGAGGACGAGGAGGAGAACGCCGCCCGCGATGACGAGCATGACGGTGGGAGTGACCTCGGTGGCCTCCACGGTGAACTTCTGCTGTTTCCCGTAGGGGGCGCCGTTCTTCGTGAACAGTTGCGCGGTGACCTCGACGGGCCCGCTCGCGGTGGCGTTCGCGGTGAACTTCAAGGTCTGACTGTGATCGGCCTGGACCGTGACTTCCTGCTCGGCCACTCCGCTGTCGCCGAACATCAGCCGGGTCGGATTGGCGGACTTCACCCGCAGGACCAGGTTGTGGACGTCCTGCACGAGGCTGTTCTGGACGCTGACCGGGATGATCGCGCTGTGCCCGGACAAGGTGGCGTCGGACTTGGGGACGACCTTGACCTTCTCGGTGAGCCCGATCAGGTAGTCCTGCACCTGGTCCCGGTAGCCGGCGGCCTCCTCGGGCCGGCCGCGCCACGAAGCGGACATCTCCCGGTTGGTGGTGTTGCCGAAGGGGATTTCGACGCGCTCGGGGGCCGCGAGGATCACCTTGAAGTGGTCGAGGGTGTCCTGGGTGGTCCGGATCTTTTCGAACGCCGACACCGGGAGTTCCTGGCGGCTGAGGGCCTCCGGGTATTGGCCGGCACCCGGGACCTGGGTGGCGGCGCCGGGGTCCGGCTTGGCGGAAGCCGCCGCTTCGAGGTCGGAGGGCTGGGTCCAGCGGCCGCCCTGGAGGCCGCGCAGGGCGGAGGCCATCGACTCGGCCTGGCTTGCGGACGGCATCCGCTGCGGGGTGACGACGAAGCTGCGCTGCTCGTCACCGCCCTGCAGGTTGAGGGCGAGACTGTGGGCCAGGAACCTCTGCACGGCGAGCGTGGAGTCCTTGGCATTGACCATGTCGCCTTCGAAGGCCGTCGACAGCTCGGCGTCGGCGACGATCGCGGTAGCGCCCGCGCCGATGGGCCGGGCGGCCGTCGGGGTGTAGCCGAGGGCGCCCGTTTCCTGAAGGCTGTCGCTGCGGGTGAGGACGTTGTGGGCGCCCGCCGAGGTGGCGACGTTGACGATCGACGGGTCGATGGCGCCGTTCACCGGCCAGGAGAAGTCGGTGGACGGAGTGACGTGCAACACCGTCTCGACGGCCTGCCTGGCCTTGTCGGTGGCGGGCCGTAGCTGGCCGAGGGTGCCCGAGACGTCCTTGCCGTGGTGGGCGAGGGAAGCCAGATCGGGGTCGGCGTAGGGCAGCGCGACGACCTTCTTGCCCTGGACCGCGGTTTCCAGGGCACTCAGCCACTGCTCGGCTACGGCCTTGCTCTTGCCCGGCAGGGGCTTTCCGTCGGGGTCGGGGTTGCGGATCCGGTAACCCTTGGCCATGGCGTCGACCGTATAGAGCAGGTCCGGATCGATGACCCAGGTGATCGGCAAGTCCTTGCCGAGGGAGACCATCCGCTCCAGGCGGCCTCCCGGCGCCAACTCCTTGGCGAGGGAGTCGTCGAGGAATACGGGCGTCTGCGACTCGTCCGAGCCGGTTTCCGCCGTGACCCTGGTCGTGGAGATCAGCGGCCACGCGTAGGTGAGGGAGGAGCGCTTCTGGGCGGCCTCGGGCTGCCACGGCAGGAACGTCCGGCGGATGCCGAGCACCTGCTCGTACGGTCGGCTGTCGGTCTCGCCGGACAGTGACACACCCAGCTGGTAGACGCCGTCCTTGCTCAGGTCCAGCTTGCCGACCGGAACGTTGATGGTGAACGACTGGCTGGCCCTCGAAGGCAGCGAGTCGATCTTGACCGCGTAGGCCGGGTCGATCTCCCCCGGGTCCACGCCGGCCCGGAAGCCGGTGCGGTCCGCCACCTCGTCGATGGACGCCCGGTCACCCAGGACGGGGCCCACGCGCAGTCCCACGTGCGCACCCTTGATCGCCTCGCGGCTGTTGTTGACCACGCTGCCGGAGATGGTGAGGGTGTCGCTCTTCACAGGAGCATTGGGCGACACCTCGAGCAGCTGGACGTCGACGGGGGAGTCGGCGGCCTGAGCCGGCGGTGCGGGGGCGTAGACCAGGGCGGCGATGACCGGCGTGCCGGCCAGCATGACCACTGCCCGCCGCAGCCAGCGGCGCCGGGCAGGGGCGGCTGCCCCCAGGATGTCTGCCGCCTCGGCCACGCGCTCGCCCGTCCCTCGAAGTGTCAGTGGTCGTCGGTTGTGCGTCCACGAATGGTAACGAGGCCCGCTGTGCGCGAGTGCCGCGCCTTGCTCCACATGATCGGCTGCGGCCCGTGGGCGCTCCGGGGCGGGGTGGCCGCAAAACGAGGCGGCCCCTGGTGGGCGGGCCACGTACCCTTTTCTGTTGTGCCGAACGCCAATGAAGACACCCCCAGTGCCCTGAGTCAGGTGCAGCGCCAAGCGGTCAGTGAACTGCTGCGCGTCGCCCCTGTCGCCGACGAGCTCGGCCGCCGTTTCCAGGAGGCGGGCTTCCGCCTCGCCCTGGTCGGAGGCTCCGTACGCGATGCGCTGCTCGGGCGTCTCGGAAACGATCTCGATTTCACCACCGACGCGCGTCCTGAGGATGTGCTGAGGATCATGCGTCCCTGGGCCGACACGGTGTGGGACGTCGGTATCGCCTTCGGCACCGTCGGCGCGCAGAAGATGGCTCGCGTCGCGGATGCCGACCGGAACTTCCAGATCGAGGTGACCACGTACCGCTCCGAGTCGTACGACCGCACCTCGCGCAAGCCGGAGGTTTCCTACGGCGACTCGATCGAGGAGGATCTGGTCCGGCGCGACTTCACGGTGAACGCGATGGCCGTCGCGCTGCCCGAGAAGGAGTTCGTGGACCCGCACGGCGGCCTTGAGGACCTCCGGGAAGGCGTCCTGCGCACCCCCGGCACCCCCGAGGACTCCTTCTCCGACGACCCGCTGCGGATGCTTCGCGCAGCTCGGTTCGCCGCCCAGCTGGACTTCGAGGTCGCCCCCGAGGTCGTGGCGGCGATGAAGGAGATGTCGGAGCGGATCGAGATCGTCTCGGCGGAACGGGTGCAGGGCGAGCTGAACAAGCTCCTGCTGTCCCCGCACCCCCGCACGGGCCTCGGGCTGCTCGTGGACACCGGTCTGGCGGACCGGGTGCTGCCGGAGCTCCCTGCCCTGCGGCTGGAGAGCGACGAGCACCACCGGCACAAGGACGTCTATGAGCACTCGCTGACCGTGCTGGAGCAGGCGATCGACCTGGAGGAGGACGGCCCGGACCTCGTGCTGCGCCTGGCTGCTCTGTTCCACGACATCGGCAAGCCCCGCACCCGCAGGTTCGAGAGCGACGGCCGCGTCTCCTTCCACCACCACGAGGTGGTGGGCGCCAAGATGACCAAGAAGCGCATGACCGCTCTGAAGTACTCGAACGACATGGTCAGGGACGTGTCCCGGTTGGTGGAGCTGCACCTGCGCTTCCACGGCTACGGCGACGGCGAGTGGACCGACTCGGCCGTGCGCCGCTACGTCCGCGACGCGGGTCCGTTGCTGGAGCGGCTGCACAAACTGACCCGGTCCGACTGCACCACGCGTAACAAGCGCAAGGCCAGTGCCCTCTCCCGGACGTACGACGGCCTTGAGGAGCGGATCGCGCAGCTCCAGGAGCAGGAGGAGCTGGACGCGATCCGGCCCGACCTGAACGGCAACGAGATCCAGCATGTGCTGGGCGTCGGCCCCGGTCCGGTCATCGGCAAGGCGTACGCGTTCCTGCTGGAGCTGCGGCTGGAGAACGGGCCGATGGGACGTGACGCGGCGGTGGCGGCACTGAAGGAGTGGTGGGCCTCTCAGGCCTGAGGCCGGGGTCGGTCGGCGATGTTTCACGTGAAACCGAGCTGACGTTTCACGCGAAACGTCAGCTCGGTTTCACGTGAAACATCGCCTGGGGTGCCCGTTACCCCCTGGCGGCTACCTCTGTGCGGTGTCCCCGGTGGAACGGCGGCCCTGCCGCTGGAGGAGCGCCGCCGTGGCGGCGTAGAGGACGGCCACGCTCACCACCAGCACAACGGACCGGCCGTCTGCGGGGAGTATCAGTGCGGCCACTGCCGCCGCTGCCACGAACGCGGCATTGAACAGCACGTCGTAGACGGAGAAGACCCGGCCGCGGAACTCGTCGGCCACCTGGAACTGCACGACGGTGTCGGTGGAGATCTTGGCGCCCTGTGTCGCGATGCCCAGGGCGAAGGCGGCGACGAGCATCGGTCCGGGCGCGAAGAACAGACCGAGCGCCGGGACCAGGACCGCCGCACCACCGGCACATAGGGTCATCCAACCGCGGGTGCCCAGCCGGCCAACCATCCACGGCGTGACGACGGCGGCCGCGAAGAAACCCGCGCCCGAGACGCCGATGGCGACACCCAGCAGCGCCAGGCCGGCGGCCTCGTCGTCCGACCAGGAGTAGCGGCAGAGCATGAGCAGTGTGACGAGCAGAGCCCCGTAGCAGAACCGCATCAAGGTCATCGCGGTGAGCGCCTGCGCCGCTTCCCGGCGGCCCGACAGGTGCCGCAGGCCTTCGGCCATGCCCCGCACGGTGAGGGCCACTCCTTCGGTGAGCGAGGGATGGGACCGGCCGGGAGGATGGTCGGGCCCGAGGAGGCCGACGGCAAGGCGCAGCGAGACGAGCGCGGCGCACAGGTACAGCGCGGCGCCGAAGAGTACGACCAGTGCGTCGGAGTTCGAGGCCAGGAGCCTGATCAGGAAGGCCAGTCCCCCACCCGCGGTCGCCGCCAGGGTTCCGGCGGTCGGCGAGAGGGCGTTCGCGGTCACCAACTGGCCGGACCCGACGACGCGGGGCAATGACGCGGCCAGCCCGGCGAGGACGAAGCGGTTGACGGCGGTCACGGACAGGGCCGATGCGTAGAACAGCCAGTCCGGGACGTGCGTGACGATCAGCATGCCGGTGACGCAGGCGAGAAAGGCGCGCAGGAGGTTTCCGTAGAGGAAGACCTGCCTGCGGCGCCAGCGGTCCAGCAGCACTCCGGCGAACGGGCCGATCACCGAGTAGGGCAGGAGCAGCACCGCCATCGCGGAGGCGATGGCCGCGGGCGAGGTCTGCTTCTCCGGCGAGAACACCACATAGGTGGCGAGCGCGACCTGGTAGACGCCGTCGGCGGCCTGGGACAGCAGCCGTACGGTCAGCAGGTTGCGGAAATCCCTCAGGCGCAGGAGTACGCGCAGATCACGTACGACAGGCATGAGGGCAAGGGTCACATACGCCGAGGGTCCCCGGGCACATTTGCCCGGGGACCCTCGGCGGAAGAACAGTCGAAGTCCAGGTGTCGAACGGCCTTGGCCTTCGGGTGTTTCCTTGTGGAGCGCGTTGAGCCGGAGCTGCTTAGCGCTCGACCTCGCCCTTGATGAACTTCTCGACGTTGGCGTAGGCCTCGTCGTCGAAGTACTGCACCGGCGGGGACTTCATGAAGTAGCTCGACGCCGACAGGATCGGACCACCGATGCCGCGGTCCTTCGCGATCTTCGCGGCGCGCAGGGCGTCGATGATGACACCGGCCGAGTTCGGGGAGTCCCACACCTCGAGCTTGTACTCGAGGTTGAGCGGGACATCGCCGAAGGCACGGCCTTCCAGGCGGACGTAGGCCCACTTGCGGTCGTCGAGCCACGCGACGTAGTCGGAGGGGCCGATGTGGACGTTCTTCTCGCCGAGCTCACGGTCGGGGATCTGCGAGGTGACGGCCTGGGTCTTGGAGATCTTCTTCGACTCGAGGCGGTCGCGCTCGAGCATGTTCTTGAAGTCCATGTTGCCGCCGACGTTGAGCTGCATGGTGCGCTCAAGACGGACACCGCGGTCCTCGAACAGCTTGGCCATCACACGGTGCGTGATGGTCGCGCCGACCTGGGACTTGATGTCGTCACCGACGATCGGGACACCGGCCTCGGTGAACTTGTCCGCCCACTCCTTGGTGCCGGCGATGAAGACCGGGAGGGCGTTGACGAACGCGACCTTGGCGTCGATGGCGCACTGCGCGTAGAACTTCGCCGCCTCCTCGGAGCCGACGGGCAGGTAGCAGACCAGAACGTCGACCTGGCGGTCCTTGAGGATCTGGACCACGTCGACCGGAGCCTCGGCGGACTCCTCGATGGTCATGCGGTAGTACTTGCCCAGGCCGTCCAGGGTGTGGCCGCGCTGCACGGTGACGCCCGCGTTCGGGACGTCACAGATCTTGATGGTGTTGTTCTCGCTGGCGCCGATGGCGTCCGAAAGGTCGAGGCCGACCTTCTTCGCGTCGACGTCGAACGCGGCGACGAACTCGACGTCACCCACGTGGTAGTCGCCGAACTGGACGTGCATCAGACCGGGGACCTTGGCCGCCGGGTCGGCGTCCTTGTAGTACTCGACGCCCTGCACCAGCGAGGCGGCGCAGTTGCCCACGCCGACGATGGCTACGCGAACCGAACCCATTCCGGTTGCTCCCTGTTTGTTCTCGGACGAGGCCTGCGAGATGCAGACCTCACTTTGTCGTTTCGTCGGGCGGACCGGGTCGTCTCTGATCCCGTCCCGCTCGCTCGCTCTCGATGAGCTCGTTCAGCCAGCGCACTTCGCGCTCCACGGATTCCATTCCGTGCCGCTGCAGCTCAAGGGTGTAGTCGTCGAGCCGCTCCCGCGTGCGCGCGAGCGAGGCGCGCATCTTCTCCAGACGCTCTTCCAGCCGGCTGCGGCGGCCCTCCAGCACTCGCATGCGCACTTCCCGCTCGGTCTGACCGAAGAAGGCGAACCGGGCGGCGAAGGACTCGTCTTCCCAGGTATCGGGGCCGGTGTGGGAAAGGAGCTCCTCGAAGTGCTCCTTACCCGCGGCCGTCAACCGGTAGACGATCTTGGCACGGCGCCCCGCGAGTGAAGCGGCGAGAGCGTCTTCCGGGGCGTTGCCCGGCTCTTCGATCAACCAGCCGTTGGCGACCAGCGTCTTGAGGCAGGGGTAGAGGGTCCCGTAGCTGAACGCCCTGAAAACCCCCAGAGAGGTGTTGAGCCGCTTGCGAAGCTCGTAACCGTGCATGGGGGACTCGCGAAGCAGGCCGAGGACGGCGAACTCGAGGATGCCTGAGCGTCTGCTCATCCGCCCGCCTCTCCGCTGGCTCCGAGTTTATGTCGAGCTGATGTATCGACTCGATACATCCAGACGATAGAGCGGGCGGCCCGTGCCGACAAGAGGTGGAGTGGTGACCGGCGTCACATCACCAATTCGTACGATGCAAGTTGCCTGATTTGGGGTGAACTTCGGCACTCATTGGGTTTTGACCCTGCGTACTCTTTGCCGCATGACACCGGGGGAACCGGAATGTAACCGCCGCTTCCAGGCCACTCGCCTGCCCGAGGAGTAGTCGTTCGATGAGCGAGCACCGCCGCAAACCGCCGCAGCAGCCCCAAGGCGGCGGGCGCGCCGCGTCCCGCCGTGCTGCCCAGCAGCGCCCGGGCCGAGGCGCCGCGGCCGGACGTGACGTCCCCATGGCCGCACGCAGCGGCCCGCACGCGGGCCCTCAGCCCTCCCAGGGCAGCAGGGCCGACGCACGCAGAGCCACCCAGAGAGGGTCCGCGGGCCGTGGGCGCGCGGGAGACAAGGGACGGCCGGACAAGCGGCTCCTCAACTATCCGCGCTCAGACAAGGACGGCTGGCAGCGCTTCATGCCGTCGTGGAAGCTGGTGTGCGGCACGATCTTCGGCTTCTTCGCAGTGATCATCGCCGGTGCCGGCATCGGTATCGCCATGGTCAACACCCCTGACGTGAACAAAGCGGCGAAGGCGCAGAACAACGTCTTCTTCTGGGCGGACGGCAGCCAGATGGTCGCCACCGGCGGTTCGATGAACCGCCAGATCGTGCCCATCGACAAGATCCCCCTCTCGATGCGCAACGCCGTGATCGCGGCGGAGAACGAGAGCTTCGAGACGGACAAGGGCGTCGACCCGATGGGCATCGCCCGCGCCGTGGTGAACATGGCCAAGGGCGGCTCCACCCAGGGTGGGTCGACCATCACCCAGCAGTACGTCAAGAACACCTATCTCGACTCCGACCAGACGCTCAAGCGGAAGGTGACCGAGCTCTTCATCGCGATAAAGCTCGGCGTCTCGGAGGAGAAGGACACCGTCCTCGCGGGCTACCTCAACACCGCCTACTACGGCCGGGACGCCTACGGCATCCAGGCCGCAGCACGCGCGTACTTCGGCAAGGACAGCGAGAAGCTGGACCCCTCGGAGAGCGCGTTCCTGGCATCGATGCTCAAGGGGCCCAATCTCTACAACCCGGACGGCGGAATCGGCTCGGCGGCCACGCCGGAGCTCAACGAGAAGCGGGCCCGGCAGCGCTGGGCCTGGGTGCTGGACCGTGAGGTCGCGGTGGGCCGGATGGACCCGACGGAGCGGGCCAAGTACACGCAGTTCCCCGAGCGCATCGAAGCCGAGCAGGTCCGCAGCCTCTCGGGACAGACCGGCTACCTGGTCGAGACGGCCAAGCAGTACGTCGCGAAGACCTTGCACATCAGTGCCGACGACTTGGCCCGCGGCGGCTACCAGATCCACACCACCTTCGAGAAGCCGAAGGTGGACGCCCTGGTCAAAGCTGTCGAAGACACCCGCAACGGCTTCATCGACGAGAAGGCCCGGCCCGAGACCGACACCTTCGTCCAGTTCGGCGCCGCCTCCGTCGACGTGAACACCGGCGCGATCGTGGCCCTGTACGGCGGCCCGGGCATGGACAAGAAGTACTTCAACAACAACGCCAACACCAGCGGCGTCCCGGTCGGCTCGACCTGGAAGCCGTACGTGCTGGCGGCGGCGATGGAGTACGGCACCAAGAAGTCGAAGGGCGAGGGCATCTCGGCGGCCAGCAAGTACATGGCCAACGACATGACGGTGATCAACGACCGGGACGGCAAGCCGCTGCTCGGCGCGGGCGGCGCGCCGTTCAAGCAGAAGAACGAGAGCGACCGCGCCTACGGCTACGTAACGCTGAACGAGGCGATGGAGAAGTCCATCAACGTGCCCTTCGCCCAGCTCGTCTTCGACGTCGGGCACAGCAAGGTCCGGGACGTGGCCGCTTCCACCGGCATCCTCAAGGATTCCATGGATCCGAACGACAACGCCTCGTTCGCCCTCGGTACCTCCACCCCCAGCGCCATCCGGATGGCCGACTCCTACGCCACCTTCGCCGCGTCGGGGACCCATCACGAGCCCTTCTCGGTCACCAAGGTCGAGAAGAACGGCACGGACCTGCCGGGGTTCGAGGCACCCAAGGCGCAGCGCGCCATGGACAACTCCATCGCGGACAACATCACCAAGGTTCTCAGGAACGTCGTCGAGAGCCCCGAGGGCACCGGTAACAAGGCGAAGAAGCTGGGACGGCCGGTGGCCGGCAAGACCGGTACGACCGACAAGAACAAGTCGGCCTGGTTCGTCGGTTACACCCCCGAGCTGTCCACCGCGGTCACCCTGTTCCGCAGCGACCCGAGCAAGCCGGACCAGGGTCTCCAGTCCATGAACGGCGTGGGCAACATCGACTCGATCCACGGTGGTGACATCCCGGCCGCCATCTGGACCGAGTACATGAAGGAAGCGCTCAAGGGCAAGCCGGTCAAGGACTTCCCGGAGGCCGAGGAGACCGGTGTCGTCGCGGACGCCCCGGGGGCCCCCACCCCCTCTCCACAGGCGCCCTCGCCCTCCCCCTCCGCCTCCCAGCCGTCGCCGTCGGCGAGCCCCTCCACGTCGGGGTCCCCGTCCCCGTCGCAGAGTGGTAAGCCGACCTGCAAGCCGTGGAAGCTGTGCCCGCCGGACACCAGCGGAGGTACCGACACGGGCACCAGCACCGGCGTCGACGGCGGACCGGCGGGCGGCACCTCCGGGTCGCCCTCGCCGTCGGCCAGCGGCAAACCGGGCCGTGCGGGCGGCACCAGCTGGGGCACCAGTCTCGGCACCGGAGGCTGATCCCTCCCCGCCCCGCTCGACGAGGGCCGTCGCATCTGTGCGGCGGCCCTCGTGCGTGCCCGGCGCGGTACGGCAGGATGAGCCCATGACCAAGGTGTACGAGGACCGGCCCGTTCTGCCGACCCAGCAGGACGAGGTCGCCGCCGCCGGCAGCGAGCTCATCGGCGGCCCGTTCGGCCGCCGTGCCCGGCTGGGCGGCCACTGGCTGACCCCAGTCCGCGTCGTGGTCCTCATCGCGCTCGGCATGTTCGCGCTCGGCATGATCCAGAAGGTGCCGTGCTACGACTGGGCGTGGTTCCGGGGAACCGGCTCCCAGTACACCCACGCCTGTTACTCCGACATCCCGCACCTGTACGTGGTGCGCGGCTTCGCCGACGGCCTCACCCCCTACTGGGACCGGCTCCCGGGCGACATGGAGTATCTGGAATACCCGGTGCTCACCGGGCTCTTCATGCAGATCGCCTCCTGGATGACCCCCGGCAGCGGCTCGATGCAGCACCGCGAGCAGATCTACTGGATGGTCAACGCGGGAATGCTGATGGTCTGCGCCGCCGTCATCGCCGTGTGCGTCGCCCGCACCCACCGTCGGCGACCGTGGGACGCGCTGCTGCTGGCCCTCGCCCCCGCCTTCGCGCTCACCGCGACGATCAACTGGGACCTGCTGGCCCTCGCCCTCACCGCCGTCGCGATGCTGATGTGGTCCCGCGGCCGCACGGTGCTCTTCGGCGTCTTCGTCGGGCTGGCCACCGCGGCCAAGCTCTATCCGGTCCTGCTGCTCGGGGTGCTCTTCGTCCTCTGTCTGAGGGCCGGGAAGTGGCGGGCGTTCGGTGCCGCCGCCGCGGGCGCGGCCGGTGCGTGGCTCGTGGTGAACCTGCCCGTCATGGTCTTCGCCTGGGACGGCTGGAAGAAGTTCTACACCTTCAGCCAGGAACGGCCCATCGACTTCGGTTCGGTGTGGTTGCTGATCTCCCAGCGGTCGGGCAACCCCCTGACCGGCGCGAACACCTACGCCACCTGCCTGACGCTGCTGCTGTGCGCCGGCATCGGGCTGCTCACCCTCAAGGCACCCCGCAGGCCGCGCTTCGCGCAGCTGGCCTTCCTGGTCGTCGCGGCCTTCATCCTGGCCAACAAGGTGTATTCGCCGCAGTACGTGCTGTGGCTCGTCCCCCTCGCCGCGCTGGCCCGGCCGCGCTGGCGGGACTTCCTGATCTGGCAGGCCGGTGAGGTCCTGTACTTCCTCGGGATCTGGTTCTACCTGGCTTACACGACCAGTGGCGAAAAGCACCAGGGCCTACCGGTCGAGGGATACCAGGTGGCGATCGCCCTGCACCTGCTGGCCACCCTCTACCTGTGCGCGGTGGTCGTACGGGACATCCTGCTGCCCGAGCGTGACGTCGTACGGCGCGACGGCTCCGACGACCCGTCCGGCGGGGTCCTGGACGGGGCGCCCGACGTTTTCACGCTGTCCAACGCCGCGAGGGCGCCGCATGACGCGACGCCCCCGGAAGCACAACGAGTGGAGTGGGGCCTCGGACCCCGGCACTGAGCGGACTCAGGCGTCGACCACCCGGTCGAACTGCGTGGTGGTGTGGCGCAAGTGCGCCACGAGCTCGTCACCGACCTTCGGCTCCGTGGCGTCGGAGGGCACGAACAGGATCGACACCTGCATGTGCGGGGGCTCCGCGAACCAGCGCTGCTTGCCGGCCCAGACGAACGGCGACAGGTTCCGGTTCACGGTCGCCAGGCCGGCTCGGGCGACGCCCTTGGCGCGCGGCATGACCCCGTGCAGGGCCTTGGGGGCCTCCAGACCCACCCCGTGCGAGGTGCCACCGGCGACCACGACGAGCCAGCCGTCGGAGGCGGCCTTCTGCTGGCGGTAGCCGAACCGGTCCCCCTTGACCACGCGCGTGACGTCCAGAACGGCACCGCGGTACTGGGTCGCCTCGTGGTCGCCGAGCCACAGCCGGGTGCCGATGCGGGCCCTGAACCGGGTCTGCGGGAACTGCTGCTGGAGCCGGGCCAGCTCCTCGGCCCGCAGATGGCTGACGAACATGGTGTGCAGCGGAAGCCGCGCCGCGCGCAGCCGGTCCATCCAGCCGATGACCTCCTCGACGGCGTCGGAGCCGTCCGGGCGGTCAAGCGGCAGGTGCAGGGCGAAGCCCTCCAGGCGCACGTCCTCGATCGCCGACTGGAGCTGGCCCAGGTCATGCTCCGAGACACCGTGGCGGCGCATCGAGCTCATGCACTCGATGACGACGCGGGCGCCGACCAGACCGCGGACCCCGTCCACCGAGGACACCGACCTGATGACCCGGTCGGGCAGCGGTACCGGCTCCTCGCCCCGCCGGAACGGGGTGAGGACGAGCAGGTCACCGCCGAACCAGTCCTTGATGCTCGCAGCCTCGTACGTCGTGCCGACGGCCAGGACGTCGGCGCCCATCCGGGTCGCCTCCTCGCACAGCCGCTCGTGGCCGAAGCCGTAGCCGTTGCCCTTGCAGACCGGGATCAACCCGGGGAACTGGTCCGCGATCTGCTTCTGGTGCGCACGCCAGCGCGCGGTGTCGACGTAGAGCGTGAGCGCCATGCCCGTCCGGAACCTCTCCGATAAGCCGCTGGGTGCGGCGGTGCTGTGTATGTGGATGGGGCGGAGTGCCGTCAGCGGCGCGACATGTAGATGTCGAGCGCCTTGTGCAACATCTTGTTCAGCGGGAAGTCCCACTCGCCCACGTACTCGACCGCCTCGCCGCCGGTACCGACCTTGAACTGGATCAGACCGAACAGGTGATCGTTCTCGTCCAGGGTGTCACTGATTCCGCGCAGGTCGTAGACGCTCGCACCGAGCGCGTACGAGTCGCGCAGCATGCGCCACTGCATCGCGTTCGAGGGGCGGACCTCGCGCTTGTGGTTGGCGGAGGCACCGTAGGAGTACCAGACGTGCTGGCCGACCGTGAGCATCGTGGCGGCGGCCAGCGGCTCGCCTTCATGCGTGGCGATGTACAGCCGCATGCGGTTCGGGTCCTCGGAGTTGAGGGCCGTCCACTGGCGCTGGAAGTAACTGAGCGGACGCGGGCGGAACTTGTCGCGCTCGGCCGTGATCTCGTACAGGTGCTGCCAGGTCGGCAGGTCGTCGTAGCCGCCCTGGACGACCTCGACGCCGGCCTTCTCGGCCTTCTTGATGTTGCGGCGCCACAGCTGGTTGAAGCCCTTGAGGACATCGTCCAGCGAGCGGTTGGCCAGCGGAACCTGGAAGACGTAGCGGGGCTGGACGTCTCCGAAACCGGCGCCCCCGTCCTCGGCCTGCTGCCAGCCCATCCGGCGCAGCTTGTCGGACACCTCGAAGGCACGGGGCTCGATGACCGAGGCCTCCACGTCCCGCAGGCGCTTGACGTCGGGGTCCTGGATACCGGACTTGATGGCGGCCGCGTTCCACCGGCGGATGACGACGGGCGGACCCATCTTCACCGTGAAGGCGCCCTGCTGCTTGAGGTGGGCCAGCATCGGCTGGAGCCACTCCTCCAGGTTGGGGGCGAACCAGTTGATGACGGGGCCCTCGGGCAGGTACGCCAGGTACCGCTTGACCTTGGGCAGCTGGCGGTACAACACGAGCGCGGCACCGACGAGTTCGCCGGACGCGTCGAACCAACCGAGGTTCTCCGAACGCCACTCGTTCTTGACGTCGGCCCACGCCGGGACCTGGCAGTGGCTAGCCGAGGGCAGGCTCTGGAGGTAACCCAGATGCTGCTCTCGGCTGATGGTCCTCAGGGACAGGCTCATGCGGGGTGCTCCTCCGGCGGCTTCGCTGGCTATGGCGCGAAGCCTACTGCGACGGGGGCGCCACCCTTATGGGGGACGGGCCGGGCCCGGGCCGTCGGCGGCCGGAGCCCCCCTCGCGGAGGTACCCCGGTCAGCCGGCCCAGCCGCCGAAGAGGCCGCCGTGCGCCATGCCGAGGTAGAAGCCCACGCCCGCGGCGCCCAGCCCGATGATCAGTGCGAAGCGCTCGCGTGTCGTCTCCGAGATGAACTGTCCGTACGCGCCGGTGAGGATCCCGATCAGCCCCGTCCACGAGCTGAGCAGGTGCAGGTTGTCGAAGAATCCCGTGATGAACGCCACGGTGCCGAGGACCAGCGTGACCGCCATCAGGGTGTCCTGGAGCGGGTGGGGCTTGCCGTCGGTCGCGAAGAGCGAGATGGAGGACTGAGGTCGCATTGCCTGTGCCATCGGAAGGCACCTCCTGGCTGCCGCAGAGCGGTGTTACGGGCCGCCTCCGGGGGAGCCGGGGGCATAGCACCGTGCACACCCGTTGGATACAGAGTGTGGCCCTCTCCTGCCGGATTTCAACCGGAAGGAGTCGAGCAGGTAGTCTGTACGGTCTGCGCGGTGTCTGCTCTGCGGACGCCGTGCGCACGCATCACGACCCTCCTGCCACGGAACGACCGTGGCCGCTGAGTCCAAAGGAGGTGGGTTCCACATGCGTCACTACGAAGTGATGGTCATCCTCGACCCCGATCTCGAGGAGCGCGCTGTCTCCCCGCTGATCGAGAACTTCCTCTCCGTCGTCCGTGAGGGCAACGGAAAGGTCGAGAAGGTCGACACCTGGGGCCGTCGTCGTCTCGCTTACGAGATCAAGAAGAAGCCCGAGGGCATCTACTCGGTCATCGACCTCCAGGCCGAGCCTGCGGTCGTCAAGGAGCTTGACCGACAGATGAACCTGAACGAGTCGGTTCTCCGGACCAAGGTCCTTCGCCCCGAGACCCACTGAACTTCGGTTCAGCGGTAATCGGGACCGAGTAGCACAGCAGCCCAGCAGCAATCCCCGCCGAGAGGTTCATCCATGGCAGGCGAGACCGTCATCACGGTCGTCGGCAATCTCGTCGACGACCCCGAGCTGCGCTTCACCCCCTCGGGTGCGGCGGTCGCGAAGTTCCGTGTCGCGTCCACCCCCCGCACCTTCGACCGTCAGACCAATGAGTGGAAGGACGGCGAGAGCCTGTTCCTGACCTGCTCGGTGTGGCGGCAGGCGGCGGAGAACGTCGCCGAGTCCCTTCAGCGAGGCATGCGCGTCATCGTGCAGGGCCGGCTGAGGCAGCGGTCGTACGAGGACCGTGAGGGTGTCAAGCGCACGGTCTACGAGCTGGACGTCGAGGAAGTCGGCCCCAGCTTGAAGAACGCCACGGCCAAGGTCGCCAAGACCACGGGTCGCGGCGGCCAGGGTGGGTACGGCGGCGGTCAGCCGCAGGCCGGCGGCGGCAACTGGGGCGGAGCCCCCAGCGGTGGCGCCCCTCAGGGCGGCGGAGCTCCCTCCGACGACCCGTGGGCGTCCAGTGCGCCGGTCGGTGGCCAGCAGCAGGGCGGCGGCGGGGGCGGCTGGGGCGGAAGCTCCGGCGGCTCCGGCGGCTCCGGCGGTGGCTACTCGGACGAGCCGCCCTTCTAGGGCAGCTCGCATCCCCACTTCTTGATCACACAGGAGAGACACAATGGCGAAGCCGCCTGTGCGCAAGCCTAAGAAGAAGGTCTGCGCATTCTGCAAGGACAAGACCGCGTACGTGGACTACAAGGACACGAACATGCTGCGGAAGTTCATTTCCGACCGCGGCAAGATCCGTGCCCGCCGCGTTACCGGCAACTGCACGCAGCACCAGCGTGACGTCGCCACGGCCGTCAAGAACAGCCGTGAGATGGCGCTGCTGCCCTACACGTCCACCGCGCGATAAGGAAAGGGTGACCGACTAATGAAGATCATCCTGACCCACGAGGTCAATGGCCTCGGTGCCGCTGGCGACGTCGTCGACGTCAAGGACGGATACGCCCGCAACTACCTGATCCCGCGTCGCTTCGCGATCCGCTGGACCAAGGGTGGCGAGCAGGACGTGGCGCAGATCCGCCGCGCCCGCAAGATCCACGAGATCGCGACCATCGAGCAGGCCAACGAGATCAAGGCCAAGCTCGAAGGCGTGAAGGTGCGCCTGGCCACCCGCTCGGGTGACGCCGGCCGTCTCTTCGGTTCCGTCACGCAGTCCGACATCGCTTCGGCGATCGAGGCTTCCGGTGGCCCGAAGGTCGACAAGCGCCGCGTTGAGCTCGGCTCGCCGATCAAGACCCTCGGTTCGTACCAGGTCTCCGTGCGTCTGCACGCCGATGTCCTGGCGAACGTGGGCGTCGAGGTCGTCGCCGCCTAAGTGCTGCGCATGAAGGGCCGCACCCCACCGGGGTGCGGCCCTTCGTCGTAGTCGGCTGTTTCACGTGAAACCGCGGTGTTTCACGTGAAACGAGGCTCCGGCCGTCAGCGGGTCGCGCCGGCCACCAGCCACCGGCCCGAGCGGGCGCGCAGCTGGAGGGTTGCCATACGGACCACCATCATCAGGGTCATGGCCCACCAGAGGGCGGTCAGGCCGCCTCCCAGGCTGGGCAGGAGCAGCGCCGCCGGGGTGAATACGGCGAGAGTCAGGAGCATGGCCCAGGCGAGGTAGCGGCCGTCGCCCGCGCCCATCAGGACTCCGTCGAGCACGAAAACGATTCCGCAGACCGGCTGGGAGACGGCGAGTACCAGCAGGGCGGGTAGCAGCGTGCCCTCTACGACCGGATCACTGGTGAAGAGCGGTACGAAGACGGGCCGTGCGAGGGCGACGAGCAGACCCAGCACGAGACCGCCGACGATGCCCCATCGCACCATTCGTCGGCACAGGGCTTTGGCCCCTTCGGTGTCTCCCGCACCCAGGTAGCGGCCGATGATGGCTTGTCCGGCGATCGCGATCGCGTCCAGCGCGAAGGCGAGCAGGGTCCACAGCGAAAGCAGGATCTGGTGGGCGGCGATGTCCGCGTCGCCCAACCGGGCGGCTACGGCCGTCGCGATCATCAGAATGGCGCGCAAGGACAGCGTGCGGACCAGAAGCGGCGCACCGGCCTGGGCGCAGGCTCGGATGCCTGCCGTATCGGGCCGTAGCGTGGCGCCATGCCGACGGGCGCCGTGGACGACCACGGCTAGGTAGACGGCGGCCATCGCACATTGGGCGACGACAGTGCCCCACGCGGATCCGGCGATGCCGAGACCGGCGCCATAGACCAGCGCCACGTTCAGGGCGCCGTTGAGGGCGAAGCCGCCGATGGCGACGTAGAGCGGGGTGCGCGTGTCCTGGAGACCTCGGATGACACCTGTGGCGGCCAGCACCATGAGCATGGCCGGGATACCCAGGGCGGAGATCCTCAGATAGGTGACCGCGTAAGGGGCGACGGTGTCGGAGGCCCCGAAGAGGGATATCAGCCATGGCGCTGTGGGAAGGACGACGGCAACCACGGCGGCACCGAGCAGCAGCGCCAGCCAGATCCCGTCCATGCCCTGACGGATGGCGGCCTGGAGGTCACCCGCGCCGACCCGCCGTGCGACGGCCGCGGTGGTGGCGTAGGCGAGGAAGACGAAGACACTCACCGATGTGGTGAGCAGGGCGGCTGCGACGCCCAGACCGGCCAGCTGAGGGGTGCCGAGGTGCCCGACGATGGCGCTGTCGGCCATCACAAAGAGCGGTTCGGCGACGAGCGCGCCGAATGCCGGCAGGGCGAGTGCCAAGATCTCGCGGTCGTGCCGTCTCGGGCTCGCTTCCGGAGCTGTGGGGGCCAGTTTCATACGTTCAATCTAATCTTCCACAGGTAATGGACACAAGGCCATTGGGGCCCTTACTTGACTGTTGGCTTGCGGGTTCTCCGCACCCCTTTGGAGGCGATCTTGAGCCAGTGGCCAAGAATTTTCTCCCCCACAGCCTGAGGAGGAAGAAACTGCAGCTCAGAGGGGTGCTAAGGGTGGTCAGGTGATTTTGTCCACAGCGTCGTCCCCCGGTCCGTGCACAGCTTCGAGGGAGTTACCCACAGCATTGGCGCCGTCATCCACATCTCATCCACACAGCCTGTGGATAACAAGATTGGCTGACGTCGTCCGCGGCCCTACCGTTGTGCGTTGCCCCGATGCGCCGACAGCCGGTCCGGGGTCCCCGAATGTCAGAGCCGTGCCCTAGAAAGAGTGGCACGGCGAGGTCCGCGTTGCGGACGGGAGGAGGCGGCCCGGTGAGTATGCCCGAGCCCATGGACGACCCCTGGGCCGACAGCGGTCCGGGTGACCGTCTGCCCGCCCGTTCCCGCCGGGGCGGCGACGGCCGCGGCCGTGCTGACGACCAGCAGGACCGGGGGCGCGAGGGCGGCTCCTGGGACGGCGGGGGCGGCGGCTTCGAGCGTGTCCCGCCGCAGGACCTCGATGCGGAGCAGTCGGTTCTCGGCGGCATGCTGCTGTCCAAGGACGCCATCGCCGACGTGGTCGAGGTGCTCAAGGGGCACGACTTCTACCGGCCCTCACACGAGACGATCTACCAGGCCATCCTCGACCTGTACGCCAAGGGTGAGCCCGCCGACCCGATCACCGTCGGCGCCGAACTGACCCGGCGTGGAGAAATCAGCAAGGTCGGCGGCGCCGCTTACCTGCACACCCTCGTCCAGTCCGTGCCGACGGCGGCCAATGCCGAGTACTACGCGGAGATCGTCCACGAGCGGGCCGTCCTGCGCCGGCTGGTCGCCGCCGGTACGAAGATCACGCAGATGGGATACGCGGCGGACGGCGACGTCGATGAGATCGTCAACAGCGCCCAAGCCGAGATCTACGCGGTCACCGAGCAGCGGACGTCGGAGGACTACCTGCCGCTGGGCGACATCATGGAGGGCGCCCTCGACGAGATCGAGGCGATCGGCTCACGCAGCGGCCAGATGTCCGGCGTCCCCACCGGCTTCACCGACCTTGACTCCCTGACCAACGGCCTGCACCCCGGTCAGATGATCGTCATCGCGGCCCGCCCCGCCATGGGAAAGTCGACGCTCGCCCTCGACTTCGCCCGCGCCTGCTCCATCAAGAGCAATCTGCCCAGCGTCATCTTCTCCCTCGAAATGGGCCGCAACGAGATCGCGATGCGCCTGCTCTCTGCGGAAGCCAGGGTCGCGCTGCACCACATGCGCTCCGGCACCATGACGGACGACGACTGGACCCGGCTGGCCCGCCGTATGCCCGACGTCTCCGCCGCCCCCCTCTACATTGACGATTCGCCCAACCTGTCGATGATGGAGATCCGCGCCAAGTGCCGTCGGCTCAAGCAGCGCAACGACCTCTCGCTCGTCGTCATCGACTACCTGCAGCTGATGCAGTCCGGCGGCTCGCGCCGTCCCGAAAGCCGTCAGCAGGAGGTCTCGGACATGTCCCGAAACCTCAAACTGCTGGCGAAGGAGCTGGAGGTCCCGGTGATCGCGCTGTCCCAGCTGAACCGTGGCCCCGAGCAGCGTACGGACAAGAAGCCGATGGTCTCCGACCTGCGTGAGTCGGGCTCGATCGAGCAGGACGCCGACATGGTGATCCTGCTGCACCGTGAGGACGCGTACGAGAAGGAGTCGCCCCGCGCCGGCGAGGCCGACCTGATCGTGGCCAAGCACCGTAACGGCCCGACGGCGACGATCACCGTGGCCTTCCAGGGCCATTATTCGCGGTTCGTGGACATGGCCAACACGTAGCATCCGATCATGACTGCCGTACCCGAGGACTACCAACTGCTCCCTGCCACCCGCCGCGCGCTGCGGCACCGGATCGCCGTGGCGCAGAGCGAGGGGCGTGCGCCCTCCGTCGTCGCGGCTGTCGTGCGTGGTGGGGAGGTGGTCTGGGAAGGGTCCCGGACCTCCGTCGACGGACACGGCCCGGACGGGAACGTCCAGTACCGGATCGGGTCGATCACCAAGACGTTCACCGCCGTGCTGGTGATGCGGCTGCGGGAAGAAGGCCTGCTGGAACTCGGCGACCGACTGGAGAAGCACCTGCCGGGCACGGGTGCCGGTGAGGTGACCGTCCGGCAGCTGCTGGCGCACACGGGCGGGCTGGCGGCCGAGACGCCGGGCGAGTGGTGGGAGCGGAGCCCGGCCGGGCTGCGGCCCGCCATCTCGGACGTGCTGGGAGAGGAGCCGTTCCGCTTCGAGCCGGGCTTGCGGCACCACTACTCCAACCCGGGCTACACCTTGCTCGGTTCGCTCGTCGAGGCGGTGCGGGGCAAGCCCTGGGAAGACGTGCTCCGGTCCGAGGTGCTGGCCCCGCTGGGGCTGGACCGTACGACGGTGGGTCCGCAGGCTCCGCACGCCGGCGGCTGGGCGGTGCACCCCTGGGCGGACGTGATGATGCCCGAAGCCGTCGAGGACCTGGGAATCATGGCGGCGGCCGGTCAACTGTGGTCCACCACTGCCGATTTGGCGCGGTTCGCGGCGTTCCTGGTGCGGGGTGACGCCCGCGTGCTGAGCGCCGAATCACTGCGAGAGATGCGTATGCCGGCCGTCGCACCCGAGCCCGGTGCCACCGCGAACGGCTACGGACTCGGACTGCAGGTGCTGGACCACGGTGGGCGCTCGCTGACGGGGCACGGCGGATCACTGCCCGGGTTCGTCGCGGGACTGTGGCTGAGCGAGGCGGACGACGTGGCAGCGGTGGTACTGGCGAACTGCACGTCGGGACTGCCCGCCACCACGGTCGCCGTCGACCTGATCACCATCGTGGCCGAGGCCGAGCCGCGCATCCCCGAGCCCTGGCGACCCTTCCTCGCTTCGGATCCGGTGGCCCTGGACCTGTGCGGCCCTTGGTTCTGGGGCACGGCGGCCCAGGTGGTGCGGCTGACGTCCGACGGGCTGCTGGAGCTGGGACCGATGGGACCGACGGGCCGCACGGCCAGGTTCCGCGCCGAGCAGGACGGCAGCTGGACGGGCCTGAACGGCTACTACGCGGGCGAGACGCTGCGCGCGGTCCGGCGGACGGACGGCTCCGTGAGCCACCTCGACCTCGGTTCGTTCGTGTTCACCCGGGAGCCGTACGACGCCGGGGCCCCGGTTCCGGGCGGGGTGGACCCACAGGGCTGGCGCGGCATCGGGCAATAGGGCAGTGGTGGACCGGGATCGGGCGGCCACCTGTCAGGAGACCAGCTCGCGCTCCAGCGGGGTGCGGAAGCGGGGAGTGATCCTGGCGTCCCCGATCCACTCGGCGAGGCGAGTGGCCTCCGCCGTCACTGCCCGCTCGACGGCGCCGCCACTGCTTCCCAGCAGGCGCCAGACGATCCGGCCGTCGGAGCGCTGAGCCCAGCCACCGACGATCTCGCCGTTCCACCACACAGTCGGGCCGATGTTGCCGGCGTAGTCGAACAGAGCGGCCCGGTACGCCGGATCCAAGTGGAAGCCGCGGTCGGCCCAGCCCATCCCGCTGGGGTCCAGCGCCGGCAGCAGCGCTGCCCACGGCTCCGGGGCGGATACGGGAGCGGTGTCGCCGGGGCTGACGAGGGCGGTCATGCCGTCTTCGAGGCGGACTTGTTCCGCCCCGGTGGCGGCCAGTGCCTTGCGGGCGTCGGTCAGGGTCCAGCCCGTCCACCACTTGAAGTCGGCTTCGGTGGCCGGACCGTACGCATACAGCCAGCGGCGGGCGATTTCGGCGCGGGCTTCGGCGACGGGTACGGCCGGCCAGGGCTCGGTGTGGACCCACCGATACTGGCTGGAGGTCCACGCCCCGCGGGGACGGTCGCGCCGGATCCGGCCATCGGCCGCCAGGAGGCGGATGACGCGGGTCGCGACACCGGTCTCCGCCTCGTACTTCTTGCCCCGGCCTACGGTGATCTTCCGACGCAGAGCCGGTACGGCGGCTGACAGTTGGCCACCGGTGGCGGGGCCTTGAGAGTCGAGCGCGTCGAGCGCGGCCTGCTCCGCCTCGGCCAGCCAGGCGGCGTCGAGGCCTTGGCCGTCTTCTTCGAGGTGCTTGAGGAGGCTCCGGCGTTCTTTTACCGCGATGGCTCGGGCCGTGGACGAATCGACGTGGGGTGCGAGTTCGGTGGAGACAGCGAAGAGAGTGTTGCGCATGCTCAGCAGCCGGACCAGGCTCACGTCCCCGTAGAGGGCCTGTTCGACCGTGGCGGGGCCGCTTTCGCTAAGCCGTGCACGGGCGGAGAGGAACACGGTCGCGGCATCGGTGGCATGCAGGGCGACGACAGCGTCTGCCGCCTGGGGGACGGTGGCCGCGCGAGCCGAAGGAGCCAGGCGGTGGCGGCGTCCGAGCCGGTGGCGGCGCTCGGCCTGAGTGATGAGAGGAAGGGTGAGACTCACCCTCCCGATCGTAAGCCGGGCCACGGACAGTGGCCCGGCTATGGGGGATCCGTCAGGGGGTGGCCCCTCTGCGGGAGAGAGCCTCGGCGCAGGGCGCGAGTTCCTCCGGCGATTCGCGGGTCGCTCTCTCAGCCCGCGGCGACGGTGATCGGAGCCCACCGGCGTGTCCAGTCGCCCGGGAGGCCGGAAAGGTCACGGCTCATCACCGAGTTGACGGCCAGAGAACTGAGGCCACGGTCCTTGAGCCAGGTGAGGAGCTCTTCGTGGCGCACGTCGACATCGGTCCGAAGCGGCCGCTCAGTGGTAGCC
Organism: Streptomyces sp. NPDC026522; assembly: GCF_055567555.1. NCBI lineage: Bacteria > Bacillati > Actinomycetota > Actinomycetes > Kitasatosporales > Streptomycetaceae > Streptomyces > Streptomyces sp. NPDC026522. The sequence continues at coordinate 431,859 of NZ_JBVHQF010000003.1, forward strand.
GCCAAGGCGGTGACCAGGGCCTGAGCCGTGGCCGTGTCGTGGGCGACCAGCGGTCCGACGACATGGGTTTCCATGTTGGGCCAGAGGCCGGCGTAGCCGGTGAGCCCGCCGGAGCTGTCCTCGGCGACGAACAGTCTGTCTGCGAAGGCGGGCAACCGCGTGATCAAGTGGGTGCGATCGGTACCGAACACCTCGGTGTCCAGGTGGATGATCCGGGCGAGGTCATCGGCCGTGGCGCGCCGTACGGCCGCGGTTTCCGGTCCAGAGTGCCCGCGGTCCGGCTGGAAGCTGCCGAGCAGCATCTCCGCACTGCCGATGGTGTCGAAGCCGAGCTCCTCGTAGAGCGGGCGTCCGTAGGGAGTGGCGTGGAGCGTCAGCGGGATGCCCTTGAGGACGTCATCGCAGATGTGTGTCATGAGGCGGCGCCCCAGGCCCTGCCGGGCGTAACGGCCGGCGACGAGGACCATGCCGATCGCGGCGAGCTCCGGATCGGCGTGTGGCCGGCCGTATCGGGTGACGACGCACACCGCGGCGAGGCCTCTGCCATCAGGAGCGTCGACGCCGTAGCCATTTCCGGCTGCAAGGAGGAGCCCCCATTTGTGGTCCTCGCGGGGCCAGCCGCGGTCCTCGGAGAGGTCGGCGCAGTGGCGGAGATCGCTCAGGGCCAGCGGACGGATCGGTAGGTCGGTGAGCTCTGGTGGTGTCACCGGCTCAGCCTGGATCATGACAGGGAGGGCGTCCAGAGGATTTGGCAGATCCAGCACCTCGGCGCGTGGTTGTTTCACGTGAAACGTCCGCCCGGCTCGCCCGGCCGACGGCCTTGCCTTGCCTGGCACCGGGCCATGTTTCACGCGAATCACGCTGTTTCACGTGAAACATGCAGGCTAGCCTCGACGCTTATGACGCGTCTGCACCTCTTCGACCTCGACGGCACCCTGATGTACGGATCCGCCGCCCCGGTCGAGATCTCACGGCAGCTCGGTGTCGGCCGCGAGATCGCCGAGCTGGAACGGGCCTTCGCGGCAAGCGAGATCGGCCCGCATGAGTTCTCCCTGGCGGCACACGCGTTGTGGTCGGACCTGACGACCGCCCATGTCCGGGCAGCGTTCGACGGCGCCCCGTGGCTTGAGGGGATCCGAGATGTGTGGCGGGAGATCAGACAACGGGGCGACCTTTGCGCTGTGATCTCGCTGTCGCCCTCGTTCTTCGTCGAGCTGCTCCTGGAGTGGGGGGCGGACGCCGCGCACGGCTCGGTCTACCCCGCCGTGCCCTTCGTCGGCCCCATGGACGTCACCGGGATCCTCACACCCGAGGGAAAGGTCGAGGTCGCGGATCGCCTGTGCGCCCGATTCGGAGTGAGCCGGAACGACTGCGTCGCGTATGGGGACTCCCTCACCGATTCGGTGCTCTTCGATGCGGTGCCTACGTCGGTAGCGGTCAACGCGCGCCCGTATCTCGCGGAGCGGGCCACGTACATCTACCAGGGCCGGGACCTGCGTGAGGCATACCAGCTCCTCGGAACGGCACGCCCGGAAGTCGCCGCATCTTAGGGGGAAGGGGGGATACGAGCGCCGAGTTTCCGTATTCCCCCGCGGGGCACACGGTCCGCTGGCACGCTGTAAATCCCGGAACCACGGATTCGACCGTGGTGTGTGCAGACCGACCGAGATGCTCTAAGCGAGGCACCGCATGGACGCTCCGCCCACCAGACCGGCTAGACGGGGGACGGACCGGATACCCCCCGGCGCCGGGGCGACCGAGCCTTCCCCCGATGCCGTACTCATCCGCCAAACGCTCGCGGAGATCGCGCCCATCGCCGACAAGGTCACCTCGTACTTCTACGCCCTGATATTCACTCGGCACCCCGAGGTGCGGGACATGTTCCCCGTGGCCATGGACTCCCAGCGCGACCGGCTGCTTAAGGCGCTCCTCACGGCCGCCGAACACATCGACGATCCCGAGGTGCTCACTCCTTACCTGCGCCGGCTCGGCACCGGTCACCGCAAGTACGGCACCATGGCCGGCCACTACCCGGTGGTGGGTGAGGCACTCATGGGGGCGCTGGCCCGGTACGCGGAGGCGACCTGGGGGCCGGAAGCCGAGGCGGCATGGGTACGGGCGTACACCGCGATCTCCCAGATCATGATCGACGCGGCGGCCGAGGACGAGGCCAGGGCACCGGCCTGGTGGCAGGCGGAGGTGGTCGCCCACGATCTGCGGACACCGGACATCGCGGTGCTGACGGTACGCCCGGACCGGCCGTACACCTTCCTCGCGGGCCAGTACACCAGTCTGGAAACCCCGTGGTGGCCGCGGGTCTGGCGGCATTACTCCTTTGCCTGCGCCCCGCGCGCCGACGGGCTGCTGACCTTTCACATCAAGGCCGTTCCGGCCGGCTGGGTCTCCAACGCCCTGGTGCGGCACGCCCGCCCGGGCGATGTTCTGCGTCTGGGACCGCCTGCCGGATCGATGGTGGTGGACCACAGCACGGACAACGGGATGCTCTGCCTCGGCGGCGGCACGGGCATCGCCCCGATCAAAGCGTTGATCGAGGACGTGGCAGAGCACGGTGAGCGGCGCAGGATGGAAGTGTTCTTCGGGGCGCGCAGCGACAATGACCTGTACGACAAGGACACCCTGCTGGGGCTGCAGCGCTCCCATCCTTGGCTGTCCGTACGTCCGGTCGTCGGGGAAGGGCTTGCGGGGCAGCTGCCCCAGGCCGTCGGTGTGAACGGGCCCTGGAGTTCGTACGACGCCTTCATCTCGGGTCCGCCGGCGATGATCCGCAGCGGTGTCGACGCGCTCAAGCGGATCGGCATTCCGGGGGAGCGGATCCGCTACGACTCGGTCGAGGAGCTGGTGGGCGTCGGCTGAACCACCCCGCCGGGCTTCCTGCCGTCGCGGCGGGCGGATCAGCCCAGGTCGGGCGCGTGCATCGCCCGTACCCCCTCGATGTTTCCGTCGAGGTAGTGGCGCAGGGACAGTGGGACGAGGTGCACGGCCGCGATACCGACCCGGCTGAACGGGACACGGACGATCTCGTACTCACCCTCAGGCTCGTCGATCTCGGGGCCGTGCCGTTGGGCTGGGTCCATGGATTCGAGACGGCAGACGAAGAAGTGCTGCACCTTGACGCCGGTCACGCCGCCATCGGCGATGTGCTCCACGGTGTCCACGAAGCACGGCACCACGTCGATGATCTTGGCGCCCAGTTCTTCGTGTACCTCCCGGTGCAGGGCATCGACAACGGTTGCGTCCGTCGGCTCCACTCCCCCGCCGGGAGTCAGCCAGTACGGGTCGACGCCGGGCTTGGTGCGCTTGATGAGGATCAGGTCGTCACCGTCGAGCAGGATCGCGCGGGCGGTGCGTTTGACCACGGGACGTTCGGTCATGGGTGAAGAGTGGCCCACTCTTCCGCTTCTGAAACGCCCGCCTGCGAAACGCGCGGTTTCCGAGACGTGCACGCTGCGGTGACGTGGGGCCGAGAGGCGCCGGATCACCAGTCCACGGCGGCGCGCAGCAGCCGGTCATGGGCCCGGGCGAGGTGGGCGAGAGCCAGGCTGCCGGTCCGTACGACGACGAACCAGGTGCGCAGGGGTGGGACCGCGGGCTCCAGCAGGGAGACGATCTGGCCCCGGTCCAGGGCGTTCTGGCAGAGGTAGCGGGGCAGCACCGCGAGCCCCGCGCCGGCCCGCACGCACTCCCGTACGGCCCTGAGGTCGGGCACGACCACGGTGGCGGCGGCTTCCGGAACCGCGTCGAAGACGGCGGCCCAGTAGCGCGTGACGAGGGGAAGGCTCTCGTGGACCTCCACGACCGGGATCCCGTCGAGGGCCGCCGGGCTACCGGGACCCTTGTCGCGCAGAAGGTCCGGGTCCACGAGGGCGGCCCAGTAGGGAGCGGCGACCAGCACCTGTTCCTCGTCGCACAGGGGCGTGGCGGTGACCGGTCCGCCGCGTGGCCGCCCGGTGGTGACCACGAGGTCGTGCTGCCCGGCGGACAGCCCGTCCAGGGCCTCCTCGGTGTCCGTCTTGAGAGCGGTGCGCAGGGTCTGCCCCTGACCGACCAGGGGCGCCAGGGCGGGGAGCACGCGCTGGCACACGAACTCGGGCGGCCCTGCGATGTGCAGGGTCCGTAACGCGCCGGCGGCCTCCCGCTCCGTCTCGGCGATGCGCAGCAGCGCGTCGAGGTGGGGGGCGGCTTTGTGGGCGAGTTCGTCACCGATGGCGGTGGGCGTCACCCCTCGTGCCCGACGGTGGAAGAGGGGCCGCCCCAGTTGCCGTTCGAGGGTGCGGATCTGCGAGGTGACGGCGGGCTGGGACAGCCCGAGGAGCGTGGCGGCCCGGGTGAACGAGCCGGCCCGGTGCACCGCGACGAAGGTACGCAGCAGGGCCAGGTCCATGGCGGCCCCTCTCGTTGGGGGCCTTCAACTATAAATATGCCGATAGGCCCCTGTCGCTACCGTGATTGGACTCTGACGCTGAGTCAACTAGCCTTGTCGACGTGGTTCTTCGCCGAGGGAACCCGGGAGCGGTCCGAGCCAAGAGGGGGGAGGCTCGGACCGCCCTCGCTCGTCCGGTCAGCCCTTCTGGCCCGCCGAATCAAGCGCCCGCAGTACGTCTGCGACCAGGTCGTCGGTGTCCTCGGCGCCGGCCGAAAAACGGATGAAGCCTTCCGGCACGGCGTCCCCGCCCCATCGCCCGCGCCGCTCGGCGGTGGACCGTACTCCACCGAAACTCGTGGCGTCCTCCACCAGACGCAGGGCGCTCATGAAGCGCTCCGCGTGCGCCCGGTCCGCCAGGGTGAACGAGACCACCGACCCGAAGCCGTTCATCTGCAGGGCGGCCGTCTTGTGCGAAGGGTCCGCCGGGAGCCCCGGGTACCGCAGCCCGGTCACGTCCGCGCGCTCGCGCAGCGCCTCCGCTACGGCCAGTGCGTTGGCCCACTGGCGCTGGGCCCGCAGTTGGATCGTGGCCAGCGAACGGTGGGCCAGCCAGGCTTCCATCGGACCCGGAATGGCCCCGACGATCTTGCGCCAACGACGGATCCCGGCGGCAAGCTCCGGATCGCGGCAGGAGACGTAGCCGATCAGGAGGTCGCCGTGGCCGGTGAGCCCCTTGGTACCGCTGGCGACGGAGAAGTCCGCGCCGAGTTCCAGCGGCCGCTGCCCGAGCGGCGTGGCGAGGGTGTTGTCGACGGCGACCAGGGTGGAGCCGGCGTGCGCGGCTGAGACGAGGCGCCGTACGTCGCACACGTCGAGACCGGGGTTGGACGGCGTCTCGATCCAGAGCAGCCGGGCCCCGTCGAGTTCCGTGAGCTGGGAGTCGCCGCCGGTCGGGGCGGTGCGGACGTGGATTCCGTACGCCTCGAGCTGCTCCCGCAGCAGCGGAAGCGCCTGGTAGCCGTCGGAAGGAAGGGTGACGGCATCGCCCGCGCGGGTCTGGGACAGGAGGACCGCGGAGACGGCGGCCATGCCGGAAGCGAAGACGATGGTCTCCACGCCGTCCTGTCCGGGGGCCTCCAGCTCGCTGATGGCCCGCTCCAGCAGCGTCCAGGTCGGGTTGCTGTCACGGGCGTAGGCGTACGGTCCCTCGACCTCGCCGGGGAGGTGGAAATGGGCGGCGAAGACGGGCCCCGGCAACGCGGGCTCGTTCTTCACCGGATGGGGCAGCCCGGCGCGGACCGCCCGGGTCCCGTCGCCGTACGGGTCCGCCGATGAGGTGGGTTGATCGTTCACGGGGTGGGCTCCTTCAGCACACGCGGTACCGGGGCGCCGCTCAGTTCTTGTCCGGCAGGGCGAGGTTCACGGCCCAGGAGACGACGGAGATGATCAGACCGCCGATGAGAGCGGCCCAGAACCCGTCGACGTGGAAGCTGAGGTCGAACTGCTCGGCCAGCCAGGAGGTCAACAGCAGCATCAGGGCGTTCACCACCAGGGTGAACAGGCCGAGGGTGAGGATGAAGAGCGGGAGCGAGAGCAGCTTCACCACGGGCTTGACGATGAGGTTGACCAGGCCGAAGACCAACGCGACCAGGATCAGCGTGAGGACCCGGTTGCCGGTGCTGTTCCCGTCCTCGTCGAGCGTGATGCCGGCAACCAGCCAGATGGCCACGGCCAGGGCCGCCGCGTTGGCGAGCGTCTTGACTACGAAATTCGTCATGTGCCCGATCGTTGCAGAGAAGATCCTGGTGGGACATCGTCAGATCAGCGGATTCCACGGCACCGCGGAGCAAGGGGTAGGACAAGGATGAAAGCCTTCCGGCTGGACGAGCTCGAAGCGGAACGGGTCGCCAACGACGGCGCGTACCTGCAGTTCCTGAAAGAACGCAACATGTCGGTCGGGCTGTACGCGCTCGATGCCGGCCAGAGCGACCCGCAGCAGCCGCACCGCCAGGACGAGGTGTACTTCGTCGTGAGCGGCCGGGCCTCGATCACGGTCGGGGAGGAGACGACGACGGTGGCGAACGGGAGCGTCGTCTATGTACCGGCCGGGGTGCCGCACAGGTTCCACCACATCACCGAACCGCTCAAAGTGATGGTGGTGTTCTCCCCACCGGAGGGCTGAGGGTCGGGCCCCCGATCCCCCTAAGGGTCGGGTCAGGGGGTTCCGGGGGCTCGCGGGCCCCCGGACGCTCACGCGGCCTCCTAGCATCGGATGCAGGAAGTCACGGACGAGGAAGAGGTTGTGGACATGGACGGGATCCGAGCGATGTTCGAGGGCATGCCCTGGTGGGTCAAGTGGGTCGCCGTTCCGCTGCTGGCGCTGTTCGTCTTCGGAGGAGTGATCACCACCATCCTCGGGACGCTGATCGCCTTCGTCTTCAAGCTGCTGCTCTTCGTGGCCCTCGTGGGCGGATTGATCTTCGTGGTGAAGAAGTTCACCCGTAGCGGATCGAAGTCCTCCGCCGGTGAGTGGTAGGACGCCCCGACCCGGCGGTACCCGCGTTAACCCAGCCGAGGGAACGTGAGGCTCGAAACCCGTCGCCCGGCCAGAACCGGCGGATAGAGTTCCGCTCTGGGCCGTGCCTGGGTATCTACACCGGTATCACCGTTCTGACCTGCGGATATCTCCATCAGCTGTCGAGCGCGACCCCCAGGATCCACGGCATACGCGGGGGCGGCCCCCGCAGGGCGGGCCGCCCTTGAGCCCGCCGTCACGCCTGGGGGTGAACTTTGTCCGCAGTCCACAACGCCGCCGTGCCCACGTTGATCGCTTCGGTGCAGAGGGCGCTGAGACTGCTCGAAGCGGTGGGCTCCCACAGCGCGGGAGCCCCCGCGAAACAACTGGCGCGTGAAGCCGGCCTTCCGCTCCCCACCGCCTACCACCTGCTGCGCACCTTGACGCACGAGGGCTATCTGCGCCGTGAAGGCGGGGTCTTCCTGCTTGGTGACGCTGCCTGGCGGCTGGCGAGCGGTGGACTACAGCAGAAACGTCGCGGCATGATCGTCGACTCCCTGGCGCACTTCCGCGACGTGGTCGGGGCTCCCGTCTACTTCGCGGTCTACCGCGAGGGCGAGATCGAGGTGGTGGGCGTATCGGACACTCCGGCCGCTCCTGCCTGCGAGGAGTGGGCGGATTTCCGGGAGACCGGGCACGCACACGCGATCGGCCAGTGCCTCCTCGGCCAACTTGACGAGAAGGCGCGCAAGGATCACTACGACCGGCATCCGGTTGGCGCGGTTACGCCTTACACAGTGCGGGATGAACGTGCTCTGGAACAGCGCCTCGCCGCCCTGCAGCGAATGCAGCCGGTTACCGAGCGTCAGGAATATGTATTGGGCACGGTGTGCGCCGCGATCCCCATCACGGTGGGAGATACCGCTGCGACCATGGCGATTTCGTTCCCTTTGCACCAAGAAGACCGATTGCTCTATGCAGTTGACCGGCTACGGAGTGAAGTAGGCGCGCTGTTGAGCACCCTGTCGTTCTCTATCAGTATCTGAAATCTCACTCCTTGTGATCTGCTAGCGCTTCCACCACTCTTGTCAAGAGGGCCCACGGGGGGACCATTCCTGGCCACTTCCACAACATCGGGGTAGGCAATGCGCGAGTCGGTACAGGCAGAGGTCATGATGAGCTTTCTCGTCTCCGAGGAGCTCTCCTTCCGGATCCCGGTGGAACTCCGGTACGACGCTCATGACCCCTACGCAGTGCGGCTGACCTTCCACCTTCCCGGGGACGCGCCCGTGACCTGGGCGTTCGGCCGGGAACTGCTCCTCGATGGAATCAACAAGCCGTGCGGCGACGGCGATGTGCACATTGCTCCGTCCCATCCTGACGAACTGTCGGACGTCCACATCCGGCTCCAGGTGGGCGGGGAGCGAGCCCTGTTCCGCGCGGGAGCCGCGCCGCTGGTCGCTTTCCTCGACCGCACCGACCGGCTCGTTCCGCTCGGTCAGGAGCGCAATCTCGGGGACTTCGAGGGCACGCTCGACGAGGCACTCGACAAGATCCTTGCCGAATCCCGGCAGAACGAGCAGAACGCCGGCTGAGTCCCTCCGTCGCCCACTCGGCCCCTCGGCTCAGCGCTTGCGCCGCCGCCCCCGGCCTGCCCGTACCGGTCCCGCTGCCGTGGTGGTCGCCGAAGCTGCCGGCCGGTCGGCGGAGACCACCAGTGCGGCCAGGGCGGTGGTCACCGGCACGGAGGCGACGAGCCCGATGGAGCCCACCAGCGTCCTGATGATCTCCTCGGCGACCAACTCGCTGTTGGCCACCGAACCCATGCTGCTGTTCGCGATGGAGAAGAGCAGCAGCAGGGGAAGCGCCGCTCCCGCGTAGGCGAGCACCAGCGTGTTGACCACCGAGGCGATGTGGTCCCGCCCGATCCTGATGGCGGCCCGGTAGAGAGCGCGTGATCCCATCGTGGGATCGGCCTGATGGAGCTCCCAGACCGCGGACGTCTGGGTGACGGTCACATCATCGAGGACACCGAGCGATCCGATGATCACGCCCGCGAGCAGCAAACCGCTCATGTCGATGTCCGGGTAGAGACCGTGGATCAGTCCTGTGTTGTCGTCTGTGTTGCCGCTGAGGAAGGCCCAGTCGATGAACCCCGAGCCGAGCAGTCCGATCAGCAGCAGTGACACCAGCGTTCCGAGGACGGCGACCGAGGTGCGCGCGGTCAGTCCGTGGCACATGTAGAGCGCGATCAGCATGATGGCACTGGCCCCGACCACCGCTACGACCAGCGGGTTGGAGCCCTGCAAGATCGCCGGGAGGATGAAGAGCGTCAGTACGCCGAAGCTGACGACCAGTGCGACCAGGGCGAAGACGCCGCGCATCCGCCCGACCACGACGACGGCAACGGCGAAGATGCCGGCCAGCAGAGCCAGCGGGAACTTCCGGTCCAGGTCGATGACCGAGTACTGGAGGTCCCGTGGCGCGTCCGGCGCGTAGGCCACCACCACCTCCTGGCCGTTGGCCAGTTGCCGTGGAGCCCCCGGCTGGACGATCTCGAAGAAGGTGCGGCCCTTGTCCGGGCCGGTACCGACCTCGACGGTCGCCTTCTTGCACGCCCCGCTCTGCTCCGCCGTCGCCTCGCGGCCCGACGGGGTCGAGGTGTCGCCGGTGGCCGGGACCTGAGAGGCGTTGACGGACTTGCAGTCGACACTCGCCAACGCGACGACCTTGCCCTGCTGGGTCTGCCGGTCGAACCCAACACCGGTCCGTTCGTGTGCCGGAGCTCCGCCGGGCCAGAGCACCACCATCCCGACGAAGACGGCGGCCGCGAAGGGGATCAGCACGGCGGCGATGACCTTGCGCAGGTGCTTGGAGACGGGTGCCGCCGGGCCGTGGCCGTGGCTGTGCGCATGCCCGTGACCGGACCCGTGGGACGGCCCGTGGCCAAGGCCGTGCGGGACGTGCCCGTGGTCGCCGGGACCGGTGGGCTCGGGGGGACTGGTGGGAGACAGCGGCGAAGACGTCACCGGCAGATCATCGCAAGAGATGAGGGGGCCCACTATTCAGCACGCCACAGATGACGCTAGCGTGGGGGCTACTTTGCACAACGCGGGAGCTCGGAGCACCGGGCTGAGAGGGCGCTGATCACCGTACGCACGCCGAAGGGCGGTGCGGGAAGAGGCTGCGTCGACCGCCGAACCTGTTACCGGGTAATGCCGGCGTAGGGAGATAGGTCACATGACCATTCAGGACGCACGCACGCCTGCCGTCAGCCAGGGCGCCGACGGCCAGACCGCGCGCCAGCCGGGCTGGCACAAGGGATATCTGGCGGGCTCCCGCCCCGACATCCGGGTGCCGGTCCGCCAGGTCCACCTCACCAACGGCAAGGACGTGACGCTCTACGACACGTCCGGTCCGTACACCGACCCGCAGATCGAGACCGACGTCCGCCGGGGGCTGCCCCCGCTCCGCGAGAACTGGATCATCGGGCGCGGAGACACCGAGGAGTACGCGGGACGTCCCGTGCGCCCCGAGGACGACGGCATCAAGCACACCTCGCCGCGAGGTGGCCTCAAGAACCTCGACGCGGTATTCCCGGGCCGCCCGCGCCAGCCCCGCCGGGGCCGCGGCGGGGCGGCGGTCACCCAGCTCGCATACGCCCGCCGGGGCGAGATCACCCCGGAGATGGAGTACGTCGCGATCCGCGAGAACGTCTCTCCCGAGGTCGTCCGCGAGGAGATCGCCGCAGGCCGCGCGGTACTTCCGGCCAATGTGAACCACCCGGAGATCGAGCCGATGATCATCGGCAAGCGGTTCCTGGTGAAGGTCAACGCCAATATCGGCAACTCCGCGGTCACCTCCTCGATCGAGGAGGAGGTCGACAAGATGACCTGGGCGACCAAGTGGGGCGCCGACACGGTCATGGACCTCTCCACCGGCCGCAACATCCACACGACGCGCGAGTGGGTGCTCCGCAACTCTCCGGTCCCGATCGGCACCGTGCCGCTCTACCAGGCGCTGGAGAAGGTCGACGGCCGCGCCGAAGAGCTGACGTGGGAGATCTACAAGGACACCGTCATCGAGCAGGCCGAGCAGGGCGTCGACTACATGACGGTGCACGCCGGCGTGCTGCTGCCGTACGTGCCGCTGACCGCCCGGCGCAAGACCGGCATCGTCTCGCGCGGTGGATCGATCATGGCCGCGTGGTGCCTCGCCCACCACAAGGAGAACTTCCTCTACACGAACTTCGAGGAGCTCTGCGAGATCCTCGCGACGTACGACGTCACCTACTCGCTGGGCGACGGCCTGCGCCCCGGCTCCATCGCGGACGCCAACGACGCGGCGCAGTTCGCGGAGTTGAAGACGCTCGGCGAGCTGAACACGATCGCCAAGCGGCACAACGTGCAGACGATGATCGAGGGACCGGGCCACGTCCCGATGCACAAGATCAAGGAGAACATCGACCTCCAGCAGGAGATCTGCGAGGAGGCGCCGTTCTACACCCTCGGCCCGCTGACCACGGACGTCGCTCCCGCCTACGACCACATCACCTCAGGCATCGGCGCCGCGATGATCGCCTGGTGGGGCACCGCGATGCTCTGCTACGTCACGCCCAAGGAGCACCTGGGCCTGCCCAACCGGGACGACGTGAAGACCGGGGTCATCACGTACAAGATCGCTGCGCACGCCGCGGACTTGGCGAAGGGCCACCCCGGCGCTCAGGAGTGGGACGACGCCCTGTCGGACGCACGGTTCGAGTTCCGCTGGGAGGACCAGTTCAACCTGGCCCTCGACCCCGACACCGCCCGTGAGTTCCATGACGAGACCCTGCCGGCCGAGCCGGCCAAGACCGCGCACTTCTGCTCGATGTGCGGTCCGAAGTTCTGCTCGATGAAGATTTCCCAGGACATCCGCCGCGAACACGGCGGAGACCTCAAGGCCGACGAGATCGAGGCCGGCATGGCGGAGAAGTCCGCGGAGTTCGCGGCCTCGGGCAACCGGGTCTACCTTCCGCTGGCCGACTGAGGGCAGCCCGCACGGAACGGACCCGCGGCCCATGGGGGGAATCGCGGGCCCGTTCCACGCGGGTGTTTCACGTGAAACATCACTCCCGGTCGGGCTCGGAGCCGCCGAAGTCGGGGCTGGTGAAGTCCGGTGGGGTGTAGTCAGGGAGCGGACCCTGGGCAGGGGCTCCGGGGCTGGTGAAGTCCGGCCGGGTGTACCCCAGGCTGGGGATGCGCCCCGCATGCGGCGTGCGAGGGGTCGGATACCCGGGGCCTGCGCTGGGGTCGGCCAGGGCGTCCCGGAGGAACGGCATGATGCCGCGTTCCAGCAGGGCGTTGCGCCATGCCTCCCGAGCGCGCGAGAGCTCGTCGGGTACCGCCATCGTCTCCTCCGCTGCTACCTCGGTGGAGCTGTTGCGGACAGCGGTCACGAGCAGCCCGATCACCGCGAAGAGCAGCGCGGCCACGGTGAGCCCGCCGAAGAGCCACCCCGCCGTCAGCATCGTCCGGGCGAAGGCCGGCTCGGGATCGATCATCTTGAGGCTGTACCCGACCAACAGGAAGATCAGCATGGCGGTGCCGGCCAGGACCGGCGCGAGGACGGCGACCACGGCGCTCACGCCCACGCCGCCGCCCTGCTCGTCCCCGTCGCGCTCGCCCGAGGTGCCGGGGGCCGACAGATGCTCGTCGCGCAGCTCCGCGCGGACTTTCACGTAGTGGTCGTACTCGGCCGCGGCCGCCGCCGTCAGCAAGGCGGTGGCACTCATGGCCATGGTGCGCAACTGTTCGGCGTTCAGCCGTTCGCCCAGAGAGGCGAGTTCCGGCCGCTCGTTCGCCGTGCGCAGCGCCTCGTCGAGAAGCCGATCGAACTCCGGTCGGTCTTCGGTGAGCAGGTGCGGAGCGCTGGTCATGTGCATCCCCCGATGCTCCGTACAAGCCGGTATGCCCGCGTAGATTCGGGCGCCGGCACAAACGGAGGAGAGCCTGCTGCGGATAGAGCGATGGTAGAGCGCCCATGCCACGAGGTGACAGGGGCTTTCCGGAAATACCCCGGTCGGGGAATGCTCAGTCGTTCAGCGGGAGTTGGACGACGAGCAGCTTGCCGGCCATCGTCACGCCGCCGTCCATCGCGATGGCCAGACCGTCCGCGTACACGTGTGGGCCGTCGACCGTCTCGGGGCCGTGGGAGTCGTCGCCGTCCTCCGTACCCACCTCGCCGAGCAGGTACGGGATGGGGCTGTGGCCATGCACGACGCGGCCGCCGCCATAGGTCCCGAGGAGCTCCCGGACGGCCTGCGGGCCCGTTTCCTCGTCCCGGAAGGCGAACCGCTTGGTGAACTTGCGGAAGAGGTCCCAGGTGATGTCGGCGTCGTTGCGGGTGAGCAGCTCGTGGATGGTGTCGTTGACGTCCTCGATGGAGTCGCCGTAGTCGAGGTACGCGGTGGTGTCCGAGTGCAGCAGCAGGTGCCCGTCCTCCAGCGTGGCGGCGTCGAGCCGCGACATCCACTGGAGGTGAACGTCCTGGAGGCGTTCCATGTCGGTGCGCTGACCGCCGTTGAGCAGCCAGGCGGCTTGGAAGGTGGCGGTCCCGGCGCCGGACACGACCGGGGTGTCACCGAAGCGTTTGGCGCCGATGAGCAGCAGTTCGTGGTTGCCCATCAGGGCCTTGCAGTAGCCGCCGGCGGCGGCGGCCTCGGCGGAGAGCCGCATGACGAGGTCGATGACGCCGATGCCGTCGGGGCCGCGGTCGGTGAAGTCGCCGAGGAACCAGAGCCGGGCGTTGCCGGCTGACCAGTGACCATCGGCGTCGATCAGGCCCTGCGCCTGGAGTTCGCTGACGAGCTCGTCCAGGTATCCGTGCACGTCGCCCACGACGTACAGGGGGCCGGGACCGCCGGGTGCCGGTTCCTGGGGAACGTACTGGACCTGGACGGTATCGCCGGGACCGCCGGCCGCACCGCGGCCGATGACGGGCAGGTCGCGCTGTGTGGGCGTGTAGCCGTCGGGGTCCTCGTCCTGCGGGGCGGCGGGTGCGGGAGGCGCGTCGGGCCCGGGCGCGGGGGCTGGAGCGGCCTCGGGCGCGTAGGCGGGCCGCGGGGGCACGGGAGCGCCCTCCTCGTAGTACGCCGGGTACTCGCCGTAGACGGGAGCCTCCCCGGGCATGCCGACGGACGCGGCGTACGGGGCGGGTTCGGTGCCGGGAACCCGGAAGTCCCGCAGCGTGTCCGTCCGCATCGCGGGTCCCTGACCGGCCCCCTGAGTCATCGACCCCTCCACCACCGTCGCACTGCCGTACACCTGCGGACCCTCCCCGCCTCCATGGCGGAGGGTCCGTGATGTCGTGCGCCCATCATAGGAATGCAGCTCGCGCTCTGTGACGCACCAGGGGTGGTGAATCCTGGCCGGAGCCGATCCTTCCTACCGCTTTCTCCCGATATTGGGGATTGTTGAAGAATCCGGCGAGGCCGTCTGGCCCCGCCGGAGTGTCGCCAAGTCCCGCACGCAGGCGTGTGATCAGTCCTGGGCGGGCGAACGGGGCGGGCTGACGGTCGTGCGGGGCTGCCTGCGCTGCGAGGAGGTCCGGATGATGAGTTCGGTGGGGACGACCTGCTCGACGGGCCGGCCGGTGTCGACGCCTTCGATGGCGTCGATCAGGAGCTGGACCACGGCCGTACCGATGCGGCGCGGCTTGAGGGAGAGCGTCGTGATGGGCGGTTCCGTGTTGGCGTAGACGGTCGATTCGCTGCAGCAGACCAGCAGCAGGTCCTCCGGGACGCGCAGACCGTAGCGCCGGGCGGCGGCGAGCAGATCGGTGCCGTTCGGATCGAAGAGCCCGTAGACGGCGTCGGGCCGGTCGGGCCGGGCGAGCAGCCGATCCGCGGCGACGGCGCCCGCACACGGGTCGTGGGCCGGGTAGGACTCGTAGACCGGGTCCTGGCCGACGCGCTCGCACCAGCTGAGGTATGCGGTGGTCGAGAGCCGGGTGTAGGTGTCGGTCGTGGTGCCGGTGAGGAGTCCGATCCTGCGGGCTCCCGCGGCTGCGAGGTGGTCGAGGAGGTTGAGGACGGCGGCCTCGTGGTCGTTGTCGACCCAGGCGGTGACGGGGAGGGAGCCGGCCGGACGGCCGTCGGACACCACCGGCAGGCCCTGCCGGACCAGCTCGCTGACCACGGGGTCGTGGTCGGACGGGTCGATGACGACGGTGCCGTCGAGGGCGACGTTGGACCACACGTCGTGGCGTGAGGTGGCGGGGAGGATGACCAGGGCGTAACCCCGGGCGAGCGCGGCGGAGGTGGCGGCCCGGGCCATTTCCGCGAAGTACGCGAATTCGGTGAAGGTGAAAGGTTCATCCCCGTACGTGGTCACGGTCAGACCGATGAGGCCGGATTTGCCGGTACGGAGGGTGCGTGCTGCTGCGGACGGCCGGTAGCCCAGCCGGTCGGCGACTTCGCGAACGTGGCGGCGGGTGGCGTCGGGCAGCCGTCCCTTGCCATTGAGCGCGTCGGAGACGGTCGTGATGGAGACGCCGGCCGCGGCGGCCACGTCCCTGATGCCGGCCCGGCCCTGTCGGCCGCCGACCCGCCGGGTGGTCTCGGTCCGGCTCACCTGATGCTTCCCTGCTGCTGTCATGGCGAGCCGATAGTAGGGCTCGGTGGGGTGGGTGGTCCGGCTGCATATGCACCCGTTGACAGGCACGATTCTGCACGGTTCGCCACCCCCAATGACCTTGGAATGCAAGGCCATTGATCGTTCGTGACGGCTAAGGCGCCACTCGGCGACGATGGGCCTGCCGAAACGGTGCGGTCTCGGACAGTTCTCAACTCACCTGCACGAGGGACGCGCGCCACGGCGCAGGCCACCAGCGCGCGCATATATGCGCGCGCTCCCCCTGTGATTCTGGCGCCCGCCATTCTCCGATCGGCGGAATCCTCATAAGGTGAGCAGTATTGAGTCGACGGAGACGTCGACGGGACGGTCGAGGAGGACCTGCGGTGAGCGAGAAGAGCCCGAAGCTGCGCGCCGAGCTGGACGGCATCCCCACTTACAAGCCGGGCAAGCCCGCGCCGGCGGACGGGCGCGTCGCGTTCAAGCTGTCCTCCAACGAGAACCCGTACCCCCCGCTGCCGGGGGTCCTGGAGACCGCGGTCGCGGCGGCCGGACACTTCAACCGCTACCCCGACATGGCCTGCACGGGCCTGGTGAACGAGCTCGCCGAGCGCTTCGGCGTTCCGGTCGAACACATCGCGACGGGAACCGGTTCGGTGGGCGTGGCCCAGTCGCTGATCCAGTCGACGGCCGGGCCGGGCGACGAGGTCATCTACGCCTGGCGCTCCTTCGAGGCGTACCCGATCATCACGCAGATCTCCGGTGCCACCTCCGTGCAGATTCCGCTCACCGACGGGGACGTGCACGACCTGGACGCCATGGCGGAGGCGATCACCGAGCGGACCCGGCTGATTTTCGTCTGCAATCCCAACAACCCCACCGGTACCGCGGTGCGCCGGGCCGAGCTGGAGCGGTTCCTGGACCGCGTGCCGTCGGACGTCCTGGTCGTCCTGGACGAGGCGTACCGGGAGTTCGTCCGTGACACGGACGTCCCGGACGGCATCGAGCTCTACCGCAGCCGCCCGAACGTGTGCGTGCTGCGTACTTTCTCCAAGGCGTACGGACTGGCCGGCCTGCGGGTCGGTTTCGCGGTAGCGCACGAACCGGTGGCGGCGGCCCTCCGTAAGACGGCGGTCCCTTTCGGAGTCAGCCAGCTCGCCCAGGACGCGGCGGTCGCCTCGCTGCGGGCCGAGGACGAGCTGCTCGGGCGGGTCGGCTCGCTCGTCTGCGAGCGCAAGCGGGTGTACGACACGCTGCTCGCCCAGGGCTGGACCGTGGTCCCGGACACGCAGGCGAACTTCGTCTGGATGCGCTTGGGGGAGCGGACGGTGGAGTTCGCGGCGGCCTGCGAGAAGGCCGGTGTGGTGGTCCGGCCGTTCCCGGGCGAAGGCCTGCGGATCACGATCGGCGAATCCGAGGCGAATGACATCTTCCTGCACACGGCGGAGGCGTTCTTCAAGGAGCTGTAGCCGCAGCGCGGAAGGCGGGACCCGATTACGCGAGCTCGACGCGGATCGGGTCGCCGTCGCGGACGGTGGCCAGCAGGCGCGGCTCGCCGTCGAAAGAGCCGAGTACGTTGCACGGGCTCGCGAGGCGGCTCTCGCCGGCCCGGGAGATGGGCGTGGGGCCATACGGCAGCGCGAGCGCATCGCCTTCGGTCCAGAAGGCGACGGTGCCCGGCTCGACGACCTGTCGGGCGTCGTGCTCCAGTGCGACCGAGACGCCCGTGTCGAAGTAGACCTCCTCGCCCCACGTGTGGGCGGAGGCGGAGATCGGCAGGGCCGCGGACAGGGCCTTGCTGGTCGGGGTCTCTTCCAGGGTGGCGGTGAGCTGGCCCGCGGGCCAGCTGATTCGAATCTTCATGAGCCGCATTCAACAATCTGTTGAATCTGTTGGCTAGGGGGACCCCCGGCGAAAAGATCGAAACGTGTGTGCGCCATAATGCTTGTGAATGTGAACGCGTTCACAAGCTCGCCTGTTTTGTCCTGCCTCGCGTGGGATGTAACAGGCGGGGTTGCGGCTTGGATGACCCACGGCGACCCGAAGGAGATGACGACGTGGATCTGGCTCTGGCGCCGGAGACTCTGGCGCGATGGCAGTTCGGTATCACCACCGTCTACCACTTCCTCTTCGTCCCCTTGACGATCTCGCTCGCCGCGTTCGTCGCGATCTTGCAGACCGCCTGGGTACGCACCGAGAAGGAGAAGTACCTCAAGGCCACCAAGTTCTGGGGCAAGCTGTTCCTGATCAACATCGCGATGGGTGTCGTCACCGGCATCGTCCAGGAATTCCAGTTCGGTATGAACTGGTCCGACTACTCGCGGTTCGTCGGTGACGTCTTCGGGGCTCCGCTGGCGTTCGAGGCGCTGATCGCCTTCTTCTTCGAGTCCACCTTCATCGGGCTGTGGATCTTCGGCTGGGACAAGCTCCCCAAGAAGATCCACCTCGCCTGCATGTGGATGGTCTCGATCGGCACCATCCTCTCTGCGTACTTCATCCTCGCCGCCAATTCCTGGATGCAGCACCCGGTCGGGTACCGGATGAACAAGGAGACCGGACGCGCCGAGCTGACCGACTTCCTCCAGGTCCTGACCCAGAACACGGCCGTCGCACAGGTCTTCCACACCCTTACAGCGGCCGTGCTCACCGGCGGTGCCTTCATGGTGGGCATCGCCTCCTACCACCTGCTGCGCAAGAAGCACATCCCCGTGATGCGCACCTCGCTGCGGCTCGGCCTCGTCGCCGTGGTCATCGGCGGCTTGCTGACGGCGATCAGCGGCGACACGCTCGCCAAGGTCATGTTCAAGCAGCAGCCGATGAAGATGGCGGCGGCCGAGGCGCTCTGGGACGGTGAGAAGAGCGCGCCCTTCTCGGTCTTCGCAGTCGGCGACGTCGACAAGGGCCACAACAAGGTCGCCGTCGAACTGCCCGGCCTGCTGTCCTTCCTCGCGGACAGTGACTTCGGCTCCTTCGTGCCCGGCATCAACGACGTCAACAAGTCCGAGCAGGCGAAGTACGGGCCCGGTGACTACAGGCCGGCGATCCCCGTCGCCTACTGGGGCTTCCGGTGGATGATCGGCTTCGGCATGGCGTCCTTCGGCATCGGCGCCCTGGGGCTCTGGCTGACCCGCCGCAAGTTCCTGCTCCCGGCCGCCCTGCGCACCAGCGACGACGAACGGCCACACCTCGTCCTGTTCAGGACCGCTCTGAATCCGCGCCTCACCCGGCTGTACTGGCTCACCGCCATCGGGACGCTCGGCTTCCCGCTGATCGCCAACTCCTGGGGCTGGATCTTCACCGAGATGGGTCGCCAGCCGTGGGTCGTCTACGGAGTCCTGCGCACCCGTGACGCGGTTTCGCCCAGCGTCACGCAGGGCGAGGTGTTCACGTCGATGCTCGTGTTCACCGCCCTCTACGCCGTGCTCGCCGTGATCGAGGTCCGGCTGCTCGTGAAGTACGTGAAGGCCGGGCCTCCGGAGCTCACCGAGGCCGACCTCAACCCGCCCACCAAGATCGGCGGGGACGACCAGAATTCCGACCGGCCGATGGCCTTCTCGTACTGAGGCTGAGGAGACCACACCATGCAACTCCACGACGTCTGGTTCGTGCTCATCGCCGTCCTGTGGATCGGCTACTTCTTCCTGGAGGGCTTCGACTTCGGGATCGGCGTACTCACCAAGCTGCTCGCCCGTGACCGGCGGGAGAAGCGGGTCCTGATCAATACGATCGGGCCCGTCTGGGACGGCAATGAGGTCTGGCTGCTCACCGCCGGCGGCGCCACCTTCGCCGCCTTCCCCGAGTGGTACGCCACCCTCTTCTCCGGCTTCTACCTGCCGCTGCTGATCATTCTGGTCTGCCTCATCGTCAGAGGTGTCGCCTTCGAATACCGGCACAAGCGTCCCGAGGACAAGTGGCAGACCAACTGGGAACACGCGATCTTCTGGACCTCGCTGATCCCCGCGTTCCTGTGGGGCGTGGCGTTCGCCAACATCGTCCGAGGCGTAAAGATCGACCAGCACAAGGAGTACGTCGGCACCTTCCTCGACCTGCTCAATGTGTACTCGCTCCTCGGCGGTCTCGTCACGCTCAGCCTGTTCACCTTCCACGGCGCCGTGTTCGCCTCACTCAAGACGGTCGGGGACATCCGGGAGCGGTCGCGCCGGCTCGCGACCCGGCTGGGCATCGTCACCGCCGTCCTCGCGCTGGTCTTCCTGCTCTGGACCCAGCTCTCTCACGGTGACGGCAAGAGCCTGATCGCCATGGCCATCGCGGTCGCGGCACTCGTCGCGGCCCTGGCCTGCAACATGGCCGGCCGTGAAGGCTGGTCGTTCGCGCTGTCCGGGATCACCATCGCGGCAGCCGTCGCGATGCTCTTCCTGACGCTCTTCCCGAACGTCATGCCCTCCTCGCTGAACGACGCCTGGAACCTCACGGTCACCAACGCATCGTCCAGCCCGTACACGCTCAAGATCATGACCTGGTGCGCAGGGGTGGCCACCCCGGTCGTGCTGCTCTACCAGGGCTGGACCTACTGGGTGTTCCGCAAGCGGATCGGCACCCAGCACATCGTCGACGCGCACTGACCCGGCGCGCGCTGACCGACTCTCCCGCTTGACCCTCCCGAGGGGATGTTTCACGTGAAACCGATCGACCCGCGCCTGCTGCGCTACGCCCGTTCCACCCGCCTCTTCCTGGCTGCGGTGGTGGCCCTCGGGCTTGCCGGGGCGGGGCTGGTCGTCGGACAGGCGATGCTCATCGCCGAGATCGTGGTCGGCGCCTTCGAGAAGGGGCTGAACGCGGAGACGCTCCGGACGCCACTGCTGCTGCTCGCGGCGGTGGCTCTGGGGCGAGCCCTGATCGCCTGGCTCACGGAACGCGCCGCGCACCGGGCCGGCGCGGCGGTCAAGTCGGAGCTACGAGGGCGGCTGCTGGACCGGGCCGCGGAGCTCGGACCGGGCTGGCTGAGCGGTCAGCGCACCGGCTCGCTGGTGGCGCTCGCCACCCGCGGTGTGGACGCGCTGGACGACTACTTCTCGCGCTACCTGCCCCAGCTGGGGCTCGCGGTGGTCGTGCCCGTGGCGGTGCTCGCCCGCATCGTCACTGAGGACTGGGTCTCGGCGGCCATCATCGTGGTCACGCTGCCGCTGATTCCGCTGTTCATGGTCCTGATCGGCATGGCGACACAGTCCCGGATGGACCGCCAGTGGCGGCTGCTGTCCCGGCTGTCCGGGCATTTCCTGGACGTGGTGGCCGGGCTCCCGACGCTCAAGGTCTTCGGTCGGGCCAAGGCCCAGGCCGAATCGATCCGAAAGATCACCGACGATTACCGCCAGGCCACGATGCGGACGCTGCGCATCGCGTTCCTGTCCTCGTTCGCCCTGGAGTTGCTGGCAACGCTGTCGGTGGCGCTGGTGGCGGTGACCATCGGCATGCGGCTCGTCCACGGTGACCTGGACCTGTACACCGGGCTCGTCATCCTGATCCTGGCCCCCGAGGCCTACCTGCCACTGCGCCAGGTGGGGGCCCAGTACCACGCGGCCGCGGAGGGCCTGTCCGCCGCGGAGGAGATCTTCGACGTCCTGGAAACGCCGGTGACCGCTTCGGGCGGGACCGGCCGGGTGCCGGCCGGAGGCCTGCGGATCGAGCTCGACGCGGTGGCGGTCCGATACCCCGGACGGGGTGAGGATTCCCCGGGCCCCGTCTCGCTGGCCGTCGAACCGGGAGAATGCGTCGCCCTCACCGGACCGAGCGGGGCCGGGAAGTCCACCCTGCTCCACGTCCTGATGGGCTTCGTCCAGCCCACCTCGGGCAGGGTGCGGATCGGCGGCACGGACCTGCCTGCACTGGCGCTGGAACAGTGGCGGGAGCGGATCGCCTGGGTGCCGCAGCGGCCGCACCTGTTCGCGGGGACGATCGCCGAGAACGTACGGCTGGCCCGGCCCGCCGCTTCGGACGAGGCGGTGTCCGAGGCGCTGCGCGACGCCGGGGCATGGGAGTTCGTGGCCGAGCTTCCCGGGGGCCTGGACACACCGCTGGGTGAGGGCGGGACCGGGCTCTCGGCCGGCCAGCGCCAGCGGCTGGCGCTGGCGCGGGCGTTCCTGGCGGACCGGCCGGTACTGCTGCTGGACGAGCCGACCGCAGCGCTGGACGGGGAGACCGAAGCGGCCGTCGTCGACGCGGTCCGGCGTCTCGCGGTGGGCCGGACCGTACTGCTGGTCGTGCACCGGCCGGCCCTGCTCGCGGTCGCGGACCGGGTGGTCGAGCTTGCGGCGGCCGGACCGGGGGCGGGGGCCGTCGGTGCTCCGGCCCCGGGTTCCGCCGAATCGACCGGGCGGGCGGCCGTGCGCTCCGCGGGCGAACCGGCGGGCCCCGGCGAATGGATCCTCGGCAAGGCGCCCGAACGGTCCGGGAAGGGGCTCGGGCGGAGTACGAGTGGCGTGCATCCGCTGACCCGGGTCAGGGCGGTGGCCAAGGCCTGGCAGGGGCGGTTCCGTCTCGGCCTGCTGCTCGGGGCGTTGGCGGTCGGGTGCAGCGTCGGGCTGATGGCCGTGTCCGGATGGCTGATCTCCCGGGCCTCCGAACAGCCGCCCGTGCTCTATCTGATGGTGGCCGTCACCGCCACCCGTACCTTCGGCATCGGACGGGCCGTCTTCCGCTACGCCGAGCGGCTCGTCTCGCATGACGCGGTGCTGCGGATGCTGGCCGACCTGCGGGTTTCCGTATACCGCCGACTGGAGCGGATCGCCCCCGCCGGACTGCGCGAGCAGCGGCGAGGAGATCTCCTGTCACGGCTGGTGGCCGACGCCGACACCCTTCAGGACTACTGGCTGCGCTGGCTCCTGCCGGTCGGTACCGCCGTGCTCGTCGGTTTCGGTTCGGTCGCCTTCACCGCCTGGCTGCTGCCCGAGGCGGGGGCCGCGCTCGCCGTCGGACTGCTCGCGGCTGGAGTGGGAGTGCCGCTGGTGAGCGGGGCGGTGGCCCGCCGCGCGGAGCGCCGGCTCGCTCCGGCCCGGGGTGAACTCGCCACCCGGGTGGCCGATCTGCTCACCGGCACTGCCGAGCTGACCGTGGCCGGCGCGCTGGAAGGGCGCAAGGACGCCGCTGAGCAGAGCGACCGGAGCCTGACCGCGATCGCCTCGCGGGGAGCCGCCGCGACCGGACTGGGCAGTGGCCTGTCCGCCCTGGTCTGCGGGCTGACCGTGGTGTGCGCTGCCGCACTCGGTGCGAACGCGGTGGCCGACGGCCGGCTGGCGGGAGTGGCGATGGCCGTGGTCGTGCTGACCCCGCTCGCCGCCTTCGAGGCCGTCACCGGCTTGCCGCAGGCCGTCCAGTACCGGCAGCGGGTCCGCCGCAGCGCCGAGCGGATCTACGAGGTCATCGACGCGCCCGTGCCGGTCATCGAGCCGGATCAGGCCGCCGGGCGCCCCGCCTCGCCGTTCCCGCTGCGGCTCACGGGCATCGCGGCCCGGCACGCCGGGCAGGAGACGGACGCCTTGCACGGGCTGGACCTGACCCTGGAAGCGGGCCGCCGCATCGCCGTTGTGGGCCCGTCCGGCTCGGGCAAGACGACGCTGGCGCAGGTTCTGCTGCGGTTCCTGGACCCGCGGGAAGGCGCGTACACCCTCGGCGGTACCGAAGCGCGCACCCTGGACAGCGACGACGTACGGAGCCTCGTCGGTCTGTGTGCCCAGGACGCACACCTCTTCGACAGCTCGGTGCGGGAGAACCTGCGACTGGCCCGGACCGATGCCAGTGAGGCCCGGCTGCGGGACGCGCTCGCATCGGCCAGGCTGCTGGAATGGGTCGACAGCCTCCCGGAGGGGCTGGACACCCTGGTGGGTGAGCACGGGGAGCGGATGTCCGGTGGTCAGCGCCAACGGCTGGCACTGGCCCGGGCGCTGCTCGCGGACTTCCCCGTACTCGTTCTGGACGAGCCGGCCGAGCACCTGGACCTGCCCACCGCGGACGCGCTGACGGCGGACCTGCTGGCCGCCACCGAAGGGCGCACCACCGTTTTGATCACGCACCGGCTGGCGGGCCTGGAGGCGGTGGACGAGGTGCTCGTGCTGGACCGGGGGCGCGTCGTGCAGCGCGGTGCGTACGAGGAACTGGCCACGATCGAGGGGCCGCTGCGACGGCTTCTGGAGCGCGAACGCGAGACCGATGGTACGTTCGCCGACTTTCACAGCTAATTGGGACTAACTAGGCTCAAGGGCATGTCAGCGGAGCAGTCTCAGGAATCGTCGCAACCATCACGGGCAGCACCGGACCCGCTGGAGGCGGCCGCTTGCACCACTCGCGGTCTGCAGGGGCTGTCCACCGAACTCACCGCCCGAGTGCCGCAACTGCTGGAGGCGATGCGCTCGGTCGGTACCGGCCTGGAACTTCACTCCACGCTCGACCGCATCTGTGAGACGGCCGCTGAGCTCGCCAACGCCCGCTACGCGGCGATCGGAGTCGTCGACACCGACCGTCGCGGTCTGTCCGATTTCGTCACCTTCGGCTTGAGCGATGAGTTGGCCCGGAAGATCGGGCACCGCCCGGACGGTAAGCGGGGCCTGCTCGGGGCGCTCATCTCACACGCCGACACGGTGCGGCTCCGGGACCTGACGAAGGATCCGCGTGCGGCGGGCTTTCCGGCTCACCACCCACCGATGAAGAGCTTCCTCGGCGTTCCCATCCGGGTGCAGGGAGAGATCTTCGGCAACTTGTACCTGGCCGAAAAGGACGGTGGCGTCGAGTTCAACGACTACGACGTCCATATGGTCCGCGTCCTGGCCACGGAAGCGGGCATCGCCATCGGCAATGCCCGGCTGTACGAGGCCGCCACCCAGCGCGAGCGCTGGATCGACGGTTCGGTGGCCGTCACCACGGCCCTGCTCTCCGGAGGGGATGCGGACGACGCGCTCGCCGTCGTGGCCGAGCAGGCTCGCAGGCTGGCCGACTCCGCCGCCGGGATCGTGATGCTGCCCGCCGAGGACGGCGGAATGGAGATCGTCGCCGTCTCCTCCGACAACCCGGCCACCTCGCTCGGCGTGGTGATCCCTCCCGAAAGCCCCGTCGTCAACGAGCTGCTGCGGGGCGAACCGGTCTTCGTCGAGGACGCCGCCGCGGACTCCCGCATGATCAGCCGGCTCACCAGCCAGTACGGGCCCTGCATGCTGGTGCCCCTGCAGAGCGGCGGCCGGGTGCTGGGTGCGTTGGTCACCCCCAGAGCGCGCGGCGGTCGGCCCTTCAGCGAGGCCGAACGTACCCTGGCCACGCAGTTCGCCTCGCAGGCGGCACTCGCGCTGATGATGGCGGAGGCCCAGCGCGACCGGGAACGGCTCGCGGTCTTCGAGGACCGCGACCGGATCGCCCGTGACCTGCACGACCTCGTGATCCAACGGCTGTTCGCGACCGGAATGATGCTGGAGGGGGCTCAGCGCCGGTCCATTGTCCCCGAGGTCCGTGACGGCGTCGGCAAGGCGGTGGACGAGCTGGACGTGACGATCCAGGAGATCCGCACAGCGATCTTCGCGCTCCAGCAGGGACCGGCCGAGGCCCCGTCGGGCCTGCGTACCCGGGTGCTGCGCGAGATCAACATGGCCGCCGTACCGCTGGGATTCAAACCCGCGCACCGGTTCATCGGGCCGATCGACGCGGCCGTCGGCGAAACGGTGGGCAAGAACCTGATCGCGGCCCTGCGCGAGGCCCTGTCGAATGCGTTCCGCCACGCGGAGGCATCCCGGATCGAAGTCCTGGTGGATTCCACGGTTCACCTGGCCGATGGCCGGCCGGGTGTGCGGCTCGAGGTCGCCGACGACGGCGTGGGCATCGCCGAGGGCGGTCGGCGCAGTGGTCTGCGGAACCTTCACCGACGGGCCGAGTCGCTGGGCGGCGCGAGCTGGCACGGCCCGGGCATCGCCGAGAACGGAGGCGGGACCACCGTCGTGTGGGAGGTCCCGCTCTAGGACTTCGTCGACTTCGTCGTGCTGGTCACAGCCCCGGCCCGCGGGCGGCGCCTTCGGCCAGGATGCGTTCGATCACGAGGGCGACCCCGTCCTCGTTGTTGGCGACCGTATGGTCCGAGGCGCTCGCGAGTACGTCCGGGTGGGCATTGCCCATCGCGTACGAGGTGCCCGCCCAGGTCAACATCTCCAGGTCGTTCGGCATGTCCCCGAAGGCGACGACCTCCGCGGGGGAAATGCCGCGCTCGGCACAGCACAGCGCCAGCGTGCTCGCCTTGGACACGCCGAGCCCGCTGATCTCCAAGAGGGACGTCGGGCTGGAGCGCGTGATGGAGGCGTACGCGCCCGCGGCGGAACGAGCCAGAGCGAGGAAATCGTCCGGCGCCAGGTCGGAGTGGTGGGCGAGCAGCTTGAGCACCGGGGGCGCGCTGTCGTCGAGCTCCTCGCTCAGCAGCTTCTCCGCGATGGCGACCGCGGCACCGGGGTCCTGGAAGAACGGCGGATACGTCGGCTCGTAATTGATACCGGTGGTCAGTTCGACGGCGAACGACGTACCGGGAGCGGCCGCCCGTAGCGTGTCCACGACCGTCAGTGCGGTGGCCCTGGGCAGGGGCCGCACCTGGACGAACTCGCCGTCGGCGTGGAGGTCGACCACGGCGGCGCCGTTGGCGCAGATCGCCAGGCCGTGTCCGTGGACATGATCGCTGACCACGCCCATCCAGCGCGCCGGGCGGCCGGTGACGAAGAAGACCTCGATACCGGCCTGCTCGGCGGCGGCGAGCGCGGCGACCGTGCGGGAGGACACGGTCTTGTCGTCGCGCAGCAGGGTGCCGTCGAGGTCGGTGGCGATGAGCCGGGGAGCGGAGATTGGCCCGTCCGGGCGCTGGGGAGCCGAGGTCACCGCTCCATCTTCGCCCATGGTGCCCGGCGGCCGGACCAAGATCAGCCACGCTGCGTCGCCGGTGGTGTTTCACGTGAAACACCACCGCGCCCGATGTTTCACGTGAAACACCTGCGGGGCTGGTGGGTGTCGGGATGCGCGGTTGTCGCGTGGGGCGCCGTACGCTCGAACGCATGAGTCTGCGTCTGAGCACTGTGATCCTTCCGGTACGTCCTTGGCACGAGGGAGGCCGTGACCAGTGGGTACGGGCCGAGCGGCTCGGGTTCCACACCGCCTACACCTACGACCACCTGTCCTGGCGGACCTTCCGTGACGGCCCGTGGTTCGGCGCGGTCCCCACTTTGACCGCGGCCGCCGCCGTCACCGACCGGCTGCGCCTCGGCACGCTCGTCACCTCGCCGAATTTCCGGCACCCCGTGACTCTCGCCAAGGACCTCATGTCGCTGGACGACATCTCCGGCGGCCGGATCACCCTCGGTATCGGAGCCGGCGGAAACGGCTTCGACGCGACCGCGCTGGGCCAGGAACCCTGGACACCGCGGGAGCGCGCCGACCGGCTGGCCGAGTTCGTGCCGCTCCTCGACCGGCTGCTCACCGAGGGCGCCGTCACCCACCACGGCGCGTTCTACTCCGCCGAGGAAGCTCGCAACGTTCCGGGCTGCGTGCAGCGGCCGCGCCTGCCCTTCGCGGTCGCTGCGACCGGTCCGCGGGGCATGAAGCTCGCCGCCCGGCACGGCCAGGCCTGGGTCACGACCGGTGACCCGAAACTGGAGAAGAACGGTACGCCGGAGCAGTCGCGTGAGGCTATGCGAGAGCAGTTGGAGAAGCTGGACAAGGAGTTCGCCGACGTCGGCCGGGACCCCGTGTCGATGGAGAAGATCCTGCTCACCGGTTTCACCCCGGAAGGCAGCGCCGTACTGGAATCCGTCGACGCGTTCGTGGACTTCGCGGGCCGCCACCAGGAGCTCGGCTTCACCGAACTGGTCATCCACGCGCCGATCCCGCACTCCGACTTCGCCGCCGACGAGGCCGTCTTCGAACGGATCGCCACCGAGGCGCCGGCCCAGCTGAACGGCTGAGCGAGGGAGCCGCGCCCGGCCGTCCACCGCCCTCTCGGCCCCCGCCACCGTTGTGAGTGGCGGGGGCCGACGGATGGGGCCACAGGTCAGGACAGCAGGCCGGCCACGATCCGTTCAGCCTGCGGCAGCACCCACTCCGGTACGGCCCCCTCGGGTAGGGCCCGCACCTCCTCGATCAGGGCCGAGATCCGAGCGGCGCCCGCGTGGGCGCGGTCCAGCTCGTGCTCGGTCCAGGCGGCGTTGTTCAGGCACTGGAGGCGGTCCTGGATGTGCGCGGGGCCGAGCTCGGCGTAGAGACCGGCCGCCCGTTCCCACAGCAGGATCTCCTCCCCCCGCAATGCCTCGGCCGCGTCCGCTCCCAGCTCGCCGGGCCCCGGGGCTACCCCGGGGCCGGCCGCTTCTCTGGCCGCCTCCTCCCGCGAGGTCACCCACCGGTCCAGCACCTGCGCCAGCTGGTGCCAGGTCTGGGCGAGCTCGGACCGCAGCTCCCGGGACTGGGGATCGTGGGCGAGCGCGGAGGCCAGCACGTCGGCGGCCTCGTCCATCCGGGTCCGCGCCAGCGTCACGGCTTCCTCGGTCACGCCGGGACGCAGCCCGAGCCAGGCCAGTGAGCGCAGGATGCGCACCTCGGCGACCGGTGCGCGGCCGGCCCGCCGGTGCAGCAGCAGGGCCCGCTCGTAGGCGGCGACCGCTTCGGGCACCATGTCCGCGTTGGAGAGCTGGTCGGCCGCCGCCTGGGCGAGGTTCGCCTGCGGGAGCGGGTCCTCCCAGTCCTTGGTGATCTCTGCCGCCTGCAAGTACTGCTCCGCCGAGGCGCGCCACTCCCGCAGCTCGCGCAGGAGATCACCCAGGAACTCGTGGGCGGCGACGGCCTGTCCCTCGCCGTGCTCCAGCAGCTCCGGCAGCGCCGACTGCAGTACCTCGGCCGCCTCGGCAGTGCGGCCGGTGCGGGCGTAGGCGCGGGAGAGCAGCAGCCGGGCCTGGGCACCGCCGTCGGCGCTCAGACCCGCCTGGTCGAACCAGTGGGCCGCCGTGAGCGCGAGGTCGGCGGCCTCCTGCGCCGGGTCGTGTTCTACGCCTTGCGCGGCGTCTTGCGGTGCCTCCGCGCGGCGCAGCAGGATGTCGGCGAGCGTGAGCCGTACGACGCCCTGGGTCTCCGCGTCGGTCACCTCCGCGGCGTGCTCCTGTGCGGAACGCGCCGCCTCCTCGGCTTCCTCGGGCCGGCCGAGTGACGACAGCACACCGGCCCGCAGGACCAGCGGATCCACGGCGATCCACGGACGGCCCGCAGCTGTCCCCCGCGTCGCTGCGGAGGCCAGCAGGGGCAGGGCACGTTCCGGGTCGCCCTGCGACAGAGCGATCCGGCCCAGTAC
Organism: Streptomyces sp. NPDC026522; assembly: GCF_055567555.1. NCBI lineage: Bacteria > Bacillati > Actinomycetota > Actinomycetes > Kitasatosporales > Streptomycetaceae > Streptomyces > Streptomyces sp. NPDC026522. The sequence goes on from NZ_JBVHQF010000003.1 coordinate 460,673, forward strand.
CTCCTCCGCCTCCGCCACCACGTCGGGGACCGTCTGCGCGTAGGCGGCGACGAAGGCCGTCAGCTCTGCCGACAGCTCACCGTGCCCGTGGTCCTCCCCGGATGCGTGCCGGTGCCCGGAGCCCCGGCCGGGCTCCTCGACCGAGCGCAGGTAGAAGTCCAGGCGGATCGATGCCAGCTCCGCGAGCGCGATCCGGCGGGTACGCACGGGGTCCGCCGGGTCGAGTGCTTCGGCGGCCCGAAGAGCCGCGCCCAGCAGCCCGCGGACCTCCGCGGGCTCGGCCTCCGACTGCGCGGCCACCGTCGCCAGCCGCAGCTGCGCGAGCGCGGCCCGCTCCGCCTGCCCAAGGGCCCGGTACGTGTCCCGGACGGCCGTCAGCAGCTGCGGCGCGTCGTCGGCTCCGCCGCGCGCGGCCGTGAGCGCCCGGTGGTCGGCGACGTCGGCCGAAACCAGCGGGTCCACTTCGTCCGCCGGGTGCGCGTCCACCCGTACCGCCAGCTCGGCCCAGAGCGCGTCGCCGGCCGGGTGCCCCCGGTCGCGCGCCGCCCGGGCCCGGCAGACGAGCTCGGTGAGGTCACCCCGCAGGGCCCCGGCCGACGCGGCGACGGGTGCGGGGTGGGTAGCGGCCGTGGACGGCAGAGGAGTGCTGCGCACGCCCAGCGGAACCGCCCCGGCCAGTGGCTCCTGCCCGATCCGGGCGAGGAACCGGTCGGAGATCCGGGTCGTGCCGTTGCGTGAATCGAAGCGCCGGGCGCTGTCGAGCGAGCCGGTGAGGAGCACCTCGTACAGTTCGGAGACGCTGTGCAGTACGCCGTTGTAGGGGACGGCCGGGCTGTCACCGTGGCCCAGTTCCGCAAGCCGTCGCAGCAGGACGAGGACACCGCCGTGGAAGACCAGCTGGTCGCGGTCGTTGGCGAGCGGGCTCATGTGGGGGGCGTGTTCGGCGAGGATCTCCAGGCCCCGCGACTCGTTGCCGGTCAATGCGCAGAACTCGATGTGCTTGCCGATCGAGGGCAGCAGGCTCTCGTTGCCCCGGACCAGGCGGTAGCCGCGCAAGTGGTTGGAGCGGGCCTCATCCAACCGGCCGAGGCGCAGCAGCGGCAGCAGGGAGGCGGCCAGGACCCGGTGGGGCTCCTCGGCGCAGACGCGCTGCCCCTCCAGCACGGGCTTCCAGACGTCCAGGGCTTGGGCGTCGTCACCGCGCAGCGCCGCGTACTGCCCCTGGCTGTTGTCCTCGCAGGCGTGGCAGTCGCTCATCCGGTCGCGTTCGGCGCCGCGCCAGGCCCGGAAGGCGCGCTCGGCCCGCTCGTCGTCACCGGTCACATCGGCGAGCCACATCTCGGCCTCGCGTACCGGCCGCTCGCTGTAGCCCGCGATCCGGTAGCGGCGCTCCATGTCGTCCAGCCAGCCGGCCGCGGACTCCAAGGGAATGTCGGGAGAGTTGCCGATGGCCGTGGCCACCCACTTGAACTGCCAGAAGAGCGAGTGGGTGGCGCTCTCCGAGAACGAACCGGGGTCCTTGTCGTACTCCTGGAGCAGCCGGGCGAAGGGGATCAGCAGCTTGGGGGACTCGGCGCTGTACAGGTAGGCGTTGATGAGGTTGTCCAGCGCCTCCCGGAACAGGTCCGTGTCCCCGCTCACCTCGGCCGCTGCGGCCAGTGCCTCGGCGTGTGCGTTGCGGGCGGCGCCACCGGGTGAGCGGCGGTTCTCCGCCAGGCCGTGCGCGATTTCCTCGCGGGTCAGCGTCGTCACTTCTGGCCCTCCTGGGCGTCGTGGGAGTGGGTGGCCCATTCCAGGAGGCCAAGGAACGCCCGGTTGAGCAGGGCCGAGTCGGCGGGGCGCAGCGGCCGCTGGGACATCAGGAGCGCCTGCCCGTACAGGGACTCGACGGCGGTGCCGGTGAGCGTCTCGTCGGGAAGGCCGGCGATCCGACGGATCAGTGGATTGTTGTGGTTCAGGACCAGGCGGGCACGTGGCGCGGAGCCGCGCAGGGCGCCGAGGATCCCGGTCCACAGGGAATCGGCGCTGTCCAGGGCCGCGCTGCGGTCGCGCTCCTGGCGGGCCTGGCGGTCGTCCAGATAGAGCGCCGGGACGGCGACGGGCTGGAAGGCACGCAGCACCACGTCGCAGCCCTGCGGTTCGAGCCGGGTGCGCGCGGTGGAGAGGAAGGTGGCGAGGGCGAGTTCGACAGCAGTCGGAACGGGGTCGAGGCGCTCGGTGACGGCTCCGGCGTCCAGCTCGGTCACCTTGAGCTCGGGCCGTACGGCGGGCAGCAGTGCCAGCAGGTCGGCGTCGTACGTGTAGCCGGCGTTGATGACGCCGAGACCGTGGGCCGCCGCGATCGGGGCGATCTGGCGGAACTCCTCGACCGTGCGCGTGAAGTGGATGTCGCGGTGCGCAGCCGCGAACTCCTCCAGGCTCATCGAGCCGTCGCTGGTCTCGAACGGCAGCCACGGCAGCATCAGGCCGAGCAGTTCGGCGTCGTGCCGGGCCAGGGACTTCACCCCGAGGTGGTGGACGCTCAGGAACGCGGCCAGCCGCTCGGGTTCGCCGGCGGCCAGCTCGGCGAGCCAGGCCCGGATGCGGGAGCCCAGCGCTTCCCGGACGGCGGCCAGGGTCTCGTCGTCGTACAGGTTCTCGCGTGAGGCGGTGGGACGCAGTGTGTCGGTGTCCAGGACGACGCGGACGAAGAACGCCCAGTCGGGGAGCAGGTTGCTCGCCTGGTCGGTGAGCAGCATGCCCTTGAGGTGGACGCGGTGGCCGGACCGGTGCGCGGGGCTGGTCGGTTCGGGCAGGACGTACGCGACGCCGCGCACCCCGGCGACGGGCAGGTCGAGGTCGATGCTGTCGAGCGGGGTGAATCCGAAGACCTGTGCGCAGTGGGCCGCCAGCGCGACGCGGCGGGCCGCGGGGGTGGGATGGGGACGGTCCCACACGGCCGGCCGGTCGGTGACGGACCGTGGCTCGTCGTCGGGCGCCGCCTGGAAGGTGATGTCGTAGGGCAGCAGGGAGCCGTAGTCACGGGCGAGCTGTTCGACCTTGGCCGGGACCACCCATTCCTCGGCGCCGTGCCGGGCCCGCAGCACGACGGTGGTACCGGGCTCGGGCATGGCTTCGTGGTCCAGCTCGCGGACGGTGTACGAGCCGTCGTCCGTGGCGAGCCACTCGACGGGGCGTGCGGTGAGGTCGCGGGCGGACCGGGTGATGACGCGGATCTCGGTGGCCACCACGAAGCAGGCGAGCAGGCCGATGCCGAACTGCCCGAGGAACTCTTTGCGCGCCGTCTCCAGGCCGTGTTCGCCGCCGCGCTTGGAGCTCCTGCCGATCGTGGCGAGCAGGGAGTGGGCCTCGGCGGCGGTCAGCCCGATGCCGTTGTCCGAGATGCCCACCGCCGCGTCCGACGCCCACAGCCGGATGCGCGCCTCCGCGGCCGGTTCGATGGCGTGGCGTGCGGTGATGGCGTCCACGGCGTTCTGCATGAGCTCGCGCACGTAGACGCGCGGGCTGGAGTAGAGGTGGTGGGAGAGGAGGTCCACCAGCCCGCGCAGGTCGACCTGGAAGCTGTTGGTGGCCGGCCCGGGCGGCGGGGCCGTCGATTCCTGTGGGGTTGCGGACGTCATGCGGCGTCACCTCGTGGGGTCGCGTGGGTGGTTCGGCGATCGCGAGGTGCCCCCCTCACCGATCCCGGAATTGAGGAACAGGGTAGGGGGATGATCTGACAATCTCCGCGTGAATTCCGCGGCTGTAGGCAGTCGGCTGCCGCGGACAGCTACTGGCTACCGGCTACTGGAAGCGCAGGAACCGTGGGGGCACCGCGTCGACCAGCCAGACCCCGTTGGCGCTGATCCGGAAGACGTGCCCGGCCGCGCGCATCGCGGCGGCGTCCACGGCGAGCACGACCGGTCGTCCGCGCCGGGCGCCCACCCGGGTCGCGGTCTCCCGGTCCGCGGAGAGGTGTACGTGGTGGCGGGCCATCGGCCGCAGGCCCTCGGAGCGGATCGCGTCCAGGGCGGTGGCCACGGTGCCGTGGTAGAGGTATGCGGGCGGTTCGGCCTCCGGAAGTCCGAGGTCCACGGCGATGGTGTGGCCCTGATTGGCCCTGATCCTGGTCCCCTCGACGGCGAAGCGCTGTTTGTCGTTCGCGGCGACGACGTGGTCGAGCTCGGCCCGGCTGACCGGGAATCCGTGGGCCGCCGCGGCGCGGAGCAGATCGTCGATCTCCACCCAGCCCTGCGGATCGAGCGCCAGTCCGATCCGTTCCGGCTGATGCCGCAGGTGTTTCGAGACGTATTTGGACACCTTCACGGTGCGTCTGTCGTCCATCGTCCCAGGGTGCCGCCTGCCGGCCGGTAGGAGCAGCGCTTTTCCGCCGGTCCGTTGAGCGCCGCCACCCCTATCGTGTTTCCAAGATACGGAATACATTTTCCGATTGACTGCTTCCCAAGGGGAGGAACCATGACAATCGATGCTTCACTGCCGCGCCGTGCCGCCGCCGAACTCATCGGCACCGCCGCGCTGCTCGTGGTGGTGATCGGCTCCGGGATTCAGGCCACGGCGCTCAGCCGTGACACCGGTGTCGCACTCATCGCCAACTCGCTCGCCTCCGCCATCGGCCTCGGCCTGATCATCACCCTGTTCGGCCCGCTGTCCGGCGCCCACCTCAATCCGGTGGTCACCCTGACCTCCTGGTGGGCACGGCGGTCCGGTGGCGACGGGGTGGGCGGCCGGGACGTCTTCGTCTACGCCGTGGCACAGACGGCCGGTGCCATCGGCGGCGCCGTCCTCGCCGAGGTCATGTTCGGTCGTGTTCCGGGTACCTTCGCCACCCAGGTGCGGGGCGGCAGCCACCTCCTGATCGGTGAGATCGTCGCCACCGCCGGACTGGTCCTGGTCATCCAAGGTCTCGGCCGCATCGGTCGCCCGCGGCTGATACCGGCGGCGGTGGCCGCCTACATCGCCGCAGCGATCTGGTTCACCTCTTCTGGATCTTTCGCCAACCCGGCCGGCACCGTCGGGCGCGCCTTCAGCGACTCGTTCACCGGGATCGCGCCGCAGTCGCTGCCCGGGTTCGTCGGAGCCCAGCTGCTCGGAGGGGCGCTCGGACTCGCGCTCGCCGGACTGCTCTACGGCGCCGAGCGCGGAACCCGGCGCACAGGTGCCAAAGCGGCGCTCCCGGAAGCCGTCCCCCACCTCCCGCCAGCGGGCGGCCCACTCCTTCCCCATGCCGCCCCGCACCTCCCAGCAGCCGGCCCCGATCCGTCGCGTACCGCCGAACCGGCCACGCTGATGGCCGATATCCCCCGCCCGAACGCCCCGGAATCGTTCGCGATGTGAGACTCCGGCCCTGTTGCCCACAGGGAAGGCCGGGTTGTCCACAACCGGTTCGGCAGGTTTTGGCGCCAAGAGCGTGATTCGCCCTGTGGACTACTGGTCGAGCACTACCGGCCGCTGCCCCGGCTGGCCAGCTCGTTCATCGTGCGAGCCTGGAGCTCCCGCTCCGTGGCGGCCCGGACGAACTCCGCCACGTGTTCGGGACCCACCAGCTCCTGCACCGCCCGCACCGTTTCGGCCGGCAGCGGCACCGCCGAGGGTCCCGATGCCTGGGCTGTTCCCGCGGCGCCCAGGTGCCGCTGCAGGTGCCGGGTCGCGAACAGCCGCATCGCGCGCGCGAGCTCGGCGTCCACCGTCTGCTGCGCCAGCGGTCGCAGCCTGCGCACCATCGTCGCCGCCTCGGCGGCGTCCGCGTCCGTGGGCGGGACGGGCCCCAGGTAGCGGGCGAAAACGTGCTCGGTGGTGAACTCCAGGAACCGTGAGGCGATGTGCTCCACCTGACCGCGCAGCTCCCGCAAGTGCCCGGTGATCGCCGGCAGCGGCACTCCGGCCGCGTACAGCTCGGCGGCCACCGCCAGCTCCTGCGGGGAAGGGACGAGGAACTCGTCGGGCCGCCCCGGGATCCGCTCCAGCACCCCCAGCTCGCACGCTTCCCCCACCGCGTCGTCGTCGGGCCTACCCCCGAACCGCTCGTTGAGCTCGGCCCGGCTGATCCGCGCCGCCTCCTCGTCGGTCCACGGCCCGTGCACCTCGGCGACCAGACCCAGTACGCCGCCCAGTCCGCGCCCCGCGTCCCAAGCCTCCAGCAACTCCTTGATGGAGGCCAGGGTGTAGCCGCGGTCCAGCAGATCCGCGATCTGACGCAGCCGCGCCAGATGGGTCTCCCGGTAGACGTTGGACCGGCCGCGCCGCTCCGGCTTCGGCAGCAGTCCGCGGTCCTGGTAGGCGCGGATCGTGCGCACCGTCGCCCCGCTGTGGTGCGCCAGATCCTCGATCCGGTACTCGGCCAGCGCCTGATCGGACAATCCCGGCTCCCTACGACATGGCGGCTCGGCCGGCCGCGCCCGTAGCGGCCCGCGCGGCAGGTGAAGCCGCCAGGTGCTCGACCGCCGTGCGCGGCGAGCCCTCCTGCGAGGGATGGTACGACCGCCGCAGGTAGCCGGGTATGGCCGTGCCGGGCCGACTCCGGCCACGGGGGCCGGTCCGGCTCACAGCCTGGGCTCCAGCTTCGCGATCCGCCGCAGGGTGCGCGGCGCGAAGCGGGACATCCACAGCGCGCCCTTGGACTCCGGGGTCACCGGTACCACGGCCTGGTTCTTGACCACGGCGAGCAGGATGGCCTCGGCGACCTTCTCCGGCGGGAAGTTGCGCAGTCCGTACAGCCGGGACGAACGCTGCTGGCGGCGCTTCTCCTCGGCCGCGTCCACTCCGGCGAACCGCGAGGTGGCGGTGATGTTGGTGTTGACGATGCCCGGACAGATCGCCGAGACACCGATCGACTTCGACGCCAGCTCGGCGCGCAGGCACTCGCTCAGCATCAGCACCGCCGCCTTCGAAGTGCTGTAGGCGGGCAGGGTCTTGGACGGCAGGTAGGCGGCGGCGGAGGCGGTGTTGACGATGTGACCGCCCTGGCCCCGGTCGGCCATCTGCTTCCCGAAGATCCGGCAGCCGTGGATGACGCCCCACAGGTTGACGTCGAGGACCTTCTTCCAGTCCTCCGAGGTCGTTTCGAGGAAGGGGCCCGAGAGCCCGATCCCGGCGTTGTTGACCAGGACGTCCACGACTCCGTACTCGGCGGCGGCCTTCTCCGCGAACTTCTCCATCGCCTGCTCGTCGCTGACGTCGACGCACTCGCCCCAGGCCTGTGGAGCGCCGACCAGGCGGGCCATCTCGGCGGTGCGCACCGCCCCCTCGCCGTCCCGGTCCACGCACACCACCCGCGCCCCGGCCTCGGCGAACGCGAAGGCGGTGGCCCGACCGATACCGCTGGCAGCGCCGGTGACCAGCACCAACTGGCCGCCGAACCGGTCGGCGTACTTCCCCGGGGCCTTCCGCTCCGGTGCTCGCGTCGCGGGCTCCTCCGTCGCGTCGACGAATTCGCCGATCCAGGCGGCCACCTGGTCCGGCCGGGTCTGGGGCACCCAGTGCCTCGCGGGCAGCGACCGGCGTACGAGATCCGGAGCCCACAGTTCCAGCTCGTCATAGAGCCGTTCGGAGAGGAACGCGTCCCCGGTCGGGACGATCAGCTGGACCGGTACGTGCGCGTACGCGTCGGCGCGCGGGCGGCGCAGACGCGGCCGTACGTTGTCGCGGTAGAGCCAGGCCCCGTGTGCCGCGTCCGAGGGCAGTGAGGCGGTCGGGTAGTCGCCGGCCGGGACCTCCTCGGCGCGCTGCAACATTCCGGGCCACCGCTTGCCGAGGGGCCCGCGCCAGGCGAGCTCCGGCAGTGCCGGAGTGAGCAGCATGTACACGTACCAGGACTTGCGGCCCTGGTTGAGCAGTTGGGCGGCCCGGCGCGGGGTGGGACGCGCCATCCGCTTCTTGATCCAATGCCCGAAGTGGTCGAGGGACGGCCCCGACATGGAGGTGAAGGAGGCGATCCGGCCCTCCGTACGGGCGACCGTCGCGAACTCCCAGCCCTGGACCGAGCCCCAGTCGTGCCCCACCAGGTGTACCGGCCGGTCCGGACTGACCGCGTCCGCCACAGCCAGGAAGTCGTCCGTCAGCTTCTCCAGGGTGAAGCCGCCGCGCAGCGGAACCGGAGCCGACGAGTGCCCGTGGCCCCGTACGTCGTACAGGACCACGTGGAAGCGGGTGGCCAGCCGTTCGGCGACCTGCGACCAGACCTCCTTGCTGTCCGGATAGCCGTGCACGAGGACCACGGTCGGCCGGTCCGTCTCGCCGAGTTCCACGACGCACAGGTCGATGCCGCCGGTGCGCACCCGCCGCTCGCGCGCGCCCGCCGAATCCGCTCCGCCCATACCGATCATGCCGCTTTCTCCTCTGCCCAGCGCCGCACGTGCGGCAGATCGTCGTCCAGCCAGAAGGCGCTCTCCTCGGGGTCCCGGGAGTCGGTGACGACCAGGATCTCCTCGAATTTGGCGCCGGTGCCCCGGAAGCCCAGATGCGGCTCCACCGCCCACAGCCCGGGCTGCGGTGGGTGGTCGGAGAAGTGGTACGGGCTCCACAGCGGCGACCAGCCCTCGCGGTGTCCGTGCAGGGCGTCGCTCGCCAGGCCCTTGAGCGACTGGGTGCCGAACCCGAAGGCGGTGGGCGACCAGCGCCGCTCCTTGACCCGGCCCACCTTGTGCGCGATCACGCCGAAGGGATAGGCGCGGTGCCGGTTGGCGTACCCCTGGCGGGTCATGAGCCGTTCCACGTTCTCGTAGATCTCGCGCAGCGGGCGGCGCTCGCGCACCTGCTCCAGGATCAGCTCGCGGTGCGGCCGGAGATCGGACATCAGCCGGTCCTGGACGGGGTTGAGCCCGAGGCTGCCCGAGTAGCCGATGTCGGCCGCGTATCCCTCGTAGACCGGGGCCATGTCGAGGATGAACGGCATCCCCGGCTCCAGCTTCCGGTTCGTCGGGAAGAACTGGAGGGGGATCTTGAAGTTGACGAAGGCGGTGCGGTCCCCGAACCAGGCGAACGGCAGGTGGAACCAGTCCCGCACCCCGCGCTCGCGCAGCCAGTCGCGCTGCATGCGCGCCGCCTCGCGCTCGGTCACCCCGGCGCGCAGCTGCGCCGCCACCGCCTCGGCGCACTCGTAGGCGAGGCGCTGCACCTCCCGGAACCCGCGCAGTTCGGCGGAGCGCCCGGTGAGCGACGAGGGTGCGGCGAGCGTGGTGCCCTGCCTCGTGCGTTGCGTGGTGTCCCCAGTCATGCCAGCCGTCCGTCCGTATAGCCGTACGCGCCCGTAACCTGACACTGATGAATGTGACAATGACCGGCGGTCACGTCAAGGGCCGTGCATGGGCCTGTGGATAAAGTTCGCCGGCCGCGGCGGTGCCCTGCGGAGCCGAGGCCTTGCCCGCGTAAGCCTTCTGTCAGGGGCCGTAGTCCTCAAGGCGGAGACGGGATCCCGCTCCAGGTCTGACGATCGAGCCGCCCCGCGCCACTAACGTCGAAGCCGTGACTGTCATCGCGACCGAAAGCCTGAGCAAGCGGTACCCCCGAGTGACCGCTCTCGACCGGCTCTCCCTGGACATCGGGCCCGGCGTTACCGGCCTGGTTGGTGCCAACGGAGCCGGCAAGTCCACGCTGATCAAGATTCTGCTGGGACTGTCCCCCGCCACGGAGGGCCGCGCCGCCGTACTCGGACTGGACGTCGCCACGCACGGCAGCGCCATCCGCGAACGCGTCGGCTACATGCCCGAACACGACTGCCTCCCACCCGACGTCTCGGCCACCGAGTTCGTGGTGCACATGGCGCGTATGTCCGGGCTGCCGCCCACCGCCGCACGCGAGCGGACCGCCGACACCCTGCGCCACGTGGGCCTCTACGAGGAGCGCTACCGCCCCATCGGCGGTTACTCCACGGGCATGAAGCAGCGGGTCAAGCTCGCCCAAGCGCTCGTCCACGACCCCCAGCTGGTCCTCCTGGACGAGCCCACCAACGGCCTCGACCCGGTCGGCCGCGACGAGATGCTCGGCCTGATCCGCCGCATCCACACCGACTTCGGCATCTCCGTCCTCGTCACCTCCCACCTCCTCGGGGAACTGGAGCGGACCTGCGACCACGTCGTGGTGGTCGACGGGGGCAAGCTGCTGCGCTCCAGCTCCACCAGCGACTTCACGCAGAGCACCACGACGCTGGCGGTCGAAGTCACGGATTCCGACGCCCACCCGGACGGCAGCGCCGCCCTGCGCAAGGCGCTCAGCGAGGCGGGCCTCACCCTGCACGCGGCCGACGAACAGGGCCTGCCGGGAGCGGGCCACATCCTGCTCGTGGAGGCGACGGGCGAGGAGACGTACGACCAGGTCCGCGACACCGTCGCCGACCTCGGTATCGGCCTGGTCCGCATGGAGCAGCGCCGCCACCACATCGCGGAGGTCTTCCGCGACAACGGCCAGCAGGCCACCGACCAGCGGAAGGGAGCCGGTTCCGATGGCGCCTGACACCTCGACCCAGATCCACAACATCGGTTACCGGTCCTACGACGGCCCCCGGCTCGGCCGCGCCTACGCCCGCAAGTCGCTGTTCTCGCAGTCCCTGCGCGGCGCCTACGGGCTCGGCCGGTCGGCCAAGTCCAAAGTGCTGCCGATGATCCTCTTCGCGGTGATGTGCGTACCCGCGCTGATCATCGTCGCCGTCGCCATCGCGGTGCCCGGCTCCACCGATCTTCCGGTCAAGTACACGACGTACGCCCTGACCACGCAGGTGGTGATCGGCCTCTACCTCGCCTCCCAGGCGCCGCAGTCGGTCTCCCGGGACCTGCGCTTCAAAACGGTGCCGCTCTACTTCTCGCGGCCCATCGAGCGCGTCGACTACGTCGTGGCCAAGTACGCCGCCATGGCCTCGGCGCTGTTCATCCTCACCGCCACCCCGTTGGTGATCATGTACGTCGGCTCGCTGCTGGCGAAGTTCGACTTCGGGGACCAGACCAAGGGATTCGGGCAGGGACTGGTGTCCGTACTTCTGCTGTCGCTGCTGTTCGCCGGTGTGGGGCTGGTCATGGCCGCGCTGACCCCGCGCCGCGGGTTCGGTGTCGCCGCGATCATCGCCGTGCTCCTGATCCCCTACGGTGCGGTGACCGCCGTACAGGGCATCGCCTACAACACCGGCTCCGCGGGCGCCATCGAGTGGATGGGCCTGTTCTCCCCGATCACCCTCATCGGCGGCTTCCAGACGGCCTTCCTCGACGCGACCTCCGCCTTCCCCGGCGGCGAGGGCCCCACCGCCGGCGTCGGCACCGTCTACCTCCTCGTCATCCTCGCCCTCATCGCCGGCTCCTACGCCGCTCTGATGGCCCGCTACCGGAAGGCCGGGCTGTGACCATCATCGACATCGACCACACCTCCCGCTGGTTCGGGAACGTCGTCGCCGTCAACGACGTGACCATGCGGATCGGCCCGGGCGTCACCGGACTTCTCGGCCCCAACGGCGCCGGGAAGTCCACCCTCATCAACATGATGGGCGGCTTCCTCGCGCCCTCCACGGGCAGCGTCACCCTCGACGGCACTCCGATCTGGCGCAACGAGCAGGTCTACAAGCAGGTCGGTGTGGTGCCCGAACGCGAAGCCATGTACGACTTCCTGACCGGTCGCGAGTTCGTCGTCGCCAACGCCGAACTCCACGGGCTCGACGACGCGGCCGCCCAGCGGGCGCTCGCCACGGTCGAGATGGAGTACGCCCAGGACCGCAAGATCTCCACGTACTCCAAGGGCATGCGCCAGCGCGTGAAGATGGCCTCCGCCCTCGTCCACGAGCCGTCCGTACTGCTCCTCGACGAGCCGTTCAACGGCATGGACCCGCGTCAGCGCATGCAGCTGATGGAACTGCTGCGGCGCATGGGCGACGAAGGCCGCACCGTGCTGTTCTCCTCCCACATCCTTGAGGAAGTCGAACAGCTCGCCTCGCACATCGAGGTGGTCGTCGCCGGCCGGCACGCCGCCTCCGGGGACTTCCGCAAGATCCGGCGCCTGATGACGGACCGCCCGCACCGCTACCTCGTCCGCTCCTCCGACGACCGGGCGCTCGCAGCCGCGCTCATCGCCGATCCCTCCACCGCCGGTATCGAGGTCGACCTCAAGGAAGGCGCCCTGCGCATCCAGGCCGTCGACTTCGGCCGTTTCACCGAACTGCTGCCGCGGGTCGCCCGTGCGCACGGCATCCGGCTGCTGACGGTCTCTCCCTCCGACGAGTCCCTCGAGTCGGTCTTCTCCTACCTCGTCACGGCCTGAGGAGCTGGCTTAGATGTACAACCCCACTGTTGCCCGGCTCACCTACCGTGCTCTGCTCGGCCGGCGGCGCGCGTTGATCCTTTTCGCGCTGCCCGCCCTGCTGATCCTCATCTCCGTCGCCGTCCGCGCCCTCACCGGCGTGGACGACAAGGTGGCGGCCGATCTGCTCGGCGGCTTCGCCCTCGCGACGATGGTCCCGCTGATCGGCGTCATCGCCGGAACCGGTGCCATCGGCCCCGAGATCGACGACGGCTCGATCGTCTATCTGCTCTCCAAGCCGGTGAAGCGACCGACGATCATCATGACCAAGCTGACCGTCGCGATCGCCGTCACCATGGCGTTCTCCGCGATCCCCACGCTGATCGCCGGCTTCATCCTCAACGGCAACGGCCAGCAGATCGCCGTCGCCTACACCGTTGCCGCCCTGGTGGCCTCGATCGCCTACAGTGCCCTGTTCCTGCTCCTGGGCACCGTCAGCCGGCACGCGGTCGTCTTCGGCCTGGTCTACGCCCTGATCTGGGAGTCGCTCTTCGGCAGCCTGGTCTCCGGTGCGAAGACGCTGAGCGTGCAGCAGTGGGCCCTGTCCCTGGCGGAGAAGATCGCCGGAGAGGGGTACGTGGACGCCACCGTGGCCCTGCCGACGGCCGCCGTCCTGCTCACCGTGGTCACCGTGGGGGCCACCGTTTACGCGGGTCAGAAGCTGCGCAGGCTGACCTTGGCCGGCGAGGAGTAACCTCAGGCCCGACTCCGGCCCTCTTGTGCCCCGCCCGGCCCACCGGCCAGGCGGGGCACAGGCGCGCCGGGCATCATCGGGACATGACGCCCCGCCCCGAGGCCGAGCCGTCCAGACCCTTGTGGTCCTGGATACGCTCCGCACCCGGTACGCACATCTGGCTGCTGATCATCGCCATCACCAGCGTCATCGTCGTGATCGCACCCGACCGCCTGGAGCACGTCCTGCTGCACCGCAACAGCAGCAACATCCACGAGCTCACCCGGCACCCGGTACGGGCCCTGGTTTCCAGCGCCTTCTGGATCGAGAACCCGGCCTCGCTGGCCCAGTACGCCGTGCTCTTCGAGGTCTTCCACGCCTCCGTCGAGCGCTGGCTGGGCACGCTGCGCTGGCTGGTGATCGTGGCGACCGCTCACATCACCGCCACCCTGATCAGCCAGCGGGTGGTCCTCATGGCCATCCAGGACCACCGGGCACCCCGCAGCATGGTCCATGTCGTCGACATCGGGGTGAGTTACGGGCTCGCGGCCGCCGCCGGGGTCCTCACGTACCGGCTGCCCGGCCCTTGGAGATGGCTCTACCTCGTCGGAACGGTCGCCTTTTTCGGGGTCCCGCTCATCACGGGCGGCACCTTCACCGACCTAGGGCACGCGATCTCGCTTGCCGTCGGCCTTCTCGCCTGGCCGCTGACCCGGCATCCGCACGGAACCGCGCAGCAGTCCCTCATACGTGTTTCACGTGAAACATGACCCCGAGCCGTACCGAAATTCGCTGGTACGCGGCATGGGTGCGCGGCAGAGTGAGGCGTGCGGGGAGTAACAAAAGGTCCGGAACGGCCACTTCGAGCGCGCCTGACGGCGCGGGCCGTTCCGGACCTTCCCGGCTTCGCGGGACCGCCGTCAGGCGGCGCCCAGCAGACGTTCCAGGACTACGGCGATCCCGTCCTCCTGGTGGGACGTCGTGACCTCGTCGGCCACGGCCTTCAGCTCAGGATGGGCGTTGGCCATCGCCACGCCGTGCGCCGCCCACGCGAACATCGGGATGTCGTTGGGCATGTCACCGAAAGCAATGGTCTCCGCCGCCTTCACACCCAGCCGGCGTGCGGCCAACGAGAGGCCGGTGGCCTTCGTCAGCCCCAGGGGCAGGATTTCGACTATCCCGGGCCCGGCCATCACCACGTCCACCAGGCTGCCCACGATCTCCCGGGCCGTCTTGACGAGCGTGTCGTCGTCCATTCCGGGGTGCTGGATGTACAGCTTGTTCAGCGGCGCGCTCCACACGGCGGAGGTGTCCTCCAGGTAGAGCGCCGGCAGGCCCTCTTGTACCTGGTAACCCGGCCCGAACAGAACTTCGCCGTCCACTCCGTCCCGGCTGGCCGCGAGCGCCAGCGGGCCCACCTCGGCTTCGATCTTGGAAAGTGCCAGTCCCGCCAGTTGCCGGTCCAGGGTCACCGAGGTCAGCAGGCGGTGCGCGCCGGCGTCATAGACCTGAGCGCCCTGCCCGCACACGGCGATCCCCTGGTAGCCGAGATCGTCCAGGACGCTCCGGGTCCAGGGCACGGCCCGGCCGGTGACGATGATGTGCGCCGCGCCCGCCGCGGTCACCGCGGCGAGCGCTTCACGGGTGCGTTCCGAGACGGTGTCGTCACTACGGAGCAGAGTGCCGTCGAGGTCCGTCGCGACGAGCTTGTACGGGAACGGGACCGGGCTCACTTGGTGATCGGCTCCAGGACTTCACGACCGCCCAGGTAGGGGCGGAGCACCGGGGGCACCCGCACCGAACCGTCGGCCAGCTGGTGGTTCTCCAGGATGGCCACGATCGTGCGCGGGACCGCACACAGGGTGCCGTTGAGCGTGGACAGGGGCTGGGTCTTCTTGCCGTCGCGGTAACGGATCGACAGGCGGCGCGCCTGGAATCCGTCGCAGTTCGAGGCGGAGGTCAGCTCGCGGTACTTGCCCTGGGTCGGGATCCACGCCTCGCAGTCGAACTTGCGGGACGCGGAGGCGCCCAGGTCACCGGTGGCGACGTCGATCACCTGGAAGGGGAGCTCCAGGCTGGTCAGCCACTGCTTCTCCCATTCCAGGAGCCGCTTGTGCTCGGCCTCGGCCTCCTCCGGTGCGACGTAGGAGAACATCTCGACCTTGTCGAACTGGTGGACGCGGAAGATGCCGCGGGTGTCCTTGCCGTACGTCCCGGCCTCGCGGCGGAAGCACGGCGAGAAGCCGGCGTAGCGCAGCGGGAGCTTGTCCGCATCGATGATCTCGTCCATGTGGTACGCGGCGAGCGGTACCTCGGAGGTGCCGACCAGGTAGTAGTCGTCCTTCTCCAGGTGGTAGACGTTCTCCGCGGCCTGGCCGAGGAAGCCGGTGCCCTCCATGGCGCGCGGGCGGACCAGCGCGGGCGTCAGCATCGGGATGAAGCCGGCCTCGGTGGCCTGGGCGATCGCCGCGTTGACCAGGGCCAGCTCCAGCAGGGCGCCGACGCCGGTGAGGTAGTAGAAGCGGGAGCCCGACACCTTGGCGCCGCGCTCGACGTCGATGGCGCCGAGGGACTCGCCGAGTTCGAGGTGGTCCTTGGGCTCGAAGCCCTCAGCTGCGAAATCGCGGATCGTGCCGTGCGTTTCCAGGACGGTGAAGTCCTCTTCGCCGCCGACCGGCACATCGCTGTGGACGATGTTGCCGAGCTGGAGGAGGAGCTGCTTGGCCGCCTCGTCCGCCTCGTTCTGCTCGGCCTCGGCCGCCTTGACGTCCGCCTTGAGCTGTTCGGCCTTCTTCAGCAGCTCCGCCCGCTCCTCCGGAGAGGCCTTGGGGATCAGCTTGCCGAGCGACTTCTGCTCATTGCGCAGTTCGTCGAAGCGCATGCCGGAGGACCTGCGGCGCTCGTCGGCGGAGAGCAGCGCGTCGACGAGGCCGACGTCCTCTCCACGGGCGCGCTGCGAGGCGCGGACACGGTCAGGGTCTTCACGGAGCAGCCGGAGGTCAATCACCCCTCCAGGCTACCGGGCTGGGGTTCCGGGGATCACATCGATAACACGTTGCGTGGCGCTATGTCCCAATTGAGGCGAATGTAGAAGTGCCGCCCTTCCGCCGGCAAAAGCACCAGGTTTTCCGGGAAAAGTGACCGCAAGCTCAGACATGGGCCAGGCCCTGAGCAGGGCAGAGGGTGCTCCTTGTCCACAGGAATTCACCACAGGGCCCTCTTATCCACAGGCTGTGCGCCGGATCTGTGGACACGGAAATAGATCATTAGCGACCGGTGGATGCCCCCTGGAAATCAGGGCTCAAACCGCCCTCACACACTCATTCGGGTGGGAATGCCTCGCTCCAAAGAGTTGATCGGCGATGCGCGGGTGACGCCGTTCACCCTGCGCTCCCTTGCGGGAAACCTGAGAGCCCCGGCCGATATGTCGACCTTGTCGCGCCGCCCTGTCGACTTGTCCCCAGGCCCGCATCTCGACCTGTGGATAACTCTGTGGACAGTGGAGGAAAGCTACGGCCGGCCGTCGAGACAGCGCGCCAACCAGTCGGAGGCGTCGGTGAAGTCGCTGTCCGAGGTACCCGGCCGCGCGTCCCGTACCTCACTCACGGCAACGCCGGCCCGCGGGTAGGAACCGAGGAAACGGACCTGGGGACAGGTGCGCTTGAGACCCATCAGCGCCTCGCTGACCCGACGGTCGGAGATGTGGCCCTCGGCGTCGACCGCGAAACAGTAGTTGCCGATGCCCGCGCCGGTCGGCCGGGACTGGATCAGCATGAGGTTGACACCGCGAACGGCGAATTCCTGGAGGAGCTCCAGCAGCGCACCAGGGTGGTCGTCCCCGAGCCACAGCACGACCGAGGTCTTGTCGGCACCCGTCGGGGCGGCCGGCCGGGCGGGGCGGCCGACGAGCACGAAGCGGGTCTCGGCGTTCTCCGCGTCATGGATCTCGGTGACGAGCGGCACCAGCCCGTACGTGGCGGCGGCGAACTCACCGGCGAAGGCCGCGTCGAAGCGGCCTTCCTGGACCAGCCGCGCGCCGTCGGCGTTCGAGGCGGCCGACTCCCAGACCGCATCGGGCAGGTGCGCACGCAGCCAGTTGCGGACCTGCGGCTGCGCCACCGGGTGGCCGGTGACGGTCTTGACGTCCGACAGCTTGGTGCCGGGCCGCACGAGCAGCGCGAACGCGATCGGCAGCAGGACCTCGCGGTAGATCATCAGCGGTTCGCCTGATGCCAGCTCGTCCAGGGTGGCGGTCACCCCGCCCTCCACCGAGTTCTCGATCGGCACCAGCGCGGCGGCCGCTTCGCCGTTGCGTACGGCGTCCAGAGCGGCCGGGACCGACACCATCGGGACGAGCTCCCGGGTGGCGGCTTCCGGAAGCGTACGCAGGGCGGCTTCGGTGAAGGTGCCCTCGGGACCGAGATAGGTGAAGCGAGTGGCCGACATGCGATCAGCCTAATGCCGGGGCGGCCGCGCCCGGCGGGATGTTCACCCTTCGAGCAGCCGCTGCCCGACGTACTCCCCGGGCCGCGGCCCGGGCGGGACCGCGTACAGCCCACTGGACTCGTGCCGGATGAACTCGGACAGGGCATCACCCCGGTCGAGCTTGCGCTGGACGGGTACGAAGCCGCGCAGCGGATCGGCCTGCCAGCAGATGAACAGCAGCCCGGCATCGGGGGAGCCGTCGGGGGCGATGCCGTCGTGGAAGGAGAAGGGCCGCCGGAGCATGGCGGCCCCGCCGTTCTGTTCGGGGGCCGAGATCCGTGCGTGCGCGTTCGACGGGATCACCGGCTTGCCGTCGGCGCCCAGCTTGGCAAGATCCATCTTCGTGGTCTCGCTTCCGCCGCTCAGGGGGGCGCCCGTCGCCTTCGTACGGCCGATGACCTGCTCCTGCTGGGTGGTGGACTGCTTGTCCCACTCGTCGAGCAGCATCCGGATGCGGCGTACGACGGCGTACGAACCTCCCGCCATCCAGGAGTGCTCGGCAGGGCCGGGGCCCGCGGCCGACACGAAGATCCGCTTGTCGAAGTCGGGGTCCGCCGGCTTCGGGTTGGCGGTGCCGTCCACTTGGCCCATCAGGTTCCGGGCGGTCATCGGGGCGCCGGTGGCTCCGGGGGACCGGTTGAAGCCGTTCATCTGCCATCGGACCCGGGCGGCTTCCCCGGCGTCCTTCTGCAGGGCCCGCAGGGCGTGGAAGGCGACGAGCCCGTCGTCGGCTCCGATCTGGATCCAGAGGTCACCGTTGCTGCGCTGGAGGTCGAGCCGGTCGGAGGAGAAGTCCGGCAGCGGATCGAGGGCGGCCGGGCGGCGCGAGACGAGTCCGGTGCGCTCGAAGAAGGAGTGCCCGAACCCGAAGGTGACGGTCAGGGACGAGGGCCCGGCATCAAGGGCGATCCCGGTGTCGGCGGTGGGGGCGGTCTCCCCGGCCATCAGCCGCCGCGCGGTCTCGGACCAGCGGCGCATCAGGGCGGCAGCTTCCGTACGTCCGGCGCCGGGCGCGAGGTCGAGGGCCAGGACGTGCCCCTTGGCCTGGAGCGGGGTGGTGATGCCGGCCTGGTGGTCTCCGTGGAACGCGACCTGGGTGGCGCCGAGGGAGGCGAGGGTTCCGCCGCTGCCCTTCGCCGTGGCTTCCGGGGCTTCGGCGAGCGCGGAGTTCAGCAGGGCGCCGCCGGTGGCGCCGAGGGCCAGGCCGGCGGCGCCCGCGGCGCCCACCGTGCCCAGCAGACGGCGCCGCGAGATCTCGATGTCGGGGTTGCTCTCGGTGCTCTCGGTCACGCTGGTCAGCCGATCTTCACGTTCTTCTGGACGGTCGTCTGGTCGATGTCGGAGGTCCGTACGGTGACGTCGATGCGCCATTCGCCCGCGAGCGGCAGCTGTACGCCGTCCGCGCTCCAGTGTCCGGGAGCCGCGTGCTCCGGGAGGACCGGCAGCGGACCGATCTCCTTGGCCGGGAGTGTGAAGGAGACCTTGACCTCGGGGAGGTCAAGGGGCTGTCCCTCGGGGGTTTCGGCCCACACGTGGAGGCCGTTGGCGCCGACCCGCCCCGGAGCGAGCTCCAGCCGGACGGTGCCCTTGCCCTGGGGGCCGCCCGTGTCGAAGGGCAGGGTGATCTTGACCGGCCGGTTCGGGACGGCGGTGGTCGCCGCCGAGCCGCGCCCGGTCTCCAGTTCGGCGGTGCGCCCCGGCTCGGTACTGGTCAGCACCGTGGTCACGGCCAGCAGTGCGACCGCGACCGCGGCCTCCGCCAGGACCGAGCGGCGCAGGCCCGCCCGCGCCGGGTCTGCGTCCCGCACCTGCTTGGAGCGGGCGTTGTCCTTGGCGGCACGCTGCCGGGCCAGCTGAGCGGCACGCCGGGGGTCAGCCGGCACCGTCACCAGCGCCGGCTCCTCCGGCGACGTCACGCGCTGCGAGATCACGCCCTTCGACGTTTCGCGCTCTGATGTTTCACGTGAAACAGCCACCTGGACCGGCTCCGCAGAACTGGCGGAGAGCCGTGCGGTCCAGGACCGGGAGAAGTAGGCGATGCCGACGAGGACGCCGACGAGGGCGACCTTGATCAGCAGGAGCTGCCCGTAACTCGTGCCGGTCAGGGCGGACCAGCTGCCCAGCTGCCGCCAGGACTGGTAGACGCCGGTGACGACCAGCACCAGGACGCTGATGAACGCAACCTTGGAGAAGCGCCGGACGGCCTCGCGCTCGATGCCGGGGACCTTGTACAGGGCGACGAGCAGCGCGGTCAGGCCGCCGAGCCAGGTGGCGACCGCGAGCAGGTGCAGGATGTCGACCGGCATGGCGATGCCGGGCTGGAGACCCGTGGAGGCGTGCTCGGACAGGGCCCAGGTGGCGGCGATACCGCCGGCCACGACAGCCCCGCCGACACCGAGCCCGAAGGCGAGGTCGCTCGTGTCCTTGCGGGCGTCCACCGTGTCGTCGGCCCCGGCTGCTCCGGCGGTGGCATGCGCCTCGGTGCCCCCCGCCTCCGGTCCGGCGCCCTGCTGCCGGCGCGCGTAGGCGCCGAAGAGCACGGCCACGAAGAGCGCTGCTGCCCCCAGGAGCAGCAGCCTCGACACGAGCGAGGCGCCGGCCTTGGTATCGAGGACGGCCTTGAGTCCGTCGAGGTCGAAGGCGTCGGTGAACTTGCCCGATCCGGTGTACGGGCTGCGGAGCACCAGCATGGCCAGGGTGGATGCGGTCAGCAGCACCCAGCCGCGCAGGACCAGCTTCTGCAATGGCCGCTCGGCAGAGCCCCGCCGCCAGCACAGCAGGATGAAGGCGGCGCCGCCGACGAGGACGGTGAAACCGATGTAGGCGGCGTACCGGGCGATTCCGTACGCGGTGCCGACGGGTCCGCCGCCCGCCTTCTGGGTGGGGAGGGCGACCTGAGTGGCCGACGGGGCGCCGACGGAGAAGGTGAAGGCGCCGGAGACCGGATGGCTGTCGGCGGAGACGGCCTGCCAGGCGACCGTGTAGGTGCCGTTGGGCAGACCGGAGTGCAGGGCGGTGCCGTAGCGGACGGTGGAGCCGCTGCACATGTCGCGCAGTTCGCCGGTGTCGACCCGCTTGCCCTGCGGGTCCATCACGCGGATGGAGTCGTCACCCATGGCGACCTGCTCCGAGAAGGAGAGGGTGACCTGGGCGGGCACCGTGGCGACCACCGCCCCGTCCTTCGGGTCGCTCGCGGTGAGTGCGGCGTGTGCCGCGGCCGGACCGGCCGCGGTGAACAGGGTTGCCAGCAGGGCTGCGAGGACCAGCGCGAACCGCGGCAGGAGTGCCGTGGCGTGAGCGCGGGCCGGGGTGGGGGCGGTGGCCGTCATGGCGTGTCAGTTCCTCGGTCCGTCAGTGGGCGTTGGAGCTCTGCCCGGTGTACGTACGGTCCTTCACGTCCAGCTCGATCGTGACCGGGTCGGCCTTCTCGAACTTGAGCTCGACCTTGACCTTGTCGCCGACCTTCGGCTTGCTCTTGAGCCCCATGAACATGACGTGGCTGCCTCCGCGCTCCAGGCTGAGGCGGCCGTTCGCGGGCACGTCCAGCGAGGAGACCTGCCGCATCTTCTGGTCCTTGGTCTCGTGGATCTGCAGATCGTCCGAGAGCGGGCTGGTCATGCCGGTGAGCTTGTCGGGCGTCTTCGAGTCGTTGGTGATGACCATGAAGGCGCCGGCCATCTTGTCGTCGACGGGCTCGGGCATGAAAGCGCCGCCGACCGTCAGCTTCGGAGTGGCGTCCTGGGTCTTGCCCTCCGACTCGGAGGAGCAGCCGGATATCGCGAGCGCTGCGGTCAGGGAGAGCGCGGCGGCGATGGTGCGGGTGGTGCGGGCGTTCACGGGTTCTCCCCCTTGACGATCTTCGGCAGGTCCTTGGTGTAGTCATCGACGGTGGTGCTCTCGCCGTAGAGGAGGTACCCCTCGTCGGTCTTGGGCGAGAACGCGATGACCTGGGCGCCGTGCATGGAGACGACGCTGCCGTCGGCCTCCTTCTTGGCGGCCTCGATACCGATGCCGAGTGACCGCGCCGCGGTCTGGATGGTGGCGAAGTCCCCGGTCAGCCCGATGAAGGACGGGTCCTGGGCCTTGAGCCACGTGCCGAGGGATTCGGGGGTGTCCCGTTCCGGGTCGGTGGTGACGAAGACGACCTGGAGCTTTTCCTGGTCCGCCTTGGGCAGTGCCTTCCTGGCGACCGCGATGTTGCTCATGGTCAGGGGGCACACGTCGGGGCAGTTGGTGTAGCCGAAGTAGATGAGCGTCGGACGGCCCTTGGTCTGCTCGCGCAGGTTCCACGGCTTGCCGGTGGTGTCCGTGAGGACGAGGTCCGGCTTGTCGAAGGGGCGGTCCAGGACGGTCGCCGATCCGGCCTTGTTCGTGCCGGTGATCTGGGTGACCGAACCGCTGGACTTGGCCGGCTCACCGCCGCAGGCGGTGAGGGCGAGCGCGGCCGCCGCGACGAACGCGGCGACCGTCACACGTGTGGTGCGCATGGGGTGGGATCCCTGGGATCGGGGTTTCGGATGGTCTCTCAATGACAGAGCCCGCGGGGCCCGTCGGTCAGGAGGCGCGGCGACGCGAGGCGATGCCGAAGGCGACGCCACCGAGGCCCAGCACGATGCCGGCGATGCCGAGGGCGCGCGCGGTCGTGTCGGAGCCGCTCGTGGCGGCCTCAGCGTGGCCGTCCTCGTGGCCCTTGGCGTCGTCGGTCTTCTTCGCGGCGGCGGCGGCGGCGTCGTCGTGGTGGTCGTCGTCGCCCGCCGCAGCCGCGGTCAGCTTCAGGACGGGCGCCGGGTTCTGCGGCTCCGGAGCTCCCGCCTTGGTCTCTTCGATCCAGCGCACGACCTCGTTGTTGTCGTAGGTCTGGATCGCCTTGAAGACCATCTGGTCGGCGTTGTCGGGCAGCTTGCCGATGGAGACGGGGAACTGCTGGAACTTGCCGGGCTCGATCTTGCCGCCGCTCCAGGTCACCTTGGTGACGGCCTCGTTGACCTGCTTGCCGTGCACGGTCAGCGGCTTGTCGAGCTTGCTCTTCTCGACGCTCACGGTCCAGCCGGGGATGTCCTGCGGCATGACGGAGGTGAGCGGCTGGTCGATCGGGAAGTTGACCTCCAGCTGCGTGGTCGACGCGTTGTCCCGCTCGTTCGGGACCTTGAAGTTGATCACCGCGTAGCCGCCCTTGGCGGCTTCGCCCGGCTGGACGCCGACGTGGGCGAAGGCGGGACCGGAGAGGACGAGGACGGCGCCGGCGGCGAGGGCGGCGGCGAAGGAGACACGAGAGGTCTTCATGGCAGGAACACTCCACGGGTAACAGGGGTGACATGGCTCCGCGTGCGGGCGCGCGCGGGGTTCACGGCACCGGTGCTCCCGTGACGTCCCGGGTAGTGGAGGTGCCGCGTCAGGCTGCGAGGGTGAGCGCCGCCGTCGGCGGCCCGCGCCTGATCACCGTGTGCTGGAGCGCTCCACGGCCGGTGGAGACTTCGGCCGACGCCTCGCCCCTGGGCGCCCGCACCGCACGCTCCGGCGCGCCGGGCAGGCCGGACACGAGGGCTCGTACCAGCGTCAGGGCCGTACGCAGCGGACGTACCGGATCCGCCTCGGTGGACAGCCGGGACAGCGCGAGGAGCCGGAACAGCGCGGCGTCGCCGCGCCCGAGCAGCCAGCCGCCGGCGAGCGCGGCCAACAGGTGACCGATCAGCATGGCGGGGCTGAACAGGCCGGTCTGCGGGGCGTGGGCCATGTGCGCGTGGGCCATGTGTCCTTGCGCGGCCATGACGGCGGGGTCCAGCCCGGCGGTCTCCAGGATCAGCCGGGCATCTTCCGGACTCGGCGGTACGGAGTTGCCCCCGCAGATCAGCTGCGCGGCGAGCGCGGCGATCGAGGAGTCCGAGGAGGCGGTGTCGACCGGCGCCGCGGCACCGTGCTGACCGAGGCCGAACACCGTGTGCAGGGCCAGCTGGCCGGCTGCGAGCGAGGCGGCGATGCCGGGCAGCGAACGCCGACGCCCCGCCAGCGGCGCGGTGACCGCGAAGAGGGTGAGGAAGCCGAGGCCGAGGGCCCACCACGGCACGGTGGCGCAGGACGCCAAGGCGTGCCCGACCGCGGACAACACGACGCAGACCGCGGTGAACACCGCGGCCCGTATCGTCCGGAGGCCTGCTCCGGCATGCGTCGTGTGGGGGGCAGTCATGGCCGGGCCATCATCGCACTGCCCCCAGGACAGCCATGCGGCAGGTCCGGAACATCCCATCCGTCCCCATGGGAGCCCGAGCGGGGTTCGAGCACGCGCCTTCGAGCGGCGCCCGCTCCGGAGAACCGCCCCGGCCGACTGCCCCGGCCGACTGTCCGGACTGACCCCACCGCCTGTCGCTCGCGAACGGCCGCATACACCGGCGCCCGCAGAGCCGCATCGGCCGAATGAGGGCTCCGGCAGCCGCCGGGGGCTTACGGGTGACCGAGGGCGGCAATAGGTAACCGTATGAGCATCTGGTGGTCTCTCCACTTGAGGCGCGAAGCCGCGAGCGTGCCGCTCGCCAGGCGACTGCTGCTCGGGACGATGGAGACCGCGGGGGTGGACCCGGACATCTGTTTCGACCTGTCGGTGGCACTGAGCGAGGCGTGCGCGAACGCGGTCGAGCACGGCGGGCCGGCCGCCGGCCCGTCCTGCGCCGGGAAGCCCGACCCCGCGGTCTGCGCCGAGTACCGCGTCACGGCCTATCTGGACGGCGACCACTGCCGCATCGAGGTGACCGACTCGGGTCCGGGCTTTCCGGCCTCGACGGTCGCCGGGCACAGACCCCGGCCCGCGGAGCCGTCGGAGAAGGAGCACGGCCGGGGCCTGGGACTGATCGCGGAGCTCTCCGACCACGTCCGCCTCCGCAACCGGCCGGGCCGGGGCGCGGTGGTCAGCTTCGACAAGGTCCTCAAGTGGCGCGAGGGCGCGCTGCTCAGGGTTTCGTAGCCGCGTCCTCCCGGCGGGGCCGGACCGGCCGGAAGGCACCCGGGTACGCCGGTGGGCGGGCCCCCAACGGGAACCCGCCCACCGGCGCGGTGCGGCAGCCGATCAGCCCTTGAGGCGCGCCATCCAGGCCTCGACCTCGGCCGATGCGCGGGGCAGGCCGGCCGACAGGTTCCGGTTGCCGTCCTCGGTGACGAGGATGTCGTCCTCGATCCGCACGCCGATGCCGCGGTACTCCTCCGGCACGGTCAGGTCGTCGGCCTGGAAGTACAGGCCGGGCTCGACGGTCAGGCACATGCCCGGCTCCAGCGTGCCGTCGACGTACGCCTCGGTCCGCGCGGCGGCGCAGTCGTGGACGTCCATGCCGAGCATGTGGCCGGTGCCGTGCAGCGTCCAGCGGCGCTGGAGGCCGAGCTCCAGCACCCGCTCGACCGGCCCCTCCACCAGGCCCCACTCGACGAGCTTCTCCGCCAGCACGCGCTGCGAGGCGTCGTGGAAGTCGCGGAACTTGGCGCCCGGCTTCACGGCGGCGATGCCGGCTTCCTGGGACTCGTAGACCGCGTCGTAGATCTTGCGCTGGATGTCGGTGTAGGTGCCGTTGATCGGCAGCGTGCGCGTGACGTCGGCGGTGTAGAGGGAGTGGGTCTCCACGCCGGCGTCGAGCAGCAGCAGGTCACCGGAGCGCACGTCGCCGTCGTTGCGGACCCAGTGCAGGGTGCAGGCGTGCGGACCGGCGGCGCAGATGGAGCCGTAGCCGACGTCGTTGCCCTCGACGCGGGCGCGCAGGAAGAAGGTGCCCTCGATGTAGCGCTCGGAGGTGGCCTCCGCCTTGTCGAGGACCTTCACCACGTCCTCGAAGCCGCGGACGGTGGAGTCGACGGCCTTCTGCAGCTCGCCGATCTCGAAGTCGTCCTTCACGGCGCGGGCCTCGGAGAGGTAGACGCGCAGTTCCTCGTCACGCTCGGCGGTGACCTTGTCGGTCAGCGCCTTCTCGATGACGGTGTCGTGACCGCGCAGGAAGCGGACCGGGCCGGTGGCCTCGGCGAGCGCCTCGGGCAGCTCGCGCACGTCCTTGGCGGGCAGGCCCAGGAGCTGCTCGGCCTCGGCGAGGGAGTGGCGGCGGCCGACCCACAGCTCGCCCTGGCCGGACAGCCAGAACTCGCCGTTCTCACGGTTGGAGCGCGGCAGCAGGTAGACGGTGGCGGTGTGGCCGCTCTCGCCCGTGGGCTCCAGCACCAGGACGCCGTTCTCGGCCTGGTCGCCCGTGAGGTACGCGTACTCGGTCGACGCCCGGAAGGGGTACTCGGTGTCGTTCGAGCGGGTCTTCAGCCGGCCCGCGGGGACGACCAGCCGCTCGCCGGGGAAGCGTGCGGACAGGGCGGCCCGGCGCGCGGCGGTGTGCGCGGCCTGGGCGATCGGCTCCAGCCCGCGGAGCTCGGTGTCGGCCCAGCCGGTACGCATGTTCTCCGCGAGTTCCTCGCTGACGCCCGGGTACAGCCCGTTCTTGCGCTGCTTGTGCTTCTTCTGGGGCTGCTCTTCTTCCGGGGTCTCCGGGGTGAGCTCGTCAGCCACGTCTTCTCCTCAGCTACGACAGAACGGACCGGGTGTGGACCTCATCCATCGTATGGGTGAGCGGAAGACCCACGTCGGGTCATGTGACAAATCAGTCAAACCGGGCTGCGAGCAGCACGATGTCCTCGGCCGGGTCCGCCCCGGCGGCGCCGTTCGCCGGGCCCCCGTCCTGGGGCGGGAACACCGTGCGCAGGATGTGGTCGCAGATCGCCGCCGGGTCGTCCCGGGCGCTGCGGGGAACCCCCGCGGCCGCGGCGTGCAGCCGCGCGTAGGCCCGGTCCATGGGGTCGCCCGTACGCCGCAGCAGCCCGTCGGTGTACAGCAGCACCGTTTCTCCGGGTGCGGGTTCGAACTCCACGCTCGGCGCCTCCCAGCAGGCCAGCATCCCCAGGGGCGCGGACAGGGAGGTCTCCACGTACTCGGTGCGCCGCTCGCCGATGAGCAGCGGCGGGGCGTGACCGGCCCCGGCCAGGATCACCTTGCGGGAGGCAGGCTCGCAGTAGGCGAACAGGGCCGTCGCCGAGCGCGCGGGCTCGGTCAGCCGAAGCAGGAGTTCGAGGTCGGACAGGACTGCGACGGGGTCCTCGCCCTCCATGACCGCGTACGCGCGCAGCGAGGCCCGCATGCGTCCCATCGCCGCGACCGCGCTCGGCCCCGAGCCGCTGACGGAGCCGACGGCCAGCCCCATGGCTCCCTCGGGCAGCGGCAGCGCGTCGTACCAGTCACCGCCGCCGCGCGGTCCGGTGTGGTGCCGGGCGGCGAGCTGCACCCCGGCGATCCGGGGCAGCCGGCTGGGCAGCAGTTCCTCGGCGATCGTGGCGAGCCGGGAGCGGGAGCGCTCCACCTCCATCATCCGCGCGAGGTGCTCGGCGGCGTGGCGGACGTAGAGCCCGGCCAGGTCGCGCTGGCGTTCACTCGGTTCGGCCTGCTCGTCGTAGAGCCAGACGGCCGCGCCGAGCCGGCCGGTCGCCTCCGCGGTCAGGGGCAGCGCGTAGCTGGCGGCGTACCCCAGCCGGGCGGCGACCTCGCGGTGGCGGGGGTCGACGGGAGCGGCGAACGCGCCCGCCCCGGCCGCTGCGGCGCCGGGCTCCGGGAGCACGTCGCTGCCGCCCTGCGCGTCCGGGAGTCCGTCGAGGATGCGGCCGTACGAGGTGGCGCTGCGGGGCACCGTTTCGATGTGGCCGAGGTCCGCGCGGCCGAGCCCGAGGCCGATGGTGGTGGCCGGACCGAGCCCGTCGGACGGTTCGAGGACCACCAGGCCGCGGCGGGCTCCGACGAGCGCCGCGCCGGCCCGCACGAATTCACGCAGGGAGGCGTCGAGATCGACGGCCCGTGCGAGGCGTTCGGTCAGTTCGTGGAGGGTGGTCAGGTCGGAGACCATGCCCGCCAGCCGGTCCTGGATGACGGTGCTCGCGGCAGGCGGCACGGTCGGAACGGGGGCGGCGGTACGTGCGGGAGCGGCCGCGGTGGGCGCCGCAGTGTGCGGTGACGCGGTAACTGCCGGATCGATTCCAGCCACTTTCGGCAGATGCGAGGCGCTCATGGCGTCCGCCTTTCCACCTGGTGCGATTCGCCATATAGCATCGCAAACCCCCAGATCGTGCTGCGCCGCCATCAATGGATCCACATCTACACGCACACGAGGAGCGATGTCCAGCATTGCCCAGGTGGGAATCCTGGTGTCCGCAGGTCCACAACTCGCTGTCCGGCCAAGGGCAAAACTTGGCCGGAAAAAGCCGGAAGCGAACGGTTTTTGCGATCGACTGAGCGGGCGTCCCAGCGGGTCCGGGTACGTAAACGGTGGTGCTCGGGGCCAGTTGACGCCTCCCGGCATCTGCCGGGAACCGCCCGGCGCGTGCCGTCGTCCTTAGCGGCGGCAGCCGGTCTCGGCATCCGGCGGGTGTTGCGCTCGGCCCCGCCGTACGTTGGATGGACCCGTAAGAAAACTGCACGAACCGTGTGAACCTGCTTCCGGTGGACAGTGACGCGAAACGTGTACGTGTGGTGAAACACCGCTTACGTGGTGTGATGTGGCCCTCGGCGTTCAACGGAAAGGAACGAGCGCTCATGCGCGAGATCCTCGGAAGGCGTCTCCAGCGGCTCCGCGATCGCTTGAAATCCCGTTTCCCGACCTCTCCCGCCGCCCGGAACCCGGACGGCGGCGCCGCTTTCCTGCTCGACGCGGCCCTGACCTGCGCCACCGTATGGCGGTGGCCCGTACTGCCCGGCGTGGGCCGGGCCGGCGCCGACAGCGCCCGGTGCGCCTGCCCCGACCCCGACTGCGTGGTGCCCGGCGCGCATCCCTTCGATCCGGGCCTGCTCGCGGCGACCACCGACCCCCGGATGGTGGGCTGGTGGTGGGCCAGGCGGCCGGCCGCCCCGGTCCTCATGGCCACCGGTGGCCCGGCGCCGTGCGCGGTCAGCCTCCCCGCCGTCGCGGCCGCGCGCGCCGTCGGACGGCTGGACGCGCAGGGCATGCGGCTGGGCCCGATCGTCGCGTCGCCCACCCGCTGGTCGCTCCTGGTGGCGCCCTACTCGCTGGAGCGGCTCGGCGAACTCCTCTACGCCAAGGACCACGTGCCCTCCTCCCTGCGCTTCCACGGCGAAGGCGGCTACCTGCTGCTGCCGCCCTCTCCGGCGTCCGGTGGCGGGCAGGTCCACTGGGAGCGCGAGCCGTCGACCGGTCCGGAGGGCCTCTGGCTGCCCGAGGTCGAGGAACTCGTCCACGCGTTGGTGGAGGCGAGCAGCGGGGCGCCCGGAGGCGGAAGCCGGCTCGCGTACTGACGCCGCGCGCCTGCCGTATCACTCTTACGGGTGTCGGCGAGCGCGGTTTGCAGGGGAATTGGGCGCGGGGATCTCCGTGCCCCATTCCGGCATCGCTATCTTCGGCGAATGAATCTCCGCCTGATCGGTATCGGCGCCGGTGTGCTGATCATCTTGTCGCTTCCGCTTGCAGGAGCGATCGCCGGACCGGATTTCGCCGGTCAGGGTGACGGGAAGGCGGGCGGGCTGCTCTCGTCGCTCGGCCTTTCCGACGCTTCCCGTACGTCGGACAAGGCGCGGGCCGCCGCCCGCCCGGCTCATCCGGGCCCACCGGAACAGCCCCGGACGGATGCGCGGTGCGGTCCCGAACTCACTTCGCCGCACGGCCTGGAGGCCCAGACCTGCGTCCTGGTGAGCGAAGGCAGCACCTGGGGCCGCAGCTACTACCGCAACACCAGCGGCCGCGCGCTGGACGCCGTACTGACCGTGATGGGGCCTGCGGGGCGCACGGTGCAGATCCGCTGCGCGGTGGGCGCGGGGGACGAGCCGGGACTGTGCGAGACGCCGAGGGAGGCGTCGGCGGGCACCGCGAACGGTTACTCGGCCGTAGCGGAGTTTGCAGTTCCGGATGATGAAGGGGCACTGCTACTGCGGTCCGGGAGCAACGCACCGGCACCGAAGGGTGGTTGAGCACCACCGGAAATGGAAGGGCCCGGTCGCTGGCGACGGGGGATGCACCAGCGACCGGGCTACAAGAACGGTAACAAGAGATCGCCTGTACGCAAATTCGATCTCTGATATTCAGACACCGATTTGCAGGCGATTAGCGGGAGTTGTGACCCCGGTCACCGGAACCGCAGGGGTGCGGCAGGGTCAGCTGAGCGTCACCTGACGGTTCGTGAGGCCGCCGCGCGCCCGGCGCTCCTCGGGGGTCAGCGGGGCGGTCGTCGCCAGGGCCGCTGCCAGGCGCTCCGCGAGCTCCGCGGCGGGCTTCTCCACGTCGTCAGCCGAGACCCCGGTGGGCAGGTCCCACACGGGGACCATCAGACCGTGGGCGCGGAACGACCCGACGAGCTTGGTGCCCTCGCCGAGCGAGGAGGTACCGGCCGCGTGCAGCCGCGCCAGGGCGTCGAGCAGCTTCTCCTCCGGGTGCGGCATGACCCAGCGCAGGTGGTTCTTCTCCGGGGTCTCGCACCAGTAGGCGGCGTCCACGCCGGTCAGCTTGACCGTCGGGATGGCGGCGGCGTTGGCGCGTTCCAGCGAGGCGGCGACCTCCGGGGAGGCGTTCTGAGCGCTCTCCGCATCCGGAATCCAGAATTCGAAGCCACTGTGCACAACCGGCTCGAAAACGCCGTCGGTGTCCAGGAGATCCTGAAGTCGGGGACCCTCGGCCGGAACCCGGCGCGCCGGAACCGGAGATCCCGGCTCCGCGGTCAGTGCGCGCTCCAGGGTGTCCGCCATGTCCCGGGCGAGGTCCCCGGTGCTCGAGTCGTTCTGGAGGCCGAGCAGGACGGAACCGTCCTCGCGGCGCAGGGCCGGCCATGCCATCGGCAGTACGGTGACCAGCGTGACGGACGGGACGCCTTCGGGCAGGCCGTTCTTGAGGGTCAGCGGCACGGTGGCCGCGGGGACGAGCTCGCGCAGCGCCACCCAGTCGCATTCGCCGGGCAGGCCCTCGAACGGGCGCTGTACGTGTTCGGTGACGGCGTGCGCGGCCGCGGCGCCGTGGCAGGCCTTGTAGCGGCGCCCGGATCCGCAGGGACAGGGCTCGCGGGCGCCCACCACTGGGATTTCCCCGTTGTGGAGCTGCGGCTTCGCGGTCTTCGCGGCGGGGCGCTTCTTTGCCATCGTGGGTGTCTCCCGGTTGCGGCGGTACGGCGGGTTCTGGGCGCGAGCCTAGCCGTTGGTACCGCCGGAACCGGTGGGGTGCGGCCGGGAGCACGGTCGGCGTGCGCTCCCGGACGGCCGCCGGCTGCTCTGCCGGATCCTGCGAGCCGTATTCCGGTGTCTCTTCGCGGGAACCTCCTTCGCGCGCGGACCCTCCTCAGGTATCGAGGTCGTCGAAGGCCGAGGTGAAGTCGATCGCCGGGGATGCGACGCGCGTAGCGAAATCCTCGTGCCGGGTCCCACAGGCGACGATCACCCATACGGTGACCTCACCCGAAGCTCCGTCCCGGACACCCCAGTCCTGGGCCAAGGCGCTGATGATGTTCAGCCCCCGGCCGCCCCGCGCGGTGACCGATGGTGTGGACGGAATCGGGCGGGTGGGTCCGCCGCCGTCAGTGACCTCGACCGTCAGTCGTCCTGCCTTGTCGACGCCCCATGCGGCGCGTATCTCCCCGTCCCCGACTTCCCGCGCGCCCAGTGGCCGGCCGTGTCGGCAAGCGTTGCTGAGCAGTTCGGAAAGGATCAGAACGGCGTCGTCCACGACCGATTCGGACACCCCGCTGATCCGCAGTTCTCTGCGCATCCGGCGCCTCGCCTCGCCCACGCCCGCAGGACCATGGCGTACGCCCATGCACGACGACGTGGGCACTTCCTGTGCCATCACCAACGCCACCCCCGGAACCTCCTTAGCCCCACGCCATGATCTGGATGCCCCAATGGCCTGGACCGGAAACCGCCACGGATGGGCCCTCTGACGCATTCACGACGGACGGATGCGGAGCGGATGCGCCGGTGCACACCCTGTTACGGAAGGGGTGGTGGGGGCGGGTGTGCAAATCGGGACGTCAGCGCCCCAGCTGTGACAGAACCTGACGGGGTCTGTTCGTGATGATGGCTTCTACGCCCAAATCAGCGCAGAGCTGAACGTCATCGGCTTCGTTTACGGTCCATACGTGCACGGGGTGGCCCGCTGCATGGAGTCGGCGGATGTATGCGGGGTGGTTGCGTACGATCCGCAGCCCCGGCCCGGCGATGCTCGCCCCGGCCGGCAGCCGCCCGTCCCGCATCCGCGGCGAGATGAACTGCATGAGGTAGACGGTGGGGATCGTCGGAGCGGCCGCCCGTACCCGGTGCAGGGAGCGGGGGGAGAAGCTCATGACCCGGACGGGGTGCGGTCCCTCGGCGGCCGGGGCGTCCAGTCCGAAGCGCTTGAGGAGGAACAGGAGCCGCTCTTCCACCTGTCCGGCCCAGCGGGTGGGGTGCTTCGTCTCGATCGCCAGCTGTACCGGGCGGCCGGCGTTGGACACCAGCTCCAGCAGCCGCTCCAGAGTGAGCACGGAGGTGCGATCGGGGTCGGCGTCCCAGTCGGGGGACTCGTCGCGGTCCTTCCAGGAGCCGAAGTCGAGGGCTGCGAGGTCGGCCAGTTCCAGGGCGGAGACGGCGCCGCGGCCGTTCGAGGTGCGGTTGACCCGCCGGTCGTGGACGAGTACGAGGTGGCCGTCCGCGGTGAGCCGGATATCGCATTCGAGGCCGTCGGCGCCGTCTTCGATGGCTTTCCGGTAGGCGGCCAGGGTGTGCTCGGGGGCATCCTCCGATGCGCCGCGGTGGGCGACGACCTGGATGGGGTGCGGCATTGCATGGGTCACCGGGTCATGGTGCCACCGAGGGGCCCTCACGCGTCGGGGTGAGTCCTGCTGATGCGGGTGAAATGTCGGATATAAAGAATGGACGGAGATGCACAGGTCCGGCTTACAGTGCTCTGACGGGTCATGGGAAAGGCTCTGTACTGGAACTTGTGCGGCACGTCGAACGTTCTGTCGGACCGGTATCACCAGATATCCAGCACCAGTAGCCGTGTGTGTGAACGAGGAGAGAGCGCTGTGAGCACCGAGAACGAGGGCACCGCGGCCCCGACGCCCCCCGCGGCCCCGCCCGCACCCCCTGTGCCCTTGGCCGCTTCGTCCACCCCCGAGCCCTCGTCGCCCGCCGAGCCCGGGGCCGCGCCCTTCGACGCACCCGCGGTGCAGCCTCCGGCGCACGCGGCCGGTGCCGAGCCGACCCAGCAGCTTCCGCACACCGCTCCGGCCGCGCCGCCTGCCGCTCCGGGCTACGGGCAGCCGGCCCCGGGTGCGCAGGACCCGTACGGGCACGCCCCGCACGCTCAGGCACCGCACGGCCAGGCCCCCGCCCCGGGGGCGCACGGCGCGGAGGGCTGGCCCCCGCCGCCGCCCGCCGTCCCGGCGTACAGCACCGACGGCGGACACGGCGGTGGTACCTGGGGTGCCCCGCTGACCGCGCACGGGGCCCCGGACCCGAAGCCCAAGGGCAGGGGCGGCCTGATCGCGGCCGTGCTCGTCGCGGCCCTCCTGGCCGGCGGCGTCGGCGGTGGCGTCGGCTACTGGGCGGCGGAGCGCAACAACGACGGCTCCGTCTCGACCACGATCACCGCCAGCACCCCCAAGGACCTCAAGCGCGAGCCCGGCTCGGTCGCGGGCCTGGCGGCCGGCGCGCTTCCGAGCGTGGTCACCATCGAGGCCTCGGCCGGAGACGGCGAGGGCGGCACGGGCACCGGGTTCGTCTACGACGAAGAGGGCCACATCCTCACCAACAACCACGTCGTCGCCTCCGCCGCCAACGGCGGCAAGCTGACCGCGACGTTCTCCAACGGCAAGAAGTACGACGCCGAGGTGGTGGGCCGGGCCCAGGGCTACGACGTGGCCGTGATCAAGCTCAAGAACGCGCCGGCCGGGCTCAAGCCGCTGGCGCTCGGCGACTCCGACAAGGTCGCCGTCGGCGATTCGACGATCGCGATCGGCGCCCCCTTCGGCCTGTCCAACACGGTCACCACCGGCATCATCAGCGCCAAGAGCCGCCCGGTGGCCTCCGGTGACGGCTCCGGGGGCAAGAACTCGTACATGAGCGCGCTGCAGACGGACGCCTCGATCAACCCGGGCAACTCCGGTGGCCCGCTCCTCGACGGCCATGGCGCGGTCATCGGCATCAACTCGGCGATCCAGTCCGCCGGGAACGGCAGCTTCGGCGGCGGCCAGGCCGGTTCGATCGGCCTCGGTTTCGCCATCCCGATCAACCAGGCCAAGAACGTCGCCCAGTCGCTGATCAAGACGGGCAAGCCGGTGTACCCGATCATCTCGGTCTCGGTGGACCTCCAGTCCAAGGTCGAAGGCGCCAAGATCTCCGAGCAGGGCGCTTCCGCCAACGAGCTGGTCGACCCCAACGGTCCGGCCGGCAAGGCGGGCCTCAAGCCCGGGGACGTCATCACCCAGTTCGGCGACAAGCCGATCGACAGCGGTCCGACCCTGATCAGCGAGATCTGGACGTACAAGCCGGGTGACACGGTGAAGCTCACCTACGTGCGCGACGGCAAGCCGAACACGGTGGACATCACGCTCGGCTCGCGGGTGGGGGACAAGCCCTGACCGAGTGGCGGCCCGGGCGAGCGCTCAACGTCCGCTGGGCAATGGCTTGATGGAGAGGGGCCGTGGGCGGGATTCCGCCTACGGCCCCTCCCAACGTCCGCTTATGCTTCCTCCGTGTTCGATTCTCGGCACATACGGACATTCCACGAAGTGGTCGCCTCCGGGTCCTACTCGGCGGCCGCACGCGTCCTGGGGTACACCCAGCCCGCGATCACCCAGCAGATGAAGGCGCTGGAACGCGCCGTCGGCACCCCGCTCTTCACCCGGGTCGGCCGGACGATGCAGCTCACCGAAGCCGGGGAGTCCCTGGCCCGGCACGCCGAATCCATCCTCGGCAGCCTCTCCGCCGCTGAAGCGCAGCTCAAGGCGTACGCGCGGCTGCGCACCGGGCGGGTGCGGGTCTGCGGGTTCCCCAGCGCCAACGTCACACTCGTCCCCGAGGCGCTCAGCGGGCTGGCGAAGGAACACCCGGGCATTCAGGTCGAGCTGCTGGAGGGGGAGCCGCCGGAGTCCTTGCGGCGGCTTCAGCGAGGTGAATGCGACATCACACTGGCCTTCACCTACCCCGGGCTGCACGAGGAAGTTCCTGAGGAGGTAGCCGAGGTCAAACTGCTGGAGGACCAGCTGACGGTGCTCCTGCCGACCGGACATCCACTCGCCCGGCGCCGGGCCGTCCACCTGGCCGACCTCGCCGGGGAACGATGGATCGCCGGCTGCCCGCGCTGCCGCGCCAACCTGTTGCACGAGTGCGCGGAACTCGGGTTCGTCCCCGACATCCGGTTCGCGACCGACGACAACCTCGTGGTGCAGAGCCTCGTGGCGCAGGGCCTGGGGGTGGCGATGATGCCCGCCCTGGTGCTGCCCTCGCTGTCGCTGACCAAGGTCTGCGGCCGACCGCTCCAGCCGGCCGCGCGCCGCCACATCGCCGCGTACGTGTACCGGGACCATCTGCGGATCCCGGCGACGGCGGTGGTCCTGGACGAGTTGAAACGGGTGGCGGAGAACCGCATCGGCTGCTGACGCCGGCGGGCTACGGCCACCCAGATCCATAAGCGCAGCTTGGAATTTCAGGTCAGAACTGTCGTTGGACGTGATGGATGGGCTGCCGGACGCTCCCTGTATGACCACCACCACACCGGCCCGTACGACCACGAGGATGGCCGCCCTCATCCATGAGATCCGCGTAGTCGTAGAGCGTGGGCTCGTCCCCGACCTGACCGCCCACCTGGTCGGTGAGCGGCTCGCCCCGTACCTGCGCGGGGATGATCTGCTCACCCCCGAGCAGCGCGAGGGGCACGCGGACCGGTACCGGCAGCACGTGCTGCACGCCGAGCCGGACGGCAGCTTCTCGGTGGTGGCGCTGGTCTGGTTACCGGGCCAGGAGACCGCCATCCATGACCACGTCGCATGGTGCGTGGCCGGCGTCTACGAAGGGGCCGAGAGCGAGCTCCGCTACCGGCTGGCCCCGGCCACGTCGACGGCGGGCGCGCGCCTGGTAGCGACGGAGGAGGTCGTGAACGGACCTGGCGACGTCTGCGGGTTCGCCCCGCCCGGTGACATCCACAAGGTCCGCAACTCCTGTCGTACGACGGCGATATCCATCCACGTCTACGGCGCCGACGTGTCCCGCCTGGGCAGTAGCGTCCGCCGCGTCTACGCGATTCCGGCCGGCTGATGGCTCTGCTGAACCGGCCCACCCACCGCCCGGTATGGGACCGGCTGCGCCATGTTTCACGTGAAACGACGCCGACCGCTCCTGTTTCACGTGAAACTTCGCCTTCCCCGTGGCCCGGGCTGGCGCTCGCCGCCTTCGGTGCATTCCTCGCCTGGTGCCTGCACCTGGTGGTACCGGCCGTACCGATGCTGACTGCGTCGGTGGTGCTTGGCATCTGCGTCGCGCATCTCCCGGTCACCCGGGCCCTCGTACGAGGGCCAGCGCGCCCAGGACTGTCCCTGGCGGGCCGCAGGCTGATGCGGATCGGCATCGTCCTGCTCGGCCTGACGCTCGGCTTGGGCCAGGTGCTCCGGCTGGGCTGGTCGACGGTGGCGATGGTCAGCGCGGTGGTCGCCGCTACCTTCTTCGGCACCCTGTGGCTGGGTCGGCGCCTGGGATTGCCGGGGGACCAGCCGTTGTTGATCGCCACCGGGTACTCGATCTGCGGGGCCTCAGCGATCGGCGCGGTGAGCGAGGTGTCCGGCAGCGATGAGGAGGACGTGGCCTCCTCCGTCGCCTTGGTGACTCTGTGTGGAACGTTGGCCATTGCTGTACTTCCGCTCCTCCAGGATCCTTTGGGCCTCTCCGACCTGGAGTTCGGCCGATGGGTGGGCGCGAGCGTCCACGACGTCGGCCAGGTGGTGGCGACCGCGCAGACCGCGGGACCCGGCGCACTCGGCGAGGCGGTCCTGGTCAAGCTCATGCGGGTGGCGCTCCTGGCCCCGCTCGTCGCGGCTGTGGCGTTCTCGGTACGGGCCCGGCGGCGCGGAGTGCGTACGGCCTCGGGACGGCGGCCCGCCCCGGTGCCGCTCTTCGTGGCCGGCTTCCTACTGGCGGCCGCGGTGCGGGCCACCGGGGTACTGCCCGGCCCGGCGCTCGACGGGGCGCATACCGCCCAGGAGGCGCTGCTCGCCGCCGCCCTGTTCGGTCTGGGCACCGCGGTGCACCTGCCCTCCCTGGCCCGGACCGGAGGCCGCGCGGCGGTGCTCGGCCTCGGTGCCTGGGTGGTGGTCGCCGGGGTCTCCTACGGAGGCGTACTGCTCACCGTATGAGGGGTGCAGTGAAGGGAGTTGGCCATTTCCTGGCCGGAACCGACCGAACGTTCCGACTGCGGCCTGACATCTCACCCTTGCCGTGCCACCCTGCACCCGATCCGCACCGACCACTCTTCACCCCCACCCTGCCCGGTTCCGACCGGACCGGGCACGGCAGAAGGAGTCCTGCGTGAATCGACACCGCACGGTCGCATCCGTTCTCCTCGCGGCGAGCGCCCTGCTCGCCGGTGCCCTGACGGCCGCCACCCCCTCGGCCGCAATGGAGACCCCGCCCGCCCCGTCCTCCTTCCGGCAGCAGCAGACGCCCGGCTTCTGGACCGCCGAGCGCATGCGGGCGGCCACCCCGCTGGACGTCACGGCGGCCCGGGTATCCGGGTCCCGCCGCTCGCCGTCCCACACGACCCGCCCCACCTCGGTCCCCGCCACGCCGGTGGCAGCCTCCCCCGCCTCCTTCCCGCAGCCGGGCGGCGCCTGGACGGGCGGCGGCGCGGTCGTGAAGACTTCGGGCCGGGTGTTCTTCACCTTCAACGGCCGGACCGCTTCCTGCTCCGGCGACTCCATCACCAGCGCCAACGGCAGCACGGTCATCACGGCCGGGCACTGCGTGAAGTACCAGGGCGCCTGGCACACCAACTGGATCTTCGTCCCGGCGTACGACAACGGCAACGCACCGTACGGTCAGTGGGCGGCGACCAAGACCTTCGCGACCACCCAGTGGGCGGCGAGCGAGGACATGAACATGGACGTCGGCCTGGCCGTCGTCGCACCCCTGAACGGCCAGAAGCTCAGCCAGGTCGTCGGCGCCCAGGGCATCCAGTTCAACGGTGGCTACAACAAGAAGATGTACTCGTTCGGCTTCCCCGCGGCCGCGCCCTATGACGGAACCAAGCTGGCCTACTGCAGCGCGAACACCGGCAAGGACTTCCTGCTGACCAAGGACCACAGCCTGGCCTGCAACATGACGGGCGGCTCCAGCGGCGGCCCCTGGTTCCAGGACTTCAACGAGGCCACCGGCCTCGGCACCCAGGTCTCGGTGAACAGCTTCGGTTACAACTTCCTGCCGAACACGATGTTCGGCCCGTACTTCGGCGACGAGGCCAAGGCGGCCTACGACCAGGCCCAAGCGGCCTGACCCCGCCCCCACCGGCCCCCACCGCCCGGTACTCTGTACCGGCCAGGTGGGTTGCCCGAGCGGCCTAAGGGAACGGTCTTGAAAACCGTCGTGGCGCGAGTCACCGTGGGTTCAAATCCCACACCCACCGCACCAGATCAGGCAACGCGCTGATCAGAAGGGGTGTCCCGACCAGGGGCACCCCTTCGTCATGCGGGCTTGTCTCACCCTGACCCGCCCCTGTACCGCTTTGGATCATCGTGTGTGGACCAGGCGTGGACCAGGACCCGGGTCGTATCCCGCCAGCTGAGCCTCTCGCTGGAGGTGGCCTCGGCAGGAGCGGGCGCAGGAGGCACTGACGCCTCAGCAGAACCACGAGTTGGTGGCCAGTGCGAGGCTGAGCGCAGATGCGACACAGGGCGCGACGAGTCGGGCGCGCGGACGCGGGAGGTGAAGGCCGGCGACCGAGCCAGAAGGTCAGGCAAGCGCCCTACGGGCGAAAGTTGCCCGTCAGGTCGGGACTATTGACGGGCCAACTGAGAGAACTGGCATCGAGCGCGAACGATCTCTCGATGAATTCGAGCGAGATTTGAGTGTCTGGGCGCGCGTCGATGCGGGTGGCTATTCCCAGCTCCGGAGGGATTTCAAGGGCGACTTGCGAAATCCAATCTAGGATTTCAAGGCGACTCTCCTCGGGGCTGCCGGATGGTAGCACTGCAACTATTTCGTAGCTGACACCTGTAGGCGTGGTCCCGAAAGTTGCAAGAATATCTCGGGCCTCTGCTGCAATTTTTCTGGTCCGCTTCGCTTTGACTTTCTTGATGAGCGAGTCGGCCAGCTTCACATATTGCTGAGGAATGGCCGGTCGATCGTACCTCAGTCCGAGCCAAGTCTTGAGGCGGCGCGGATTGGGTGTACACGTTAGATGTTCCGCCGCAGCCAGAGTCAATGGGTGTACTAGAAGGCGCGGTAGATTGTTATCGATATGGGCGCCGGAACTGTCGAGCCGAAAAAACTGGCTGCGGATTCCCCAATCAGATGGGGGGTTTTCGCGCAGTACAGGGCGCAGCTCAACCAGCACTGGGCATGCCTCTTCGAGGGTTGCCTTCCAGGCAAGCTCGCAATCCTGAGCCACCACGACCCACTCGTCGTACACTTCTCGGCGCTCTTGTGGCCGACCATCTGCTACGGAAACCCAGGACAGGGGCAGGGGGAGGCGCAGTTGGCACCCCTGTCGCCAACCCCTGGAACGAAGGGAAGTCGGAGCGCACTCTGGCTCGTCTTCGCGGTGCACGTCGATGGCGCTCAGATCATCTCCACGGTCGCATCGGGCAGAGGAGTGTTTCTGCCAGAGGTGAGCATGTCCTCTCGGGGGCCGTGTAGTGCCTCAAGCGCGCGGCTGTAAGCGCGGGGGAAGTTTTCCGAGACGAGGAGCGCAATGGCCGTTTGCCCATCGTTCCCGCGTATTTCTAGTGCAACGGAAAGGCGATTGGGATTCGCGCCGGCCGCTTGATAAAGACGGCGCATGAGATTGTGTAGCGCGGGGACGCGTGTTGCGGCTGGGCGTGACTTCGGGGAGACGGTGCCGTCTGTCTCCAGTTTTCGCACAGTTGTATGAGAGGTTCCTAGAACCTCGCCGAGATAGCGCTGGGACCAGCCTGTCCAGCTTCTAATCTCGCGGATCATTTGTGGGAGAGGTGAGGCGACCTCATCCGCACTCTCTGGAATCTCCACCCACCGGGTGAAATCGCTCAGGAAGTTTCGCCCCGTGCTCTGCTGGGGGGCGAGTCGGACCCACGGGTTGGAGTTTGTGGCGTTCCCCAGCACTTCGGCAGAGATCCCGAATGAGTCTGGGTCGCTGTAGCCTGACTTCCCAAGCCCTTGCGAGGGCCAGGTGGTGCTACTCATTTCCTTCCTCCCCTCGGACCGTTACTTCGAACTCTTCCTTGCCGGCATCTGTGACCGCCCAGAAAAAAATCTTCTCGATTTCGGTGTGCAGTTCATGGAACTGTTCGGCCAATGCCTTGGGGTCGAATTTTTGCGGAGCTGCGATGAACATGTCGATGTCCAGGACTAGAGACGGCGCATCGAGCGGGCGGGGCGGCACCCCAGCGATGACGCTACCGGCTGGCACCACTCCGTATCGAGTGATCCCCTCAACTGGCTTGTCCAAGGCCCAGGCGAAGTTGCCCGTAGGAGGCCGCCGTAGCCGAGTCTCAGTGATCGTCGCCACGAGGTGCTCCGGTGGTGTGAGCTCGGGATCCGCGAATCCGATGATCTGTGGCTTGAACCATGTTGACCAGCCGAGGCGGTCGGTTCGGACGACGTTCATGTAACGCGTCCCGATCCTGTCGCACCTACGAACGTTCATGGCCTCGGTGAGCGCCGTGCAAACCTGTTCGAACATGTCCTCTATGTCCTGCAGGCCCGGGTAGTCACTGCCGCCCACGCTCAAGCTGGCGCTACTCTCCGTCACCGTCAGCGTCCACCCGTCGTCGTTGGTGAACTCGTTGATCCAAATCTCGTTTGAGTCCGATGCGGCGGGGCCCGTAGGTCCTACCAGCATGGATACCTGTTGAACCCGGTTCCGATTCATGTAGGGGAACAGGTCAAAGAGCGCGTCTTGCAGGGGTGCGATGCCGTCAAGTGTCTGAAGGCGGGCCAGTACTGGGAAGCTCACCTGAATGATCACCTGAGCAAGCGGTGCTCGCCCCATGGCGTAGCGCGGAGGGTCAGGCAGCAACAGCATCCAAGCTCCAAGTTTCCAGGAAAGTTCCATCACCGTATCTCTTCCCCACCGCGGGGACGAGCAGTACGTAGCCAATGGCTGATTCCTTAGAGTCGGTGCCGGCGCAGAGAGGAGTGCGATCTACTCAGCTTCAAGTGCCCTTTCGATCTGACTGTTCGCGTGCTGCTGGTTGCGGCGGATGGCCTTGGCGTAGAAGCGGAACAGAACGGCGATGCTGTGGCCGGCGCGGCGGGCGACCTCGGCCGGGGAGACGCCGGACTCCAGCCAGAGCGAGACGCACGCGGCGCGAAGTCCGTATGGGACCTCGGCCAGGGGCGTCTTGACTTCCTGCTTGGTGAGGACGGCCCGGCGAGCAGCCTTCCAGATGTCGCCATACTCCTTGCTCAGGAGGCCGCCGCCGCGTGCGGCGCGGAAGAGTCGGCCGTCCTCGGCCGTGCCGAACTCCGCGATGTGGCCGCAGATCAGACGTACCAGGACCGGCGGGATCGGTACCTCGCGGGTGGCCTTCCGGGCGCGCTTCTTGAGGCCCCGGGAGTCGTAGGACTCCCCCGAGTCGGTCCAGCCGGAACCGACGCGCGGTGAGCTGGAGGACAGGATGACTTGGCCCCAGCCTTCCTCGGGAAGCGTGAAGTCCGACTCACGGAGGCCGACGGCTTCGCCGGGGCGGGTGGCCGCGTAGTAGAGGCACCCGAAGAACGCCTTGAGGTGGCGGCCACGGTCTCCCTGCTCGCCCACGGCATTGATGAGCTTGCGGGCCAGCGCCGGACCGGGGACGTAACGGAAGTCGATCTCGTCGTCCGTTTCGGGTGCCGTCCAGTCCACCTTGGTCAGGGGCAGGGAGGGCAGGCGGTCCAGCTCGACGGCGTAGCGTAGGCAGTTGCTGAACACGGGCACCTTGCGGTTCACCGTGTTGTCCGCCGCAGCAGTCCCGTCCATCTTGCGGGCCAGCGCTTCCAGGGCGGACCGCACGACCGTCGGCGTGTTCAGGGCCGAGATGTCCACGGACTTCCGGCCGATCCAGTCGAGGGCCGCCACGATGGCTTCGGGTGCTTCCTCGGCATCGATCCGGGCTACGAGATCGCCGTCCTGGTCGAGGACGAGGCGGAAGGCCCAGGAGTAGAGGGCGGTCCGCAGAACCCGGGGAGCGGGGGCACCGCGGTTGTCCTTCACCAGGCGCGGGGTGACCGTGGCGAGGGCGTCCGCGATGCTCGCGCGGTGCTTGGCCGAAGCGTTCGGCCACTTCATCGCCACGTACTCCCGTGCGTGGGTGAACCAGGTTGGGGACTGGGCCGCCTGCACCTCGGAGGCCGGCAGGCCGGTCTCGGTGTCGAACTGTTCGCGCTTGCGCAGCGCGGCCAGCAGTTCGGAGCGGCGGCCGTCCGCCTGAGCCTTGATCTTGTAGCTCTTCGAGAACGGCTGAACGCCGACTCGCCAGCGCAGCTGATAGGCCGCAGCGCGGTCGGGGCGCTTGCGGATGCCCCAGATCTGCACGTCAAAGGTCAGCACGCGGGCACCTCGCAGCCCTCGAACCACGCGTCGAGGTCGGCCCGGCGGATGCGGATCTGCCCGTTGGGGAGCTTGAGGCAGCGGGGCGCATTCCCGCGAGCGCGGAGCCGGTAGAAGGCGGCCCGCGACATGCGCAGCTCGGCCAGCGCTTCGACCATGGTCAGCATGCGGGTGGTCGGTGCGGCGGTCACTGCCAGACCTCCCCTTCGGTCTCGGCCCGTTCCTTGTCGGCACGGGTCTGGTTGATGTCGTGGAGGGTCTGGGCGGCGAGGAGTTCTTCGCCGGGGCGGTAGCCGGAGGCGAGGTAGGCCCAGGAGGACTCGGTGACGAGCGCGGTGTCCGGGCTGGGCGTGGGGTGGCCGGCGCGGGCGGCGTCGGCCTGGGCGAGGCGCCAGGCGCGGCGTACGTCGCGGAGGACTCCGAGGGTGGTGGAGTAGGCGCGGGACTTGGTGGAGAAGTGGCCGCGGAAGCCGAGCATGTGTGCCCACTTGCAGAGCTTGAGGTCTGCGAATTCGGACAGGCCGCCGAGGTCCCAGGCGGTGCGGATCATCTGCCGGACGTGCCGGTGCACGGGCAGTTCCCGCAGAGGTTCGGCCTGGCGGGTGCCTTCGCAGTCGGGGCAGAGATCCTTCACGCGTCCTCCGACAGTGCCCCGGCCGGAGCAGGTCCGGCAGACCAAGGAGCGGTCCACGGTGCCGGAGTCCTCGGCGCTCTTGGTGGCGTACTTGGCGACGTACCCGGCCACGGCCGCGTCTGTGAGTTCGCCGTCCCCGAGTGCGGTGATCTCGCGAACGTCGAGCATGTCACCCCAGCGGATCTCGTGGTCTCCGACGGTGTCGGAGGTGACGGTGAGGGCGGTGCGGGGTACGGCGGTGCGGATGGTGTGGGTGAGGTCGTCCACGGTCGCCCAGGCTGGAGGGGCGCTGGTGTGGCCGTCAGGGCCGTCGATGCGGACGACGGCGTGGAAGTGGACCAGGCCGCGCTTTTGGTACTCGGCGACCTTGGCGAAGGACACGCGCAGGAGCTGCTTCATGTCCTTCTGCGTGATGCCGAAGCGAGCGGCCAGAGCGCGGCGGAGGTTGAGGGTGA
The DNA here is from genome assembly GCF_055567555.1 of Streptomyces sp. NPDC026522. Taxonomy (NCBI): domain Bacteria; kingdom Bacillati; phylum Actinomycetota; class Actinomycetes; order Kitasatosporales; family Streptomycetaceae; genus Streptomyces; species Streptomyces sp. NPDC026522. Next base: position 503,936 of record NZ_JBVHQF010000003.1, read on the forward strand.
AGCGTGCCCACAGGGCTCCGGCATGGGCGTTCCACAGCACGGCGCCGGTGTAGTCGTACGTCTTGGGGGCCAGGGGCGTGCCGAGTTCGGGGGCGCTGTCGGGGTGGTGGTCGCCGCAGCGGCAGGCGCGGGGCTTGCCGTCCTTGTTGGTGGGGCGGTTGTGGACGGGGCCGAAGGAGGGGGCGGTGAGGGTGAGGAAGACGCGGGGGTGGGTGCGGACAGTCTCGGGGACGTTCTTGCCGCCGCAGAGTCCGGCGCGGACGAGGTGGAAGGTGTCGGCGGCGTAGGTGCGGGAGCAGGCGGGGCAGCGGGAGGCGCGGCGGTTGCCGCAGGTGGTCAGGAGCCGTCCGGTGGGTTCGTCGCTGGTGGAGTACGAGCGGATCGTTTCGCCGGTTGCGGCGTTGCGGGTGTGGGTGTGGCCGACGAGGTTGACGGGGCGGGTGCAGCCGCGCAGACGGGTGACCTGTTCGCGGGTGCGGTCGAAGTTGTCGAGGTTGGCCAGTTCGATCAGGTCCCGGACAGCGGGGCTGATCACGTGCCGCAGGTCGAGGTTGCGGGGCATCGGCAGGAGGACCCTTTCCGCTGGTGGAGGGCCCCGGGCAGCACCAGCAGGTGGGTGTGGTGCTGCCCGAGGGCATGACGGGCCAGGCCCAGGGGCCAGGAGGGGGGAGCCGGAAGGCCGGCGGAGAGTGGGTCAGGCCGACAGCGCGGCGTGCGCGGCGGCGGCCAGCGGGAGGCTGACGCCGAGGCGGGCCTTGAGCTGGGGCACGGTGATCGCCTGACCGTTTGCCGAGTGGTGGGCGTCGGCGATTTCGCGGGCGGCGTCTAGCAGGGCCGGTGCCACCTTGACGGCCGGAGCCGAGACGGGAGCCGGGGCCTGTGCCGGGGCGGGCGCCGGGTGTGCCGTCGGTTCGGCAGCGGGCTCCGGGATGGGTTCGGGCTCCCGGACGGACTCGGGTGCGGCTTCGGCTGGGGTGTCCTGTGGCAGTGCTTCCGGGGCGGGCTCGGGAGCGGGGGCCAGGGGTACGGCCGGAGCAGGGGCCGGGGTGGTGACGGCGTGGAAGTGGCGGAGGAGCGCGGGGCCGACGGCGCCCCATCCGAGCAGGAGCAGCGGGGCCACGGCGTCCACGCAGGCGCGGCCGTAGTGCCCGGCGATGATGGGTTCGGCGACGTTGAGGGCGAGGGTGAAGAGGCCGGAGGCGTGCATCAGGCGCGTTGCCGCGGTGAGGTCTTCGGCGGGTACGCCGCGCAGGGAGAGGTACCGCAGGGCGACCAGGAGGCCGAGGACGGACAGGTCCACCATGGGCGCGATCAGGGGTGCGATCGGGTCGGGGATGCCCAGGCGTAGGGCCAGGCTCCAGACGTTGCCGAAGGAGAACACGAAGGCCAGCAGGGCGATGACCGCCATGACCACGGTGACCGTGCGCTGAGTGATCCGGTCTTCTGACATGAGAGGTTTCACCTCCTTCCACAGGTCGAGTCGGGGCAGAGGAGCGGCCGGTCAGCTGTCGGGTGCGAAGCCGGCCAGACGGGCGGCATTCGGCCCGAGGTAGGTCTCAAGGACTCGGCGTTCGTCGGCGTTGGCGACCCGGTACGCGGCGATTCCAATCCGACGGGCCAGGTCGAGGTCCCCGGCGGTGATCACCCGGCGCATGGCCCGGATGTAGATCCTTCTCATGTGGGGGCGCATATCAGGCCGCCATTGCCGGGGGCTCAGGGTCGTCGTTCTCCTTGCCCAGGTCCACGACCGTGCGGGTGGTGAGGTCTTCCAGGAGCCGGGCGGGGTGGCGGACCAGGTGGGTGGTGGCTTCGGCGACGTGGGCGGCGTGCTCGTCGGCGACGAAGGGGGTGCGTATGCGGATGAAGCCGGGGCGGCCGTGCTGGGACATGACCGCCACGCCGACGTATGCGGGGTCCTGGAGGGTGACGGGGCTTGCGTCGGGCCACTCGCGGATGTCGTCGCCGAGGGCGGCCACGGCGGCATCGGCGGTCTTCTGCGCGAAGGACAGGCCGACCGGGCAGACGTCGCGGATGAAGGTGGGGATGGCGTCACCGGTGGTCTTCTGCGTGGTCAGCAGGGTCAGCATGCCGACCGAGCGTCCCTTTTTCACCAGGTCCTCCACCAGCCGGGCGTTCTCCGCCGCGAGTGCGGCCAGGTTCTTGGTGGCCGCGTCGGAGCCCTTGTGGTCGCGGAAGTAGGTGTGGGCTTCGTCGATGATGACGACGACCAGCGGCCAGTCCGCCGAGGGCCCGACATGCCACATGTTCTTCACGCCCAGCACCCGGCGGATGGACGCCGAGCGGGCGCGGCGCAGCTGCACCAGGTCCTTCAGCTTCTTGTTCGCCTCTTCCAGGTCGTCCCCGCAGAAGTCGAACGCCCGCTGTACAAGGTCGGCGTAGTCGCCCTCGTAGGCGTGGGAGACCTTCCCGTCGAAGAAGACGAACTGGGTGGCCGGCGAGGGGGCCCAGTCGCACACCAGCTTGTTCACGCACGAGGTCTTCCCGAACCCGGGCAGGCCGCCGATCGCGACCCCGGGCACGTCCTTCAGGTGCACGGAGACCGGCATGCCGAACTCATCCACCCCCAACTCCCACATCGCCGACTCCTCCGGCGGATGACCGCTGGGAACGTGCGCGGTGGGGGTGACGAGCGGGTCCACCCGGACCCCGCGCAGCATGACCTGCCCGGGCTTGTCACCCGGCAGTACCGACACGCGCGTCATGCGCCAGGCGTCCGCGAGGTAGGGGGCGGCCTTCTGGAACTCCGCCAGACCCACCTTCGGCAGGCAGTTCGCCCACGCCATCACCCCGAAGTCGTCCGGAGTGACCTTGAGCGCCGGGACCAGGATCCGCGGCTTGGGCGGGTTCTTGCCGTCAGTGTTGGCGAGCGAGGCAAGAGCGGTGGGCATCTTGTCCGTGACCGACAGCCCGCACATCTGCGCCAGCCGCTTCCAGCTCCGCCGGATCCTGACCGCCTGTCGGATGCTGACCCGCTTCATCGGCGAAGCTCTGAGGTAGCGGACCACCCACACGACGGCCCACAGGGCGATCAGGCCGAGGCCGAGCCACACCACGACGTTGAGCCAGCGCGACGCTTCGTTCAGTTCACCCAGTTCGTTCACTGGGCACTTCCTTCCACTCGATAGGGCAGCCGGTCAGAGCCGGTTGCGAGATGTGCTGGTGAGCGGGGGCCGGGTCCCGCCGAGGATGGTCGGGGCCCGGCCCACCAAGCCGCTCAGTCCTTACGCGGCCGCTTCCACCGGGATCTCCGGGACGGCCGGGTTCTCGACCAGTTCCAGGGACGCGCAGCGGTAGGCGACGCCGTCGCAGAGGTTGCCGTTGAAGATCCGCGCCCACGGGGTGGCGAACAGCTCGACAGGGCGGACGAAGCGGCCCGGGTGGAGGCCGTTCGGCAGGCCGTTCGCCGGAACAGTGATCTTCATTGCCTCCGCGCGCTCGTCCTCCATCAGGAAGAGCGTCACCGTCAGCAGCGGCACGCCGGTCTCCCGGTCGGTCGCACGGATGCCGTTCTCCTGGTCCGCCCACTTCGCGACCGGCAGCGAGCCGACCATGAAGTTGGTGGAGTCCAGCAGGCCGACGCGGATACGGGTCATAGCCATGGGTGATGAAACCTTTCGCCGAGGCCGCTGAGGTGCGGCGCTGAAACTATTGATACATAGCCCTGCTAGCAGGGTCAAGTGGGTCTAATGGAGGGGCAGGGGCAAATGAGGAGAGAGTGGGGGCGCGAGCGGGGGGAAAAGTCAGACGAGTGTGCTAGGCGTGCTAGAGGTGGCTACCCTGGGGTTGTGACCCCTGCCCACACCGCCAAGCCCGACCGCCGGCCGCCGTATCAGCACGCAGCCGACGAGCTTCGGCGTGAGATCAAGGCAGGCCGGTTCAAGCCGGGCGAGCAGCTCCCCTCGTACCGCGAGCTGCAAGACCGCTTCGGCATCGCGAGCATGACCGCCCGCAGCGCAGTGAACGTCCTCCGGGACGAAGGGCTCGTCTACACGGTTCAAGGCCGCGGCAGCTTCGTTGCCGACGCTCCGGAACTGGCCCACGAAATCCCGGCAGACTACGAGGCACCTGCCTGGTACCTGGCGTCCAAGCGAGACGAAGCCTCGGCAGGGGTCCCCGGCGGTCAGGTGGTACCCGCCGAGGCCCTTACCGAGATGCTTGGGTTGCTGCGGGACGAGATCCGTGCGCTGAGCGCGGATCATCAGCAGCTCAAGCGGGAAGTCGCCGAACTCAGGGCCGAGCGGCGGGGGCGGGAGCGGGAATAGCGGTCCGGCGCAGTTCTGCCACGTCTTCGATGAGCACTGCGGCTTCCAGGCGCATTCGCCTCACTGCCGCCAGCATTTCCGCGACCATGACCTGAGCGGATACCGCTTCCTGCTTGCCCATCTCGACCTCTTCCCCCTGCTTTGCCATCGAACCGGCCGTCCCGCCCTGATCCGGTCCACCACATACACGCGTCCCTGCTACCGACCGCTTGGGCCACTCTTTGGTCCACCCCCGATGTGAGGGTGCACCGAAACCCGCGGACAAAGCGAACCCCAGCCCGTCAGGCGGGTGGAAGCGGGAAGTTCCTTCTATGAATCCCGTCCCGCGCGCATCCACCCGCAAGATGCATCCCGCCTGGCAGGACGCCATAGAGTGCGTGTCATCGACCCCACTCCACGTCATCAGCCTCACCCCCGCTCGTGCGCTCGCGGCCCTGCCCTCAGCTAGCGCGGAGTCCGAGAATTCGGATCCCCGGTCGCTTGCTAAGCGTGCACCACCGTTTGGGACGTATAAAAATCGCCTGCGGTGTGACAGCCGAGGCGGGTGATTTGCATTGCATTTCTTCTCTCTCTGGGGCCAGCCGCACGGTTTGGTGAAGACGTGGGTCCAGAGAATTACCGGTTTCGCTAACCGGGGATGGGCTGCTGTGTTGCGCCCCACCCTTTGCTAGAGGCATGTACATGCCATATCCCCGACCGTGTGACGGCCAGTCATGTTGGCCTGCATCGTGCGCCTCCCCTGCCCTTTCGCTCCGGGATTTCCGGTGCGATCGCACGCAACCAGCCAAAGCAGACAGCTCCCCCGAGCGGCCATGCCGCGCTCGTCTCACCTGTGGACAACTCCATGTGAAAGGCAGGTTGGCAGCCCGAACCTGTGGATAGAGGACGGCGATTCCGCGAACAGACTGCCTCAATCCCGGCGAAGGGACGATTTTGCTAATAGACCTCGCATTACATGACAAAGCATCCCACTCCCCACAGGCCGGGCGACCGAAGGGGTGAGCTGTCGAAAGTTTCTTTACTGGATCAAGGCGGCCCGCTGACGCGGGCCGCGCGGCGCGGCGGCCCCAGGCCGCCGCTGGCTCCATGTCTCCGCCACCGCCCGCGACGGCCCCCGCCCACTCGCGCCGCAAAAGCCCGAGGAGCGGGCAGTCAGACCCGCGAAGAACCCCGCCAGCCGCCCCACGGCGAGCACGGCCGACAGCATCGGGACGTACGCCAGGCCGGCGCGGGTCACCGCGGATTGCCCTTCACCCAGACGTGGCCGGGGCGGCCGGCCTCCACGGCTTTACCCACCTGTTCGGCTCGGGGCCCGCGTCGGGCAAGTCCAGGGGGCCACTCGTGCTAATTGCGGTCAGGCCCAAAGCCTGCCCGAGTTGCCGGCCAGCGTACGGCCCCCTGAACATGCCCGACCCCAACCCGAACAGGACACCGGCCAAAGCCGCTCCGGCCGACCGCGCTGTGAGCCGACGGCCGTAGCAAGTTCAGTTCAGGAGCGGGGAGTTCGGTTAAAGCCGCCGGGCCAGGCCCAGTCTGGGTGATAGGTGATGACACGCTCGTACGCCGTCTGGAGGCTCTGCCGATCAGGCTTCCCGCTGAGGGCAACAGAGAAGAAGGCGTGCCGGGCATCCGACGCCTCTTTGACTCGGCGAGCGTTCAAGATGCCAAACTCGCCGATCCCCATGCCGGCTTCGAAGGATCCCTTCATCGCGATCTTCACGCACTCGAAGAGGTAGTCCTCACCGCCGCAAGCTTCCAGCTGGCCCCTTCGCGCAAGCTCGGCTGCTACATCGTGAAGCCCAGTGGGCTTGTCAGCCTGGTGCAGGTCGACGATGGCGCTGTAGATCGCACCGTTCCGGCTCAATCCACCGAGCGCGAGGCCGTAGGAATGCTCGTTCGCCTCGGTAGTGACCGAGGCTGCCACAGCATCTGAGGCGGCATCCCAGAGTGTTTTGAAACGGTCGACCTCCGCTTCCTCTGACAGCTTCGGCCGCGCAGCCTTGGCGAGTTGCTCGACAACCACCTCCACAACGCCCCAGGCAGGAAGCTGCGGCTTGATGAAGGCGTGGTGGATCTTTGTGTGGCTCGCAGCCTTCTTGACCGCTCGTTGCAGTTCACGGGCAGATGGATGCCCTGCCTTGCGGTGGAGGGCATGGAGTTCACTGTTGAGGGTGCGGAGGGGTCCCACAGGCAAGGTTGGTTTCGTCCAGCGGCCCACGACAACCTCTATCCGAGCACTCTTACGACCTGATGGTGTCAGGAAGCGTCACGGCTTGTCAGGGAAAGTGAGAGCTTGCCGTGGGCCTGTCACAAGACGTAAATGCCTCTATCGAGTGACTCAGGCTGCTGTCCACGTCAACGTTTGGAGTCTTCGTGGAGCAGATCAGCACTCGTACGCTTCTACTCGCAGTCGTAGGGGCCCTGACGGTCTACGTCGCGCTGCGGAACCCGCCACTAGGGGCGGCGCTTGGCATCGGCGTCGTCGTTGTTGCCTTTCTCCACGACATCCTGGGCCGCTAGGTGCGTCGTGCCAGACCTCGACCGACCGCTCCGATAATGGAGTTGGGGCGTGAGCCGCTGACGAACAGGTCGTGTAGGTGGACCCTCTCCTGTTACGGTCATTCGTTCGCCGAGGAGGTCGTGATGAATGGATCCCTGCCCGTTGCTGCCCAGGTAGATCTACGCCGTCAGCCGGTGGAAGACGTGCTGAAGCGGGTGGAGGAGGCCCTACACGTGCGACTGGATCGGCAGGCGCTCGTACGCAAGCGCCGTTCCTTGGGTGGTCGTACGGAGCGGGGTACGTGGGTGCGTATCGAGCGGCGGGGCTTCGAGCGGATCGGCCCGCAGGGCTGGAACGGGACCGAGGCCGCTGCCGTGCTGCAAGGGGTCGCGATGCCCGAGTGGTACCAGGGCGTGGCGTGGCGAGAGCCAGGCGAGCCGGTGATGTGGCGCGCGGATGAGCTGGAGCTGATTCCATCGCCGTCTATTGGCAAGGGTGCCCTGGTGCTCGAAGACCCGGGCCTGCCGGACGAGTGGTGGGAGGCGCTGAACGCTTCGTTGGACGCGCTTGCCTCACAGCAGACGCCCCGGATCGCGACGCCGGACACGGTGACGATCACGCAGGAGCAGGTGACCCAGACCCTCGGGGCGGTCTTCCCCGGGGTGGCCGATACGCAGATCGAGCGGTGGGCGCCAGCCCATGCGGACCTGACCTGGGCCAACGTGATGGGGCCGGAGTTCTCCCTCATCGACTGGGAGGACTGGGGCATGGCACCCCGGGGTCTGGATGCCGCGACGCTGTGGGGCAACGCGCTTGCCGTCCCGGGGCTCGCGGACCGCGTTCAGCAGGAGCGGCGTGCGGACTTGGAGAGCCGGGACGGCAAGCTGATGTCGCTGTTCTTCCTGTCGAAGATCGTCGGACCGTACGCCTACGAGGAGGATCCGCTGCTGGCGCCGGCCCGGAAGGAGGCCGAGCGTCTGATGGCCGAACTTCAGCTCTGACGGAGCCCGTGGAGGGCGCGTAGGTACTGACTGACGGCGGCGGTGTCCACCTCCGCACCCAAGGCCCTGACCAACTGGGCCAGGTGCCCAGGGTCGTCGGTACCGACCGCCACCGCGGAGGCGGTGGGCAGGTGGAACGTGGTCCGGAATGCCGCCTGAAAGCGGGACCAGCCATCGTGGGGCGGTGGGAGGAACGGGCGGGGGTCGAAGTCCTCCCACACCTGCCTGTGGCCGCCACCGAAGGGGCTCATGCCCCAAGTCTCGCCTGCCTGCCAGGCGGTGCGCAGGACGGTGGTGGCGTCGAGGAGGTCGATCCCCACGAGGAATCCGGCCCGGACCATGAGCACGTCCGGAGACGGAAGGTCCTCCACCCGGATCACGCCGAGCGAACGGGGGTCCCAGGAGGCCACACCCCAGGCGCGGCACAGACCGTCGCGGGCGGCGTCGGCCAGGGCGGTGCAGGCATTGCCGAGGAGAGCGTGGTCATCGGCCGGGGACAGGCCCGTGAGGCTATGTTCGGGGTTGTGGAGGAGCACGGTGTCTGGTTCCCTGCCGAGCTCCCGGGCCGTCCGCTCGATGGCCAGCCGCAGCCGGACCGGATCAAGGGAGTGCTCAGCCCTTCCGGCGCCCGGGAAGAAGCCCACCTTCGTGGAGAGGGTGAACTTGGGCAGCAGATCGGCCGCCGTCTCGGCCAGCACTGCGTGCGAACGGAAGCCGAGGTAGGGAGCCGCAGTGTCCAGGGCGGTGACGCCGAGGTCGAGTGCGGCCGTCAGGATGTCTCGGTGGTGACGAGACCGGTGTAGGCCGAGGACAAGGCGGGGGTCAGCTCCGTGCACAGTTCCTCCTTCAGCAGGATCTCGGCGAGCTGTTCCACGTCCAGGCCGGTCTTTTCGGCGGCGTCGGCGATGTCGACAGGGTGGCCGCTCAGCAGCAGGGCGAGGGCGGGATACGCCTTGCCGGCGAACGCGAGCTTCTTGCCCGCCGCAAGCACGTCCACCGTGTCGTGGTGCTGCTCGATCACGGGCTCGAAGTCGGTGACGCACACGACGGCCGCGGACTTGCCGAACAGGCCGGTGGCCGGGACGTGTCGGGCGGCCAGGCGTTCCCGCTCGCGGGCATTGAAGAAGTCCTGCGGGGTCAGCGTCGTAGCCATCTCGGCGACGGCGTCGGCCAGGAGCTGCTGTTGCCCGTCCCACTGGCCGGGGGAGTTCCAGCGGTCCAGGTCGTACCGGAACAGGTCCTGCGTGCGGGCTTGGTCGGCGAGCCAGGCCAGCCAGTTCACGCCGACGCGCTTCACGATGCCGAAGGTGGCGTGGAGGCTGTAGCCGTCGCCCTGGTCGTCGCGGGTGGCCTGGTGCCAGAAGCCGCGCGGGATGTGCATCACGTCGCCAGGCTCCATGACGCCCTGCCAGACGATTTCCTCGCTGGGCTCGGCGTTGGGGGCGGAGTCGCGGTACATCGGAACCTTGCGCGAGGTGCCGCGGACTTCCCAGCTCTTGCGGCCGGCGAGCTGGACGATCAGGGTGTCGTGGTCGTCCCAGTGGAGCTTGAAGCCACTGGCGTCCTGAGTGGTCAGGTACGCGTTCACCTGCACCAGCTCGCGGGCCCACCACTGAAGCGCGCGGCAGGTGGCCTCCATGGCCGGGTCGAAGAAGTCGACCTCGTCCAGGACCATGGTGCAGCCCTCCCGCATCAGCCCGCCGACGCGGCGCATGTCGGCCATGGGAATGGCCTGTCCCCGCCGGGTGACGGAGGGCTGGATGTAGCGGCCGGGGTGCAGTTCGGCCCCGTCCTGGAAGATGCGGAACTGGGGCGTGGTGACGCTGCGGCGCATCACCAGGTCCAGCAGCTTCCGGGGGTTGAGCAGCCGATCGAGCAGATCGAGGTCCTCGATCGTTCCTCGGGCGAAACCGGCTCCGAGTTCACCGGGCCCGTCCCAGCCGAGGGCCTTTTCCAGTGCGGTGACGAAGTGGTGGTCCACGTGTTCCTCCAGTCGGCGTCATGGGCGTGAGGGCCCGGGGGCCCGTCGTGGATGACGGGCCCCCGGTTGGTGCGGGCGGGTATTACTCCTGCGGGAGGTTCAGGCCGTCGCGGTTCTCACCGTCGTCGCCTGCGGAGGTACCGGTGGAGTCGGACTCGGCCGCTGCGGCGGTGAAGCGGTCCTGGACCTTGATCAGGCTCTCGACGCCGATCAGCAGGTCTTCCTTCTGTGCTGCCATGTGTGTCTCCATTTCCTGGAAGTCCAGGGCCGACGGGTGCCTGCCCAGCCCCGATGGGGCGTGCCTCACCAGCCCGGTTGTTTCCGGTCCGGTGAGGAGACGGGGGGGTGTGAGTCCACGATTCGAGCGAGCGCGGGATCCATGCCGGAAGCCGGTTGCCGGTCAGCGGCCGGGATCACCGGCGATGGCCAGGGTGACCACCAGGACGGCGACGGCAGCGGCGTAGAGGAGCACGGCGAGCTGCTGGCGCCAGCCCCGCAGAGCTCGACCGCGTACCCGGGAATCCCGCTCTGAGGGGGTCACCGTCGGTAGGCGGTCACTACGCCGCTCCCGGCTTAATGGATGCCGGCCGAAGGGCGCGGGCCGACGAGGACGCGCCGCCACAGCGCGGGCACTCGCACGGGGGGTAGCGGCCGGGGTCGGAGAGGATGTCGAACGGCTCGCCCTCCAGAACCCGCGTGCTCCGCATCCACGTCCGGCCCGAATCCCGGGAGACCCGGAGGGTCATCAAGACGCGGGGTTCGGGTCCCAGGTCCGGGGTCGCCCAGAGGGCCGTTCGCTCTGAGTCAGGAGTGCCACCGCATGCCTCCAAGGCGGTCGTCCTCTGTCGCTTCGCCATGTGCAGAAGGATTGTCAGCGGCGGGCATGGCCAGAAAGGTCCAGCGGATTACCCAACTTGGGTAGCATCACGTTCGGTTGCGACCTTGAAGCGATCCGTAGTCTTCCTCCGGAGCGTGCCCCGATGCCCGAGCGACGTCGCGCGAAGGAACTCCCGGCGAGTCTGCTCACCGAGCCCGAGATGATCGAGGCGTGCCGTCTCCGAGACTTCGCGAGGGTCTTCCGGCTGGTGAAAACGCGGGCGGGCATCTACCCGTCGATGATCGCGCGGCAGTGCGAGCTGACGCCGAGCCGGGTGGGAGAGGTGATCGCGGGACAGCGGCAGCTCGTCCACATGGACGTGATCGAGCGGATCGCCGATGGGTTGCGCATCCCCGGGCACATGCTCGGACTTGCCCGTCGTACGTGGGAGACGCCGGCGGTCTTGGCCGTGGCCGAGGGGGAGAGTCCGGAGCTCGATCACCTGCCCGCCGTGCCGAGGCCACTCAGCGCCTTACCGGGCGTGGAGGTGGACAGCATCCTGGCCCTGGCCGCCGGGACAAACCCGAGCCCATCCACACTGCACGCCCTGCGTTCTTCGATCGAGGACTACTGGCGTCGCGACGACGAGCACGGGGGCGAGACGCTTCGGCCCGCCGTCGTCGGCCAGCTGCGATACGTCGAGGGGCTACTGAAGGACCAACGACCGACGCCGATCCAGCACGGCCTGTACGGCGTCGCGGCGGAGCTGGCGCGGATGACGGGGTGGACGTACTTCGATGCCCGGCAGTACCACCAGGCCCGCGCGTACTTCTCGGAGGCTCTGCAACTGGCCCGGGAGATTGACGACCATACATTCATGGCCAACGTGCTGGCGTGCATGAGCCTGCAAGCGACCTACCAGGACAAGCCGGCGGACGCGCTCGCACTTGTGTCCGCTGCCCAAGACCAGGCCCGAGCGGCCATCGGCACGACGCCGAGAGTCCGGGCCATGCTGGCCATGCGCGAGGCGTTCGCCCACGCGACCTTAGGTGACCGGACAGCGACCCACACCGCGATCTCCGAGGCGCACAGTCAGTACGCCCGGATCAAGATGGACGACCCGGACCCGGCATGGGTGACGTACTTCGACGAGCCGAAGCTCATCGTGGACACGGGCATCGCGCACGGCCGTCTCGGCGAAGCAGCGATTGCCGAACCATTGATCGCGGACGCGCTGGAGCGGGAGGACCCAGCGAACCAGCGGGGTAGGGCGTTCCATGCCTTCTGGTTGGCCCGTACGCAGCTCCAGCGGGGCAAGCTCGACCAGGCGTGCCACACGGCGATCGAGGCACTGGTGCCCGCGGCAGCCGTGTCGTCCGAGCGGGTGACCGGGCACCTTCGCGAGTTCTACGAGCAGCTTGCGCCGTATCGCGAGGTGCCGGCCGCAGTCGCCTTCGAGGCACGCCTACGAGCGATATTTCCGCCGCAGGGTCAGCGAACCCCTTCGTCCATCAGGACGTAGAGCAGGCCGACGAGGGAGCCGCTGCTGACGATCTCGCGGCGGTCGATCATGCCCCGGATGTTCGCCAGGGGAATCCACTCGATCCGGTCCGACTCGTTCTTCTCGGTCGGTGGCCCGTCGTACGTGGCGCCGTCGGCGCGGAACAGATGGTGCTGGGAGTCGGTGATGCCGTTCGCCGGTTCGGCGTAGATCAGCGGCTTCATCGGACCGGGGCGCCAGCCGGTCTCTTCGAGGACCTCACGGGCGGCAGCCTCGCCGGGCGTCTCGTCTGCCTCCACCAGGCCCATGGGCAGTTCCCAGGCCCACGCGTCCGTGATGAAGCGGTGACGCCACATCATCAGGACCTCCTGGCGGTCGTTGATCACAGCGGCTACGGCCAGGTGGCGGAGCTTGACGACGTGGTGTTCCCAGCGGTGCCCGTCCGGCGTCTCGATGTCGGTGAGCCACAGGTTCACCCACTTGTTCTCGTAGATCGGACGTTCCCCGTGGATCTTCCACTGCATCGCTGCGGCCCCTCTCGATCGGCCTCCAGCATCGCAGAACCAGGCTGAACTACGGCCCAGTTCAAGCAAATTCACGTCATAGTGACGAATAGGTTGACGCCGTTCCTGCCGCGAACCTTGGGTTCGTTTCGTCCGGAGTGGCGAGGCTGAGGCGCTGCTTGCCGTCTTCCTCGCCAGCGGCCCTCCTCGTGCTTGTACGGTACGGGCGGTGCATGCCAGAGGAGGGGGAGGCGCGTGTCTGAAGTGAGCCCAGATGGGTTTGAGATTGAGGGGACCCTACATTCTTGGCAAATGGGGAGGATGCCTGAAACCGACCAGGACTGGATCACCGAGTATCGATTGCTGGTCAAGAGTGATGCGGCGTCGATGCGCATGTGGAGATCGCAGCGTGCCGAAGTGGAGAGTCTCACTCAGCAAGTATCGGAACTTACTGACGAGAACCGGCGGATCACGGCTGAGCACGGCCAGCCAACATTTCATCTCGGTAAGCGACCAGAGACGCCAGAGGAGTTCGACGCCGAAGTTCGCCTTCGCGAGATCGAGCGGCGCTGGGAAGTGGAACTCGCAGATCGGAAACACCGGGCAGATCTGGCGTTCGAGCAGTCTGGGCTTGTCCGGCGTGCGGAGGGTGTTCGTGGCTGGGCGCTGGTTGCCGTGGTGTTTGCGATCATCGCCTCGCCTTGGGTCGCCATGATCGCTGGGGTTGCCGCGCAGGACTTCAGCCTCTACGTAACCCCGGTCACAGGGATCGGTGGGGCAATCATCGGTTACTGGTTCGGCCAAGGGCAGCAGAATGATCTCCGGCCACCGACAATCGCCAACGCTCCCACCTTCACGCCCCGAGCAGACTTGCCGTAGGGGTCAGTGGACCAGGTGTGGACCGTCAGAGGTGATGACGGGCCCCGAGGCAGGGGAACACGCAGGTCATCCGTGAGCTGGCCGCTTCCCGCAGCACTCTCTTGAAAACCGTCGTGGCGCGAGTCACCGTGGGTTCAAATCCCACACCCACCGCCAGCTCAGCGAACGCGCTGATCAGAAGGGGCACCCCGGTCCGGGGCGCCCCTTCGTCGTGGGGCGGGGACGGGAAGCCGCAGGTGGTGCCGCCTAGGGGGAAGTCGGCAAGGGCGGCATTGGTCCCTTTGAGTGGTGTTTGTCGGAAGATCGGCGCGCGTGGTGGGGTTCGTGCGGTTGCGGAAACATCATGGCGAATGTATTCAGATCCGCCCTTCGGAACATCGCGAAATGAGGGACCCGTCATGGCTCTCCGCAACACCGTCACGTCGTTCTGGACCGTCGTCCTCGCCGCGGTCGCGGCGCTCCTCGCCGCCCTCGGCTTCGGCGCGAAGGCCACTGCGGCCCAGGCCCCCTCCGTGATCGCCCCCGCGGCTCCGGCGGTTCGGCGCCGGCCTGTCCTGATGGCGCGGCGGACGTGGCGGGCGATGATGCGGGGTGGTTCGCTCCCGCCCACGATCAAGCAGCGGATCCGGGCCGAGGCACACGGCAAGACCCCTTCCGTCCGTCGCTCGACCACGGCGCTCGCCGCCGGTGGGGTCGCGGGAGGCGCCGGGCAGCCGGCCACCTCTCCGGCCGCCGACGGTCCTGTCCGGCAGACCGCGTCCTTCGCCGCCGATGGGCGCCCCCGCGTCGGCGCGCAGCAGCTGGAGCTCGCCGCGTAGGAAGCACACAGCGGGTCCGAGTGGAACAGCGGGCGCTGGAGCCCGGCCGGTCACGGCCGAGGATCGCGCCCAAGGCGCCCTGGTAGTGGGGCGCGAGGAAATGAGCCCCGGCGGGCGCCGGGGGCGCACGGGGAGCGCAAAGCAAGGCATCGCAGGGCCGCAAGCCCGGGAGACGGCGGGGTTCCCGGACGGCGCGGCCCTTTTTGGCATGTCCGGACGCGCCACCTTGCCAAAACGTTTCTTCTCCGGTGGGGCAGGAGTGTCGGGCGTTTCAGATGTGCAGCTTTGAGGCCCTGGGGGCGCGAATCGGGTTTATCCGATGTTGCTCATGCTTGCGGGGGATTAATGCGCTCCGGGGTGGTTCGCCGGGGATTCGGTGGGCAACTCTGATCCCGCGACGTCGTCACCCGCAAAACGACCGAGGCGGTCGGCCAACCGCCCCGGAAACAAGCCCACTTCGGTTTTCTGGAGGATCAGACATGGCAAGCATCCGTACAGCCCGCGTCATCGCCGCCGTCGCCGCTCTCCCCCTCGCCGCCGCTCTGTTCGGCGGTGTGGCCGCGGCGGACAACGGCGCCTTCGCGAACGACGGATCGAACGCGAGCGTCGCAAGCCTCATCGGCAGCGGCGTGGCCGGCAACAACCACGGCAACTCCACTACGTCGCAGCAGGTGGCCACGGGCGCCGGCGCGTCCAACCAGAACAACACGGCCCAGGTGAACGGCTCGGCCTGGACCGCGATCCAGCAGCACAACGCCAACGTCGCGGTGAACTTCTTCCCGTGGCGGTAACCCCGCCCGAGCGGGACTGACTGCTCGGGGCGCCCGTGCGACCGGACCGGCTGGGGTCCGGTAGTGCGGGCGCCCCCGTGTGTCACCGCTCTCCGCCGGCTGCGCCTCGGCGCCTCGGCACCTTGACACCGACCAGCAATCTGACGGACAGTCAGTTTTACTCGTCGATGTGAAGCCGGGAGGCCCGCGCGTGCACCTCGCCCCGACCGGAGACCAGCTGCGGCTCCGCTCCGAACTGCGGGACTACTTCCGCGAGCTGATGCCCGAGGGACCGCCCGAGGACCCGGCCGCTCAGCGGGCACTGCTGCGGCGCATCGGCGCCGACGGACTGCTCGGCCTCGGCTGGCCCGTCGAATGCGGCGGCCAAGGGCGCGGCGCAGAGGAACAGTTCGTGTTCTTCGACGAGGCCTACCGGGCCGGCGCGCCCGTCTCCATGGTCACCCTCAACACCGTCGGGCCGACCCTGATGAGGTACGGGACGCAGGCGCAGAAGGACCACTTCCTCCCGCGCATCCTCAAGGGCGAACTCGTCTTCGCCATCGGCTACTCGGAGCCGGAGGCCGGCACCGACCTCGCCTCGCTGCGCACCCGCGCCGTGCGGGACGGCGGTCCCCAGGGGGACTGGCTGATCGACGGACAGAAGATCTTCACGTCCAACGCCCAGAACGCCGACTGGATCTGGCTCGCCTGCCGCACCGATCCCCAGGCCCCCAAGCACCAGGGGATCTCGATCATCCTGGTGCCCACCGATGCCCCCGGCTTCGGCTGGACCCCGATCGAAACGGTCGGCGGACTCACGACCACCGCCACCTACTACGACGGTGTCCGGGTGCCCGCCGGCCACCTCGTCGGACCCGAAAACGGCGGCTGGGGACTGATCACCAACCAGCTCAATCACGAGCGCGTGGCACTGGCCGCGATCGGCATGCAGGCCGAGGACTTCTACGAGCGCGCGCTCGGCCACGCCCGGACCCCGGACCCGGTCACCGGCGAGCGCCCGGCGGACCACCCCTGGGTACGGTCCCGCCTCGCCGAGGCCCACGCACGGCTGGCCGCGGTACGCCTGCTCAACTGGCGCCTGGTCCAGGACGTCGGCTCCGGCACCCTCGCGCCGGGCGACGCCAGCGGCGTCAAGTTCCTGGGCACCGAGTCCGCCGTCGAGGTGTACCGGATGTGCCAGGAGGCGGTGGGCGAGGAGGCCCTCGTACGCGGGCCCGCCGGCTTCGCGGGAGGCGAACTGGAGCGGATGAACCGGGCCGCCCAGATCAACACCTTCGGCGGTGGGGTCAGCGAGGTCCAGCGGGAGATCGTCGCCATGATGCGGCTCGGCATGAAGGGGAGGAAGCGATGACCGCGGACCCGGCCGTGGACGCCGACGGAGCAGCCCGTTTCCACACGCTGCTGAAAACCTTCGAAGGGCGCCCCGCCGCCTCCGGCGGGCAGGCCAAGGACGCGGTGAACGAACCGATGATCCGCCACTGGTGCGAGGCGATGGGCGACACCAACCCCGCCTACACCGGTCCGGACGCCATCGCCCCGCCCACCATGCTCCAGGCCTGGACGATGGGCGGCCTCTCCGGCCACAGCGACCGCTCCTCCGCCTACGACGAGCTCTTCGCGGTCCTGGACGGCGCGGGATGCACCTCGGTCGTCGCCACCGACTGTGAGCAGGAGTACCTGCGCCCGCTGCGCCCCGGCGACACCGTCACCTTCGACGCCGTGATCGAGTCGGTCTCCCCGCGCAAGACGACCAAGCTGGGCACCGGTCACTTCGTGACGACCCGGATGGACGTGCGCGCGAACGGAGAGCTCGCCGGCACCCACCGCTTCCGGATCCTCAAGTACGCGCCGCTCCGGCGGGCCGCGCCGGAGCGGCAACCCGCGGCGCGCCGTCCGCGGCCCGTGATCAACCGGGACAACCAGGGGTTCTGGGACGGGGTGCGCGAGCACAAGCTGCTCATCCAGCGCTGCACGGCCTGCGCCACCCTCCGGTTCCCCTGGCTCCCCGGCTGCCATGCCTGCGCCGGTCCCGACTGGGACACCGTCGAGGCGAGCGGGGCCGGCACGGTCTTCAGCTACGTCGTCATGCACCACCCGCCCTTCCCTGCGTTCGACCCGCCCTACGCGGTCGCGCTGGTGGAACTCGCCGAGGGAGTCCGGATCATCAGCAACATCACCGGCGTCCCCTACGACAAGGTGCGCATCGGCCTGCCCGTCCGGCTGGAGTTCCTGCGCGTGGACGAGGACCTGGAACTGCCCGTCTTCCGGGGGAGCGAGGGCTGATGGACTTCCGGCCCACCGAGGAGCAGGCCGCCGCGGCCGGCCTCGCCGCACGCATCTTCCACGACCTCGCCACCCACGAGCGCCTGGCTGCCGCCGGCTCCGACAGCGACGCCGAACTGTGGAAGGCCCTGACCACCGCCGGGCTGACGGCCGCCGTCGAGGACGTCGGCCTGCTCGGGCTGGTGCTCCTGCTGGAGGAACAGGGCCGCACCACCGCGCAGGTGCCGTACGCCTCCACCTGCGCCTACGGGATCCTCCCCCTGGTCCGGCACGGCAGTGCCGACCAGCGCGCCCGACTGCTGCCCGTCCTCGGTACGGGCGAGGCGGTGGCCACCGGAGCCTTCCCCGCCCGGGGCAGGATCACCGCCACCCCGGACGGGCTGCTCACCGGAACCGCCCCCGTCGTGCCCTGGCTGCGCGACGCCACGTACGTGCTGGTCCCGGACGCGGAACGGTCGCTGTGGCTGGTACGGACCGGCCTGCCGGGCGTGGAAACCTCACCGGTGGAGACCACCGCGCCATGGGCCGCGGGCCGGCTGACGCTGACCGGCGCGCCGACGGAACGGCTCGGGCAGGGGCCGCGGGTGTACCAGGACGTCCTCGCCGTTGCCCGTACCGCCTTCGCCGGACTCCAGGCCGGCGTCTGCGCGGGCTCGCTGGCCCGCGCCGTGGAGTACACCTCCACCCGTGAACAGTTCGGCCGGCCGCTCTCCACCAACCAGGGGGTCATGCTCCGCGCCGCGGACGCCCACATGGACACGGAGGCGATCCGGGTCACCACGTACGAGGCGGCCTGGCGCCTCGACGAGGGACTGCCCGCGGACGAGCACGCACTCACGGCGGCCTGGTGGGCGTCGGAGGCGGGCAAGCGGGTCGTGCACGCCGGACAGCACCTGCACGGCGGCATGGGAGCCGACCTGGACCACCCGGTACACCGGCACTTCCTGTGGGGGCGGCAGCTTGACGCCTACCTGGGCTGCGGCAGCGAGCTGCTGGCCGAGCTGGGCACGCTCCTGGCCGAGGAACCACCGGCGGCGCCGGAGCCCGCCGAGTCGCCCGTATCCCCGGCCACCAGCCCTGACCACCACAGAGGGGACGACACATGAGGGTCGGCGACGCATTGCCGCCGCTGGAGATCCCGGTCACCCGCACGCTCATCGTCGCGGGCGCCATCGCCTCCCGGGACTACCAGGACGTGCACCACGACGCGGAGCTCGCGCGCGAGAAGGGCTCGCCGGACATCTTCATGAACATCCTGACCACCAATGGCCTGGTCGGCCGGTACATCACCGACCACCTCGGGCCGGGCGCCACCTTGCGCAAGGTGGCCATCCGCCTCGGTGCCCCCAACTTCCCCGGCGACACCATGATTCTCACCGGGACGGTCACCGTGCTGGACGGGGACACCGCCGAGATCCGGGTGGTCGGCGCCAACGGCCGCGGACACCACGTCACCGGCTCCGTCACGGTGTCCCTGGTTGACCGGGAGGCCGGAGAATGAGCGTCCGCACCCGGGACGAGCTGGGAGGCCGGGCCGCCATCGTCGGTATCGGCGCGACCGAGTTCTCCAAGGACTCCGGCCGCAGCGAGCTCAAGCTCGCCGTCGAAGCCGTCCACACCGCTCTCGACGACGCCGGGCTGAGCCCGGACGATGTCGACGGCATGGTCACCTTCACGATGGACACCAGCCCCGAGATCACCGTGGCGCAGGCGGCCGGCATCGGAGACCTCTCCTTCTTCTCTCGGGTCCACTACGGCGGCGGCGCGGCCTGCGCCACCGTCCAGCAGGCCGCCCTAGCCGTCGCCACCGGGGTCGCCGAGGTCGTGGTCTGCTACCGAGCCTTCAATGAGCGCTCCGGGCGCCGCTTCGGCTCCGGGGTACAGCAGCGCGAGCCCTCGGCGGAGGGCGCGGCCCTCGGCTGGTCACTGCCGTGGGGCCTGCTCACCCCGGCGTCCTGGGTTGCCATGGCCGCGCAGCGCTACCTGCACGCCTACCACCTGACCCCCGAGGCCTTCGGGCACGTGGCTGTCACCGGCCGCCGGCACGCCGCGAACAACCCCGCCGCCTACTTCCACGGCAAGCCCATCACCCTCGCCGACCATGCCGCATCCCGCTGGATCGTCGAGCCCTTGCGGCTCCTGGACTGCTGCCAGGAGACGGACGGAGGCCAGGCCCTGATCGTCACCAGCACCGAGCGCGCCCGCACCCTGCGACGGGCACCCGCCGTGATCACCGCGGCAGCGCAAGGTGCCGGTCGCCGCCAGGAGGCCATGACCTCCTTCTACCGGGACGGCTTGACCGGGCTTCCGGAAATGGACGTCGTCGCACGCCAGCTGTGGCGGACCAGCGGACTGCGGCCCTCTGACATCGACGTCGGCATCCTCTACGACCACTTCACCCCCTTCGTGCTCATGCAGCTGGAAGAGTTCGGGTTCTGCGGGCCCGGGGAGGCCGCCGACTACGTGGCCGCCGACGCGCTCGCGCTCAACACTCACGGTGGCCAGCTCGGAGAGGCGTACCTGCACGGTATGAACGGGATCGCCGAGGCCGTCCGACAGCTGCGCGGCACCTCCGTCAACCAGGTCGCGGACGTCACCCACAGCCTGGTCACGGCCGGTACCGGGGTGCCGACCTCCGGCCTGATCCTCAGCGCCGACGGCTGACGCGGGGCCGAGGCCCGGACGCCGCCTCCTCCACCTTCAGGAGGTGGGGCCGGGCCCGGCCCTACAACCTGAGACGGATCCCGCTTCGGCACCTGCGGCCGATCCCAGGGCTGCTGCGCGCTCCTAGCGTTGAGGCATGACCACGCCTGTCTGCACGCTCGCCTCGAATCCGACGCCGTACCCGTCGTTCTCGGCGTACGTCAGGACCCGCGGCACGGTCCTGATGCGCACCGCGCGCTCGCTCACCGCCAACCCCTGCGACGCCGAGGACCTGCTGCAGACGGCCCTGGCCAAGACCTACGCCGCCTGGGACCGCATCGAGGACCACCGGGCACTGGATGGATACGTCCGGCGGGCCCTGGTCAACACCCGCACCTCCCAGTGGCGCAAGCGCAAGGTCGACGAATTCTGCTGCGAGGAGCTTCCGGAGGCGGAGCAGGAGCCGTTCACCGACGCCGCGGAGGCGCAGGCGCTGCGTGACGCGATGTGGCGTGCGGTGACCCGGCTGCCGGACCGGCAGCGAGCGATGGTGGTCCTGCGCTATTACGAGGACCTGAGCGAGGCGCAGACCGCGGAACTGCTCGGAGTCTCCGTCGGCACGGTCAAGAGCGCCGTCTCCCGGGCTCTGGGAAAGCTCCGCGAGGACCCGGAACTCGCCCCGGTCCGCTGAACCGCCGCCCGCCTACCTGACGTTTCACGTGAAACACGGGGGACCCGCATGTTTCACGTGAAACGGAGCGGTGCCCGACGCGCTTTCTACCCCCGGGTAGTGACATACCGCCTGGTACGTGCGCAGAATCTTCCCATTGTCGCGACGGAGCGATAGCGCCCATCGGGAGGACGCCAGTGCTCAGCACCATGCAAGAGGTACCGCTCACCATCAGCCGGATTCTGGAGCATGGCCGAAGGGTTCACGGTAAATCGACCGTGACGACGTGGACCGGTGAGGCGGAGCCCCACCGCCGGACGTTCGCCGAGATCGGCGACCGCGCCGCCCAGCTCGCCAACGCTCTGCGCGACGAACTGGGCGTCGCGCCCGGAAGCGTTTTGGCCACACTGATGTGGAACAACGCCGAGCACGTGGAGGCGTACTTCGCGATCCCCGCCATGGGCGCCGTCCTGCACACGCTCAACCTGCGGCTCCCTCCCGAGCAGCTGGTCTTCATCGTGAACCACGCCGCGGACCGCGTGGTGCTGGTCAACGGCAGCCTTCTGCCGCTCCTCGCGCCACTGCTGCCGCACCTGCCCACCGTCGACCACGTGGTCGTCTCCGGTCCCGGTGACCGTTCCGTGCTCGACGGTCTCGACGTGCGCGTGCACGACTACGAGGAACTCCTCGCCGGACGCTCCGAGCACTACGAATGGCCCGAGCTGGACGAGCGCCAGGCCGCGGCCATGTGCTACACCTCGGGCACCACCGGGGACCCCAAGGGCGTGGTCTACTCCCACCGCTCCATCTACCTGCACTCCATGCAGGTCAACATGACCGAGTCGATGGGATTGACCGACCGGGACACGTCCCTCGTCGTCGTCCCCCAGTTCCACGTGAATGCCTGGGGCCTGCCCCACGCCACGTTCATGACCGGCATCAACCTG
The DNA here is from genome assembly GCF_055567555.1 of Streptomyces sp. NPDC026522. Lineage (NCBI taxonomy): Bacteria > Bacillati > Actinomycetota > Actinomycetes > Kitasatosporales > Streptomycetaceae > Streptomyces > Streptomyces sp. NPDC026522. Next base: position 525,553 of record NZ_JBVHQF010000003.1, read on the forward strand.
CTGATGCCGGACCGCTTCCTCCAGCCCGCCCCGCTCGCCGAGATGATCGAGCGGGAGAAGCCGACGCACGCGGCTGCCGTCCCCACCATCTGGCAGGGGTTGCTCGCCGAGGTCACGGCCCACCCCCGTGACCTGACCTCGATGAAGCAGGTCACCATCGGCGGCGCGGCTTGCCCGCCGTCGCTGATGGAGGCGTACGAGAAGCTCGGCGTCCGCCTCTGCCACGCGTGGGGCATGACCGAGACCTCCCCGCTCGGCACGATGGCGCACCCTCCGGCCGGCCTGAGCGCCGAGGAGGAGTGGCCGTACCGGATCACCCAGGGCCGCTTCCCGGCGGGCGTCGAGGCGCGCCTGATCGGCCCGGGGGGCGACCGTCTGCCGTGGGACGGCGAGTCGGCGGGCGAGCTCGAGGTGCGCGGCGCCTGGATCGCGGGCGCCTACTACGGCGGCACGACCGGTGAACCGCTGCGGCCCGCGGACAAGTTCAGCGCCGACGGCTGGCTCAAGACCGGCGACGTGGGCGTGATCAGCGCCGACGGCTACCTGACGCTGACCGACCGGGCCAAGGACGTGATCAAGTCCGGCGGCGAGTGGATCTCCAGTGTCGAGCTGGAGAACGCGCTGATGGCGCACCCCGAAGTGGCCGAGGCAGCGGTGGTCGCCGTACCCGACGTCAAATGGGGCGAGCGCCCGCTGGCGACCGTCGTCCTCAAGGAGGGCGCGACCGTCGACTACACGGGCCTGCGCGCCTTCCTGGGGCAGTCGATCGCCAAGTGGCAGCTGCCCGAGCGCTGGACGTTCATCGGGGCCGTGCCGAAGACGAGCGTCGGCAAGTTCGACAAGAAGGTGATCCGCAGGCAGTACGCGGACGGCGAGCTGGACGTGACCAAGCTCGACTGACCCCCGGGCCGGATACGACGAGGCCTGAGCGGTCCGAGCCGCCCGGAAGCGTCAGCCGCGCGTGAGCCATGGCCGCAGCAGCTTGCTGACCGCGGGCATGGCCACGTAGGTCATCAGGGTGCTGAAGACGACCGTGAAGGCGGCCGTCCGCAGCACGAAGGGCAGGTCCACCAGGAACGGCCCGAGCACCGCGTTGCCGAGCAGCGAGATCGGGAAGATGGCCAGCCCCGAGCTGATCGCCATCTTCCAGCGCGGAGGGGCGGGCCGGGTCGTGCCCGGCTTCGCGAACCACGTCTCCATCCCGTGCAGTTCGCGCCGGGCTATCTCGTGGTGGTGGTGGCCCTGGCAGTTGGCGAAGAACGCGGCGCGCTCCGCGGACCGCTGCCAGGCCTCGAAGGCGGCCTGGTGACGGAAGCGGTGCACCAGGAACCAGGGGCCACCCTCCGTCGCGGGCCGGAACAATCCGTAGCCGAGATGGTCCGGGAAGCGTGCGGCGGTCTCCAGGATCCCGCGCGCCCAGACCTCGAAGTCCTTCTCGTGACCAGGTTCGACCTGCCGGGCGATGAGGAGACTCACCTCTCCGTTGTCGGCGGGAACACTGTGCTCGGTCGTGTCGGTGATGGCCATCGGGCCAGGATGACTAGTTGGTGCCGATCTTCGCCAGCAAGTCCACGATGCGGCCCTGCACATCGGCGGTCGTGGCTCGCTCGGCGAGGAACAGCACGCTCTCGCCGGAGGCCAGCCGCGGCAGTTCGGCCGGGTCGATCCCGGTGGCCGTGTAGACGACGAGCGGTGTGCGGTTCAGCTGCCCGTTGGCACGCAGCCAGTCCACGATCCCGGCCCGCCGACGGCGCACCTGCATCAGGTCCATGACGACGAGATTGGGCCGCATCCGGGTGGCCAGTTCCACGGCGTCGGTGTCGGCGCCCGCCCGCGCGACCTGCATGCCGCGCCGTTCCAGGGCGGCCGTCAGCGCGGTGGCGATCTCGTCGTGCTCCTCGATCAACAGGACCCGCGAGGGGTGCTGCTCGCTGTCGCGCGGCGCGAGCGCCTTGAGCAGCACGGCAGGGTCGGCGCCGTACGCGGCTTCGCGGGTGGCGTGCCCGAGTCCCGCCGTGACCAGGACCGGTACCTCCGCGGCCACCGCGGCCTGCCGCAGCGACTGGAGGGCGGTACGGGTGATGGGCCCGGTCAGCGGGTCCACGAACAAGGCGGCGGGGAACGCGGCGATCTGCGCGTCCACCTCCTCGCGGGAGTGCACGATCACCGGGCGGTAGCCGCGGTCGCTGAGCGCCTGCTGGGTCTGGGCGTCCGGCGCGGGCCACACCAGCAGCCGGCGCGGGTTGTCCAGTGGCTCCGGCGGCAGCTCGTCGTCCACGGGCAGCGGTACGGGCCGGTTGACCACCTCGACCGCGCCGCCGGGACCGTCGAGCGGCTCGGGCCCCTCGTCGGAGCCCGCCTCGGGGGCCCCTATCGCGAAGGCACGGCCCTGCGGCGGCGGCTCGGACAGCCGGCGGCGACGGCCGGAGCCGCCGGCGTCCACCGAGATGCCCTGGCCCAGGGTGCCGAGCGCGCGGACGCTGATCGGCTGTGCGGCCTCCGGCGGAGCGTCGTGGGGCTGCCGGGCACCGGGTACGGCGACGGGGCCCGCCGCGGTCTCGCCGTCCTCGGAAGCGGTCCGGGCCGCGGGCACCGGCCAGGCGGGTGCGTCGGGCAGTGCGCGCCGCCGCCCGGTCGGCGGGACCGGTCCGGGCGCCTCCGGGGCAGCCGCGGGGCCGGCTCCGGGAGCGTCGGCCGCGGGCGCGCCGAGTACCCGGCGACCACGACGGCCACCCGGAGCATCCGGGTCGGCCTCTGCCGGAGCGGGAACCACCCCGGAGGCCGGGGCGGAACTCGGCCCGGCCGGCAGCGCGAAGCCGCCCTCGGGGGCGATGGGCCGCTGCGGTGCGGGAGCCGCGAGCCCGGCCGCCGGCACCGGAGCGCCGGGCTGGGGGAACGGACCCGCCGCCGGGCCGGCCGGACCGGCCGGCCCCAACGCGCGGCGCCGGCCCGCCGGATGCTCGGTCAGCGGCACGGGCGGCACGGGCGGCAGCGCCGGCATCCCGGTGCCCTGCGGGGGCACGGGCTGCTGCGCTGCGGGCTCCCGGGGTACGGACTGGGGGGATGCGGACTGGGCGGGTACCGGCCGCGTGGGCACTGGCTGCGGTCCGCCGGGGCGCCGGGCGGCGCCCGCCCCGCCGTCACCACTGCCGTCGCCGTCCCGGCCGCGCCTGCGCCCGGTACCCAGCCCGGCCGGGTTCACCGGGGACTGTGCCAGCTCGGGGCCGCCGGCACCGCTGCCGTCGATCGGGCCGTCCGCGCCCCGCCGCCCCGACGACAGCGCGAGTGCTCCCCCGCCCTCCCGCGGCGCCTTCGGCTCGTCGGCGGCGTCGTCCAGGAAGGCGTCCACCCCGCGCCGGGCCCGCCGGCCCCCGGATTCCGTCCTGGCACCGGCACCGGCGCCGTCCTTCGGCTCCGGCTTCGCTTCGGGCTCCGCGGCCGCGGGCTCCACCGGCTCGGGCAGCGTCACCGTCCCGGCTCCCGCGCCCAGCGGCAGCTCCAGTACGTAAGTACCGCCCGGCGCACCGGGCACCTCGACGGTCTGCAGGACACCGCCGTGCGCGGCGACGATGCCCCGCACGATCGGCTCGTGCACCGGATTGCCGCCTTCGTACGGCCCGCGCACCTCGATCCGTACGACGTCACCGCGCTGCGCGGCGGCCACGACGATCGTGGAGTCGCTGTACCCGCTGCCCTGGCGGGTCTTGCCCGTGGCGTCCACCCCGGCGACGTCCGCGACCAGGTGCGCGAGTGCGGTCGCGATCCGCTCCCCGTCCACCTCGGCCTCGATCGTCGGCGCGTGCACGGCGAACTGCGCCCGGCCCGGCCCGATCAGCTCCACCGCGCCGTCGACCCCGGCCGCGACGACCTTGTTGATCAGCGTCTTCTTCTTGGCGAGCTTGTCGCTGCCCGCGTCCAGCCGCTGGTAGCCCAGCACGTTGTCCACGAGCGTGGTCATCCGCGAGTAACCGGCCGCCAGGTGGTGCAGCAGCTGGTTCGCCTCGGGCCACAGCTGGCCCGCGTCATCGGCGGCCAGCGTCGCCAGCTCCCCGCGCAGTTCCTCCAGCGGCCCGCGCAGCGACTCGCCGAGCACCGCCAGCAACTGGGCGTGCCGCGCCGCGAGGGCGTCGTACGGGCGCCGGTCGGTGAAGGTCATGACGGCGCCGACGAGCAGCTCACCGTCCCGTACGGGTGAGGTGGTCAGGTCGACGGAGACCGGCTGCCCCGCCTTGTTCCACAGCACCTGGCTGCGGACCCGGTGCTTGCGGCCGCTGCGCAGGGTGTCCGCGAGCGGGGACTCCTCGAACGGGAACGGCGAACCGTCCGCGCGCGAGTGCTGGACCAGCCCGTGCAGCTCACGGTTGCCGAGGTCGGTGGCCCGGTAGCCGAGGATCTGCGCGGCGGCCGGATTGACGAGGACGACCCGGCCGTCGGTGTCGGTGCCCACCACGCCCTCGGCGGCGGCGCGCAGGATCATCTCGGTCTGCCGCTGAGAGCGGGCGAGCTCCGCCTCGGTGTCCACGGTCTGGGAGAGGTCCCGTACGACGAGCATCAGCAGTTCGTCGCCGGTGTACGAGGGCTGCGGCTCCCGGTAGGCGTCGCGGCCGTCGAGGTGGGCGGCGGTGACCTCGACGGGGAACTCGCTGCCGTCGGTGCGCCGGGCCGTCATCCGCTTGGGCTTCGGCCGGCCCTCTTCGTCGTCGCCGGGACGGCGCATCGAGCCGGGGATGAGCTTCGAGTCGAACTCGGGCAGGAGGTCCAGCACCCCGCGGCCGACGAGGCCGGTGCCGGGGCTCTCCATGATCTCAAGGGCGATCGAATTCGCGTTGACCACGGTGCCGTTGGCATTGACGAGCAACAGCGCGTCAGGAAGTGCGTCGAGTATTGCTGCGAGGCGAGCAGCGCCTCGGGATGGCCTGCTGCTCACGACGAGCTTCCTCCCTGACCACGACTACCGGCATGTCACGGGAGGAGTCTAAGGGCACCGCCCCGCGGTGGGATGGCCGATGCGCGGCCGATACCGCACATCCTTCGCATCTTCCCAGGTCAGGAACGCCCACTCGGAAGCACAGGTTCCAGGTTGTTCCACCGGGCGATGTCGCATCCGTTCTTCCGCCGGAACGTGGCGTCCACCTTCTCGCCGTGCCACGTTCCCTTGATCCGGGCGGTGGCCGGGCCGCCGTCGACCATGGTGCAGATCTGGCGCTTGGCAACGGGCGCGAAGGGGTCCTTGCCCTGCTTCGCGAGCGCGTCGAGGCGGGCGCAGGCGTCCTCGGCCTTCGGGTGGTTGCCGCCGACCGGGTCGCACTCCAGCCGGTACTCGCCGTCGGTACGCGGGTTGCCCGTGTCGGACACCGCGATGGTGAGCCGGTCGGGCGTCGACAGCAGCCGCTCCAACGGCAGGGGTGGCAGCGGCCCGGCGGCCGCGGCGGCCAGGGAGGAGGTGACGGCGAAGGCGGCGAGACGCAGCATGGGGCACTCCAGGTCGTCCGTACGTCGTACGCCTGACAAACGATCCGCGCGCCCCGACGTTGCGTGCGGGGCGAGGGGTGCGTGTGTACGCGTCCGGCACGCGCCGGACGCGTCGGCCGCTGGATGCCATTAAGGCTTTGCCCCGGGCCTGCCGTTCCTTGTACCGTGGGAGCGGATTGGTGACCGGCCCCGCGCCTGTGTCATCATCTGCACGCACCTTCGTACGCGAGGGTGTGCTGGAGGCGTCGCCTAGTCCGGTCTATGGCGCCGCACTGCTAATGCGGTTTGGGGCTTACCCCCCATCGAGGGTTCAAATCCCTCCGCCTCCGCACCTCGAAGAAGCCCCGGTCCTCACGGACCGGGGCTTCTGTGCGTTTCGAACGCCGCCGAAGGGGTACCGCGCCCGTCGCCCGGAAGCCGCGCGAGGACTTCCGGATGATCTCCCTCCGCCCCGTTTCCGCAGGTCAGCAGTGGTGGAGCTAATGGATTTCGCGTCCCGCCGAGGTCCATGTATTGTTGTTCTCGCAAGGCCAACGGGGCGCAAAACCCCGAACAGCCCAAGCACTCGTAGCTTAACGGATAGAGCATCTGACTACGGATCAGAAGGTTGCAGGTTCGAATCCTGCCGAGTGCACAGCAGGCCAGAGGCCCCGGACGAAAGTCCGGGGCCTCTGCCGTTTCCTGCCGTACAGCAGCGAAGTACAGCAACCGCCTCAGCCGCTGCCACCCATCGCTTCGGACAGCTTGCCGAGAGCGTCGCGTACGGCTTCCTCGCTCGCTTCGGCGTAGACCTCCATCGTCATGGCGATCTGCGAGTGCCGCAGGATCCGCTGGGCCACCTTCGGGTGGACTTTGAGCGCGACCAGGAGCGCGGCGCAGGTGTGCCGGGTGTTCCGGAGCGGGATCACCCGCAGGCCGGCCCGGCGAGCGCGCAGGCCGAACATCCGGGTGAGGTTCCCCGGCTCGATCGGGGTCCCGTACTTCGTCGTGAAGACCAGCCCGCGGCTGTCCTGCCACAGCTTCCCGGCGGCCTTGCGGTCCCCGAGCTGCTGGGCCCGCCGCATCCGCAGGGCCTTGAGGCAGAGCGCCGGCAGGGGCAGGAAGTCGTCGGAGTCCTCCGTCTTGGTCTCCCGGTGCAGGATCTGCCTCCCGGCCCGCTGGATCTGGTGGTCCACGTACAGCTCCCCGGCATCGAAGTCGATCGCCTTCCAGGTCAGGCCCAGCACCTCGCCGCGGCGGAGCCCCAGGCACAGGACGAGCATCCACGCGGCGAAGAGGTGATCTTCCCGAGCGACCCCGTCCGCCAGGAATCGGCCCGCTTCGACCACGGACCACGGCTTGATCCGCTTGCGGCGGGGCTTGGGCACCTTGACGAGGGAGGCGACGTTCTTGCCGATCTCCTCTTCGGCGACGGCGTGGGTGAGGGCGGCCCGCAGCGCGTCACGGGAGCCCTGGATCACGCGGCGTGACGGATACGACTCGCAGCACTCCCCAACGGCGCAGCATCGGCGACTGGCGGGGGCGCGCTTGGCGTCCTTCCCCTGAGCGCAGCACTGGCAGACGGCCGCCAGCTTGGTCAGCCACTCCCGGACGTCCCGCACGGTCAGCTTGTCCAGCCGCTTCGTCCCCAGGTACGGACCGATGTAGAGCCGGACGTACCCCTCGTACGAGACGTACGACAACGGGGCCAGGTTGGGCTTCACGATCGACTCCAGCCAGTAGGCGAGGAAGGCCCCGACCGTCCGGTGCCGGGTGGTCACGGGTCCTCTCTTCGCCTCGGCGTGCAGGTTGAGCCACTTCTCGTGGACCTCTTCGCGGGTCTTGCCGTAGGCATACTTCCGAGCGCGCTTGCCGTCCGGCTTGGTCACCCAGACGTAGGCGGCGTACCCGTTCTTGTACGGGTAGATCGAGCCTTCGCCGTTGCCGCGCTTCCCGCTCATGCCGCCCACCCCTCGGCGGCGGCGGAAACACGCTCGATGTACTCGTCCACCCAGGCAGGGAGGATGCGGCGGTTGCGACCCACCTTCACCGAACGGATCTCTCCGGTGAGCACGAGCATCTTGGTCTTGGACAGGCCGAAGCCGAGCATGTCGGCGACCTCGGCGGTGGTGTGCCACTTCCGCTGGATGACTACGGCAGCCACGCGGTATCTCCTTCCAGTTCGGACAGTTCGGTCCGCAGCTCTCGGGCGTGTTCGCGGTTGTGCTGGAGGTCCCGGCGGACGTTGGCGGCGAGCCAGGATTCACCGGGGGTGGAGCCGTGGCCGGCGTAGGCCCAGTGGGCGACGACGAGGAGGGTTGCCTCCGGGTGGTCGTCGGGGTCGGGCAGGCCGAGCGAGGCGCGTTGCTGGGCGGCGCGGTAGTCGGCGCGGATCTGGCGTAAGGCGCCGAGGGTGGTCGAGTAGCTGCGGGACTTGGTGGAGAAGTGCCCGCGGAAGCCGAGCATGTGAGCCCACGCCCGCAGCCGCCGGTCCGGGTAGGCCGGGTCGAGGTTCATGCAGGCTTCCATCAGCCGCCGGGGATGATCGGGCACGCCGAGGAGGACGAGCGCCTCCCTGTTGCCGACCGGGTGGTCCACGGTGCCGGTCGTCTCGGCGGCTTTGGTGGCGTACTTGGCGACGTAGGAGGCGACCGCCTGTTCCGTCAGGTCTTCCCCGTTACCGAAGGCGCCGATGGGCTGCACGTCGATCTGGTCGCCCCACAGGAGCACCCAGTCTTTCTCGAAGCCGTGCTCAGGGCTGGCCGGTACGACGACACGGACGCGGGCAGCGGCGGCCCGGATGGCGTCGGTGAGCAGGTTGAGGGTGGCCCACGGCGGGGGCGGGCTGTCGGGCCCGGCGGGTCCGTCGAAGCGGATCACGGCGTGGAAGTGGACGGCCCCGCGTTTCTGATACTCGGCGACCTTCCCGAAGGACACGCGTGACTGCTCACGTGCCGCCTTTTGCGTGAGGCCGGCACGGGCGGCGATCTCTCGGCGGAGGTAGATCGTGAAGTAGCGCCACAGCTCGGAGGCGTGGTTGTTCCACAGCACCGCACCGGCGTAGTCGTACGTGTCCGGGTCGAGCGGGGTGCCGAGTTCGGCCGCGTTCTCGTCGTGCCAGGTGCCGCAGCGGCAGGGACGGGTGCCGGGGCGGTTGTGGACCGGTCCGAAGGACGGGGCGGTGAGGGTGGCGAAGACGCGGGGGTGGTCGCGGATCGTCTCGGGGGTGCCCTTGTCGGAGTCTCCGACGAGGCCGGCGCGGATTAGGTGGTAGGTGTCGCCGGCGTACGTCCAGGCACAGGCGGGGCAGCGGGAGGCCCGGCGGTTGCCGCAGGCGACGCGGAGGACACCGCCGGGTTCGGCGTCGGTCGTGTAGGCGTGGAGGACGGTCCGGGTGGCCGGGTCGAGGAGCTTGGTGCCGCCGGAGAGGCGGATGGGGGCGGCGCATCCTCCGGTGCGGCGGATCTGTTCGTGAAGGCGGTCGAAGCCGGGATCCCCAGCCACCCGGAGCAGATCGCCCAGGGTGGCCGGGTCCAGGCCCGCCGCGGTGGCGGTGTCGGTCATGCAGCCACCTCCAACAGGGAGGCGTGCAGGGCGTTGCCGATGTAGTGGGTATAGGCGGGCGGGATGCATTCGCGGATGCCGTCGCGGTTCATCCAGGGGACGCGCATGTCGTTGCGGGCGTCCTGGACGCCGGAGAAGTTGCCGACGTAGTGGGCGAAGTGACCTTCGGCCCGGGGGCGGCCCATCTTGGTCAGCGGCGCGCTGTGCTGACCATGGCGGGGCGGCGTGAGGGTGAAGCCGCCGCCTGTCTCGAAGAGCCGGTGGCGGTAGGTGCGCATGCCGAAAGCGGCAGCACACAGCGTGACCGGGGCTCGAAGTTCTGGGGCTGCATCTTCTACGTTTTCGAGCACCCACGGGCGGCCGGTGGCTTCGAGCGCTGCGCGGGTGGGGGCGATCAGGTCAGGGTGGTCGCGGTTCTGGATGCGCTGGGCAAGGGTGTAGCGCTGGCACGGCGGCGAGGCGTGGATGAAGTCGAAGTCGGCCCCGTGCTCGCGGACGAAGGCGATGGCATCGGCCTGGACGAACCGGAACGGATACCGGGGCTGTGGGAAGAGGTCCACCCCGACGACATCGAAGCCGGCGAGCTTGTAGCCCATGCTCGCGCCGCCCTGGCAGCAGAACAGATCGAGGACCCTCAGATCCCTAGGAAGCCGGGTAGTCACGCGGTGCCTCCGTTCCGGTGTGCGGGGCCATGGTGGGCGTTCCAACCGGCGACCAGTGCGCCGACCTGGGCGTCTCCCTTGGCGGATGCGGAGGCGCCGCAGTGGCAGACGGCGGAGGCGGTGGCGGGCTCAGACGGGGAGGGCTTGCTCACGTGCAGACCCGGCGCGTTGTTCGAGGGCGCGAGGTTCGGCACGCCGCTCACCTCCCGATCCGGACGAGGACGGCGGGGGCGGTGCGGCCGAGTCCCCGGCAGGCGGGGCAGTGGACGCGGATGGTGTCTCGGGTGCCATCCGGGGTCCGAGTTCCGGTGGTGATCGTGGCGGTGGCGAAGCCATCGCAGGCGCGGCAGACGGGCTTGGTCTGGTCGTGCTGGGGCATGATGAGACTTCCCTTTCGGGTCCGTTGGATCTTGGAGGGGTTCAGGCGCCCGGGGCGGCGGAAGTTTGGCGACCGAGGCCGCTCCGGGGGCCGCTTAGCGTGTGTTGCGCCTGCCGTGGCCCTTGGCCGCGTACATCTCTGCGTCGGCGGCGGACAGGGCGTCGGTGAGGGTCGGAACCGGCAGGGCGTCGGGGTAGCAGTGGCCGACCGAGGCCGAGACCGACAGGACATGTCCGTTGTGTGTGACCGGTGCGTCCAGTGCGGACCAGAGGTCGAAGAGGTTGACGGCGCCGAGGTGGGTGATGATGGCGGCGAATTCGTCTCCGCCGAGCCGGGCGGCGATGCCGTGGTGTCCACACCAGTCGCTCAGCCGTTGGGCGGTGGCGGTGAGGACCGCGTCGCCGGCGGCGTGGCCGTGGGTGTCGTTGATGACCTTGAAGTCGTCCAGATCGACCAGGAGCACGAGCGCGGTGGGGTGCTTGGCGATGAGGCGTTCGGCGCGGACGGTCCATCCGGCGCGGGTGTGAAGGCCGGTCAGGGGGTCTCGGCGGGCGGTGGCCAACCGGCGCCAGAGCAGTCCGCCGTGCAGGGCCCAGCCCAGGGCCGGTAAGCCGGCAGCGATGACGTGCGTGTCCATCTCCGTCACCACCCCTTCTGGAGGTCCTTGACCAGCAGGCGCAGGACCACCGCGATCACGGGGATGGAAACGCCGGTGATGGCGACTGCCAGGAGCATCGAGACGAGGACAGCACCGACGACGAGGACGACGGCGCCACCGCCGGCGGCGAGGGCGACCACGCTGCCGGGGGTGAGCTGGATCGTGGAACGGGTCGACGCGGCAGTCGGGGCGGCGGAGTACTGCGCCATGTGCGAGTGCTCCTGCGGAGTCTCGATGCCAGAGGGCGGTGCGAGCGGCGTGAGGTTGCCGGTCGGGAGCGGGTTGACCGGGATGCGCGGACGGAACATGGCGAGGTCTCCCTACTTGGTGATCGGATCGATGAGCGGGGCGAGAGAGCTTTCGGCGAGGAGGTAGCCACCGAGGAGGATCACGGCGACGAGCCACAGCGGCGGGCGGATGAGCTTGTAGCCGAGGACGCCGACGACGATCAGGGCGAGCCAAAGCGGTACGTCCATGACGCGGGTCTCCTTTTGATCAGCGCGGGTTGCAGCGGTGCGTTCGGGCAGCGAGTTCGGCGGCGGCGCGGGTGAGGTAGTCGGCGGAAAAGTCGCAGCCGGGGGCGCTGCACACGGCGGTGTGCCGGGAGCGGCCTCGGCCGTCGTGGTGGGTGCCGACACGCACCGGGCCTATGCGGATGACGTTGTGGAAGCGGTTCGGGCGCACGGGTCTGCATCCCTTCCTGTCAGGTGAGTTGGGCGGCGATGGCGTCCGCCAGCGCGGGCGGGATGCCGAGGCGGCTTCGCAAAGTCGCGGTATCGATCGGGGACCCGGTCTGTGTGTGGTGGGCGTCCGCGATCTTCTGAGCGTGGTCAAGCAGGGCGGGCGGGACCGGCGCAGCGGGCGGGAGCGGAACGGGCTCCGGTGGTTCGGAGTGCGGAGGGGGATCAGCAGGTGGCAGCTCGGGGGCCGTGTCCGCTGCGCGTTCCACGGTCACGTCCTGGACGGGCTCGACCTGCGGCTGGTCCGTGGGCTCCGGCTCCCGGACCGGGGCGGGAGCGTGGGCCAGTAGCGTGCCGCCGAGGAAGGCGAGGGCGGGCCAGCCGGCGACGAGGATGCGCAGCCAGGGCGGGACGTTGTTCAGGTCGAGCAGTCCGGCGGTGGCGATGTTGGCGCCGAGCGACGCGACGAGGGCGATGGCGAACCAGAGCCATGCGTCTCGGTTCTCCGTATCCGTACGCATCCGGCGCCATGCGGCGACCAGCAGCAAGTCGACGCTGACCGGGTAGGCCCACGCCTTCCAGCCGTCCTGTCCGGCCGCCGCTGCCAGGTCGTGCAGGTGAGCGAAGGACAAGGCACCGGCGATGACAGCCTGGATGAGCACGGCATCGAGGCGGAGAGTGCGGGACACGGGTCACCTCCTTTCGAGGAGGCCGGTGCCGGGCGCTCTCGTCTGGCACCAGCAGGGTTGGGAACGGGTCACGCGGTTCCGGAGCCGAGGCAGTCCGGGCACAGTCCCGTCTGCGTGGCGCCGATCTCGCGGCGCTTACGGCCGACCCGGACGGCCGTGGTGGTCTCCCCGGAGCCGGCGCAGGTGCCGCATACCGCGGCGGCCGGAGCGGGCTTGGGCGAGCGGGGCTGTCGGATCTGGGGCTTCTTGGCGGTGGTCACGGCTGTTCCTCCTGTTTCGGGCATGGGCCGGGTAGGGACCTGGCGCGAGACGGTCGCGCCGACCGAGGGAGGGGTGTTGCTAGTCCGTCGCCGGGATGGGCTTCACCAGCGGAACGGGGCCGGCGGCCGGAGCTACGGCGGGAATCACCGGCCGGTACGGGGCGAGGGCAGGAAGGGCCGGGGTCAGGTGCGCGAACTGGGCGCAGATCGCGGCAGCTTCCTCGGCGCTCAGCTCGGGGGTGCGGATGCGGGACCAGCCGCCGGATGAGTCACCGGCCACCGCGACACCGGGCTTGTCGGGCGCGATCGCCGTCACGGCCACGACCGCATCGGGGGCAATGTCGCCCAGGCCCATGTCGGCGGTCTGCTTGTCGTTGACCCGGTGCACCACACGGCCGGTGAGCTGGGCGCGGAGAGTCGTGGCGCCCTTGCCGAGTTCGGAGCCGAAGCGTTGGCCGCAGATCTCCAGGTAGATGCCCGCGGCCCGTGCCATCTGACCGAGGCGGATCAACTGCATGACCATCCGGTCTCGGCGTTCCTCGTCCTTCTTGACCGCCACGAGGAACAGCTCCGCGACCTCGTCCACGAGCAGGACGATTGGTACCGGCCGAACCTCTTCGGGCAGGGCCCACACGTCGGCGGCCCCGTAGTCGCTCAGCAGGTCGAAGCGGCTTTCCATCTCGTCCACGAGCGCGTCCAGGAGGCCGGATGCCTCCTCCGGAGTGACGGCGAGCGCTGACAGACGCGACGCATATCGGCGCTGTTCAACTCCCCGCTTGCAGTCGATTCCGACCAGGGCGACCCGCAGTCGGGCGAGCCCGGCGATCAGGTTGCGCAGGTACATGGACTTGCCCGACTGGTTGGCACCGAGCGTCAGCGCGTGCGGGACCTTGAGATAGTCCCGTACGAACGCGGTGCCGTCCTCCCGGAGCGCGACCGGGACCACCATCTGACCGGACGGGCGCCGGCGCGGCATCTTCACGCGGCGCAGTACGTCGTAGCCGGTCATCCGTAGTTCCACGAACCCCGGCTTCGTCTCGACCACATGCACGGAGTGGACGCCCCAGGCGTGCCGCAGTCGCTCGGAGGCCGCAATCACGTCCGAGGGCTCCAGCCCGGCCGGCAGTCGCAGGGTGACCAGCATCCCGGTCGAGGAGCCCCGTACCCGGCGGACCTTCGGCGGAACCGGCTGTACGTCACTGCGGCGGGCAACGTTGCGGACCAGGAACGCCCGCAGCCGGGACGGCTGCACCGTCAGCCCGCACACGTCCATCGTGGCCCGGTACGTCACCGCGAACCGCACCCGCGCCACGGGCAGACCGGCCACGGACCAGAACACGCGGGGCGCGCGTGCCTTCGCGTAACCGAGACCACCGCCCGCACCGGCCAGCGGGAGGCCGACCTCCCATAACGTCGTCAGGTCGGCCATGATCAGGCCCCGATGGTGAGGGCGACGGCGCGGAACGAGATGCCGTGACGGGTCTGGCCGTTGAACGTGTTCTCCCAGTCCCGCGCCTTGAGGCCGATCACCGACACCGGCATGCCCGGCGTCAGACCCTCGGGGAGACCCGTCTCCGGAACGGTCACCTGGTAGAGGTTGCCCTCCCCCTCATCCGAGATCAGCAGGCCCACTGTGGAGAGACCTGCGCCGGTCTCCCGGTCCATCGCACGCTCACCGGTCTGCTTGCTCACGAGCTTCGGGGTCGGAGCCGTGGCCACGAACACCACGGCGGTAGACGTGTCCACCTTGAACGACGGCATCAGTACCTCCAGCGTTGTCGGAGCAGCCCAAAGAGGACCACCAAGCCTCGCTGTCCTAGGACTGCGAGCGCCTGAAAAGAATGGTGGCCCACAGTCCTGGGACTGTCAACAGTCCTAGGACTGTGTTTGACTTGCTTCCTGCGAGAGGAGTTCGAGATGGCGCCCAAGTGGCGAGAGCTGGCGGACAAGCTGGCTGATCAGATCAGAAGAGGTGAGTACGCCCCGGGCCAGCAGTTGCCGCACATCAGAGAGCTGGTCGACGCCGGCGAGGGTTCCAAGTCCACCGTCCATGCCGCCTACAAGGCGCTTGAAGCGGAGGGTCTGGTCACCTCGTCCCGGGGTCACGGCACTGTCGTGCGACAGCAAATTCCGCTCAAGCGCCTCGGCATCGCCCGATACGACAAGGCCAAGTGGCGCGACGGCGACGAGGTGGCGTTCATCGCGGACCGTGTGGCCTCCGGACGGGCATACCGCCGAAACGAGCAGACGCAGTCGGTCAGCATGGTCGAAGCGCCCCCCGAGGCGGCAGCCGCACACGGGCTACCGGCAGGCTCCCAGGTGTACGCCCGCGCACGGCTGGTGAAAGAGGGCGACCAACCGACGCACACGCTGACCAGTTATTACCGGCCCGAGCACGTCGAGGGAACACGCCTGGTGGACCCGACGCCGGGGCCGGCAGGCCGAGGCGGTGGATTTCGCGTGCTGTACGACGCGGGCTACGAGATCGACCACATGAAGGAGCGGATTTTCGCCCGGACGCCCACCGCAGACGAGGTGAAGCTCTTGCAGCTCCCGCCCGGCGAACCGGTGGTTGAGCTGCACCGCACGACCTATACGGCCGACGGCATGGTGGTCGAATATGCCATTGGGGTGCACGCGGCTTCGCGCTTCGCCTGGGAATACGACTTCAAGGTGCCGGACTCCGCAACGGATGGGGAAGGCCAGGCGTGATCTCGACACAGGACTGGGCGGACACTCGGCTCCTCTGGGGCTACCACCAGATGGGCCACGCTCCGCGCCCGTGCTCGGTCGCGATCGGGCTCGGCAGCCACGACTTGGGCGTGGCCGACACCGCGGTCGACCTGTACAGGCGCGGTATGGCTCCCTTGCTTGTATTCACCGGAGCCACCAGCCCGACGACGCGCGAACGGATGCCTCGCGGAGAGGCCGTCCACTACCGCGAGCGGGCGTTGCAACTTGGGGTCCCCAGTTCTGCTGTGTTGGTGGAGCCCCGCGCTCGGAACACAGGTGAGAACATCCGGTTCAGCCGAGAACTGCTCGAAGAAGCCGGCATCGATGTCTCCTCCGCGCTGCTGATCAGCAAGCCGTACGAGGAGCGGCGAGCGTACGCCACAGCGCGGCAGCTTTGGCCCGAAGTTGAGATCGTCAGTGCTTCCAGCCCGATGACACTGGACGAGTACCTCGACTCCATCGGTAATGCCCGTTTGGTCATCGACATGCTGGTCGGCGCGTTGCAGCGGCTGCTGGTCTACCCGGAACAGGGCTTCATGATCAGCCAGCACGTCCCGGCCGATGTGATCGAGGCCTATGAACGACTGTGTCGACACGGCTTCACAAGTCGCCTCTTGCGGGATGCCCCTGGTCAAGCTCGGAGCCAGACGCGTCGATGACGAGCGACGCCATGCACGTGCTCCACCTGTTGCGGAGTGAGCCTTCCGGTGAGCGGGCCCAGAGCCGCCACCTCCCGCTCCTGGTAGATGCGGACCGTGTACTGCGTCGCCGCCCGTTTCAGAGACGTGATGCCGACGAAGACCAGGACCGGTTCGACAGGCACATCGAACGTGCAGTACTGCCCCAGCACCCCCCGCACCAAGTCCGCCTCAGCCTGGCTTGCCGCAGCGTATGGCCGTGGCTTCCCGCCGTTGACTTTGACCATCGAGTCACCGACCCAGACCGAGGCGCCCTGGTGGTTCTTGGTGTTGATGCTGAACACGCCGCCAGGGCCGATCAGAAGGTGGTCGATGTCGCCACCGTTGCTCTTCTCGATGCCGTGAAGCACTCGCCAGCCGAACGCGGACAGGCGTTCCAGCTCACGTCCCACCCGTCGCTCCCCTTCAAGGCCGGCATACCAGCTGTCCCATTCCGATGACTGCCGCAGCAACTTCGCCTTAAGCCGCTGGACCGTTGACGGGCCTCTTTCGGCGATCATCCCGACGAGTCGGGAGCCAGGCCGATTCCTCGCCAGGTCCTCGCTGGGGATGAGGGGTGGAAGAGCCGCAGTCCGCTGGGATCGGCGTTTTGGGGTGTGGCCACTGAGTTGCTGCCCAGATTGCCGAGGAGGGGCCGCAGAGCCGGGTCCACGAGTAGGCGAAGAAGTGGAGCCGAGGGTCAGCCCGTCCCCAAGGTGACGCCGGAGAAGAGCCAGAGCCTCGTCCTGGTACCTCTGAATCTTGATCGTCACAGTCTTGGTCGCTCGATCCGCCCAGGCGACAGCCGTTCCGTCTGGCAGGTTCACATAGAGCCGATCCTTGCCATGCCTCTTCCACGAGTGCACCGTCAGATCGCTCATCAGCCGCCCCCTACGTGCCGTCCCCACAGATATGCCAGCAGCTGATGAGCAGGCCGGCAAGACCGCCGAGGGCAGAGCGAGCTGTTACAGGTTTCTCTACCTCATCAAGCACCCGGCTGCGCTCCGCTCCGCCGGGCGGGCTTCCCGGCTCCGCTCCGCGCGACGCTCCTGCCTTCGGCCCGCTCCGCGCGCGCTGCGCCGACGCCCGCCCCTGCAAGTCGGGATAGGCCCAAGGGCATGAGTCGAGCCCCTAGAGGCCGCTGGGTCCCTCCCTCACCGACATGCCTCCGGCGGGGGCGCTCAGGCTCCAGGATGGCGGGGGCGCCGCTCGCGGGTGCCGGCCGAATGGGGCTGGGGGCGGGGGACTCCCATCCCGTCTGCCCTCGACCCAGGCAAGCCGAGCAGACACGGCACCGGGCGTCCAGGTCGTACGTCCAGTTGGGCGCTCCACCTGGACGCCCGGCACCGCGTCCGCTCCACATGCGTGTGGGTCGACGGCAGACGGGATGGGAGTTGGGGAGAGTGGTGGGTTGAGGAGCGGGTGATGGCGCGTAGCGTGGTTGGTCACATGAAGGCTGACTAGCTTAGGCGTGTCTCACGCCGGGCAACTCCTCCGGCGCCGCGGCTAGCCCGGTAGCCGCCATTACGGCAGTCGGCCACCCCTTCTGCGGCAGCCTGCGACACCGCCATGAGGATGGATCATCTCTTTCCGGGAACACGTTGGCGAGTTCGGTGCCTGACTCTGGGGGGGCGGAGGATTCACGAATGCGGCGATGACTGTAGCCAGAATTGTGGCCAGTGTGACTGCGGCGAAGGTCAGGCCTGTGTTGTGCAATCCTTCGGCAGCGGTCGGCCATTCTTGTGGTCTATAGTTGGAAAAGTTCAGCTTCCCTGCTTCGTGCCTGTAATGAACCAGGCTGAATGAGAGCGTCGTGGCAGTTGCCAAGGCCTCAAAATAGAGAAGTGGCAGCATGCGATCCCAGAGTGATTGGGTCATGCCTGCGAAAGTATCAGTGCCGATCATGGCAACAGCAGCTCCTGCTGCCGCGATGAGCCACAGGGCGCCGGTAGCCCGGCTCTCGTAGGCTGATTTCCTGGCCCTGATGTCGTGGGCCTGCCAGATTTGCGGCTCGCGCGGCCTTTTGAAGCTCATTTCGGGTGGTTCCAGGTATTCCAAAAGGCTGCCGAGGTTCTGATGTAACTCCAGATTTCTTCCTGACCCAGAGGGGGTTCTTTGTCGGCGATTCGAGCACCGACCCCAATTGTGATGCTCTCGGCCATCAGGTCCCAAAAGTGATCAGGATAGTGCGCCTCGTGGTTTCCGATATATTCCTTGACGATCCCTTCGACCTGCTGCCTAACGTATTCGAAAGGGACGCGAAGCCCAGCTTTGTCCAAGCGTTGAGTCCCACGCTTGATTCCGCGAATAATGATTGGCGGCGGCGCCATAGGTGGTCCCTCCTCTGTTGACTTCTTCGATACTCGGTGCCGATACCTCTCTATGCCCGCTGAGCGAGCGAATGGGGTAACGCCCGCGATCGTGGGCCGGAAGGAAGCTGCGACTCTGCGCATCGTTACGCCCGACCAGGGCACCGCCTACGGCTGCGGGTGACCTTGGACCTCTCGTCCTTGGACGCCCGTGGTTTGATTGATCCCCGCCAGTGGCGGACGTGACGCGCATGCGCGAGGTGCTACCGGGCATCCGGCCTATGGGCGTCCGGATGCCCGCCCAAGCCCAAGCTGTAGCGCGGTACAGCAGCGGAGTACAGCAACCACAGCAGCCGAGCGCGTTCGGTAGTGCCCTCGAACGGCCGCGCCACGACCGATATGACCGGCAACGGCCTCTCTCCATAGAACTACGGATCAGAAGGTTGCAGGTTCGAATCCTGCCGAGTGCACAGCCGAAGAGGCCCCCCGGTTCGCCGGGGGGCCTCTTGCGTTGTGCGCGTCGGGTCACGGGCGGTGGACGCGGGGGAGGCCGGTGACCGAGAGGACCAGGGAGTAGAGCGAAGTGGTGGCGGTGATGAAGAGGCGGTTGTTCTTCGGGCCGCCGAAGGCGATGTTCGAGACCGGCTCGGGGACGCGCAGCCGGCCGATCAGGGTGCCGTCCGGGGCGTAGCAGCGGACGCCGTCCTGCATCGCGGCCGCCCACAGCCGGCCGTCGTCGTCGAAGCGGATGTTGTCCACCGAGGGACAGGCGGCGAAGACGCGGTCGTGCGTCAGGGTGCCCGCGCCGGTGACCTTGAAGGCGCGGATGTGGCCCGCGCGGGTGTCCGCCGCGTACAGCTCGCTCTCGTCGGGGGAGAAGACGAGTCCGTTGGGGCCCTGGAAGCCGTCCGCGACCAGGCGGACCTCGCCGGTCGCCGGGTCGGCGCGGTAGAGGTTGCAGGCGCCGATCTCGCTCGGCGCGCGCCGGCCCTCGTAGTCGCTGGTGATGCCGAAGTCCGGGTCCGAGAACCAGACCGAGCCGTCGGAGCGCACCACCGCGTCGTTCGGGCTGTTGAGGCGCTTGCCCTCCCACCGGTCGGCGATGACGGTGAGGGTGCCGTCCGGTTCGGTGCGGGTGACGCGCCGGTTGCCCTGCTCGCAGGTGATCAGGCGGCCCTCGCGGTCGAGGGTGTTGCCGTTGGGGTGCCCGGCGCCGGTGCGGAAGACGGAGACGGTGCCGGTGGCCTCGTCCCAGCGCAGCAGCCGGTCGTTGGGGATGTCGCTCCACACCACCTGCCGCCAGGCCGGCAGGTAGAGGGGACCCTCCGCCCAGCGGCAGTCGTCGTACAGCCGCTCCAGGCGGGCGTCTCCGTTGGCGCAGCGGCCCGAGCGGAAACGATCGTCCAGGATCTCGTACAGAGCGAGGTCTGCTACGGCTGACATCTTTCCCCCAATAGTTGAATGGACTGAATTCTGTTCGGTCTGATACTGAGATTGCAGGATCAGGTACTGTCTTCGCAAGAGTTGACGGGCAGATGAGGGGAAGACCGCGTGGACGACATCGACCGGGCGCTGCTCCAGCGGCTCCAGCAGGACGCGAGCCAGTCGTACGCCGCTCTGGGCGCGGCGGTCGGCCTCTCGGCGGGGGCCACGCACGAACGCGTACGGAAACTGCGGGAACGCGGAGTCATCCGGCGGACCACGGTCGACGTGGCACCGGCGGCCGTCGGGAGCGGGGTCCTGGCCTACGTCATGGTCGACTCGAATGCCTGGATGGGGGACTCCAAGGCCGCCTTCGAGGGCATCGCGGAGATCCAGGAGGCGCACATCATCGCGGGCAGCGCCTCCGTGCTCGTCAAGGTGCGGACGGGCTCGACCGAGCAACTGCAGGACGTACTGCGCCGCCTGTACGCCATCGACGGGGTCAGCGGCACGCAGGCGACCGTCGTCCTGGAGACCTTCTTCGAACGGCCGCTCCCGCTGTGACCTGGTGGTGCACCGGCATCCGGTGGCAGGACGGCCGGCCCGCCATCGGCTGGTACGCGGCCGACCGCGGGGAGCGCGGCAGCCTGCTCGGCTACGGGCAGCGGCTGGCCTTCGTCGCCCGGGGCGAGCGGCACTGCCTGGGGGTCCGGCGGGCCGGGAAACGTACGCCGTGTCCCGCGCGCCGGACCGTGCCCGGGCGGAGCGGGAGCGCCCAGTGCCCGGAGTGCGCCCGGCTGGACCGGTCCTTCTCGGTGGCCGCCGACACCAACGCCGCCGATCCGCGCCCCTACCGGGTGTACCTCGCCTGGTTCGGGCCCGGGCTGACCAAGGTCGGCATCACCGCCGAGGAGCGCGGCCCGGCCCGGCTGCTGGAGCAGGGCGCGGTGACCTGGGCCTGGCTGGGGCGCGGCCCGCTGATGGCCGCGCGGCGCACCGAGGAACTGCTGCGGGCGGCCCTCGGGGTGCCCGACCGGATCGCCTACGCCCGCAAGCGCGCGGTACGGGCCCAGCTGCCGCCGCCGGCCGAGCGGGCCCGGGAGGTCGTCGAACTGCACGCCAGGGCCGTGGCGCTGCCCGGGTGGCCGGAGTCGCTGGAGCCGGTGGGCTGCGAAGTCGGTGACCACGCGGCTGTCTTCGGGTTGGACGGGCTGCCCGCACCGGCGCGGCTGGTCACGGAGCTGGTTCCGGGCGGAGCCGTGACCGGGCTGCTGGCCGGGGCGGCCGGACCGGACCTGCACTTCGCGGACGGGCTCGTGGTGGACACCCGGCTCCTGGCCGGCTGGGAGCTGGTGGCCCCGGCGGGGGACGCCGGTACGGACGTGCCGGTGACGGCGATCGCGCCGCCCGCCGAGGCCGGGCAGGACGGGCTGTTCTGACCGGACCGGATCGGGGGCACCAAGGTCAAAACTTGGATCCCTTTGGCCCGGCGGCCTCCTTTCGGGTGGACACGCGCAGGGCCGCCGCGGAGGGTGGTCGCCATGAGCATCCAGCCCGCACCGCCCTACGAACCGCCTTACCTGATGGCCGTCTTCACCAATGTCCGCACCCCCGACTCCACCGGCTACCAGGAGACCAACGACCGGATAAACGAGATCGTCCGGGCCAACCCCGGCTTCCTCGGCTACGAGTCCGCGCGCACTCCGGGCGGTCTCGGCATCACCGTCGCCTACTTCCGCGACCACGACTCCCTCACCGGGTGGCGGGAGGACCTGGAGCACCAGGCGGCGATGGAGCAGGGCCGCGCCCAGTGGTACGAGAGCTACACGCTGCACGTCGCCACCTTCGAACGGAGCCACGGCTTTGTCCGCGACCACGGCTGAGGCGGTCCGCGCCTTCCGCGACCGGCTCGGACTGCCCGGGCTGGTCGACGTGCACACCCACTTCATGCCCGAGCGGGTCCTGGACAAGGTGTGGGACTACTTCGACGCAGTCGGCCCGCTGACCGGTGTCGAGTGGCCCATCACCTACCGGCACGAGGAGGAGCAGCGGGTCGCGCTCCTGCGAGCGTTCGGCGTACGGGCCTTCACCGCCATGCTCTACCCGCACAAGCCGGCGATGGCGGCCTGGCTCAACGCGTGGGCCGCGGACTTCGCCGCACGGACCCCCGACTGCCTGCACACCGCGACTTTCTTCCCCGAGGAGGGCGTGGCGGAGTACGTCGGCCAGGCCGTCGACGCCGGAGCCCGGATCTTCAAGGCGCACCTCCAGGTCGGTGGCTACGACCCGAACGACGAACGGCTGCGACCGGTCTGGGGCCTGCTCGCCGAGGCGGCCGTCCCGATCGTGATCCACTGCGGCTCGGGGCCGGTACCCGGCAAGCACACCGGGCCCGAGCCGATCGCCCGCCTGCTGGCCCGGCACCCCCGGCTGCCCCTGGTCATCGCCCACATGGGCATGCCCGAATACGCGGACTTCCTCGACCTGGCAGACCGGTACCCCGAGGTCCGGCTCGACACCACCATGGCCTTCACCGACTTCTCCGAGCAGTTCAGCGGCTTTCCGGCGAGCGACCTCGGGCGGCTCGCGGACCTCGGGGACCGGATCCTGCTCGGCACCGACTTCCCGAACATCCCCTATCCCTACGAGCACCAGCTGACCGCCCTCGAACGGCTCGGCCTGGGCGACGACTGGCTGCGCGCGGTCTGCCACGACAACGGCGCCCGGCTCTTCCACCTGGCCTGAACCTCCGGAACGGCCGGGCCGTCCCGGCTCCGCCGTTCTCAGGAAATTCACAGGTAGGCACAAGAACGCTCTCAGAGGCCGCGTCCAGCGTGTACGCATGACTGCGACGACCACCTCCCACGCGTCCACGTCCACCGGCAAGCACACGGCCCTCGTCCGCCCCGACGGCGGCCCGTGCCGGGTGCTCGTCGTTGACGACGAGGCCGCGCTCTCCGAGCTCCTGTCCATGGCCCTGCGCTACGAGGGATGCGAGGTCCGCAGCGCCGGCGACGGGGCGGCCGCGGTACGGACGGCACGGGAGTTCCGCCCGGACGTGGTGCTCCTCGACGTCATGCTCCCGGACATGGACGGCCTCGCCGTGCTGGGCCGGCTGCGCCGGGAGCTCCCGCACGTGCCGGTGCTGTTCCTGACCGCCAAGGACTCCGTCGAGGACCGGATCGCCGGGCTGACGGCAGGCGGCGACGACTACGTCACCAAGCCGTTCAGCCTGGAGGAGGTCGTGGCCAGGCTGCGCGGCCTGGTCCGTCGCTCGGGCGCGGCGCAGGCGGCCCGCGGCGGCTCGGTGCTGGCCGTCGGCGACCTCCGGCTCGACGAGGACAGCCACGAGGTGACCCGGGGCGGCCAGGAGGTCCACCTGACCGCCACGGAGTTCGAGCTGCTGCGCTACCTGATGCGCAACCCGCGCCGGGTGCTGAGCAAGGCGCAGATCCTGGACCGGGTGTGGTCCTACGACTTCGGCGGCCAGGCCAATGTCGTCGAGCTGTACATCTCTTACCTGCGCCGGAAGCTGGAGAGCGGTCCCGGTTGGCCGCCGATGATCCACACCCGGCGCGGCGCCGGCTATCTGATCAAGCCGGCCGAGTAGTGGCCGGACGCCTCTCGGGCCGCGGGAGCCCGGGCCGCGCCGCGCGGCGCCCCCGGCGGCCGTGGTCGCTGCGGTCCCGGCTCGTCCTGGCGGCGGTGGTGCTGATCGCCGTGGTCGGCGCGGGCATCGGCGCCGTCACCACCTTCGCGCTGCGCCAGTACCTGGTCCAGCAGCTGGACGATCAGCTGCGTGCCTCCATCAGCATGGCCACCCGTGGCCCCGGCGCCAACAAGGCCGCCCGAGAGGGCAACCTCGGTTTCGTGCTGGCCGGAACCCCGCCGGACGCGGCCGGGATCCGGCTCGACGAGAACGGCAAGGTCGTCGGCAGCGCGCGCAACGCCGCCGTCGGAGGCCCCGAGCTCGACCACCGCCAGCCCCTTACCGAGGCCCAGACCGCGGCTCTGACGAAGGCCGCCCGCAAGGCCGCTCAGGGCCGCCCCGGACCGCTGGACGTGGACCTTCCGGAGCTCGGCGGCTACCGGGTGCTCACCGCCCCCGATGGAAGCCTGGTCCTGGGCTTCCGGCTCGGCGAGGTCGACTCCACCGTGCGGACGCTGATCGCGGTGGAGGTCTTCGCGACCCTGGCCGGCCTGATCGCGGCCTCCCTCGCCGGACAGGCTCTGGTCGGCGTAGCGCTGCGCCCGTTGCGCCGGGTGGCCGTCACCGCCACCCGGGTCTCCGAACTTCCCCTGCACAGCGGTGAACCCGCTCTGCACGAGCGGGTGCCCGATGCCGAAGCCGACCCCCGTACCGAGATCGGACAGGTCGGCGCGGCCCTCAACCGGATGCTGGGCCATGTCTCCTCCGCCCTCACCGCCCGGCAGCAGAGCGAGACCCGAGTACGCCAATTCGTGGCCGACGCCAGCCATGAGCTGCGTACCCCCCTGGCCTCGATCCGGGGCTACGCCGAGCTGACCCGCCGGGGCCACGAGGAACCCGGCCCGGACACCCGCCACGCCCTGGGCCGCATCGAATCCGAGGCCACCCGGATGACCGGCCTGGTCGAAGACCTGCTGTTGCTGGCCCGGCTGGACGCGGGCCGACCGCTCGACACCGGCGACACCGCCACTGACCTGGCCCCCCTCGTGGTCGACGCCGTCAGCGACGCCCGGGCCGCCGGGCCCGCACACCACTGGCGGCTGGAGCTCCCGGACGAGCCCGCCACCATCCGGGCGGATCCGGCCCGTATCCAGCAGGTCCTGGTGAACCTCCTCGCCAACGCGCGCACCCACACCCCACCCGGCACCACCGTCACCGCGCACGTTTCACGTGAAACCCTCCCCGAAGCACCCGGTGTTTCACGTGAAACGCCGCTCGTCCGCCTCCGGGTGGAAGACAACGGGCCCGGAATCCCGGCCGAGTTGCTCCCCCACGTCTTCGAACGGTTCGCCCGCGGGGACGCCTCCCGCTCCCGGGCCGCGGGGTCCACCGGCCTCGGGCTGGCCATCGTCCAGGCAGTGGTCACCGCCCACGGCGGCCGGGTCGAGGTCAGCAGCCGCCCCGGCCAGACCTGCTTCGAAGTCCTCCTGCCCCTCGCGCCCGACCGGCAGCGGACCGACTCACAGACGGAGCACAGGCTCAGCACACAGCGGTGACAGCCCGCCCGACGAGGGTCGGAGCATGCCAACCGACACCTCTCCCGGCCCCGGAGCCCTCCCGGCCCGCGTGCACCTGGCACCCGTACCCGGTGAGCCCGTACTCGACGTGGTGATCCCGGTGTTCAACGAGGAGAAGGACCTCGGCCCCTGTGTGCGCCGACTGCACGATCACCTCACCAGAACGTTCCCGTACCCCTTCCGCATCACCATCGCCGACAACGCCAGCACGGACCGGACCCCCGACGTCGCGGCCGGCCTCGCCGCCGCCGTGCAGGGCGTCCGCAGCACCCGGCTGGAGGAGAAGGGCCGCGGCCGCGCCCTGCGCACCGTCTGGTCCCGCTCGGAGGCCCCCGTCCTCGCCTACATGGACGTGGACCTCTCCACCGACCTCAACGCGCTGCTGCCCCTCGTCGCCCCGCTGATCTCCGGTCACTCTGACCTCGCCATCGGCACCCGACTCGCGCGCTCCTCCCGGGTGGTGCGGGGAGCCAAGCGCGAGTTCGTCTCCCGGGCCTACAACCTGCTGCTGCGCTCCTCCCTCGCCGCCCGCTTCACCGACGCCCAGTGCGGGTTCAAGGCCATCCGGCGCGAAGTCGCCGAACGGCTGCTGCCGCTGGTGGAGGACTCCGGCTGGTTCTTCGACACCGAGCTGCTGGTGCTGGCCGAACGGGCCGGGCTGCGGATCCACGAGGTGCCGGTGGACTGGGTGGACGACCCCGACTCCACCGTCCACATCGCGCGCACCGCGGCCGAGGACCTCAAGGGCATGTGGCGGGTCGGCCGGGCGCTCGCCGTCGGCGCGCTGCCGCTCGACCGGCTCGCCCGTCCGTTCGGCGACGACCCGCGGGACCGGACCGCCCTGCCCGGGGTCCCGCGCGGGCTGGCCCGCCAACTCCTCGGATTCTGCGCGGTGGGACTGCTCAGCACCGTGCTCTACCTGGCGCTGTACTCCGCCTTCCGCACGATGGCCGGGCCCCAGGCCGCCAACGCGGCCGCCCTGCTGCTCTCGGCCGTCGCCAACACCGCCGCCAACCGCCGGCTCACCTTCGGGGTGCGGGGCCGCGCCCGAGCCGTGCGCCATCAGGCACAGGGGCTGCTGGTCTTCGCCATCGGCCTCGCCCTGACCAGCGGTTCGCTCGCCGCCCTGGGCGCGGCCGCCACCGACCCCGCCCACAGCACCGAACTGACCGTACTGATCATGGCCAACCTCGCCGCCACCGTGCTGCGCTTCCTGCTCTTCCGCGCCTGGGTCTTCCCCGAACCGTCTGGCAACCCCACGAAGGACGACATCCGATGACGACGGCAGCAGTTCCCCTGTTCCCACCCGCCCCGCCGGTCGCCGCCACCACGGCGGCGACCGGCCGGCCCCGCTGGGAACGCCCCGCGTACGCCGTGCTCCTGCTGCTCACCGCAGTCCTGCTGCTGTGGGACCTGGGCGCCTCGGGTTATGCGAACTCCTTCTACTCGGCGGCGGTCCAGGCGGGGGCCGAGAGCTGGAAGGCCTTCTTCTTCGGCTCCTCCGACGCCGGGAACTCCATCACCGTCGACAAGCCCCCGGCCGCGCTGTGGCCGATGGCCCTGTCGGTGCGGCTGCTCGGGCTGGGCGGCTGGCAGATCCTGGTGCCGCAGGCGCTGATGGGAGTCGGCACCACCGCGGTGCTCTACGCCGCCGTACGGCGTCAGTTCGGCCCGGTGGCCGCGCTGCTGAGCGGCGCGGTGTTCGCGCTGACGCCCGTGGCGGCCCTGATGTTCCGCTTCAACAACCCCGACGCGCTGCTGACCCTGCTGATGACCGTCACCGTGTACTGCGTCCTGCGGGCGCTCGACGGGGCACGTACCGGCTGGCTCGTCGGGGCCGGCGCCGCGGTCGGATTCGCCTTCCTGACCAAGACGCTCCAGGCCTTCGTCATCCTGCCGCCCCTGGCCGTGCTGTACGCCGTCTGCGCGCCGACCCGGCTGCGCAGGCGGCTCGGCCAGCTGCTGCTCGCCGGGCTCACGATGGTGGTGGCCGGCGGCTGGTGGGTGGCCGTGGTGGAGCTGTGGCCCGCCGCGTCCCGCCCTTACATCGGCGGTTCGCAGAACAACTCCTTCCTGGAACTGACCCTCGGCTACAACGGGCTGGGCCGGATCAACGGGAACGAGACCGGCAGCGTCGGCGGCGGCGGACGCCCCGGCGGGGGCGCGGGCGGAGGCTGGGGTGAAACCGGCATCGACCGGCTGTTCGCGAGCAACATCGGCGGTCAGATCTCCTGGCTGCTCCCGGCGGCCCTGGTCATGCTCGTCGCCGGCCTGGTCATCACCTGGCGGGCCCGCCGGGCCGCGGACTCGCTGGAGAGCCTGGCCCGCGCCGCCTTCCTGGCCTGGGGCGGCTCGCTGCTGATCACCGCTCTGGTCTTCAGCTACATGCAGGGCATCTTCCACGAGTACTACACCGTGGCCCTCGCGCCCTACCTGGCCGCGCTCGTCGGCATGGGTGTCGCCGTGCTGTGGGAGGAGCGGGGCAGCCGGGCCGCCTCCCTCACCCTCGCCGGAACCCTCGCACTCACCGCGTACTGGGCCTTCGTGCTGCTCGGCCGTGCCACGGGGTACCTGCCGTGGCTGCGCTGGACGGTGCTCGGAGCGGGTCTCGGCGCCGCCGTCGTGCTGCCGTTCGCCGCGCGGTTGGGCCGCAGGGCGCTGCTGGCGGTGGCAGCCCTCGGCCTGGGCGCGGCGCTCGCGGGACCGCTCGCCTACTGCCTCACCACGGTGGAGACCCCGCACGCGGGGTCCATCGTGACGGCCGGACCGGCGGTCGCGGGTGGCGCCGGCCCGGGCGGGCGCGGCATGCGCGCGTTCTACCTACCCGGCGGTGGCATGCCGCAAGGCGCCGGCGGCACCGGCGGGCCCCAGCTGCCGCCCGGTGGCCGACCCGCCGGGGCTCCCGGCGCCAGGGGTCCCGGCGGGACCGGTCCGCGGGGCAACGCTCGCGGCGGGGCCGGCGGGCTGCTGGGCGGCACCAAGGCGAGCGCCCAGGCCACGGCCGCGCTGCGGGCCGACGCCGCGCGCTACACCTGGGCGGCGGCGGCCGTCGGCTCACAGAACGCGGCGAGCTACCAACTGGCTTCGGGTGCACCGGTGATGGCGATCGGCGGCTTCAACGGAAGCGACCCCTCGCCGACCTTGGAACAGTTCAAGGCCTACGTGAAGGCCGGCCGCATCCACTGGTTCATCGGCCAGAGCGAGAACCAGGCCCAGGCCCAGGCCCAGGGCGCACCCCAGGCCCCAGGCCAGCAGCCGCAGGCCCAGGACCAAGGCCGGGCCGACGGCGGGACCAACGGGACCCGTCGCGCGGCCGGCGGCCCGGGCGGTGGCACCAGCAGTGCCGTCGAAAGCTGGGTGAAGGCCACCTTCAAGGCCAGCACGGTCGGCGGGGCCACCTTCTACGACCTCACCGCGCCCGCCGCCGGCACATCCTGATCCGGCCCGGACCCCGAAACGGCCGGGTGCCGCGGACGAGGATCTCGCCCGCGGCACCCGGCCGTTTCCGCGCGTGGCCGGCCCGGCCGGCTACTCGGCCAGGGCGACCGCCGGAGCCTCCGGGACACCGTTCGCCGCGGCCGGGGCGTGCGCCGCCGGCTTCGACTTCAGGGCGACCTCCTTGATGAAGACCACCAGCAGCAGGCCGAGCAGCGCACAAGGAGCGGCGTAGAGGAAGACGTCGCCGACGCCGTGCCCGTACGCGGACTCGATGACCGCGCGCAGCGGCGCGGGCAGCTTGTCGAGATCGGGGATCCCGCCTCCGCCGCCGCCCGCATGGGCCATGGCCGCCGCCTTCGGGCCGAGCGCGGTCAGCCCGTCCTCGACGTAGTGCGTGACCCGGTTCGCCATCACCGCGCCGAGCGCCGAGACGCCCATGGCACCGCCGAGCGAGCGGAAGAAGGTGACGACCGAGCTGGCCGCTCCCAGGTCCTGCGGGGCCACCTGGTTCTGGGTGGCCAGCACCAGGTTCTGCATCATCATGCCGAGACCGAGGCCGGTCAGTGCCATGAAGACCGCGATGCGCCAGTACGGGGTGTCGTAGCGCAGCGATCCCAGCAGGCCCAGACCGGCAGTCAGCAGCACCCCGCCGGCCACCAGCCAGGCCTTCCAGCGACCGGTCTTGGTGATCACCTGACCGGAAACGGTGGAGGAGACGAAGAGGCCGCCGATCATCGGAATCGTGAGGATCCCGGACATCGTGGGGGACTCGCCGCGCGCGAGCTGGAAGTACTGGCTGAAAAAGACCGTGCCCGAGAACATCGCGATGCCGACGAACAGTGAGGCGGCCGATGCCAGGGAGATGGTCTTGTTGCGGAACAGGCGCAGCGGGATGATCGGGTCGCTCGCCCGGGACTCGACGAGGAGGAAGAACAGTCCGAGCACCACCGCGCCGCCGGTCATGGCCAGCGTGGTCCAGGAGATCCAGTCGTACGAGTCCCCGGCCTGGGTGACCCAGATCAGCAGCAGCGACACCGCCCCGCTGATCAGGAAGGCGCCCAGCCAGTCGACCTTGACGTCCCGCCGGACCACCGGGAGCCGCAGGGTCTTCTGGAGCACGATCAGCGCGATGACGGCGAAGGGCACGCCGACGTAGAAGCACCAGCGCCAGCCCAGCCAGTCGGTGTCGGTGATGACACCGCCGAGCAGCGGGCCGCCGACGGTGGCGACGGCGAAGACCGCGCCGAGGTAGCCGCTGTAGCGGCCGCGCTCGCGCGGGGAGATCATCGCCGCCATCACGATCTGGGCGAGGGCGGACAGGCCGCCGACGCCGATGCCCTGGACCACGCGGCAGGCGATGAGCATGCCGGTGTTCTGCGACATGCCCGCCACCACGGATCCGAGGACGTAGACGACCAGGGACATCTGGACCAGCAGCTTCTTGCTGAAGAGGTCGGACAGCTTGCCCCACAGGGGGGTCGCGGCGGTCATCGACAGGAGGGCTGCGGTGACGACCCAGGTGTAGGAGGACTGCGTCCCGCCGAGGTCGCTGATGATCTGGGGCAGCGCGTTGGAGACGATCGTGGAGGACAGGATCGCCACGAACATGCCGAGCATCAGCCCGGACAGCGCCTTCATGATCTGCGGGTGGGTCATGGGCGCGTCGTCGGACGTGGTCCCCGACCGGCCGCCTCCCCGCACACCGGCAGGTGTGGTCGTAGCCATGTGGTTCCTTAGGTGTCAGAAGCTCGATCGGAGCCGGGCCAGCAGGGTGTTGAGCGCGTCTATGTCCTCGGCCGACCAGCCGGCCAGGGCCCTTTCCAGGGCGTGCGTGTACCGGGCGCCGAGATCGGCGAGCAGGACGCGTCCGGCCGGGGTGAGGCGCAGGATCCGGCAGCGGCCGTCGCCCGGGTCGAGGACGCGTTCGATCCAGCCGCGGGCGGCCGCGTGGGCGACGTGCCGGCTGCTCACCGAGATGTCGATGGCCATGAACTGGGCGAGCCGGCTGAGCCGCATCTCGCCGTGCCGGTCGAGCACGGCGAGGACGGCGGCCGAGCCGGCCGGGCAGTCCGCGGGCAGGATCCGGGCGAGGTCGCGCTTGACCGCGCCGATACCCGTGAGCTGGCGGGCCAACTCCTCGTAGCGGGTGGCCGGCGTCGTGTCGGCGTTCCGAGTCTGCTGCGTGGTCACCCGTCCCGTCGCCCCCCATGTTGTTGCTTAAGGCAACCATAGAAGCATTTGGTTGCTACAGGCAAATGGATTGTCGGGGTGGGGCGGTAAAGGAATCGGAAAACCCGCTAGGGTGCGGAGCCATGGCTGCGAACCACAACTCACCCGGCCCCGAGGGCAACTACGACCCCGCCGGCAGTACCCAGATGTTCCGCGCGTTCGTCGAGGAGGCGGAGCCGGTACGGGCCACCGTGCCGGGAGCTCGGCGGCGCCGACCGGAGAAGGCGGCCTCGAAGACCGGCCTGTGGGTCGGCCTGGGCCTCGCCGCGCTCGTCGTGATCGCGGCGGTCGGCTGGCTGGCGCTGGGCTGATCCCGCCCCTTGTGCGGGCGTCACGGCATCAGCTCCAGCGGGCGCTGACCGTCCGCGTCTCCACGTGCATGCCCAGGGGTACCCGCCAGGACTCGACGCAGACCGTGTAGGTCTGCGTCTTCGTCGTGCCGCCCGCGATCGGGGCCGGCAGCGGCTGGGCCGTGGTGATCGTGGCCCAGTCCACGCCGAGGGCGCCGATGATGTGCGTCGCGAAGCTCACCGTGCCCGAACGGGCCGCCGTGCTGCCGGTGTTGGTGAAGCCGGCCGTCACCCGTTCGCACCAGCGGTCGGCGGCCGCCGACCGGACCGGGGCGCTGAGCGTCAGCCGCGCCGGGGTCACCGGCGCCGGGGCCGAGGTGCCCGGCCCGCCCGGCGTCGCCGGGGGTGTGGAGCCGGGCGGCGCCGGAGACCGCGGGGGCTCGGGGTCGTGGGGGGCGCCGGGGGTGGTGGCGGGGGTGGTGGCGGGGGCGGGGTTCAGTGGGGCGCCCGGGGATACGGAGCCGCCGGGGGAGCTGGACGTGGCTCCGCCCCGGGCGGAGCCGGCCGGGGTCTGCGAGTCCCCCGCACCGGGCGACGTACCACCCCTTGGGGCCGGAGCCGCGGCGTCCACGGGCGGGGCTCCGAGCTGCTGGAACTCCACCTCGCCGGGCGGCGGTACGTTCTCTCCCGGGCCGGCGGCTGCCGCGCCCACGGCGACGTAGCCTTCGCGGTCCGGGCCGCCGCAGCCGCCGAGGGCCACGGCGGCGACGGCGCCGCAGAGGGTGAGTGCTGCCGCCCGGCGGGTTCCCGTTCGCATCGCGCCAGTGTTACTGACGATCCGTCACTTGGGAAGCGGGCGGCAGCGGCCGTTCGCCGGGTTACTCGCCGATGAGGCCCACGCGCAGCTGCGCGAGCGTGCGCGTCAGCAGCCGGGAGACGTGCATCTGCGAGATGCCGACCTCCTCGCCGATCTGTGACTGCGTCATGTTGGCGAAGAACCGCAGCATGATGATCTGGCGCTCCCGGGGCGGGAGTTTGGCCAGCAGCGGCTTGAGCGACTCCCGGTACTCGACCCCTTCCAGCGCGCTGTCCTCGTACCCGAGGCGATCGGCGAGGGAGCCCTCGCCGCCCTCGTCCTCGGGGGAGGGCGAGTCGAGGGAGGAGGCGGTGTACGCGTTGCCGACGGCCAGGCCGTCGACCACGTCTTCCTCGGAGACGCCGAGCACGGCGGCCAGCTCGGGGACGGTCGGGGACCGGTCCAGCTTCTGCGCGAGCTCGTCGCTGGCCTTGGTGAGGGCCAGGCGCAGTTCCTGGAGCCGGCGCGGGACGCGCACGGACCAGGACGTGTCCCTAAAGAATCGTTTGATCTCGCCCACGACCGTCGGCATGGCGAAGGTCGGGAACTCCACGCCGCGTTCGCAGTCGAAGCGGTCGATCGCCTTGATGAGCCCGATGGTTCCCACCTGGACGATGTCTTCCATCGGCTCGTTGCGGCTGCGGAAGCGGGCCGCCGCGTAGCGCACCAGGGGGAGGTTCAGCTCGATCAGGGTGTCGCGTACGTACGCGCGTTCGGGGCTGTCCACGTCCAGGGCGGCAAGTCGCTGGAAGAGGGAGCGGGAGAGCGTGCGGGTGTCGATGGCTTCCGAGCGGTTGGACACTGCCGGCAGTTCACGCTTGACGAGCGTGAGCACCTTGGAGCTGCCCTGGTCTACGGACATGCCACCCCCTTGAGGTCGCGGACGGTCGCGCTTCTCTGCGCGCCCGTCGGAGGAACGCAGCCTCCACCTGAATACCGGAGGCGGGGCTGCGGCAAACGCGGTTCCAGCAGAATGTCACATGTCGGCAACACGCTGTAGCGCCATGTCGACATGTATCTCCAGCGACAGAGCGGAATGAGCCCGGTCTGTCGGGAAACGCGTCAGGTGATCTCCACCCGTTCCGGTTACGCCTCGATCCTGTTTGCGGATCGCAGCCGCGCGAAGCTCCGGGCGAGCAGCCGGGACACGTGCATCTGGGATACCCCCAGCTCAGCGCTGATCTGTGACTGCGTCAGGTTGTTGTAGTACCGGAGCAGCAGGATCCGTTGCTCGCGCTCGGGCAGCTGTACGAGGAGGTGCCGGACGAGGTCGCGGTGCTCGACGCCGGCCAGCTCGGGGTCCTCGTAGCCGAGGCGGTCCAGCAGGCCGGGCATTCCGTCGCCTTCCTGGGCGGCTTCGAGCGAGGTTGCGTGGTAGCTCCGGCCGGCTTCGATGCAGGACAGCACTTCGTCCTCGGTGATGCGCA
Source organism: Streptomyces sp. NPDC026522 (assembly GCF_055567555.1). Taxonomy (NCBI): domain Bacteria; kingdom Bacillati; phylum Actinomycetota; class Actinomycetes; order Kitasatosporales; family Streptomycetaceae; genus Streptomyces; species Streptomyces sp. NPDC026522. The sequence continues at coordinate 558,503 of NZ_JBVHQF010000003.1, forward strand.
GCCGCTCGGCGATCTCCGGGGTGGTGGGGGTGCGTCCGTGCAGGGTGGTGAGGTCCTCGGTGGCCGCGTTGACCTGGACCCACAGTTCGTGGAGGCGGCGCGGGACGTGGACGGTGCGCACGTTGTCGCGGAAGTACCGTTTGATCTCGCCGACCACCGTGGGCATCGCGAAGGTCGGGAACTGCACCCCGCGGTCGGGGTCGAACCGGTCGATCGCGTTGATCAGCCCGATCGTTCCGACCTGGACGACGTCCTCCATCGGCTCGTTGCGGCTGCGGAAGCGGGCGGCCGCGTACCGGACGAGGGGGAGGTTGGCCTCGATGAGGGCCCCGCGGACCCGGCTGTGGTCGTGGCTGCCCGGCTGGAGGTTCTTGAGCTGTCCGAACAGCACCTGGGTCAGCGCCCGGGTGTCGGCCCCCCGGCTCTGCGGCCTGGGGGCGGCCGGGGGCTCCTCCGGAGGGTCGGCCGGGCGGTCGGCCGGCGGCTCCGGCGGGGGTGCCTGCGGGGACTCCTGCTGCGACGGGACCTGGGGGTCGTGGGCGTCGTGGGCGTCGTGGGGGTCGGCCGGCTCCGGCGGTTCCTGCGCGCTCTGGGGGCTCTGCGGGTCCTGCTGGGGTGGCACCTGAGGCGCAGTACTGGCCGGCACGGTCACGCCACCCCTTCAGTCAACTATCCGTCAAAAGCGGTCATAGCATCACAAGAGATGTGCACTGTGCGCAAGCACCCGATATCGCCGTGTTGAGGGCAGATTGCGCAACATTGGGCATATCTGGATATTCGCCATGAACACGGATAACACAAAAAGCCCCCCACCCGTCGGAGTGGGGGGCCGGAAGTCCGGAATCCGCTTCAGCGTACGGGTTCAGCGCACCAGTTCGGTCATGAACTCGCCGATCCCGTGGGCGGCATCCGAGATCCCTTGGAAGCCTATTTGGACCATATCGGCGGCTTTGACGGGCTGAGTGATGATCACGAAGAGTACGAAGACGACGAGCGCGCCCATGACGATCTTCTTGGTGTCCACGAGCGGTGTCGGCCTCCCCAACCGGTCCTGCTGAGTCGGGTGAGTCTAACCGGTCATGTTTGGACACTCACCTGCCCTTTAAGGACCAATGACCCGGCGGTACGGGCCTTTTGTCGGTCTCGGGGCCGGAGGGGAAGGAGCAGGATGGAACCCGGGCCCACCGGTTCTGGCAGGAAATCGGTGGGTGCGGGAAAGGGCCTCGCTGCGGGGTCCGCGCCGTGGGCTTCCCCCTGACCGCGGTTCCGGCCGGCAGGTTCCGTCTCATCGGGGGGAGCGGCTCGTCCCCCGACGCCGCTCCCCCCGTCCACGCGTGAAGGTCCCGGCTCCGGCCGGGGCCTTCTTCGCGTTGGCGGGCGCGGCGGCTGGTCAGCCGATGGCGCCGGCGAGGTCCGTGATGGGCTGGACGGGCGCGATGACCGGCGCGAGGTCGTTCGGCAGGTCCATCAGCCGGTTGAGCTGATTGAGGTCGTTGAGCTTCGCGCCGATCTCCTGGACGGAGCCGGGCGTGGCCCCCTTCGGCATGCCCGGGGCGGCCTGCGGCAGGTCCGGGAGGGTGAGCGGGGCGATCGGCGCGGCGGAGGCGGCAGGAGCGGCGAGGCCCGCGGCGGCCCCCGCGAGGGCGAAGGCGGCGAGGATGCGCTGGGTCTTGGTCATGCCGTGACAACGGCCGAGCGGGCAGCCGGTCACGCGGGGGTCCCCAGGAGGGCGGCCGTACGGGCGCTACGCGCGGACGGGCGGCGGGGCGCGTGGGCCGGGGGCCCCGTACGAGGTGCACGGGCCGGGCGGTGTACGAGCGCACGCGGTGGGCGGGGGCCGTACGAGGGCGGGCAGGAGGCCGTACGGGCCGCCCGGGCCCGGTCGGCGCGGGCGGGAACGAGCGCGGGCGGGAACGACGAGAGCCCCGACCCTTGCGGGGCGGGGCTCTCGTTCAGAGCGGTAGCGGTGGGATTTGAACCCACGGATAGCTTGCACCATCACACGCTTTCGAGGCGTGCTCCTTCGGCCGCTCGGACACGCTACCGAGAGAGAGCTTAGCCCAAAGAGCGCCGTGCTCTGAAATCCGTATCCGGGACCGCGCCGCGCACCGCCTCCGGGCCGGTCAGGGGCGCGTCAGAGATCGCGGAAGAAGTCCGTCAGCTGCCGCGCGCACTCCTGCGCGAGCACCCCGCGGATCACCTCCGGCCGGTGGTTGAGCCTGCGGTCCCGCACGAGGTCCCACAGCGACCCGGCCGCGCCCGCCTTCTCGTCGTCCGCGCCGAAGACGACCCTGGCCACCCGGGACTGCACCAGGGCTCCCGCGCACATCACGCACGGCTCCAGGGTGACCACCAGGGTGCACCCGGTCAGCCGCCACTCACCGAGTTCGGCGGCCGCCCGGCGCAGCGCGAGCACCTCGGCGTGGGCCGTGGGGTCGCCGGTCGCCTCGCGCTCGTTGTGCCCGGTGGCGAGCAGCTCCAGGTCGGGGCCGAGCAGGACGGCGCCGACCGGCACGTCGCCGGCCGGCACCGCCAGGGCGGCCTCCTGGAGCGCCAGGCGCATGGAGTCCCGCCAGGGGTCCCGTACGGGGTCGGGACCGGTGTGGTGCGTGTGGTGCTCAGCGATCACTAGCGGACGGCCTCCAGGACCTCGGTCGCACCGAGCGACTCGGCGATCTCCGAGAGGGCGTCTCCGTCGAGGGTCATGAGTTGCTTGTGGCTCACACCGAGGTCGTCGAGCAGCCGGGGGTCGCCGAGCGGACCGGCCGGTACCGGCTCGGCGCCGCCGTGGACCCCTTCGTCAGCGTCGTCGTCCTCGGCGGTGAAGGCGGCGATGGCGTCCTCCTCGCCGTCCTCCGTGCCGTCCAGGTCGAGTTCGTCGAGTTCGTCGTCCTCCTCCTCGCTGCCCAGCAGCTCTTTGGTCAGCATCGAGCCGTAGGAGCTGCGGTCGGCCGCGGAGGCGTTCGATACGAAGTACCGAGGGTCCTCCTCGCCGTCCACGCGGATGACGCCGAACCAGGCGTCCTCCTGCTCGATGAGGGCGACCACCGTGTCGTCGTCGACAGCGGCGGACCGGGCGAGATCGATCAGATCACTCAAGGACTCGACGTCGTCGAGTTCCATGTCGCTCGCTTCCCACCCGTCTTCGGTGCGCGCGAGCAGTGCGGCGAAGTACACCGTGACTCTCCCACTGGTCGTAGGCGTGCCGGTTGGAGGTCCCCCCGGCCTGAGATTGGGGCCGAAGCGGCCGTGTGTGCGCCGTTCGTACCCCGCCCCATCGGCATCGTGGCAGAAACAGCGGCTTTGCGAGAGGTCTTCCGCGCTTGCGTCGTCCCGTGCCGTGCGCTCCGCGGGTTGTGCGGGGGCGGCGTTGGGCCGCCGGGAGCGGGTGCGGGGGTGGGCGTGTCCCCCGGGGTCTCCCGGGGTCGGCCCCCGGGGCCGCCGTGCCGAGTAGGGGCGTCGGGCGGCCGGGTCCGGTGGGCGGGTGCGGCGCCGTGTCCTGGGGCGCTGCCCCAGACCCCGCGCCGCAAAGGCCGGCGGGGCTGTTTTGGCCGGCCCCGGCCGTTGGGGGCGGGCGGCTGCGCCCGCGGCGGGTTCACCAGCGGAAGGTGCGCATGCGCATCTGTTGGCGCATGCGGGCCGCGCGGGCGCGTCGGGGTTGGACGCGGGCGCGTAGTTCGCGCGCCTCGTTCAGGTCGCGGAGGAACTGCGCGCGCCGTGCCCGGCGCTGCGCCGCACTCTCCGGTTCCCCCGGATCCCCCGGCTCTTTCTCTGGCACCATCGCCCACCGCCCCGGCTGCTCTTCTGCGGTTGTGCTACCCCCCTTCCCCCGGACTCCCGAGTTGATGCCACCGAGGTCGTCCCAGCTCAGGCCGGTTCGTCGTGGGTCGCCGGGACGACCGCCACCGGGCCGTGCGCGTGCTGGAGCACCGCGTTCGCGACGGACCCCATCATCAGCGGCCCCAGGCGCCGCCTCGGGTGGTGCCGCCCCACCACCACCAGCGCCGCCGACCGCGACGCGCTCACCAGCCGCCCCGCCGCCTCGCCCGGCACCGCGGCCTGCTCCACCGGTACCTCGGGGTGCCGGTCCCGGAACGGGGCCAGGCGCTCCTGCTGGGCCCGCAGCGTCTCCCGCTCGGCCGGGGCCTCGTCGCCGCCGTCCCCCGTCAGCTCCTCGGGCGTGATCACCGCGAAGGGCGTGTCCAGCGGCGGTGCCGCCGGCGACGGCGGTACCGGGTACGCCGAGACCACCTGGACGGCCGTCCCCCGCGCGGCGGCCTCCGCGAACGCGAAGGCCAGTACGTCGTCGTGGGTCTCGGTGGTGTGCAGCCCGAGCACCACCGTCCCGGCGGCACCGGAGCCCCGCCCCGCCGGCACCACCACCACCGGGCACGGCGCGCTGGCGGACACGGCGCGGCTGTTCGACCCGAGCAGCAGCGCGGCGAAACCCCCGCGGCCCCGGGAGCCCATCACCAGCGCCAGCGGCCGCGTCTCGGCCCCGATCACCCGCAGCGCCTCCGGAACCGACCCCTCGAGCGCCTCGTACCGCACCTCGGCCGGCTGTTCCGGAGCCGCCGCCAGGACCTCCCGTACCCGGTCCCCCACCGGATCGGCGTACTCCTTCGGCTCCGAGGCGTCGTGCAGGGCCGCGCGCCGGCCCGCGTACAACTGGGCGCTGTCGGAAAGCACATGGGCGACGAGCAGTCCGGTGCGGTGGCGCAGCGCCGCCAGCCGGGCCCAATCCAGGGCCTCCAGGCTGTGCTCGGATCCGTCGACCGCCGCGATCACCAGTCCGCTGCTCATCAGTCCAGGGTGCTGGGCCCGGGTGCGGCCCGCAATCCCGGGGCCGGGGCGGCCGGGGCGCCCCTTCGGACACGGAAGGGGCGCTCCAGCGCGTAGCCTTTTGGGTGTGGGTCGCACATCGCGGCCGTTTTCGCAGGTCGCAGGTCGAAACCCGGCAGCTGGCGGCAGTTGAGGTCTTGGAGGAAGTTGTGCGTTTGCAGGTCGTCGATCACCCCTTGGTGGCGCACAAACTCACCACCCTGCGTGACAAGCGCACCGACTCCCCCACCTTCCGTCGCCTCGCCGACGAGCTGGTGACGCTGCTGGCCTACGAGGCCACCCGCGACGTGCGCACCGAGCAGGCCGACATCGAGACCCCGGTCGCCGCGACGACCGGTGTGAAGCTCTCGCACCCGCGCCCGCTGGTCGTCCCGATCCTGCGCGCCGGTCTCGGCATGCTGGACGGCATGGTGCGGCTGCTGCCGACCGCCGAGGTGGGCTTCCTGGGCATGGTCCGCAACGAGGAGACCCTGGAGGCCTCCACGTACGCCACGCGCATGCCGGAGGACCTCTCGGGCCGCCAGGTCTACGTCGTCGACCCGATGCTGGCCACCGGCGGCACGCTGGTCGCCGCGATCCAGGAGCTCATCAAGCGCGGCGCCGACGACGTCACCGCCGTGGTGCTGCTGGCCGCGCCCGAGGGCGTCGAGGTCATGGAGCGCGAGCTGGCGGGCACGCCGGTGACGGTGGTGACGGCCGCGGTGGACGAGCGGCTCAACGAGCACGGCTACATCGTTCCGGGCCTGGGCGACGCGGGCGACCGCATGTACGGCTCGGCCGAATAACGCCTCAGGCGCGGATCAGCACTTCTTGGCGGCGGGCGCGGGCTCGGGGTTGGCCAGTACGGCCAGCGCCTTGTCCGCGTCCTCCTTCGTGCTGAGCTCCTTGAAGGCGTCGCCGAGGATCAGGTCGATGTCCGCGCCCTCGCGGGTGTCGGTGTGCTGCGTCATGCCGGCGAGCTGGGTGCCGAGTACGGAGTAGGCCGCCTTGTCGGTCTTCGGCGAGCCGAGCAGTATCCCGGTGCCGGGGATCTTCTTGTCGAAGTCGGCGGGGGCGTTGCCGACCTGGCCGACCGTGAAGCCGCGTTTCTTCAGCTCGTCCCCGACGGCTTTGGCGAGGCCGGCGCGCGGGGTGGCGTTGTAGACGTTGACCGTGATCTGGCCGGGCTGGGGCAGTACCACCGCGGGTTTGGACGGGGCCGCCGCCGGACCGGCCTTGGGGGCGCCGGTCGGACAGTCCTTGGCCGCGGCCGTCTTGTGCTTGGTGTCGCCTCGGAAGACGTCCATGAGCTGCAGTGCCCCGTAGCCGAGCAGGGCCAGCACCAGGGCGGAGCCGAGCAGGGCGAGGATGATCCGGCGGCGTCGCCGCGGGCGGCTCATCCGGGGGAAGGCAGCTCCGGTGACGCGGTACTTTCCGCCCATGCCGGGGGGAGTGAGCATGCTCATGGGCGCAGCGTAGTGCCGTACCGGAACGATGCCTACTAAATGATCTATTGATCGGCAAAGGCCGACCCGAAAGGCGCAATCGGCCGGTCAGGACGGCTCACGGCCCCGAGCGGGCAGCGGGGTCAGTCCATTTCGAGGACGCGCGCGTGCAGCACCTGGCGCTGCTGGAGGGCCGCCCGCACGGCGCGGTGCAGGCCGTCCTCCAGGTACAGGTCGCCCTGCCACTTCACGACGTGCGCGAAGAGGTCCCCGTAGAAGGTGGAGTCCTCGGCGAGCAGTGTTTCGAGGTCCAGCTGTCCCTTGGTCGTCACGAGCTGGTCGAGCCGGACCGGGCGCGGGGCGACGTCCGCCCACTGCCGGGTGGTTTCCCTGCCGTGGTCGGGGTACGGCCGCCCGCTTCCGATGCGCTTGAAGATCACACGGAAAGCCTACCGGGCCGGTGCCTGCGGGCGCAGCATCGTGCGGGCGGTGCAAAAGTGGCAGACAGGGCCAATCCGGGAGGGACTTATGAGTGACAGCACCGACCCCGTGTCCCCGGCCGACCAGATCGCCGCCGGGTACGCCTTCACCGGACCCGCGCTCGACCTGGGGGCCCTGCTCTGGGACGGCCGGTGCCTGCCGGAGCGGCAGGTCCGCATTCCGCTGGCCGTGCTGAACCGGCACGGACTCGTCGCGGGCGCCACCGGCACCGGTAAGACCAAGACCCTCCAGCTCATCGCCGAACAGCTCTCCGCGGCGGGCGTGCCCGTCTTCCTCGCCGACATCAAGGGCGACGTCTCGGGGATTTCGGCGCCCGGTGTGCCGAACGAACGGATCAGCGAGCGGGCCGGGGAAGTGGCCCAGGAATGGTCGGCCGCCGGCTGTCCCGCCGAGTTCTACTCGTTGGGCGGGATCGGGCCCGGCATCCCGGTCCGGGCCACGGTCACGGCTTTCGGTCCGGTCCTGCTGTCGAAAGTGCTCCGGCTCAACCAGACGCAGGAGCAGTCGCTCGGGCTCATCTTCCATTACGCCGATTCCAAGGGCCTGGAGCTGATCGACCTCAAAGACCTGCGCGCGGTCGTCGCCTTCCTCGTCTCTGACCAGGGGAAAGCCGAGCTCAAGGGCATCGGCGGACTTTCCACCGTGACCGCCGGGGTGATTCTCCGGTCCCTCACCGCGTTCGAACAGCAGGGCGCCGCGGATTTCTTCGGAGAGCCGGAATTCGACACTGCGGATTTCCTCCGGACGGCCCCCGACGGGCGCGGGGTGGTATCCGTACTCGAACTCCCGGCGGTACAGGACAAGCCGCAGCTTTTCTCCACTTTCCTGATGTGGCTGCTGGCCGACCTCTATGCCGACCTGCCCGAAGTCGGGGACGTGGAGCGGCCCAAACTCGTCTTCTTCTTCGACGAGGCGCACTTGTTGTTCCACGACGCCTCGAAGGCCTTCCTCGAATCCATCACCCAGACGGTCCGGCTCATCCGCTCCAAGGCGATCGGCGTCTTCTTCGTGACCCAGACGCCGAAAGACGTGCCCGCCGACGTACTGGCGCAGCTCGGCAACCGGGTACAGCACGCGCTGCGCGCCTTCACCCCCGACGATGCGAAGGCGCTGAAGGCGACCGTGAAGACCTTCCCCCGCTCGGCCTACGACCTGGAGGAACTGCTCACCCAGCTCGGCACGGGCGAGGCGGTGATCGCCGTACTGAGCGAGAAGGGCGCACCCACCCCCGTGGCGGCGACCCGGCTGCGCGCCCCCCGGTCGCTGATGGGACCGGTCGGGGCGGCCGATCTCGAACGGGCGGTGACCTCCTCGCCCCTCTCCTCCCGGTACGCCCAGCCGGTCGACCGCGAGTCGGCCTACGAGAAGATCAGCGCCGAGCAGGCGGCCGCCGAGGCCGCGGCGGAGCGGGCGGCAGCTGAGGAGGAGGCCGAAAAGCAGCAGAAACGGGCCTCGACCGCGGGCGGGCAGGGCTCGAAGGCGGGCCGCGGCGAACCCGGTCCGGAACCCTCACTGGCGCGGCAAGTAGTGGGGAGCGGGCTGTTCCGCTCGCTGGCCCGGTCCGTCGGCACCCAGCTGGGCCGGGAGATCTCACGCTCGCTCTTCGGCACGGCCCGCCGCCGGCGCTGAACCACCCGTCCCGTCCGCCGGGCGCACCGCCCGGACGGTCCAGACGGAATCCACCGAACCGGTTGCCATATCCATGGCCTTCGCTGACAGACTCGGACCATGCGGACAGACCTCACCAACACCACGTCCGGCAAGATCGACCGGGCCCTCCTCGAAGCGCGCCGAGCCGTCGGCAGCCCCGCCATGGGGCTGGTGCTCACGCTCGTCGTGGTCACCGACGAGGAGAACGCCTACGACGCTGTACGCGCGGCCTCCGAAGCCTCGCGCGAACACCCCTCCCGCATCATCGCGGTGATCAAGCGGACCGCCCGCGGTCCGCGCAAGCTGCACCAGACCCGGCTGGACGCCGAGCTGCGCGTCGGTTCCGACGCCGGTTCGGGGGAGATCGTGCTGCTCCGGCTGCACGGCGAACTGACCGAGCACGCGAGTTCGGTCGTGCTGCCCCTGCTCGCGCCGGACGCGCCGGTGGTGGCCTGGTGGCCGGCCGACGCCCCCGCCGCGCCCGCCCGCGACCCGCTGGGCGCGCTGGCGCAGCGCCGGATCACCGACGCCCAGGCGGCCGTTGACCCGGTGGGCGTACTGGACCAGCGGGCGGCCTCGTACACCCCCGGCGACACCGATCTGGCCTGGACCCGGCTGACGCCGTGGCGCTCGCTGCTGACCGGCGCCCTGGATCAGGCGCCGCTGCCGGTGACGGGCGCGGCGGTGGAGAGCGAGGCCGACAACGCGAGCGCCGAGCTGTTGGCGCGCTGGCTGGAGGTCCGGCTCGGGGTACCGGTGGAGCGGGTGGTCACGGACGGGCCGGTGGTCACCCGGGTCCGGCTGGAGACGACCGGCGGCGAGATCCGGGTGGACCGGCCCGACGGGGTGCTGGCCACCCTGTCGCTGCCGGGGTGGCCGGACCGGAAGGTGGCCCTCAAGATCCGCAGCCTCGCCGAGCTGATCGCGGAGGAACTGCGGCGGCTCGACGCCGACGTGATCTACGCCTCGGCGCTGCGCGGACGCCCGGCCCAGGCCTCGCTCTCCGCGTAGTGGTTGTCGTAGACGGGCTGGCTGTCGATGATGTCCTGCACGGTGGCCTCGCCCGCGCGCACCCGGCCCAGGAGGCGGTAGTAGTCGAAGCGGGCCATGCCGGGGGTGAAGCCGACGAAGACCTCGGCGGTGTGGCCGGCCGCCGGGGCGAAGGCGTGCTTCACGCCGGGCGGGACGCTGAGGAAGTCGCCCTTGGCCAGGGTGTGGACCTCGTCTCCGACGAGCACGTCCAGCCGGCCGTCGGTGACGTGGAAGAACTCGGTCGCCTTGGTGTGGAAGTGCACCGGGGCGCCTGCCGCACCGACCTCGAAGACGGCGGTGTTGCAGGTGAGTTCGGGGGTGTCGGTGAGCAGCGTGATGGTGCTGCCCGGGCCGTCGGTGATGGATTCGGCGGTGGTCGCGCGGACGGGGTGCTGAGTCATGCGGTGAGCGTAGGTGAGGCGCGGACCCAGCCCGCGCCCCTTACGCCCTGGTCCGTCAAGTCGTCCGGCCCTTGCCGGCCCGCGTCTTGGCGACCCGTGCCTTGCCGGGCTGTGCCCCCTCGGCCTCCGTCGCGCCGGTCTGCGTCGTACCCGGCCGGGCCTTCGCGGCCTTCTCCGCCTTCGCGGCGGCCTTGTGCTCCTGCTTGTACGCCCGCACCGCGGCCAGCGACTCCGGACCGGTGATGTCCGCCGCCGAGCGGTGGACGCCGGCCGGGCCGTAGCCCCCGGCAGCCTCCCGCCAGCCCTCGGGCCGCACTCCGAACCGCTTGCCCAGCAGGGCCAGGAAGATCTGCGCCTTCTGTTCCCCGAAGCCGGGCAGGTCCTTGAGCCGTCCCAGCAGCTCCGCGCCGGATCCCGCGTCCCGCCAGATCCCCTCCGCGTCCCCGTCGTAGTGCTCCACCAGGTACGCGCACAGCTGCTGCACCCGCTTCGCCATGGAGCCCGGGTAGCGGTGCACGGCCGGCTTCTCGGACAGCAGCGCCGCGAAGGCCTCCGGGTCGTAGGCGGCGATCGCGTGGGCGTCGAGATCGTCCGCTTCCATCCGCCGGGCGATCGTGTACGGCCCCGAGAAGGCCCACTCCATCGGCACCTGCTGGTCGAGCAGCATCCCGACGAGCGCGGCGAGCGGGCTGCGGCCGAGCAGGGCGTCGGCCTCCGGATGCTGGGCCAGCCGGATGGTGATGTGCTTGTCCATGGTTCCAGCCTCCCCCGTCGCCGTCCTCCGCGCGCGGAGGACGCACCGGCCGCCTAGCGTGTGAACCGAGACGGGTCACGACGGCGCACACGACACGGGAGTCGATCGATCATGACTGAGTACCCGGAAGGCGCTCCTTGCTGGGTGGACGCGATGTTCACCGATGTGGAGGGGGCCAAGAGCTTCTACGGTGACGTACTGGGCTGGACCTTCGGCGAATCGTCCAGCGAGTACGGCAACTACACGCAGGCCTACTCCGACGGCAAGGCCGTCGCGGCCGTCGTGCCGCCGATGCCGGGCGTCGACGCCCCCTCCCAGTGGTGTCTGTACTTCGCCTCACCGGACGCGGCCGCCACGGCGGAGAAGATCCGGTCGGCGGGCGGCGAGGTGGCGATGGGGCCGATGCAGGTCGGCAGCTTCGGCACGATGGTGATCGCCAAGGAGCCGAGCGGCGCCGTGTTCGGTGTCTGGCAGCCGGGCGACCACAAGGGCTTCGAGAAGCTCGGCGAGCCGGGCGCCTTCGCGTGGGCGGAGGTCTTCACCCGGGACGTGGCGAAGGTGGACGGGTTCCTGCCGCGGGTCTTCCCGTACAGCGGCCGGCAGATGGACCTCGGCGACGACCCCGAGGCGGCCGGGATGGACTACAAGATCTTCAGCCTGGGTGGCTCGGAGAACCCGGTCCTGGGCCGGATGAACATGGGTGACGAGTTCCCGCCGGAGATCCCGCCCTACATCCAGGTCTTCTTCGGCGTCCCGGACTGCGACGAGGCGGTGGAGAAGACGAAGGCGCGGGGCGGCCGGCTCCACTTCGGGCCGATGGACAGTCCCTTCGGCCGGTTCGCGGCCCTGACGGACCCACAGGGCGCGGCGTTCGCCGCGATCGACATGTCGACACGGGTTGGTGAGATGCCGAAGTTCGCGTAGCGCTCGCCGACGGCGGACGTGACACGGACACGGACACGGACGCGGTCCCGGGCGCAGGGGCGAGCCGCACGGGTGGATCCGGCTGGCGGATGCGACGGGCCCAACACCGCTCGGCGCCGGGCCGGTTAGCGTCGATCTTGTGCGGCCCCTCCTAGCCGTACGACGTGTCTACGTAAGAGGTCGAGCACCCATGAGCCTGAGCATCCGCAACCAGATCGCCGGTACCGTCACCGCCGTCACCACCGGCGAGGCCATGACGACGGTCAAGGTCCGGCTCGAAGGCGGCCAGGACATCACCGCCGCCATCACCACCGACGCCGTGAAGGACCTCGGCATCGCCACCGGCTCGCCCGTCAAGGCCCTGGTGAAGGCGACCGAGGTGGCCCTCGCCACGGGCGCCGTCGACGGCATCAGCATCCGCAACCAGATCGAGGGCACCGTGTCCGGCGTCGCCAGCGGCGGGGCCATGGCATCCGTCAAGGTCGACGTGGCCGGGGGCGGCCTGACCGCCGCCATCACCAACGACGCCGTCGAGGCGCTCGGCCTCGCCGCGGGTTCCTCCGTCGTCGCGCTGATCAAGTCCACCGAGATCAGCCTGGCCACCGTCTGAGCCGGTGGGCGTCCCGGCCCGCTCCGACGGGCGGGGGCGGGCCGGGACGCCGCCGCTCCCGCGCCGCTACCGGACGGCGGCGGCCGGCTCCAGGACGCGCGGCGCGAAGCCGTCGTTCTTCTTGCAGCCGAGGTTCTCGTAGGTGTTGACCTTCGTCTGCGGGTCGGTGGAGACCAGGTGGTACTTGCAGGCGCCCTTGATGTAGCGGCCCTCGACCCCGCCGGGGAAGTCGATCTCCTTGTTCCAGAGGTAGGGCGACTCGTAGTGGTTGAGGTGCGCGGTGGCGTTCACGTCGATGCCGCCGGGGGCGTCGATCTCGTAGACCCAGCCCGTCTTCGCCGCGCCGTAGGTGGCGAACTTCTGGGCCACCCACTGCTCGCAACTGGTGCTGAGGTGGGCGCTGTTCTGGCCCCCGCCCTTGACGATGTACTCGGACAGCGGGATCAGCTCGTCCCCGCGGGGAGTGAACCCGGTCTTGAAGAGCTCTTCGACGCTCTCGCGGGTGTCGCCGCGCCAGAGGGTGTTGGTGTCGTCGCGCCACTGCCAGTTCTCGTCGAGGGCGGTGGCGGCGACGGCCTGGGCGATCAGGGGGGTCGTGGTCGTACGCCACCAGTCCGCGGCCCGGTACTCCGTGACGGGACCGCAGGGGGAGGTCAGATCGGCGGCGGCCGCGGCGGGCGCGGCGGGCGCGGCGACGGCGGGTGAGACGGCGACGGCGGAGACGACGGAAACGGCGGCGAGTACGCGCAGAGCGGCCTGCAACATGGTGGGAGCCCATCGGTAGGTCAACAGGACGGGCCCTTTATAGACGCGCCCCCTCCCGCCCGGCCCGACCCCGGCCCGCGGTCCACCCGCACGGGGGGAACAGTCGTACCGGCGAAAGGATTTGCCGCCCCACCTCCCCTCACCGCCCCACCTCCCCTCACCGCGCCGCGGCCGCCCCACGCGGTGCACACCGGCAGCGGCCTACACGGGCATCACGCCCTGGAGCCGGGAGAGGGTGAAGACGCGCTCGGCGTCCCGCAGGTGGCACCAGGCTTCGAGGTAGGGCGGGTCGAGGACGAGGCTTTCGAGGGTGCGGACGGTGCGGGCTCCCGAAGTGGCGACGTATTCGACGGTGACGGCCGTGCCCGAGTCGACGGCATGGGCCAGCTGCCGGACGTCGCCGTACGACAGTTGCTTCGCGTATCCGGCGACGATCTCCTCGGTATCCGTGCCGAAGGGGACCCCGCCGGGGCCGAACGGGTCGGCTTCCGGGGTGGTCGGCGGGGCGGTCAGGAGCCGGGCGGCCAGGGCGGTCAGACCCGCGGCGGGAGCCCCGGCCGCCCGCCCGGTCCGCGTCGTCCGGGAGCCGGCCCGGGCGCGGGCGTTGCGCGGTGCCGGTACGGCTGCGGCGGCCCGCCGGGGCGCGGCCCTGTCGACGCGTACGGTTCCGTCGGCGCTCTCGGCCAGGGGAGCGTAGCCCTCGGCTCGAAGCGCGGCGAGGGTCTCGTCCAGCGGGCTGCGGCTGACGAGGACCGTGGGGGCGAGCCGCCGGAGGCCGAGGCCGGCGAACTTGCTGTGCACGGCGATCTCGGCCAGGAGCGCGGGCTCCTCACCGTGGATGACGCAGCCGGCGGGGGCGATGCGTACCCAGCCGTGCCGACGGGCGGTGTCGGCGATCAGGTACGCCAGCGGCTGGGGCAGGGGCCCGGCAGTGCTCGCGGAGAGGTCGGCGGTGATCCCGTCCGGGGTACGGCCGGAGTCCAGTGCGCGGCGGATGCTGCCGGCGCCGAACCGCCACACCGAGGCCGTACCGCGGCTCTCCCGGTCCGCGGTGGCGTCCAGCAGCGCGGCCAGTCGCGCGGTCGGTGTGCCGGTGACGACGGCGGTGAGGTCGGCGCCGATCCGGGCCGTGCCGGTGGCCGCGGGCAGCAGGCGCCGGCATACGGCGGCCAGTTCTTCCGCGTCGTCGCCCCGCAGGGCGGCGCCGAGGGCGGACAGAGCGCCGCGGGCGAGCACGCCGAGCAGTTCGGCCTCGCCGATCGCGGCGGCGAAGGGTGTCGCGCCCTGCTGCTCCGGATCGGCGAGCGGGTGGTGCCACGCCACGAGCCTTCCCAGGTCCGCCGTGGCTCGCGCGCCCCGCCCCGGCGGGAGGTCCGCCGCGGCCGCGAGCAACCCGTGCCGGCTCTCCGAGCAGCCGAGGCAGGGGGGCGCCGCGGAGACCGCGGGGAGCGCCTTGCCGTCCTCGTCGCGCGCCCGGGAGGGGGTGAGGGGCAGGGTCCACCAGGCTTCGAGCAGCGCGGCGAACTGTTCCGGCGGTTCCTGCGCCGCCCAGGCGCCGTACGCCCTGGTCGGGGCGACCCGGTCGGCGTCGTGGGCCAGCAGTCCTGCCGCGTGGGCGGCCTCCAGCGTGATGCGCACCACGGCGTCATCGGCCCCGGCTGCCTTGCCGATGCGCGCCAGTTCACGTGCGCCGACGCCGCCGGACTTGAGCCGGGCAGGCGGCGACGCCGAGCACGCGGACAGGACCGAGGCGGCATGCGCCGCGAACGCCGTGGCCGCGGCTGCCGTTTCCCGGCTCACTTCCGCCGCGGTGACGGCCACCAACGGGATGGCGGGCCGCTCCGGTTCGAACGGGGCGTGCCAGGCGGCCCCGCGCAGTGCGAGTGCCACCTCGGCGGGCATCAGGGTGGGGCCGTACCAGCGGCGGTCCCGGATCAGCAGCCCCCGCTCCAGCGCCCATCGCTCGCCTGGTTCGGTGTCGGCGCCGTGCGCCCCGAGGATGACGGACGCGGGCTGCGGTGACGCCGACCGCGCTCGGCGCTCCAGCAGTTCCCGGGTCTGCGCCGGAGCCTGGGCGACCACTGCGGCGATGCGTTCCGGATCGCTGTGGTGCGCGAGCAGCGCCGCCATGCGCTGCTGCTTCGTACCGGGCGACCGGACGCCCAGTGCGGTCAGCATGCCGCGCAGCTCGTCGGAGGTCGCGCCCGCCGTCAGCTCCGCCAGTGGCGCGTCCAGCCCGAGCGGTGCCTCCCACGCCTGTCGCAACGGTCCGGCCATGTGGAGCGTTCCCCGGTGGTCCGGCCAGACCAGCGCGTGTTCGGCCAGAGTCGCCAGGACCGCTTCCAGGGCGCGCGCCGCCGGGCCGGCCGTCGTTCCCAGCAGCTCGGCCAGGGCCTCGCGCGACGCGGGCGTCCCCAACGCCGCCAGGGCCTCGGCCACCTGGAAGGCGGGCAGGGTGAGCAGGGGCAGCGCCCGCGCCACCGACCCCGGCCGCTGGAGCCGGTCCGCCAGCTCCGCCACCGAGCGCGGATCCGGAGCGGAAACGGTGTCGGGCCGCGCCGCGAGCACGCGTGCCAGGTCCGGGCCGTCGAGACCGTGCAGCCAGGCTGCCAGCGTGGATCCGGACGCCATGAAGAACCTCTCCTCGGGCCAAGGGACGCGCCAGGCCCAAGGATGGCCCGTCCGGCGGCCCGGTACGTGTCGTACGGCGGAAGGTTCCCGCCCACGGGTTCCGCATGACCGCGAGCCGGGCGGAACGGCGGCGCTCGCGCTCGCCGTTCAGGCCGCGGTGGCCGGGCGCGGGGCGCCGTGGAAGACCTGGCCGGTGTGCCAGGAACGGTGGGCCGCCGCGACCGGGCTGACGCCCGGCTGCGGGCCGATGAGCGGCCGGCCGGCGAGCGCTATGACGTGCTCGCGGGCGGCGGGGCTGCGCCCGACGAAGCGCTGCGAGACCAGGATGCGGGGGCCGTCACCGATGCCGAGGACGCCCTTGTCGAAGAGCCTGTGGTGCAGCGAGCACAGGCACAGTCCGTTGTCGACGTCGTCGGGGCCGCCGAACGCCCACCAGCGCACGTGCGCGGCCTCCAGCCCCACGGGCACCGCGCCGATCCTCCCGTCGTAGCCGCAGAAGGCGCACTGGTACTCGTACGCCGTCAGCACCAGCTCCCGCATGCGCCGGTCGCGCTGCCTCCGCAGCGTCGAGGGCCGCTCGGTCTCCGCGGGCTCCAGCTCCAGGCCGACGGCTCCGCACAGTTCGCCGTGGAGTGAGGGCGGGAAGTTCAGGTCGAGCAGTACCCGCGCCATCCGGCCGAGCAGCGACGGCTCGCGCCGCAGCGCCGCCCGCAACTCCGGGGCCAGCCGCCCCACGGCTCCCGACGCCCGCAGTTCCCGCACGCCGCTGCCCGGACTGCCGTGCCCGTGCTCGGTGCGCACTTCCCACACCGCATCGCTCACCAGATGGTGGAACGGGTAGGCGGGGGTGGTCTTGTTCGACGGACCGTACTCGGCCAGCAGCTGCTTCAGGTCCTCCTCCACCGCGCTGTACCGCAGCTCGCCGTGGGCATCCTGCTGGAACCGGCCGAGGGCGTAGAGGAACAACAGCGGCTTGTGCGGAGCGCGTGCACCGCTCCTCGTCCACTGCCGCAGCTTCGCGACGCGCTCCAGCCAGTCCATGACGGCCGATCGTAGTCGGGCCTCATCGCACCGTGATCCGGACGAGCGGGCAGTGGGGGAGCAAGCGAAAGGCCCCGCTGCGAGCAGCGGGGCCTTTCGACATCGTGCCCGGTGAGGCACTGGCGGAGGATACGAGATTCGAACTCGTGAGGGGTTGCCCCCAACACGCTTTCCAAGCGTGCGCCCTAGGCCACTAGGCGAATCCTCCGCCGCAAACAATACAAGACGTTGAGGGGTGCTCGCGAACGTGATCGTCGGCCGGGGGGTCCGGAGGGGGGCGGGTCGATTCCGGGGGGTTCCATCCGCTAGGGTGGGGCCCAGCCCCTCACGTGGCGCTATCTCACCCAACTCCCCCAGGGCCGGAAGGCAGCAAGGGTAAGTGGGCTCTGGCGGGTGCGTGGGGGGCGCTTTGCGTTCCGGGGCAGGGGCGCGGGAGCCGGGTGGGCCGCCGTTGTCGGTGGGCCCGGATAACCTCGTAGACGTGTCGTCCCTTGCGCTGTACCGCCGCTACCGCCCCGAGTCGTTCGCCGAGGTCATCGGGCAGGAGCATGTCACTGTCCCCCTGATGCAGGCCCTGCGGAACAACCGGGTCAATCACGCGTACCTGTTCAGCGGGCCGCGCGGCTGCGGCAAGACCACCAGCGCGCGGATCCTCGCCCGGTGCCTGAACTGTGAGCAAGGTCCCACCCCCGACCCCTGCGGGGAATGCCAGTCCTGCCGCGACCTCGCGCGCAACGGCCCCGGGTCCATCGACGTCATCGAGATCGACGCCGCCTCGCACGGTGGTGTGGACGACGCCCGTGACCTGCGGGAAAAGGCGTTCTTCGGGCCGGCTTCCAGCCGCTACAAGATCTACATCATCGACGAGGCCCACATGGTCACCTCGGCGGGCTTCAACGCCCTGCTGAAGGTGGTCGAGGAGCCGCCGGAGCACCTCAAGTTCATCTTCGCCACGACCGAGCCGGAGAAGGTGATCGGGACGATCCGGTCCCGGACGCACCACTACCCCTTCCGGCTGGTGCCGCCCGGCACCCTGCGCGACTACCTCGGCGAGGTCTGCGCGCGGGAGGGGGCCACCGTCGAGGACGGGGTGCTGCCGCTCGTGGTGCGGGCGGGCGCCGGGTCGGTGCGTGACTCGATGTCCGTGATGGACCAGCTGCTCGCGGGCGCCGCCGACCAGGGTGTGACGTACGCCATGGCGACCTCCCTGCTCGGTTATACGGACGGCTCGCTGCTGGACGCCGTGGTCGATGCCTTCGCCGCCGGCGACGGGGCCGCGGCCTTCGAGGTCGTGGACCGCGTGGTGGAGGGCGGGAACGACCCGCGCCGGTTCGTCGCCGACCTGCTGGAGCGGCTGCGCGACCTGGTGATCCTGGCCGCCGTGCCCGACGCCGGGGAGAAGGGGCTCATCGACGTCCCCGCCGATGTCGTCGAGCGCATGCAGGCCCAGGCCGCCGTCTTCGGCGCGGCCGAGCTGTCGCGGGCCGCCGACCTGGTCAACACCGGGCTCACCGAGATGCGGGGGGCGACCTCGCCCCGGCTCCAGCTGGAGCTGATCTGCGCCCGGGTGCTGCTGCCCGCCGCCTTCGATGACGAGCGGTCCTTCCAGGCCCGGCTCGACCGGCTGGAGCGGAGCGGGTTCACCGCCCCCGGCGTCGCCGCCGCGCCCGCCGCGATGCCGGCCATGGGGTACGTGCCCGGCCCCGAGGCCCACCCGATGGCGCCGGCCGGCCCCGCCGGAGGGGTCGCCGCGGCGCGTGCCGCCGTACGGGCCCCCGAGCCCGAGCCGCAGCAGCCGCCCGCGCAGCCGCCCGTACGGCCGCAGCCCGAGCCGGCGGCCCAGGCCGCGCCCGCCGCCGCACCGCAGCCCGCCGCCGCACCGCAGCCCCCCGCCCCCGGCGCCTGGCCCGGGGCCGCGCAGCCGGGCGGTGGCGCCGCCGCGCCGGGGGCCTGGCCGGGAGCCGCCACCCCGGCTGCCCCCGCCACCCCCGCCGCCGGGGCCTGGCCCACCGCCGCAGCCACCCCGCCCGCCGCGGCCCCCGCCCCGGCGCCCGTACAGCAGCCCGCCGCACCGGCGGCGCCCGCCGCGCCCGCCCCCGGGATGGCCGCCGGCGTCGGCCAGGTGCAGGCGATGTGGCCCGGCGTGCTGGAGGCCGTCAAGAACCGCCGCCGTTTCACCTGGATCCTGCTCAGCCAGAACGCCCAGGTCACCGGCTTCGACGGGACGACCCTCCAGCTCGGCTTCCCCAACGTCGGCGCCCGCGACAACTTCGCGAGCAGCGGCAGCGAAGACGTCCTCAAGGCGGTCCTGGCCGAGCAGTTCCAGGTCCACTGGAAGATCGACGCGGTCGTGGGCGGCGGCGGAGGCCAGCCGTCCGGAACGGCCCCCGCCCCCTACGCACCGCCCTCGGCTCCGGCACCGTCCCCGCAGCAGCCTCCGGCTCCCCAGCAGCAACCCTCGTACCAGCCGCCTCAGCAGCATCAGCAGCCCCAGCAGGCGCCGCCCGCACCGCAGCCCCCCGTGCAGCAGGCACCGCCGCCGGTCGCCCCCGAGGACGACGTCCCCGAGGAGGACGATCCCGACCTCGTGGAGAGCGCGCTGACCGGACACGACCTGATCGTGCGCGAGCTCGGAGCCACCGTTATAGAGGAATACACGAACGAGTAGAGGCCCGTAATTGGGTGGCCGCACGAAGCCGGTCCGCCCACCCGGGCTAGGCTGCATGACGTGAAGGTCCTCGTCATCGGCGGCGGCGCCCGCGAACACGCCCTGTGCCGCTCTCTGTCCCTCGACCCCGACGTCAACGCGCTGTACTGCGCTCCCGGCAACGCCGGCATCTCCGAGGTGGCCGAGCTGCGCCCGGTCGACGCCCTCGACGGTGCCGCCGTGGCCCGCCTGGCCACCGAGCTCGGTGCCGACCTCGTCGTCGTCGGCCCGGAGGCCCCGCTGGTCGCCGGCGTCGCCGACGCCGTCCGCGCCGCCGGCATCCCCGTCTTCGGCCCGTCCGCCGAGGCGGCGCAGCTGGAGGGCTCCAAGGCCTTCGCCAAGGACGTGATGGCGGCGGCCGGGGTCCCGACCGCGCGCAGCTACGTCTGCACCACCCCGGAAGAGGTGGACGCCGCCCTCGACGCCTTCGGCGCCCCCTACGTCGTCAAGGACGACGGGCTGGCGGCCGGCAAGGGCGTCGTGGTCACCGAGGACCGGGCGGAGGCCCGCACCCACGCGCTCGCCTGCGACCGCGTCGTCATCGAGGAGTTCCTCGACGGTCCCGAGGTCTCCCTCTTCGCCATCACCGACGGCGTGACCGTGCTGCCGCTCCAGCCCGCCCAGGACTTCAAGCGCGCCCTCGACGGCGACGAGGGCCCCAACACCGGGGGCATGGGTGCGTACTCCCCGCTGCCCTGGGCCGACCCGAAGCTGGTCGAGGAGGTCATGCAGAGCGTCCTCCAGCCGACCGTGGACGAGCTGCGCCACCGCGGCACGCCCTTCTCCGGCCTGCTCTACGCCGGACTCGCGATCACCTCGCGCGGTGTCCGGGTCATCGAGTTCAACGCCCGGTTCGGTGACCCCGAGACCCAGGTGGTCCTGGCCCGGCTGCGCACCCCGCTGGCGAGCGTGCTGCTGAACGCCGCCCGGGGCACCCTGCACGCGGAGCCGCCGCTCAGCTGGCGCGAGGACGCGGCCGTCACGGTCGTCATCGCCTCGCACAACTACCCCGGCACCCCGCGTACCGGCGACCCCATCGAGGGCCTGGCCGAGGTGGCCGCCGAGGACGCCCCCGAGGCCTACGTGCTGCACGCCGGGACCCGCCGCGAGGGCGACGCGGTCGTCAGCGCGGGTGGTCGGGTGCTGTCGGTGACGGCGACCGGTTCCGACCTGGCGCAGGCCCGCGAGCGGGCGTATAAGGCCGTCGCACGGATCGGGCTCGACGGCTCGCAGTACCGCACGGACATCGCGGCCAAGGCGGCCGGAGGCCGCTGAGCAGCGGTTCCACGTCCTTCGCGGGCCCGGGTGCGCAGAGCGCGCCCGGGCCCGCGCGTGCGAGTGCAGCCGCCCGCGCCCGAAGGCGGCCAGCTTTACCCAAAGCCATTCCATCGGGTGATCGTGTCGCGGTCTGCCTGACGCCCGGGCCCGCCCCAACTAGGGTGCGGCGCAAGCATTCCGGCACATGGCCCACCGGCATTGCGATGTCAGTGGCGGGTGTCACAGTGGGGGAATGAGCAAAGCCGCCGCAGGGCAGAGGGGGTGAGGTCCGGCCGTGTCCGGAATCGGTTCGATCGCTGAAGTGGGCGTGCCGTCCGCGCGTTCCCGCGCCCTCGCCGTGCTGCGGGTGCGCAGCAGGGCGCTGGCCGTCGTGCTGCTGCCGGCCGCCGTCGCCGTGGTGCTCGTGACCGGCCTCACGACGGGCCGGCTGGCCGGTGACCCCTGGCCCCTGGTGACCCTCGCCGTCTGTGTGGCCGCCGCGCTGGTGCTGCTCGTCGGCGGGACGTTCGCGGCGGTGGTGCTGCGCGCGGGCCCGGCGCTGACGCCGACGGTTCCGCTGTCGGAGGCGGCCGCGCCCGACCTCTACCGGCTGGTGCGGGACCTCGCCGACCGGATGGACGTCCCCGCGCCCTCGGCGATAGCCCTGACCCCGGACTGCGACAGCTGGCTGGAGGACCGTACGCACCCGGCCCACCGCCGGTCCGGGATAGCGGCGGGCCGGCCGGAGTCCGCGCCCGGCGCGGCGCCCGTGCTGGTGATCGGCTCGCCGTTCCTGTGGTGGATGCGGGTCGCGGAGCTGCGCGCCGTGCTCGCGCCGGTCGTCGCGGGTACGGGCCCGTCCGCGCACCCGGACATAGCCGACGCGCGCGGCTTCGTGCGCGGGCTGGACGCCGCGGTGGACGTGGCGTCCCGCCGCGGGCTGGGCTGGATCGCCCGGCCGGCCGGGCTGCTGCTGCGGCTGTGCCGGGTGGACGCGGCGGAGATGGAGCGCGGGGTGGCGGCCGCCGCATCGGACCGCGCCCAGGACGTGGACTACGGGCTGCGCATCACGGCCCAGGAGCAGGTCGGCCTCGCCTACGCGGGCTGGGACCGGCTGCTCACCCGGGTCGCGCTGCCGGCCTGGCGGATGGGCCGGTGGCCGGCGCGGCTCGACGCCGGAGTGGTGTCCGCCCTGACCGAGCTGTCCCGGCGGGACCGGCTGGCCGAGGGGTTCACCTCCCGGCTCGGCGAGCGGCCCGCCTGTGACCTGCTGGAGCAGCCGGGCGCGGTGGACGAGGCGGCTTCGCTGCTCGCCGCGCGGCTGTTCCACGGCGGTCCGGCCGAGGCGGGCCCGCAGTGGTCGCCGGTGGACTGGGCGGAGTATCCGACGCAGGTCGTGGACCGCAAGTGGCGCCTGGACGCCGCCCGGCTGCAGGCGGCCCTCGACGCGCTGGCGGTACCGGCCGGGCCGCCGGTGGAGCGGGTGCTGGGTTTCCTCACGGACACCGGCGGGCAGGGCGCCGCCGGGGAGTCCCTGGCCGGTTACCTGGCCCGGGAGGAACGGTCCGCCACCGGCGGCCCGGAGCCGGGCGCGGGCAAGGCGCGGGCCGCCGGCGCGGTGCCGCTGTTCCCGCTCCAGGAGCCGAGGAGCGGCCGGGACCTGCTCGCCGACCACGTGACGGCGCTGGTGTGCTGCGCGGCGGTGGACTCCGCCGGGGCGGAGCCGGGCCTGGACTGGCTGGACGGCCCGGTGCTGCGGGTGGCGGGCGAGCGGCGCTCCGACCTGGCCCCGAGCGTGCTCTGCCTGGTGGAGGACGGCGACCCGGAGCCCCTGCGGGCATGGCTCGCGAAGATCGGCCTCCGCCCGGAGAAGCCGGTCCGGCTGGTCTGAGGGCCCCATGCCCGGGTACCCGCCCCCGCCCGAGGGCCCGCCCGGCGCGCCGACCCCGGCCCCGGCGCACCGACATCGCCCGTAATTCCTTACGAGTTGGTTTCCGGGAGGTCTTTTCGCGACGAACGGTGACGGAGTGCGTGCGTTATGTGATGTGCTGGGAAACCTTGGATGTGCGTTCGGGGGAGCGAGGGAGGGGAACAGCGGTATGGCTACGGACCAGATCCGGCGATGGGAGTCAGGTGCGCTCGCGCACGCGGTGACCGACCCCTTCGGCCAAGGCCCGCTGCCCTGGTTCCGGGGCAGCGAGCTGTACTTCGACGACACCGGCCACGTCGTGCCCTGGTACGTCGACCCGGCCGCCGCCCCCGGACAGATCCCGCGCGCCCGCAGCAACGGCGGCCCCCGCACCGCCGACGACGTGCACCGGCAGATCAAGGGCTTCGCCTCCACCGGGGCCGTCGCCCCCGGCGAGGCCATCGACTTCCACATCACCGTCGACCCGCCCCAACAGTTCTCCGTCGACATCTACCGCATCGGCCACTACGGCGGCGACGGCGCCAGCAAGATCCATTCGAGCCCCCGCCTCTCCGGCATCGTCCAGCCGGCCCCGCTCACCGCCGACCGCACGGTCTCCTGCCACCACTGGTGGCTGTCCTGGCGGCTCCAGGTGCCCTCGTACTGGAGCCTCGGCGCGTACGTGGCCGTCCTCACCACCGCCGACGGCTACCGGTCGCACATCCCGTTCACGGTCCGGGACGACCACCGCGCCGATCTGCTCCTGCTGCTCCCGGACATCACCTGGCAGGCCTACAACCTCTACCCGGAGGACGGCCACACCGGCGCCAGCCTCTACCACGCCTGGGACGAGGAGGGCCGGCTGCTGGGCGAGCAGGACGCGGCGACCACCGTCTCCTTCGACCGCCCGTACGCGGGCGCCGGCCTCCCGCTCCACGTGGGCCACGCCTACGACTTCATCCGCTGGGCCGAGCGCTACGGCTACGACCTCGCCTACGCAGACACCCGCGACCTGCACGCCGGCCGCGTCGACCCCACCCGCTACCGCGGCCTGGTCTTCCCCGGACACGACGAGTACTGGTCGGCCCCCATGCGCCGCACCGTCGAGCGCGCCCGCGAGCACGGCACGTCCCTGGTCTTCCTCTCCGCCAACACCATGTACTGGCAGGTCGAGCTCGCCCCGTCGCCCTCCGGGGTCCCCGACCGGCTCCTCACCTGCCGAAAACGCCGTGGCCCCGGCCGCTCCAGCCTGTGGCGGGAGGTCGACCGCCCGGAGCAGCAGCTCCTCGGCATCCAGTACGCGGGCCGGGTCCCCGAACCCGCGCCCCTCATCGTGCGCAACGCCGGCCACTGGCTGTGGGACTCCACCGGGGCCGCCGAGAACGACGAGCTCGGCGGCCTGGTCGCCGGCGAGGCCGACCGGTACTTCCCGCGCACCCAGCTGCCCGAGCACCAGGACCGGATCCTCCTCGCGCACTCCCCGTACCGGGACAGCGAGGGCGCCAAGCGCCACCAGGAGACGTCCCTCTACCGGGCGCCGAGCGGGGCCCTCGTCTTCGCCTCGGGCACCTTCGCCTGGTCCCCCGCGCTCGACCGCCCCGGCCATGTCGACGAGCGCGTGCAGCGCGCCACCGCCAATCTCCTCGACCGGATCTGCAAGCGGGACTGACGCGCGCCCCCCAAGGCCCGGGGGGCGCCGGGCCGCGCCCCGGAGTCGGGCCGCCCGGCCCGGTACGGGACAATGGGGTTGCGCTCGTACAGAACCACAGGGAGACCCCGTGTCCGGATTCGTCGAAAAGCCCGAGCCGGTGCAGGTGCCCGGCCTCGTCCACCTCCACACCGGAAAGGTGCGCGACCTCTACCGCAACGAGGACGGCAACCTCGTCATGGTCGCCAGCGACCGGATGTCCGCCTTCGACTGGGTGCTGCCCACCGGGATCCCGGACAAGGGGCGCGTCCTCACCCAGCTCTCCCTGTGGTGGTTCGACCAGCTCGCGGACCTCGTCCCGAACCACGTGATCAGCACCGAGCTGCCCGCCGGCGCCCCCGCCGACTGGGCCGGCCGCACGATGGTCTGCCGCAACCTCGACATGGTCCCCGTCGAGTGCGTGGCCCGCGGCTACCTCACCGGCTCCGGCCTCGCCGAGTACCGGCAGAGCCGCACTGTCTGCGGCCTCGCCCTCCCCGAAGGGCTCGTCGACGGCTCCGAGCTGCCGGCCCCGATCTTCACCCCGGCCGCCAAGGCCGAGGTCGGCGAGCACGACGAGAACGTGTCCTACGAGGAGGTCGCGCGCACCGTCGGCGCCGACACGGCGGCGGCCCTGCGCCAGCTCACCCTGGCCGTCTACAGCCGCGCCCGGGACATCGCCCGGGACCGCGGGATCATCCTCGCCGACACCAAGTTCGAGTTCGGCCACACGGCCGACGGCACGCTCGTCGCCGCCGACGAGGTGCTGACCCCGGACTCATCGCGCTTCTGGCCCGCCGACCAGTGGCAGCCGGGCCGCACCCAGTTCTCCTACGACAAGCAGTACGTCCGGAACTGGCTGAACTCCCCCGAATCCGGCTGGGACCCGAAGGGCGAGCTGCCGCCGCCGGCGCTGCCGCGCGAGGTCGTCGAGCAGACCCGGGCGAAGTACATCGAGGCCTACGAGCGACTCACCGGCCAGAGCTGGGCCGCCCACAGCGCCGCCGCGACCCGCCCCGCGCCCGCGGCCACTGAGTCCTGAACACGAAGAAGCCCCCCGGTCCGAGGACCGGGGGGCTTCTCACGCTGAGCGGACAACGCGACTCGAACGCGCGACATCCACCTTGGCAAGGTGGTGCTCTACCAACTGAGCTATGTCCGCATGCGCCGTAGCGCGGTACCCACTATACCCAACCCCGCTCGCGCGCGAGACGCACCGCCGTGTGCCGGTTCTCCGCCCCCAGCTTCGTCGCCGCCGAGGACAGGTAGTTCCGTACCGTCCCCGGCGACAGGCAGGCCCGCTCCGCGATCTCCGCGATCGGCGCCCCGTCCCCGGCGAGTTCCAGGACCTCCGCCTCGCGGGCGGTCAGCGGGGAATCCCCGGCGCTGATCGCGTCGGCCGCCAACTCCGGGTCCACGTAACGCCCTCCGGCGTGGACGGTCCGGATCAGCTCGGCCAGCCGCTGCGCCGACACCGTCTTGGGCGTGAAGGCCCGTACACCCGCCGCCAGGGCCCGCTTGAGGTGGCCGGGACGGCCGTGGCTGGTCACGATCATGACCTTGCAGTCAGGGAGTTCGGACCGCAGCGATGTGGCCACACTCACACCGTCCGCCCCCGGCATCCGGAGGTCCAGGACCGCCACGTCCGGCCGGTGCGCCCGGGCCATGGCGAGCGCCTCCGGCCCCGAGGCCGCCTCCGCGACGACGAGCAGGTCGTCCTCCAGGGCCAGCAGCGCGGCCAGCGCCCCGCGGATCAAGTGCTCGTCATCGGCCAGCAGTACGCGTACGGGGTTCACGCCCCCACCTCCGTCGTCCGTCCCCGCGGGCCGGGAACCTCCGCGACCAGCCGGAACCGGCCGCCCGCCACGGGCCCCGCCCGCAGGGCGCCGTCCACGGCCGCGAGCCGCTCGCGCAGCCCGGCCAGCCCCGACCCGGCCGGTCCGGCGGGGGCCTCGGCCGGGGCGCCGTCGTTCTCCACCAGCAGCGTCACCGTGCCGTCCGGCCCGTCCCCGGCCGTCAGCCGGATCAGGCAGCTGCGGGCGTCACCGTGCCGCAGTACGTTGGTGGTCGCCTCCCGGACCACCCAGCCCAGCGCGGACTGCACCTCCGCCGGGAGCGCCCGCCCGGCCCCGAACTCGACCCGGCAGTCCATCCCGGCGGCGCTCAGCACCCCGCGGGCGCCGTCCAGTTCCACCGCCAGGTCCGCTTCCCGGTAGCCGCGCACGACGTCCCGCACCTCGCGCTGGGACTCGCGCGCGATCCGCTGCACCTCGGTCATCTGCTCCACCGCCTCGGGACGTCCGCGTCTGGCCAGCTGCACGGCCAGCTCGCTCTTGAGCGCGATCACCGCCAGGTTGCGGCCCATCACGTCGTGCAGGTCCCGCCCGAACCGCAGTCGCTCCTCGGCCACCGCCAGCCGCGCCTGGTACTCCCGCGAGCGGTCCAGCTCGCGCACGGTCTTCAGCAGCCACGCGGAGAATCCGTAGGCGACGCTGAAGAAGAGGCCGCCGGCCGGCACCCCCATGGCGTACCCGAGGACGGAAGCCGCCGGGAGGCCCGCGGCGAGCGCCGCCCCGCCCGTGAGGACGGCCGCGCCCAGCGGCGCGTACGTCATGTGCCGGACCCGCTTGACGCACAGCGCGAACGATCCGCAGGAGAAACCCGTCATGCCGATCACCGGGGCCGGGACCACGGCCGCGTCCACCTGGCCGGTCCGCACCAGGGCCAGGGCGGTGACGCAGGCGGCGCCGGTGACCACCGCCGTCACCACCGCGAGCCGGACCGGGCGCTCCCGGCGCTCGACGAGCCAGTCCAGGGCCCGGGAGGAGAGGAACCCGACGAGCACGGCCTGGGCGCAGACCAGCAGGAACAGTCCCGTGGCCACCGGCCAGGAGGACCGGGTGGATTCGTCCCCGGCCGCCGACGCGAGCGCGCCCAGCCCGAAGGACGCGATTTCGAGCACGACGAAGGAGTGGAACGACCAGCGGGTGTACAGCTCGACCTTGCCCGCGCTGCCGCGGCTGCGCCACCACCCGGTCATCTTCGGCACGTCTGAACCCTCGGCTTCCTGGACATACGACAAAGGCCCTGATCAATGATCAGGGCCTTTGTCCTCTGAGCGGACGACGAGACTCGAACTCGCGACATCCACCTTGGCAAGGTGGTGCTCTACCAACTGAGCTACGTCCGCACGCTCGCGACGACGTGAATGCCGTGCCGAGTTGCGAGCATCACTCTACCTGATCCACAACCGTGACCGGTAAAGCGTGCAGAGCGGGTGACAGGGATTGCACACTGCGCCTCCCCCCTGGAAGGGGGGTGTTCTGCTACTGAACTACACCCGCACGACCTTCGGGGCTTTGACCTGCGGTCTGGCCCCTCGGCGTGATCCACACACTAGCCGATCGGAGGGGGTGGATGGCAAATCCGGGGTCAGTGGGCAGCGTTGTAGGCCTCGTAGACCCGCTTCGGGATGCGGCCGCGCGGCGGCACGTCGTGGTCGTTCGACCGGGCCCAGGCGCGTACGACGGCCGGGTCGGGGGCGATGCTGGTGTGCCGGTACGCCTTGCCCGAGCGGGCCTGCCGACGGCCGGCGGCCACGTAAGGCGCCAGGCTCTTCCGCAGTTTCTTTGCGTTGGCCGGATTGAGGTCGATCTCGTACGACTTACCGTCCAGGGCGAACGAGACCGTTTCCGCCGCCGCTCCGCCGTCGATGTCATCGGAGAGCGTGACCACTACGCGCTGCGCCACGGATATCGGTCCCTTCGTGCGAGGTCACCACGTGCTGACGTGCGGTGATGTCGCCTGTGTGGATGTTTCGGAGCAATGCGTCAATCGGCCGGAATCCCGGCTGATTCCTTTGTACCGCGATTCCCATTGAATTGCGAAGCCCAGTTAATTATCTCCGCGTGTCCGGCCGCAATGGCGGGCGAGTGGTTTTCCGGTGGATTTTGCGAAGCGTTGGTGAAGCCCAAACGGCGCCGCTCGGGAGGCCTGCGGATATCTACCCGCGTAGAAATTTCGGACGGGTACGCTGGAGGAACCGCCTTCGCACCAACCACCACACGGGAGTGCCCGATGGCACGCGTCGTAGTCGACGTCATGCTCAAGCCGGAGATCCTCGACCCCCAGGGCCAGGCGGTGCAGCGTGCACTGCCGCGCCTGGGCTTCGACGGGATCGCCGACGTCCGCCAGGGGAAGCGCTTCGAACTGGAGGTGGAGGGACCGGTCGACCAGGCCGCCCTCGACCGCATCCACAAGATGGCCGAAACGTTCCTCGCCAACACCGTCATCGAAGACTTCACCGTGAAGGTCGAGGCCTGACGGTGACCACTCGCATCGGAGTCGTCACGTTCCCCGGAACGCTGGACGACCGTGACTCGCTGCGCGCCGTGCGCCTCGCCGGAGCCGAGCCCGTCTCGCTGTGGCACCGCGACAAGGACCTCCACCAGGTCGACGCGGTCGTCCTCGCGGGCGGCTTCTCCTACGGGGACTACCTGCGCGCCGGGGCCATCTCCCGCTTCTCGCCGGTGATGGAGACCGTCATCGAGCAGGCCAGGGCCGGCATGCCCGTCCTCGGCATCTGCAACGGCTTCCAGGTCCTCACGGAGGCCCACCTGCTGCCGGGGGCGATGCTCCGCAACAACCACCTGCACTTCATCTGCCGCGAGCAGAAGCTGCGCGTGGAGAACGCGGAGAGCGCGTGGACCGGCGACTACAGCGCCGGCCAGGAGATCTCCATCCCGCTCAAGAACATGGACGGCCGCTACACCGCCGACGAGCGCACGCTCGACGAACTGGAGGCCGAAGGCCGCGTGGCCTTCCGGTACCTCGACGGCAACCCGAACGGCTCGCTCCGCGACATCGCCGGCATCACCAACGCCGCCGGCAACGTCCTGGGCCTCATGCCGCACCCCGAGCACGCGGTCGAACCGCTGATCGGAACCGGCCGCACCGACGGCCTCCCGTTCTTCACGTCGGTCCTGAAGAAGCTGGTTTCCGCATGACCCTCGATACCGTCAAGAACGCCACCGGCACCCCGGACGCGGCGCAGCCCTGGAAGGAACTCGGCCTCAAGGAGGACGAGTACGCCCGCATCCGGGAGATCCTCGGCCGCCGTCCCACGGGCGCCGAGCTCGCCATGTACTCCGTCATGTGGTCCGAGCACTGCTCGTACAAGAGCAGCAAGGTGCACCTGAAGCAGTTCGGCGAGAAGGCCCCCGAGAACACGGCCATGCTCGTCGGCATCGGCGAGAACGCCGGAGTCGTCGACGTCGGGCAGGGCTACGCGGTCACCTTCAAGGTCGAGTCGCACAACCACCCGTCGTACATCGAGCCCTACCAGGGCGCGGCCACCGGCGTCGGCGGCATCGTCCGCGACATCCTCGCCATGGGCGCCCGCCCGGTCGCCGTCGTGGACCCGCTGCGCTTCGGCGCGGCCGACCACCCCGACACCAAGCGCGTCCTGCCCGGCGTGGTCGCGGGCATCGGCGGCTACGGCAACTGCCTGGGCCTGCCGAACATCGGCGGCGAGGTCGTCTTCGACGCCTGCTACCAGGGCAACCCGCTGGTCAACGCCGGCTGCATCGGCGTCATGAAGCACGAGGACATCCACCTCGCCAAGGCGTCCGGCCCCGGCAACAAGGTCATCCTCTACGGTGCCCGCACCGGTGGCGACGGCATCGGCGGCGTCTCCGTACTGGCCTCGGAGACCTTCGACGACTCCAAGCCCACCAAGCGCCCCGCCGTCCAGGTCGGCGACCCCTTCCAGGAGAAGCTCCTCATCGAGTGCACCCTGGAGATCTTCAAGGAGAAGCTGGTCGCCGGCATCCAGGACCTCGGCGGCGCCGGGCTGTCCTGCGCCACCAGCGAACTGGCCTCCGCCGGCTCCGGCGGCATGCGCGTCGAGCTGGACACCGTGCCGCTGCGCGACGCGACGCTCTCGCCCGAGGAGATCCTCATGAGCGAGTCGCAGGAGCGCATGTGCGCGATCGTCGAGCCGCAGCACGTCGACCGCTTCATGGAGATCTGCGAGAAGTGGGACGTCATCGCCACCGTCATCGGTGAAGTCACCGACGGCGAGCGCCTGGAGATCTTCTGGCACGGCGAGCAGATCGTGGACGTGCCCCCGGGCACCGTCGCCCACGAGGGCCCGGTCTACCACCGCCCGTACGCCCGCCCCGAGTGGCAGGACGCGCTCCAGGCGGACGACGCGGGCAAGCTGCCCCGGCCGCAGACCTCCGAGGAACTGCGCGCGCAGGTCCTGGCGCTGGTCTCGTCCCCGAACCAGGCCTCGAAGTCCTGGGTCACCGACCAGTACGACCGGTTCGTGCAGGGCAACACGGTGCTCGCGCAGCCCGAGGACGCCGGAATGGTCCGCATCGACGAGGAGACCAACCTCGGCGTCGCGATGGCCACCGACGGCAACGGCCGCTTCGCGAAGCTCGACCCGTACACGGGCGCGCAGCTCGCGCTCGCGGAGGCGTACCGCAACGTCGCCGCGACCGGCGCCAAGCCCCTCGCGATCTCCGACTGCCTGAACTTCGGCTCCCCCGAGGACCCGGGCGTCATGTGGCAGTTCGCGGAGGCCACCCGCGGTCTCGCGGACGGCTGCCTGGAGCTGGGCACCCCGGTGACCGGCGGCAACGTCTCGCTCTACAACCAGACCGGTGACACCGCGATCCACCCGACCCCGGTCGTGGCGGTCCTCGGTGTGATCGACGACGTCAACCGCCGGACGCCGATGGCGTTCACGGAGGCCGGCCAGCTGCTCTACCTGCTCGGCGACACGGCCGAGGAGTTCGGCGGCTCGGCGTGGTCCCAGGTCGTCCACGACCACCTCGGCGGCATGCCGCCCAAGGTGGACCTGGGCCGCGAGAAGCTGCTCGGCGAGATCCTGATCTCGGCCTCGCGCGACGGCATGATCGACGCCGCGCACGACCTGTCGGACGGCGGCGTGATCCAGGCGCTCACCGAGTCCTGCCTGCGCGGCGGAAACGGCGCGCGGGTCGTGGTCCCGGACGGCCTGGACGCCTTCACCTTCCTCTTCTCCGAGTCCGCGGGCCGCGCCATCGTGGCGGTCCCGCGCAGCGAGGAACTCCGCTTCACCGACATGTGCGGTGCGCGGGGCCTGCCGGCGGCCCGCATCGGCGTGGTCGACGGCGAGGAGATCGAGGTCCAGGGCGAGTTCACGATCCCGCTCGCGGAACTGCGCACCGCCCACGAGGCGACGATCCCGGCGCTCCTCGCCTGATCCCCGCTCCACCCCACGAGCCCCCGCCCGGACCCGTCCGGGCGGGGGCCCGTGCGTGCGGCGCCCGAGTAGGGTCGGGCCATGCCGCCCGCCAAGAGGAAAACGCGCAGCTACGACTCCGCCAAGATCCGCGCCGCCGTCACGGCCCAGTTCGGCCATGTCGCGGACGCCGTACGGGAGCTGACCCCCGAGCAGCTGGGCCGGCCCAGTGGGCTCGGGCAGTGGACGGTCGGGGATCTGGCCGCGCACATCGCGTGGATCGCCGACTCGCTGGCCGCCGGACTCGCCCGGCCGCCCGCCGCGGTACCCGAACTGACCGCGGTCGAGTGGCCCTTCGCCACCGCCTCGCTCGCCGGGAAGATCGCCGAGGCGGCGAAGGAGACCCTGGTCGGTGCGCCGCTGCCCGAGCTGTACGAGCGCGCCGGGGCGCGACTGGCCGAGGCGCTGGCCGCGAACCCGGACCGCCGGGTGCTGAACCTGTGGATCGGGGCCATGACCCTGGGGGACTTCCTGGTCACCCGGACCGTGGAGCTGGTGGTGCACACCGATGACCTGAACCGGGCCGCCGGGCTGGACGTCCCGATCGAGCGGCAGGCCCTCGCCGCCTGCACCCGGCTGCTCGCCGACGCCCTCGCCGTCACCGCGCCGGGCGGCTCGGTCGAGGTACGGATCCCGCCCTTCGCGGTGGTCCAGTGCGTCGAAGGGCCCCGCCACACCCGCGGTACCCCGCCGAACGTGGTCGAGACCGACCCGCTGACCTGGATCCGGCTCGCGACGGGCCGCACCGGCTGGGCGGAGGCGGTGCGGGAGGCCCACGTACGGGCCAGCGGGGAGCGGGCCGACCTGTCGGCGCTGCTGCCCCTGATGAGCTGAGCGGGGAACCAGCCGGCCGGGCCGCCCGTCACAGGGGCATGCGTACACCTCGCCCGCAGCTGCCCGCAGCCCTCCTGGCCGCCGTCCTCGCGCTCGCGGGGGCCGCCGCATGCAGCGCGCGGGACGCCCCGCCCCGGCCCGTGCACTCCGGCACCGTCGACGCGAAACCCTCCCCGGAGCAGCCGGTCGCGGACGCGCCGCTCACCGTCACCGAGTGGACCGTCACCTCCCTGGGCCGGGGCGGAGCGGCTTCCGCCGTGGCCGCCGAAGCCGCCGGGAGGGCCCGCTTCGCCCTCGCCCCCGACGGATCCGCGAGCGGTGGCCTGGGCTGCAACCGGTTCACGGCCCGGGCCGTGGTGGCGGGCCCCTCCCTCACCTTCGGCCCGCTCGCCACGACCCGGACGGCCTGCGCGGGCCCGGCGGCCGAGGTCGAGCAGGCCCTGACCGCGCTGTTCGGCGGCGGCCCGCTCAGTTGGCGGGTCCAGGGCCGGACGCTGACCCTGACCGGCGCCGACGGCACCGCCCTGACCGCCGAAGCGGCCTGGGCGGCGGAGTAGCGGCTCACGCCGGGTAGGGCAGCAGTCCCGCGTCCGTCTTCTCCCACGCGGCCCGCAACCCCGCCAGCCGGGCCGGCTCCGCGGCCGCCTTGTCGGCCTGCTCGCGCGCGTCCTGCGCCAGGTTGAAGAGCTGGTCCCGGCCGCTCCTGCCCCGGTAGTACTTCCAGTCCCCGCGGCGCAGCGCCCGCTCCCCGCGCACCCGCCAGAACAGGTCCCGCTCCGCCGGCCGCTCCCCGCGCAGCAGGTACCCGGCGAGGCTCACCCCGTCCAGCGGGTACGCCGGGTGCGGCCGGGTCCCGGCCAACTCCAGCAGCGTCGCCGTCCAGTCCGGGCTGAACACCGGGACGCGGCTGACCTGGCCGGCGTCCAGCCGGGCGGGCCAGCGCACCAGCGTCGGCACCCGGATCCCGCCCTCCTGCAGGGACGCCTTGTTGCCCGAGAGCGGCCAGTTGTAGGAGAAGCGCTCACCGCCGTTGTCGCTGGCGAAGACGACCAGGGTGTCCTCCTCCTGCCCCGACCGCGCCAGGGCGTTCAGCACCTCGCCGACCGAGCGGTCCAGGTCCTCCACCATCTGCTTGTACTTCTCGACCGACCCGCCGTCCTGGTGCCACAGCGCCCGGGCGTCGCCCGCCTTGATCCGCCGCACGATCTGGGCGCTCTGTGCCGTGTCCCCGTCCGCGATCCACGGCCAGTGCGGGGTGGTGAAGTTGAGGTTCAGCAGCCAGGGCCTGCCGTGGTGGTCGCGGGAGACGTACTCGCTCGCCCGCTCCGTGATGATCCGCGTGTAGTAGCGCAGGTCCTTGTACTCGGCGTCACCCTCGTACAGGTCGTACTCGCCGCCCAGGCCCAGCTTGGAGTAGTACTCCAGCGCCCCGCCGAAGTTGCCGAAGAACTCGTCCCAGCCCGAACGGGTCGGGCTGTAGTCCGGCAGGTAGCCGCAGTGCCACTTGCCGATCAGCGCCGTCGCGTACCCGGAGTCGCGCAGCAGCGAGGCCAGCGTCGGGTGCGTGGGCTCCAGCCCGGCCGACTTGTCGGCGATCGGTTCGGCCAGCCCGCCCTTCGTCCGGCCCGGGTAGCGACCGGTGTACAGGCTGAACCGGGTCGGCGAGCAGGTCGCGGAGCCCGCGTAGGCGTCGGTGAAGCGGACGCCCTGGCGGCCCAGCCGGTCCAGGTTCGGGGTCTTGATGTGCGGGGAGCCGTACGAGGACAGGTCCGCCCAGCCGAGGTCGTCACCCAGGATGAACAGGACGTTCGGGCGCCGGGAGGGACGTCCCCGGGCCGCCCGGAACTCCCGCTCGCCGGGGCCGGTCCCGTGGTCCTGGGCGGCGGTGGTCTCCTGCGGTCGGGCGGCGGCGGGCGTCGCGCCCAGCCCCACCGCCGCGGCGGCGCCGACACCGACCGCGCCGCCGAAGGCGCGTCGGGACAGGGGGGATTCGTACGAGGTCACAGGTACTCCAGGGCACGGCCCGCCGGCCCGGCTCCGGGCGGCGCGGGACGGCGCACGGCACGGCGGATCGGGCTCAGGCGGGGAGCAGGAAAAGGGCGGCGCGCAACGGAGCGCGCGACATGGCACGCGACGAAGCGCGAAAGACGGGGGAAGGCGGCGTGTGACTACGCGGAACAGCGACAGATGGCGCTCGCGACACGGACCAGGTCCACGTGCCGGCGCTCGACGAGGGTGACCGTGCGGTCACCGAGGGGCTGCATGGGGCGAGAGCCTGTCGAATGCCCGCGTACCTGTCAACAAAGGGTTCCGCATACCGAGACGGAAGCGTCCGGTCACCCTGTGTGCTGTGAGATTTCCCGGCCGTCCCCAATTCGGACCAGTGGTCGATCTCGCCTACACTCGGGAGCGTGCCTCGTGGTGATGGACGACTCAACCACGACCTGCTCCCCGGCGAAAAGGGCCCCCAGGACGCTTGCGGCGTCTTCGGTGTCTGGGCTCCGGGTGAAGAGGTCGCCAAGCTCACCTACTTCGGACTGTATGCACTACAGCACCGCGGACAAGAGTCCGCGGGAATCGCTGTGAGCAACGGTTCCCAGATCCTCGTCTTCAAGGACATGGGCCTCGTTTCCCAGGTCTTCGACGAAACCTCTCTCGGCTCGCTCCAAGGTCATATCGCGGTCGGTCACGCCCGCTATTCGACCACCGGTGCCTCCGTCTGGGAGAACGCCCAGCCGACTTTCCGCGCGACCGCCCACGGCTCCATCGCCCTGGGTCACAACGGCAACCTGGTGAACACCGCCGAGCTCGCCGAGATGGTCGCCGACCTCCCCCGTCAGGACGGGCGCGCCACCCAGGTGGCAGCCACCAACGACACCGACCTGGTCACCGCCCTGCTGGCCGGCCAGACCGACGACGAGGGCAAGCCCCTGACCATCGAGGAGTCGGCCGCCAAGGTCCTCCCCCAGGTCAAGGGCGCGTTCTCGCTGGTCTTCATGGACGAGGGAACCCTCTACACCGCCCGTGACCCCCAGGGCATCCGCCCGCTGGTCCTCGGCCGCCTGGAGCGCGGCTGGGTGGTCGCGAGCGAGACCGCCGCCCTCGACATCTGCGGCGCCAGCTTCGTCCGCGAGGTCGAGCCGGGCGAGCTGATCGCGATCGACGAGAACGGCCTGCGCACCTCCCGATTCGCGGAAGCGAAGCCCAAGGGCTGTGTGTTCGAGTACGTCTACCTGGCCCGCCCGGACACCGACATCGCCGGCCGGAACGTCTACCTCTCGCGTGTCGAGATGGGCCGGCGGCTGGCCAAGGAAGCCCCGGTCGAAGCGGACCTGGTGATAGCGACGCCGGAATCCGGCACGCCCGCCGCGGTCGGCTACGCCGAGGCCAGCGGCATCCCGTACGGCTCGGGCCTGGTCAAGAACGCCTACGTGGGGCGGACCTTCATCCAGCCCTCGCAGACGATCCGCCAGCTCGGCATCCGGCTCAAGCTCAACCCCCTCAAGGAAGTCATCCGGGGCAAGCGCCTGGTGGTCGTGGACGACTCGATCGTCCGCGGCAACACCCAGCGCGCCCTGGTCAAGATGCTCCGCGAGGCCGGCGCGGCCGAGGTCCACATCCGGATCTCCTCGCCGCCGGTGAAGTGGCCGTGCTTCTTCGGCATCGACTTCGCCACCCGGGCCGAGCTGATCGCCAACGGCATGACGGTCGACGAGATCGCCACGTCGCTCGGCGCCGACTCGCTCTCGTACATCTCGCTCGACGCGATGGTCGAGGCGACCACCATCCAGAAGCCCAACCTCTGCCGGGCCTGCTTCGACGGCGAGTACCCGATGGAGCTGCCCGACCCGCAGCTGCTCGGCAAGCAGCTCCTGGAGACCGAGCTCGCGGGCGGCACCGACGCCGCCGACGCGCTCCGGCGCCCGTAGGACGCACCGGACCCGCCCCCGGCGGGCGGGTCCGCTCCGCGCTCCCCGTACAACCTGCGCCCGGCCCTGTCTTTCAGGCTTTTCCCAGGGCCGTGCACCACCCGCAGTAACGACACGAAAGCTCTCTCCTGTCATGACAGAGAAGACCACCGGTGCCAGCTACGCAGCAGCAGGTGTCGACATCGAAGCGGGAGACCGCGCCGTCGAGCTCATGAAGGAGTGGGTGAAGAAGACGCAGCGCCCCGAGGTCCTCGGCGGCCTCGGCGGGTTCGCCGGCCTCTTCGACGCCTCCGCCCTCAAGCGGTACGAGCGCCCCCTGCTCGCCTCCGCCACCGA
Source organism: Streptomyces sp. NPDC026522 (assembly GCF_055567555.1). Lineage (NCBI taxonomy): Bacteria > Bacillati > Actinomycetota > Actinomycetes > Kitasatosporales > Streptomycetaceae > Streptomyces > Streptomyces sp. NPDC026522. The sequence goes on from NZ_JBVHQF010000003.1 coordinate 595,028, forward strand.
CGGCGTCGGCACCAAGGTGGACGTCGCCCGCCGGCTCGGCGTGTACGACACCATCGGCCACGACCTGGTCGCGATGGTCATGGACGACATCGTCGTCTGCGGCGCCGAGCCGCTCTTCATGACCGACTACATCTGCGTCGGCAAGGTGCATCCCGAGCGTGTCGCGGCCATCGTCAAGGGCATCGCCGAGGGCTGTGTCCTCGCGGGCTGCGCCCTGGTGGGCGGCGAGACCGCCGAGCACCCGGGCCTGCTGGGCCCGGACGACTTCGACGTGGCGGGTGCGGGCACGGGCGTGGTCGAGTACGACCGGCTGCTGGGTGCGGATCGCATCCGTACGGGTGACGCCGTCATCGCGATGGCATCGTCCGGCCTTCACTCGAACGGGTACTCGCTGGTCCGCCACGTCCTGCTCGACCAGGCCGGCATGGCCCTGGAGCAGCACGTCGACGAGCTCGGCCGGACCCTCGGCGAGGAACTGCTGGAGCCGACCAAGATCTACTCGCTGGACTGCATGGCCCTCACCCGTACGGCCGAGGTCCACGCGTACTCCCACATCACGGGCGGCGGCCTCGCGGCCAACCTCGCCCGGGTGATCCCGGATCACCTGCACGCCACGGTCGACCGCTCGACCTGGGCTCCCGGCGCCATCTTCGACCTGGTCGGCAGGACCGGCCGGGTGGAGCAGCTGGAGCTGGAGAAGACGCTGAACATGGGCGTCGGCATGATGGCCGTCGTCCCGCAGGAGTCGGTGGACGTGGCCCTGACCGCGCTGGCCGACCGGGGCGTCGACGCCTGGGTCGCGGGGGAGATCCTGGACCGCGGCGACCACACCGAGGGCGCGACCCTCACCGGTTCCTACGCGAGCTGAGCAGCACTGAAACCCGGTCCGGGGCCATGCCCTGGACCGGGTTTCACTACTTCGAGTCGCTCAAGACTCTGAGCGGGTGCAGACGCGGTGTGTGCGTCAAGCGCCGCGACGGTGCGCCGACGGACCGGACTCTTCGTCCTCGTCCTCGTCGTCATCGCTGTTGTACAGCTCCGCGTACTTGGCGTACGGGTCGTCGTCGTCCAGATCGTCATCGACTTCGACCGGCGCGCTGATAGGCAGCGGCTCTGTCGGCGATGCGCCCAGCTCATTGGCCAGACGCGAGAGGTCAGTCCCGCCGCTGTTGTACTTCAGCTGGCGGGCGACCTTTGTCTGCTTGGCCTTGGCCCGGCCGCGCCCCATGGCTCGACCCCCTCGGTGACGGGGCTCGACGGCCCCAGAGTCTGACACGCGTTCATGGTTCGGAGCGGGCTCTCCGTAAAGAGACCGTCCGTAGGGGTTCAACGGTACCTGCTTCCGCGGCCATACGGTACGCCGCCCGCATGACGCGCCCCGGTGCAGGACCAACGAGACACCCCGTACTCGCTGGTCAGCTGCGATTTTAACCCTTTCCTGGCGGACGACCCGCCGAAGCGCAGTGAGTTCCGTCTCCCCTGCGGTCCGGGGGCCCCTTCCGGCGGTGGCGGAAGGGGCCCCCGGACGTCGCGGGACGGGTCAGACCGCGCGCGCGGCGCGGGCGTCCGACATCCGCTGCTCGGCGATCCGGTCGGCCGCAGCGGCCGGCGGGATCCCATCCGCCTTCGCACGTGCGAATATGGCCAGCGTGGTGTCGAAGATCTTCGCCGCCTTCGCCTTGCAGCGGTCGAAGTCGAAGCCGTGCAGCTCGTCCGCGACCTGGATGACGCCGCCCGCGTTCACCACGTAGTCGGGGGCGTAGAGGATCCCGCGGTCCGCGAGGTCCTTCTCGACCCCCGGGTGGGCGAGCTGGTTGTTCGCGGCGCCGCACACGACCGTGGCGGTCAGGGCCGGCACCGACTCGTCGTTCAGCGCACCGCCCAGCGCGCAGGGCGCGTAGATGTCCAGGCCCTCGACGCGGATCAGCGCGTCCGTGCCGGCGACGGCGGTGACCCGGCCCGCGTACTTCCCGGTGGCGTGCTTGTCGAGGATCGTCTGCACCGACTCCTGGCGGACGTCGGTGATCACGACCTCGGCGCCGTCCTCCAGCAGGTGCTCGACCAGGTGCTTGCCGACCTTGCCGACACCCGCGACCGCGACCTTGCGGCCGCGCAGCGTCGGGTCGCCCCACAGGTGCTGGGCGCTCGCCCGCATGCCCTGGAACACGCCGAAGGACGTCAGCACGGAGGAGTCGCCCGCGCCGCCGTTCTCGGGGGAGCGGCCGGTCGCCCAGCGGGTCTCGCGGGCCACCACGTCCATGTCCGCGACGTACGTGCCGACGTCGCAGGCGGTCACGTAGCGACCGCCGAGGGAGTCCACGAACCGGCCGTAGGCCAGCAGCAGTTCCTCGATCTTCAGGGTGTCCGGGTCGCCGATGATGACGGCCTTGCCGCCGCCGTGGTCGAGACCGGCGAGAGCGTTCTTGTACGACATGCCGCGCGAGAGGTTCAGCGCGTCGAGGACGGCTTCCTCGTCCGAGGCGTACGCGTGGAAGCGCGTGCCGCCGAGGGCCGGGCCCAGGGCGGTGGAGTGGATCGCGATGACGGCCTTGAGGCCCGTGGCTCGGTCCTGGCACAGCACGACTTGCTCGTGGCCGCCCTGTTCCGTGCGGAACAGGGTGTGCAGGACGCCGTCGGTCATTTCGGTCACGGTGGTGACTCCCATGGAAGAGATGCGGCGGAAGGACGCCCGCCCTGCGGGTGGGGGAGGGCGTGCTGGGAGCAGCGTAAGACCTGGACGGCGGATGGGAACTCCCTGTCCGTAGATCGGAACACTCCCGGGTTACCGGCGATGCGGGGACCCCCGTGCGGAGTACCGCCCGGCGGGTCGGGGGAGTACGTGAGCGTGAACGAATCCGCCGACCGCCCACTGCCCTCCGCGCGCACCGGGCCGACCGTCCCGTACGCCTCTTACCTGCGAGTCTACGAGCCCCTGGCGGCCTTCCCCGAGGCGGAGCGCGCGCACTGGGCGGGCTACGCCCGGCGCGCGGACGCCCCGACCGCCCAGGACGAACTGCGCAGGTCGCTGGCGGACTTGGTCCGGGTGCCCGTGGTCGGGGTGCCGGCGCACGAGAGCGGGGACGCGTTCACGGCGGAGCTGGGCGGGGCGCTGCTGGTCTGCCCGTGGCGGACCAGGCTGCGCGGCTGGCTGGCGCTCCAGGAGCTGGAGGCGGAGTTCCCGCGTCCGGTGCTGGACGCGGCGCTGCCCCCGTCGGCCCGCCGCCGGGCGACGGAGGCGTACGAGGCCTGGCGCGAGCGGAACCCGGACGGGCGCCCGTGGATCCGCACCGCGGTGTGGCAGGTCCCGCTGCGCTGGTTCGTGCTGGTGGCGGACGAGGAGCGGGAGTACCTGCCGGGCGAGCGGCTGCGCTACCGGACACCGATGGTGCAGGCCCGGCGGCGTCTGGCGCGCGGGTTGCGGACGCTGCGGGCCGCGGAGGGCTACGGGATGCTCGCGGAGGGGCTGGTGGAGGTCGGGAGCTGGCTGGAGGAGTTCCACCCGCGCTCGATGGTGGAGCTGGACTACGGCGGGCTGCTGCACGCGCTGCCGGAGGCCGCCCTGGCCGGCGACCGTTCGGCCCGCGACCTGGCGGCGGGCATCGCGGCGCTACGGGCGGGGGATGCGCAGGGAGCGGCCGAGACGCACGCCGAGCTGGCCGAACGCTGGAGGGCGGTCCGGGAGCGGCTCTTCGCTAACTAGACGGTGTCCGGCGGTTCAGGGCCGGGCATCGGCCGAACCGGCCCGGATTGTCCCTAGCGGAGGGCGCCTGGTCACCCGTATCGTCCGATCGGCCGTAAAACGCAGATCAGAGGCTTGATCGCGGCATTTGGGTCTTTGTTCCAGGACCTACGTCCCGATCCGGGCCATTGACTCAAGCGTGACGGACCGCACTAACTACACCCTTGCGCCCTTCCCCTACCCTCGTGCCAAAATAGGACAAGGAGTCCGGGGAGGGTTCCTTCCACCCAACTTTGGGCGGAATGCTCGGTATTGCACTCTACGGGGGGTCTGACGACTCCTGATCGCTCTGTGACTGATCGTCACAGTGGGGTGACTGTCCGTTATGGGACGGTCCATCGGCTTCCGTCGCTGATGAACACCTCGGAGGGCAATTCCATCGGTTTGGCCGTCGAGGCTGGACGGATGGTGTAGTTGTAGTGCCGAGGACAAGCCGTTCGTCCTATAACCGACTCGGCCTGCGTATGTCCATTTCGGGCAACGTGGGCCAAGGTGCAGAATTTAGAGGAAAGAACCGAGATGGTTCGGTTCTCCCGAGGAGGCCGCTCATGACCGCTCGCACCCCTGATGCCGAGCCGCTGCTGACCCCGGCTGAGGTTGCCACGATGTTCCGCGTGGACCCGAAGACGGTCACCCGTTGGGCCAAGGCTGGCAAGCTCACGTCCATCCGCACCCTGGGTGGACACCGCCGTTATCGCGAGGCTGAGGTCCGCGCACTGCTCGCGGGAATTCCGCAGCAGCGCAGCGAGGCCTGAGGCTCGCAGCACCACCCCTTTTTTTTGGGGACAGCTCCCGGCTGACCGCCGGGAGAGGGCATGAACCGGATCCCCCAATCCGAGGAAACCCACAAGGCTTCAAACGGCGGGACCTGCCCCAACAGGTTCTCGTCGTTCGATCGCGCTGGACTCCGCCGGGTCCAGCGCGATCTTTTTTTATGCCCGGAAGGGGCCCGAATCGCCGGCGCCCGGGGAACCCGGCCGGACAGGTGCCATTGCACATATTAAATCGAGTCGCCATATGGGTGCGATAAATGTGCGACTCGCGAAAACTCGTGTGGTGACACCCGTCACAGCTGACGCCTCTTGTACATCCGGCAATGCACCCGCAAGGGGACGTGTCACCCGTCCGCCTCGCGCGAAGGGGGGATGCGGGTGCACGGCGCCGCCCGTCCGCCCCCTGCGCGCGACGGGGCCGCAGGAGGGCGCGTACGGCCCGCCGGGCGCTCCGGGGCCCCACGGGGCGCCCGGGGGGATCCGCCGGCCCCTCGGCGACCGAGCGACCGGCTCCGCCCGCCCTCCGCGGACATGCGGACGGGCAGTCGACCCGACAACGCGTCAGGGCCCGCATCCCCTGGGGGATACGGGCCCTGACGTTTCTGCGAACCTGACGGGACTTGAACCCGCGACCTCCACCTTGACAGGGTGGCGAGCTAACCAACTGCTCCACAGGTCCTCGATGCACCACCCAGCGGGCGGCTGCGAATCAGACTGTACAGCAGCTCAGGGGGTGCAGTCGAACCGGATCAGGGCGCCGCGGCGTCCACCGCCTTCACGATGCGCTTGTCGGAGATCGGGTACGCCGTGCCGAGCGCGTGCGCGAAGTAACTGACGCGCAGTTCCTCGATCATCCAGCGGATCTCGGTGACCCCCTCCGGCACCGGGCGGCCCTTCGGCAACTGCTCCAGCAGCCACAGGTACTCGTCCCGCATCTCGTGGACCTTCTCCATGCGGGTCGTGTCCCGCTGGACGCCCGTGGGCATCTGCTGGAGCCGCCGGTCGATCGCCACCAGGTAGCGCATCAGGTCCGGCAGCCGGCGCAGCCCCGTCAGCGTCACGAAGCCGGCCGGCATCAGCGCCGCCAGCTGCGCCTTCACGTCCTGGACGTTCGCCATCAACGCCAGGCTGTTGGTGGACTTCACGCGCCGCTCGCAGGCCTGCCAGGCGGCCAGGATCTGCTGGACCTGCTCGACGGTGCGCACCGTCGTGTCCACCAGATCGGCCCGTACCGCGTCGAACAGCTTCCGGAACCCCGCCTCGTCCCAGGCCGGGCCGCCGTGGTCGGCGATCAGCTTGTCCGTCGCCGCCGTCGCGCAGTCGTCGAACAGCGCCTGGACCGAACCGTGCGGATTGCGGGACAGGGCCAGCTTCTGCTGGTTGGTCAGCTTGTCCGAGGCGAACTTGGCCGGATTGACCGGGATGTTGAGCAGGATCAGCTTCCGGGTGCCGAGCCACATCGCCCGCTGCTGCTCGGCCTCGGTGTCGAAGAGCCGTACGGACACGCTGTCGCCGGCGTCCACCAGCGCCGGGTACGCCTTCACCGGCTGGCCCGCGCGCCGGGTCTCGAAGACCTTGCTCAGCGTCCCGATCGTCCAGTCCGTCAGCCCGGTCCGCTCCACCGACTCCCCGCCCGCCCGCTCGGCGGTGGCCGCGGCGGCCTTGGACAGGGCCTGCCGGGCCTTCGGCTTGAGCTGGAGCCGCAGCGCCTCCAGGTCCTTCGCCTCGGCCAGCTTCTTGCGCCGCTCGTCAACGATCCGGAAGGTGATCTTCAAGTGGTCCGGCACGCGGCTCAGATCGAAGTCCTCGGCCGCGACCGGCACCCCGACCATCCGGTGCAGCTCGCGCGCCAGCGTCACGTGCAGCGGCTCCTGGAGGGGCTGCGCCGTCGCCAGGAAGCGGGCAGCGTAGTTCGGCGCGGGCACGTAGTGGCGGCGGACCGGCTTGGGCAGCGAGCGGATCAGCTCGGTGACGACCTCTTCCCGCAGGCCCGGGATCTGCCAGTCGAAGCCCTCGTCGGTGACCTGGTTCAGCACCTGGAGCGGGATGTGCACGGTCACGCCGTCCGCGTCCGCGCCCGGTTCGAACTGGTAGGTCACGCGGAACTTCAGCTGCCCCTGCCGCCAGGTGTCCGGGTAGTCGGCCTTGGTGACTCCGGCCGCCTTCTCGGTCAGCAGCATCTCGCGCTCGAAGTCGAGGAGTTCGGGCTCCTCGCGCTTCTTGTGCTTCCACCAGGAGTCGAAGTGCGCCCCCGACACCACGTGCTCGGGGATGCGCTGGTCGTAGAAGTCGAACAGGGTCTCGTCGTCCACGACGATGTCCCGGCGCCTGGCCCGGTTCTCCAGCTCCTCCACCTCGGTGAGGAGCCTGCGGTTGTCGGCGTAGAACTTGTGGTGGGTCCGCCAGTCGCCCTCGACCAGCGCGTTGCGGATGAACAGCTCCCGCGAGACCTCGGGATCGATACGGCCGTAATTGATCTTCCGCTGCGCCACGATCGGTACGCCGTACAGCGTGACCTTCTCGTACGCCATCACGGCGGCCTGGTCCTTCTCCCAGTGCGGCTCGCTGTAGGTGCGCTTGACCAGGTGCTCCGCGAGCGGCTCCACCCACTCCGGCTCCACCTTGGCGTTCACCCGGGCCCACAGCCGGGAGGTCTCCACCAGCTCCGCGGACATCAGGAACTTCGGCTGCTTCTTGAACAGCGCCGAGCCCGGGAAGACCGCGAACTTGGCGCCCCGGGCACCGAGGTACTCGTTCTTGTCGGTGTCTTTGAGCCCGATGTGCGAGAGCAGCCCGGCCAGCAGCGAGACGTGGACGTGCTGCTCGGGGGCGTCGGCCTCGTTGACGTGGATGCCCATCGTCTTGGCGACCGTACGCAGCTGCGAGTAGATGTCCTGCCACTCGCGGATCCGCAGGAAGTTCAGGTACTCCTGCTTGCACATCCGGCGGAAGGAGGACGAGCCGCGCTCCTTCTGCTGTTCGCGGATGTACCGCCACATGTTCAGGAACGACAGGAAGTCGCTCGTCTCGTCCTTGAAGCGGGCGTGGTTCTGATCGGCCTGGGTCTGCTTGTCCGAAGGCCGCTCGCGCGGGTCCTGGATGGACAGGGCCGCCGCGATGACCATGACCTCGCGGACGCAGTTGTTCTTGTCCGCCTCCACGACCATGCGGGCCAGGCGCGGGTCGACCGGCAGCTGGGAGAGCTGGCGGCCCATCGGGGTGAGCCGCTTGCGCGCGTCCTTCTCCGCCGGGTCCAGCGCGCCGAGCTCCTGGAGGAGCTGCACGCCGTCGCGGATGTTGCGGTGGTCCGGCGGGTCGATGAAGGGGAACTTCTCGATCTCGCCGAGGCCGGCCGCGGTCATCTGCAGGATGACGGAGGCCAGGTTGGTGCGCAGGATCTCGGCGTCGGTGAACTCCGGGCGGGCGTTGAAGTCGTCCTCGGAGTACAGCCGGATGCAGATGCCGTCGCTGGTACGGCCGCAGCGGCCCTTGCGCTGGTTGGCGCTGGCCTGCGAGATCCGCTCGATGGGCAGCCGCTGCACCTTGGTGCGGTGGCTGTAGCGGGAGATCCGGGCGGTGCCCGGGTCGATCACGTACTTGATGCCCGGCACGGTCAGCGAGGTCTCGGCGACGTTGGTCGCGAGCACGATCCGGCGTCCCGTGTGCTGCTGGAAGACGCGGTGCTGCTCGGCGTGCGAGAGGCGCGCGTACAGGGGGAGCACCTCGGTGAACCTTAGATTCCGCTTGTTCAGTGCGTCCGCCGTGTCGCGGATCTCGCGCTCGCCGGAGAGGAACACCAGGATGTCGCCCGGCCCCTCGGACTGGAGCTCGTCCACGGCCTCGCAGATCGCGGTGATCTGGTCGCGGTCGCTGTCGTCGCCCTCCTCCTCCAGGAGCGGGCGGTAGCGCACCTCGACCGGATACGTCCGGCCGCTGACCTCCACGATCGGCGCGTCCCCGAAGTGCCGGGAGAACCGCTGCGGGTCGATGGTCGCCGAGGTGATCACGACCTTGAGGTCGGGACGCTTCGGCAGCAGCTGGGACAGGTAGCCCAGCAGGAAGTCGATGTTCAGGGACCGCTCGTGCGCCTCGTCGATGATGATCGTGTCGTACGCGCGCAGCTCGCGGTCCGTCTGGATCTCGGCGAGCAGGATGCCGTCCGTCATCAGCTTCACGAAGGTGGCGTCCTGGTCCACCTGATCGGTGAAGCGGACCTTCCAGCCGACGGTCTGCCCGATCTCGGACTTCAGCTCCTCGGCGATCCGCTCCGCGACGGTGCGGGCGGCGATCCGGCGGGGCTGGGTGTGCCCGATCATGCCCCGGACGCCGCGGCCGAGCTCCATGCAGATCTTGGGGATCTGCGTGGTCTTGCCGGAGCCGGTCTCGCCCGCGACGATCACGACCTGGTGGTCGCGTATCGCCTCGGCGATCTCGTCCTTCTTCTGGCTGACGGGCAGGTTCTCGGGATACGTGACCTCGGGCAGGCGCGAGGCACGGCCGGCCAGACGCGCGGCGGCCTTCTCGGCCTCCGCGGCGATCTCGTCGAGCACGGCCTGCTTGGCCTCGGGCTTGCGGATGCGGCGGGCGCCTTCGAGGCGGCGGCCGAGGCGGTGCGCGTCACGGAGGGAGATCTCACCGAGAAGCGTCTGCAGGGCGGCGAAGGAAGTAGACATACCTGATCGAGGATCTCACCCGGGAGCGTCGGGTGGCGAACGCATTTGTCGCTCCTACCCGTACCATTTCGGGACGAGATCACCTTAAACCGACCGTGCCCCGAGTGAGAGGCCTGCCATGTCCCGCGCCCGTGGAGTGTGGTGGCTGCTCGGCGCCGTCCTCGCGGTGCTGCTGGCGGGCACGGCTTCCGCGGCCCCCGCCGCTCCCGCGGCCCCCGCCGCTGCCTCGGCCCCTTCGGCCTCCTCGGCCGCCGGAGCGGCCGTCGCGGGTCACGGCGCGGGTTTCAAGGCCACCGCCGTGGCGTACGAGGGCCAGGGCCCGGCCTGCTCGCCCGGCGCGGGGGACCACGACCAGGCCCCCGCCGTGCCGCCGCGCGACGGGCGGGACCACGCCTGCGCCCCGGCGGTCCGGCTCCCGGCCGGTCCCGACCCGGCCGGGAGGGCACGGCCGGCGGGGGTGCGCGTACGCGGGCCGGAGCGCCCGGCGCCGGGACCGCTGGAGCTGTCCGTGATGCGGGTGTAGCGGACCGGCCTGCCCGCCGGTCCCCTTCACTCACACCCGCCACACCCGCTCTGGAGCACCCGTATGCCTTCCGCCCCCTCCCGCAAGCCCCTGCTGTACGCCGCCGCGACCGCCCTCGCCGCGATCACCCTCGGGGTCGTCTCCTGGCAGGCCACCGCGCCCGGGGACCACACCGCCGCCTCCGCCTCCTCGGCCGCCGCGCCCGAGGCCGCCGGGGCGCCGAACCCGCTGGCGGCCCTGGCCCGCCGCGAGGACGGCGACAAGCTCGCCGCCGGGCGCGCCGACGCCCCCGTCGTGCTGATCGAGTACTCCGACTTCAAGTGCGGCTACTGCGGCAAGTTCGCCCGCGACACCGAACCCGAGCTCATGCGCAAGTACGTGGCGGACGGCACCCTGCGCATCGAGTGGCGCAACTTCCCGATCTTCGGAGCCGAGTCGGAGACCGCCGCGAAGGCCGCCTGGGCCGCGGGCCGGCAGGACCGGTTCGCGCAGTTCCACGCCGCCGCGTACGCCGACGGGGCCAAGGAGAAGGGCTTCGGCGAGGAACGGCTGACCGAGCTGGCCCGCCAGGCCGGGGTGCCCGATCTCGACCGCTTCCGGCAGGACATGGCCGGCACCGAGGCCTCCGCCGCCCTGCGCAAGGACCAGGAGGAGGGCTACCGGATCGGGGTCACCTCCACCCCGTCGTTCCTGGTCAACGGGGAGCCGCTGGCCGGCGCGCAGCCGCTCGGCGCCTTCGAGGCGGCCATCACCCGGGCCAAGGCGCAGGCGCGGGCCGCCAAGTGAACGGCATCGGATACCTCGCCGCCCTGCTGGGCGGCCTGCTGGCGCTGCTCAGCCCGTGCAGTGCGCTGCTGCTGCCCGCCTTCTTCGCGTACTCGATCGATTCCGCCTCCCGACTGCTGGCCCGGACCGGGATCTTCTACGCGGGCCTCGCGAGCACCCTCGTACCGCTGGGTGCGGCCGGCTCGTACGCGGGCCGCTTCTTCCACGGCCACCGCGACGGGCTGGTCCTGGCGGGCGGCTGGCTGATCATCGCCCTGGGCCTCGCCCAGCTGCTCGGCCTGGGCTTCGCCTCCAAGCGGGCGGCCGAACTCTCGGGGCGGATCCGCCCGACCACCGCCCTGTCGGTGTACGCCCTGGGCGCGCTCTACGGGCTGGCCGGATTCTGCGCCGGGCCGATCCTGGGCAGCGTGCTGACGGTGGCGGCGGTCAGCGCCAGCCCGGTCTACGGCGGGCTGCTGCTGGCGGTGTACGCGCTGGGCATGGCCGTACCGCTGTTCCTGCTGGCCCTGCTGTGGGAGCGCTTCGACCTGGGCCGGCGGCGCTGGCTGCGCGGGCGGACCGTCCGGCTCGGCCGGCTCAGGCTGCACACCACCTCGCTGCTGTCCGGGCTGTTCTTCATCACCCTGGGCGCGCTTTTCCTGCTCTACGACGGGGCGAGCGCCCTGCCCGGGCTGCTGGACGTGGACGACTCGTTCGCCGTCGAGCGGTGGGTCCAGTCGGTGACGCGGGCCGTACCGGACTGGGCGGTGCTGGCGCTGGTCGCCGTAGGGGCCCCGGCGGTGGCGCTGGCCCGGTGGCGCCGCAAGGCCCGGGAAACGGCCGGGTGACGCAGAAAGGCCCCGTCCGATGGACGGGGCCTTCCCTGTGGTGGCTGGGGCCGGGGTCGAACCGGCGACCTATCGCTTTTCAGGCGATCGCTCGTACCAACTGAGCTACCCAGCCACGAGACCGTTTCCAGCCTCAGCGATCCTGACGGGACTTGAACCCGCGACCTCCACCTTGACAGGGTGGCGAGCTAACCAACTGCTCCACAGGACCTGGTTTGTGCAAGAACAAGTCTTGCACATAGTGTTGCGTACCCCCAACGGGATTCGAACCCGTGCTACCGCCTTGAAAGGGCGGCGTCCTGGGCCACTAGACGATGAGGGCTAAAGGCCCGCCGGGCACTTTTCAGCGCGTCGGGGACGTGAGAAGCATATGGGATGTCGGGACCTATCGCCAAAACGGTTTCCGCGAGTGTCCCGGAGGGACAATGACCGGGTGCTGGAGATGACGCGCGAGGAGTTCGAGGAACTCGTCGCAGAGGCCCTGGACCGGATCCCGCCCGAGCTCACCCGACTGATGGACAACGTGGCGGTCTTCGTCGAGGACGACCCGCCCGCGGCGGACCCGGAGCTGCTCGGTCTCTACGAGGGCACGCCCCTGACCGACCGCGGCGAGTGGTACGCCGGGGTCCTCCCCGACCGGATCACCATCTACCGCAACCCCACCTTGCGCATGTGCGAGGACCGGGAGAGCGTGGTCGCGGAGACGGAGGTCACGGTCGTGCACGAGATCGCCCACCACTTCGGGATCGACGACGAGCGGCTGCACGAGCTGGGCTACGGATGACCCGGCCGGTCCGCGACGCCGAGGCGATCGACCCGGACGTCGACCTCCATGTGCCGCAGCAGCGCGCCGAACCGCAGGGGCGGGTGCTCGCGGCCGTGGCGGCGGGCGGGGCCGTGGGCGCCTCGGCGCGGTACGGGCTCGCCCTGCTGTGGCCGGCCGGGCCCGGCGCGTTCCCGTGGGCGACCTTCTGGACCAACGTGGTGGGCTGCGCGCTGATCGGCGTGCTCATGGTGCTGATCAGCGAGGGCGGCCGGACGGCTCCGCACCCGCTGCTGCGGCCGTTCGCGGGGGTGGGGGTGCTGGGCGGCTTCACCACCTTCTCCACGTACGCGGTGGACTTCTCGCGGCTGCTGGACGAGGGGGAGGCCGCCACCGCGCTCGGGTACGCCGGGCTGACGGTGGCCGCGGCGCTGGGGGCGGTCTGGGCGGCGGCGGCCGCGACCCGGCTCGCCCTGCGGGGCCGGGGGCGGGCGTGAACTGGCTGCTCGTGGTGGTGGGCGCGGTGGCCGGGGCGCCGCTGCGCTACCTCACCGACCGGGCGGTGCAGGCCCGGCACGATTCGGTCTTCCCGTGGGGGACCTTCGTGGTGAACGCGGCCGCCTGCCTGGTGCTGGGCCTGCTGACCGGGGCCGTACTGGCCGGGGCGGCCTCCTCGCGGCTCGGTCTGCTGCTCGGCACGGGGCTGTGCGGGGCGCTCAGCACGTACTCGACGTTCTCCTACGAGACCCTGCGGCTGGCCGAGCGCGGCTGGAAGTTCCTGGCCGTCGCCAACGTGGCGGCTTCGGTGCTGGTCGGGCTGGGTTCCGTACACCTCGGGTCGCAGGTTGCGCGAGCGCTGTTCGCCTGAGGGCGTGTCTCTTACGGGGTAAAGGGAGTTGGGCACATTGACCCGCCCGGTGCGGGTCGTGCTCCCTGTCCCCTTCCGGAGGTGCCACCCGTGCGCCAGTTGTCCGCTTCCCTCCGACTGGCCGCCGCCGCGCTCGCGGTCGCGGCGTCGGCCGGCTGCATGAGCGTCGGCGAGGACGCCGCCAAGCCCGGTCCCTCCTCCTCGGTGGGTGACAAGGGCCTCACCGCCGTCGGGGGCACCGGCTCCGGACGCGGATCCGGAGTGCACGGCGACGGCCACAGCACGAAGGACGCGGCCGGCAACCCTTCGGGCAAGCCCGGGGAGCCCGGCAAGGCCGCCGGCGGGGCGGGTGCCTCGCCCAGCCCGGGCGCGCCCGCCGGGCGGCCCGGGGTCCCCTCGCCGTCGGCCGGGCCGGGCGGCGGCGCGGGCGGTCAGGGGTCCCAGGTGCCGTCGGGCGGCGGCTCGGGGACCGGCGGCGGGTCCGGTTCCGCCGGGTCGGGCTCCGGCGGCGGGTCCGGTTCCGGTTCCGGGTCGGGATCGGGGTCCGGGTCGGGGTCCGGGTCGGGCTCCGGCGGCCCGGTCGCATCGCCGCCGGCGCAGCCGCCCACCGACCCGCCTGTGACGGAACCCACTCCGACGCCTCCGCCGCAGCCGCAGCCCGATCCGAGCCCCCCGGCGGCGTAGGGCCGACCCGACCGCACCCACCCCGCGGGGCATCGCCGCAGGTCAGAACCTTTCTTTGGGAGGAACTTGCCAGACCCCGGGGAGGGTGCGTATGGTTATAGATCGTTTGATCCCATTGCCCGGCGCCGAATCCGAAGAGCGCCGTGTGGCGCGTACTCTCCCTAGCCGTGGCTGACCGCATTGAGGCGGTCGATTTGCGATTCACGGAGTTTGGGCGCGTGCCGAGACTCCGGAAGGTTTCGCATTTCGCATGTCCATTTCCAGTTCTGACCGTGCCGTCATGCCCGAGAACGACTCCAACGAGATCGTCGACGCCGTTGAGGCCCTTGTGGTCACCGAGGCCATCGAGGCCGCCGAGGCGAACGACATCATCGAGGCTCTTGAGGCTGATGTGACGACCGACCAGTCCACCGACGCCGCCTCCGACGAGGCCGACGCCGAGCCCGGCATCACCTTCGGCGACCTGGGTCTGCCCGAGGGCATCGTGCGCAAGCTCGCGCAGAACGGCGTCACCGCCCCCTTCCCGATCCAGGCCGCGACCATCCCGGACGCCCTGGCCGGCAAGGACATCCTCGGCCGTGGCCGCACCGGCTCCGGCAAGACCCTCTCCTTCGGTCTGCCGACCCTGGCCTCGCTGGCCGGCGGCCACACCGAGAAGAAGAAGCCCCGCGCGATCATCCTCACGCCGACGCGTGAGCTCGCGATGCAGGTCGCGGACGCCCTCCAGCCCTACGGCGACGTCCTCGGCCTGAAGATGAAGGTCGTCTGCGGCGGTACCTCCATGGGCAACCAGATCTACGCCCTGGAGCGCGGCGTCGACGTCCTCGTCGCCACCCCGGGCCGCCTGCGCGACATCATCAACCGCGGCGCCTGCTCCCTGGAGAACGTCAAGATCGCCGTCCTCGACGAGGCCGACCAGATGGCCGACCTGGGCTTCCTGCCCGAGGTCACCGAGCTGCTCGACCAGATCCCCGGCGGCGGCCAGCGCATGCTCTTCTCCGCCACCATGGAGAACGAGATCGGCACCCTGGTCAAGCGCTACCTGTCCAACCCCGTCACGCACGAGGTCGACAGCGCCCAGGGCAACGTCACGACCATGACGCACCACGTGCTCGTCGTGAAGCCGAAGGACAAGGCGCCGGTCACGGCAGCCATCGCCGCCCGCAAGGGCCGCACCATCATCTTCGTCCGCACCCAGCTGGGCGCCGACCGCATCGCCGAGCAGCTCATCGAGGCCGGCGTGAAGGCCGACGCGCTGCACGGCGGCATGACGCAGGGCGCTCGTACCCGCGTCCTCGCCGACTTCAAGGACGGCTACGTCAACGCGCTCGTCGCCACCGACGTCGCCGCCCGCGGCATCCACGTCGACGGCATCGACCTGGTCCTGAACGTGGACCCGGCCGGTGACCACAAGGACTACCTGCACCGCTCGGGCCGTACCGCCCGCGCCGGCAAGTCCGGTGTCGTCGTCTCGCTGGCGCTCCCGCACCAGCGACGCCAGATCTTCCGCCTGATGGAGGACGCGGGCGTCGACGCCTCGCGCCACATCGTCCAGGGCGTCGGCGCCTTCGACCCCGAGGTCGCCGAGATCACCGGTGCCCGCTCGCTGACGCAGGTACAGGCCGACTCCGCGAACAACGCCGCCAAGCAGGCCGAGCGCGAGGTCGCCGACCTCACCAAGCAGCTGGAGCGCGCGACCCGTCGCGCCGCGGAGCTGCGCGAGGAGGCCGACCGCCTCGTCGCCCGTTCCGCCCGTGAGCGCGGCGAGGACCCGGAGGCCGCTGTGGCCGAGGTGGCCGAGGCCGCTGTCGCCGAGGTCGCGGCCGCCGTCGCGGCCGAGCCGGTCGTCGAGGAGCGCCCGGCCTTCCAGAGCCGTGACGAGCGTGGCAACTACGAGCGCCGCGACAACCGTCGTGACGACCGCGGTGGCGACCGCGGCGGGGACCGTGGCGGCTTCCGCCGTGACGACCGTCCGTCGGGTGGCTTCCGTCGTGACGACCGTGGTGGCGACAACCGTGGCGGCGGTTTCCGTCGCGATGACCGTCCGTCGGGTGGCTTCAACCGTGATGACCGTGGTGGCGACCGTGGCGGCTTCCGCCGGGACGACCGTCCGTCCGGTGGGTTCCGTTCCGGTGGCGACCGTCCGTCGGGTGGTTTCCGTCGCGATGACCGTCCGTCGGGTGGCTTCAACCGTGATGACCGTGGTGGCGACCGTGGCGGCTTCCGCCGCGATGACCGTCCGTCCGGTGGGTTCCGTTCCGGTGGCGACCGTCCGTCGGGTGGTTTCCGTCGCGATGACCGTCCGTCGGGTGGCTTCAACCGTGATGAC